>NZ_JAKZGP010000014.1 GCF_022549775.1 Belliella filtrata | reverse complement strand
TATTAAAGTGGATGTCTCCCTTCGTTTTTTCTCCTGACTGGATATTCTTGCTACACCGGAACAAATCGCGATATGCATTACATTCTGTTTAAACTCCAAGAGAAAGAAAGAGATGGGGCAAGATCTTTCAGTGAATATACCATTGCTAAATGGCTATTTGGGTCTAATTTCGCTCCCATCTCCAACCACTTTTTGTTAAATTTACAATCATTTCAAACATAGGAGGTCTAATGTCAATTTAAATCAACCGAATATAATATTCAGTTGCGGATTTTAGGAATGAAATCAATATTGAATTGATTGAATTATACTTTCAAAGACATCGTAAAACTTTTACACGGGCCATTCTTCCAATTTGAATGCAGAATCCCAAAACATCCACTCAAGCTTCGTGGCCATCTCAAAAGCTTGATGCATTGATTCTCTTTGAGAAGGACTTGATGACTCAGCCAATTTATCTGTTATCGATATCGCTTGATTTACAGAATTGGCGAAATCTTCCCCTGCATAGGTATCTATCCATTCCTTATAAGGATTTGAACTGGTAGCTACTTGAAGTTCATAAATGTAATCCCCTACCCTTTTATAAATCCAAAAACAAGGCAACACAGCCGCTAAAGCCACTTCCACATTGCTATATGCTGCATGATTCAACAAAAAATTGGTATAAAGTAAACAAGTAGGTGAAGGCTTGACATCATCTGGTACGCCCAAAGACTTGAAATATCCCTCGTGTAATGCCCTCTCCACGACTATAGCACCTGAAGCAAAATTTGAAAAAGCCAACACATCATCTAAATCTTTCATTCTTGATGAAATCGCACTTAAAGCCTTACCAAACTCACCCAAATAATAGGCATCTTGAGCCATGTAAAATTTAAATTTTTCCTTATCCAAGCTCCCATCTGTGAGCTGTTTGTTAAAATCCATGTCTAATATTTTTTGATAGACTGGTTGAATTCTATTCCATGCTTCATCACTCCACTTCATGAATAATTTGTTTTTGAGGATTGAAGAAATGATTTAGTGGCCCATTCCCTTGGCCAATATGTATAGCTCTACCCAGCAAAATAGCTTGGTAGATATAGTTTCTTGCTTTTAGCACTGCTTCTTGTAACTCTTCTCCTTTTGCTAATTCAGCTGCGATTGCTGAAGATAAAGAGCATCCTGTCCCATGCACATTTTTAGAGATGATTTTGGAATTTTCAAAAACTACAGACTTCCCATCATTTAAAATCAGCAAATCTTGTATCACATCCTTCTCCAAGTGACCTCCTTTAATCAATACTGCTTGATGATGCCTGGCATAAAGTGCCTCACCCGCTCTCTTCATCAATTCAAATGAATTAACTTCAAAATCACAAAGGATAGCAGTCTCATCTAAATTTGGGGTCAACAAGGTTGAAATCGGAAGCAAGAGCTCTTTGATTGTTGCTATGGTCTCTTCTTGAATCAGCCTATCTCCAGACGTGGCGACCATCACAGGATCAAACACAATTGGTATTGCCGTATCTTTTAGTCTATTTGCCAACACCTCCACTACTTCTGGTCTATCCAACATGCCAATCTTTATTGCCTTGGGAGGAATATCATCTAGAACTGCATCCAATTGATCAAGGATATGTGCTGCTGGTATACTATGTATACTTCTTACTCCTTTGGTATTCTGTGCTGTAGTAGCTGTCAGTACGGACATTCCATAACAGCCTAAAGCTGAAAAACTTTTTAAATCTGCTTGAATCCCTGCCCCACCACTACTGTCCGAACCAGCTATACTCAATACAGGTACATATGTTTTTTTCATTATATTAAATTTTTTAAACCCTTAGCGATTTCACTTTTGAAAGCGGCCGCAGCTGATGCGGGATCAGTCGCGCTGCATATCCCAGAGACTACAGCAAGACAATCAGCTCCTGAGGAGATTATTTGCGCAGCATTTTCTATCTTAATATTCCCAATAGCCACCAGTTTTTTATCAGTAAGCTTTCGTAGAGAACTCAACCCTTCCAAACCCCATTCTGAAACAGTGTCTACCTTGGTTGGGGTACTGAATATGGGACTTACCCCATAATACCATGCATCTTCTGCTCCCTCAGCTTTCAAGTCTTCAAATCGTTCTAAAGACAAACCTATGGGCATCTGCACTCCAACTCTATTTATAACAGCTGAAATTGACAAATCAGACTGACCCACATGTACCCCATCTGCGTCTACAGCTACAGCTACATCTATGTTATCATTGATAATTAATGGAATGCTATATTGTCGACAAATTCTCTTCAGCTTCATGGCTTTTTCAAAAAAAGCATCATTGTCAAGATGCTTTTCCCTAAGCTGTACAATATCGACTCCGCCTTTGATGGCTTCTTCCACCACCCAAAAGAAATCCCTTCCAAGACACGCAGCCTCATCTGTTACCAAATAAAGTCTATATGGAAATAATTTAGGCATGACTTCCTAGCTTGATGCTACGCTCGAGTACATCGGGCGTCAATTCATATAACGCATCATAAAAATGCAATTGAAGGGTTCCAGGACCCACAGCTTTCTCATACGCCATTTCTCCTGCCACGCCCATGACTGCCATCGCAGTCAATGTGGCCAAAAATGCATCCTTTTGACCACCTAGTATTGCGCCTATAATGGCTGTAGCAGTACAACCCATACCAGTCACCTTTGACATCAATGAGTTACCGTTACCTATGCTTGCCATTCGCTCTCCTTCTATCACGTAATCTATTTCACCTGATACACATACCACAGCTCCATATGCTTTAGACAACAACTTTGCAGCTGAAACGGCCTCATCTGAAGAGTTACTACTATCCACACCTTTACTGTTTATGCTTTCTTTTGCCAATGCCATGATTTCAGATGCATTACCTCTAATTACTGTGGGATGCTGCGAAAGAAGCCTACCAAGGACATCATTGCGATATGCTGAAGCTCCGGCACCCACTGGATCCAAAACCCATGGCTTATGATTATTATTGGCAAATGATGCAGCCTTCTGCATACTCTCAACCCAGTATGCATCTAAAGTACCGATATTGATAACTAATGAATGGATGATCTGAGACATGTCCGACATTTCTTCATGGGCATGTGCCATGATCGGAGACGCACCTATAGCAAGTAGGGCATTAGCCGTATTATTCATTACCACATAATTAGTAATCGACTGTACTAGTGTGGGGTTAGATTTGAAATTTTCGAATGTTTGAATTATTGACGCTTTCATAGGTTTAATTTTTAGGAGAAAAAAATTAGCGCGTCAACAAAGCCAGAAATCCCTCTTGTAAAAGGTTTGACTTACTTTTTCTTTCGTTGGTATTATCCAATTCAAGTTCGAAGGGTATGATCTCAGCCAGTTGGCACCCCTAAAGTTTTTCTCAACACTAAATTAACTATTATTTCCCCAAGTAATAAACTCTACTTCCTCTTTTTTAGACTTTCATGAAAATTAGAAAAGATGTAATACCAAGCTCGAAGGCTAAACTCCAAGAAATAGGGATATTCTAACTGCTTTTATTCCAAAACCCTACAAAAATTTAAATTATTACCTTATTGCCTAGATTATTTCAAAGAAATTTAAATAGTAACCATTTGATAACAATTTAATTTGGTACATTATGTTCCAATTATTTAATTTTAACAGCATTTTATAGATCATAAACCGTAAATAATTTCTCACCAAAAGCATAATTAATGAAAAAACATTTACAAAATTCACTTATTATTCTACTGATTCTCCTCTCAGGCATGACACAACTCATGGCTCAGACGACAGTAGTAGCAGGATGGACCTTTGGGTCTGTAGCAGGGAGCGAGTCCCCGCTTGCAAATCAAGGCACATCAAATAACTTGGGAGTAAGCGAAATCACCCTAACGAATGCGAATCCAACAGGATATGTAGCAGGATTCTCTGGTGGAAGGGCGATCACTTCTAATGGTTGGAATAATTTCACAGTAGAAAGATATTGGCAAATTACTGTCAATACCTCAGGGTATGAAAACCTCACCCTATCTTCTAGGCAGCAATCCTCTAACACTGGCCCAAAAGACTTCAAAGCTCAATACAGCCTTGACGGTAATTCATGGCAAGATATTCCTAACACACAAATCACTGTAGCCAACAACCTGACTACAGGCTTCTTGAATAAAATTCCATTACCTCAAGACCTAAACAATAGGGCATTGATCTACATCAGGTGGTTAAATACTTCTGATGTCTCTGTCAATGACGGCACTACTGCTGGAACTGGAACAAATAGAATAACTGAAATCTTTGTAGAGGGTGAGTCGTCTGGTGTTGTCCTTCCTGAAGCATCAGCTCCGACATTCAGTCCAAACGGTGGCAGCTTCGATGCAGCACAAGAGGTAAGTTTAAGCTCTTCAACTGTAGGTGCATCGATCTATTACACCCTAGATGGAAGCACTCCAAATCTAGGCAGCACAGTTTATACATCACCAATACTGATTTCAACAACCACTACAATCTCAGCTATTGCTATCGCGGATGGTTTTGAAGCTAGCGCAGTAGCTACAGCAGATTTCACAATAGACATTCCTACCATACCTTCATCAGGAATTCCATACACACAAAATTTTGCTCAATTTATAGACTTAACGTCTCCTGTAACCTCTTTCGGTGCAAATGAAGAATGGAGTTTTTCTGCGGGTGTATTAAACTATGCTGGACTTTTCGGTTCTGGCACTGCAGGTGGTTTCAGAGGTGGTGATGTATTGGGATACCAACATACTGGATCTTCAGGAATTTTCACCGCTACTTTGAGCCTAGAGAATACTACTGGACAAGTTATCAATAGCCTTGAGATATCCTACGTGGGGAAAACAGCAAGACTTGATCAAACAAGATTTCCAGAGTGGACCGTATCAGTAAATGGAGAAACATATGCGGATTTAAGTTATAGCACAAGTGTAGGGGAAGATATTACGATCACCTCAACCATAGCTGACCTTAATATACTTCCTGGAGAAGCAATCGAAATCATCTGGTCTTCTGACAGAGGTTTTAATGCTTCTGGAGGAAGCAGGCAGATCGGATTGGCACAAGTGAATATCAGCATTCCTGTAGTGCTTGAACCCATTTCATTCATCAATTGGGACTTTACAAATCAACCTGGTAATCAAGTATCTACAGCTGGAACAGTATTGGCACAAGGTGTAGAGGCAAGAGATTTTGCTAGAGGAAGTGGCATAAATCCAGCAGCAGCCGGGAATTCAATAAGTTCAAATGGCTGGAACGCAGGAGACAATAGGTATTTCACCTTTGGCTTTAACATCGCTCCAGACAAATTGATAGATTTGACTTTGTTACAAATTGGTTCTACCTCATCCAACACTGGGCCAAGAGACATGGCACTTACCTACAGTGGTGACGGCTTCAATGCACGACTAGCTGAGTGGACACATACAGGTACATTTGTAAATCAAGAAATTGACCTTTCTGGACTACAGAATCTAAGTGGTGATGTTGAGTTTAGAATCATAAGCACAAGCGACATTTCAGCAAATGGTGGAAGCATCGCTGCTGGTGGGACTGCAAGAGTGACAAATTTCTTCCCTGGAGCTTTACCAGTATCGTTCACTGGTATCATCAAAGATGCTGATGGGGTAATTGTCCCAAGGATAAATGTGAATCCTACCGAACTAAATTTTGGTGCAGTAAGCATCGCTGGAAATTCTCCAGTTCTAAGCTATGAATTATCTGCGGAAAACTTAGAGAATAATGTCAATGTAAGTGCAACTGCACCATACCTAGTTTCTAAAGATGGTAATAATTTTACAGCCAACTTAACTTACAGCGTCGAAGAGCTGATTGATGTACAAACAGTCTTTGTTCAACTTAGCAATGCAAATATTGGTAACTTCAACACTACAATAAGTCACCAAACAGCTGGAACACTTCCAGTTTCATTGAGTGTAAACGCCTCTGTGTTTGATCCATTCAATATTTCAGAAAACTTCAACAATACTTGCCCTAATCTTCCTGCTGGATGGGAAACGGTAAGTGTACTTGGAGATCAAATCTGGGAATGTACAACTTTTGGTCGAGCAGGTACTACACCTACAGCATCTGCACCTTTTGGTTTACAAATAAATGGCTTCGCTGGTGGTGCAGTATTGAATGAGGATTGGATTATTTCAGCGCCTTATGATTTAACAGGGTTTAATATTCCTTTGATGTCCTTCTGGAGCAGGGTTGCATTCCAAGGTCCAAGACTTAAGTTATTGATTTCTACAGATTACAACGGAGGAAATCCAAACAATTCAACTTGGACGGAGCTAAGTGATAGGTTTGCTTCAGCTGATCAGTGGACTTTCTCGGGTCAAGTAGACTTAAGTGCATACCTAGACCAAACAGTAAGAATTGCCTTCCTATATGAATCTTCTCCAGAGACTGGTGCAGCAAGATGGACATTGGATGATTTCGAGTTGATAAATTCAGATATCCCAGCAGAACCTTTCTTCTCTAATAACATCGGGAATGTAGATTATTGGCATTTTGGGATTGTACCTGTAGGCACAGTATCGAGCAATGTGAGGGCTTTCAACTTTGGACTTTCTAACCCTATAGCTGACCTCTCTATTTCAGCTGGAGAAGGATTTGAATTGTCAAAAGATGGTTCAAACTTCACAGCTGGCTTGACATATACCCTAGCCGAACTAGGAAGTCAACAGACAGTTCAAGTAAGATTTGCACCGCAAAGTGAGGGAGCTTTCGCCTCACCTATCAACTTCCAAAGTGGAGACATTGAAGTCACGAGGGGCTATTTGACAGGGTCTACAATCAACAAAGACAAAACCTTTGATGTAGTAAACTGGAACATTGAATGGTTTGGATCTACAAATTCAGGTCAAGGACCTACAAATGTTGACCAACAGTTACAAAATGTAAAAACAATCATCGAGAACTTAGATGCAGATGTATATGCATTCCAAGAGATTACCTCATTGAGTAAATTTACAGAACTGGCTGATGCACTTCCAGGCTATGGCATGGCAGTATCACCAGCGGCTTCAGCAGGTGGCGAATATGCAGAAGAAGCACAAAAGCTTACTTACCTATTCAAGCTTGCCACTGTAGACACTTTACAAACAAGGGTATTGCTACAAGATGTACCATCAAACCTACTTGTCAACTACCCTTCTACTCCAGACAGGTTCTGGGCATCAGGAAGACTTCCATATCTGATGGATATTAGGGCAAATATCGACGGGACTTCACAGCATTTCACTTTGGTAAACCTTCACACCAGATCAAATGGAGGAGGTGAAAGTGCCGCGAATCCACGATATGCAATGAGAAGGTATGATGTGAATGTTTTAAAAGATTCATTAGACACATACTATGCCGATGTCCCATTGATCATTCTAGGAGATTTCAATGACGATCTGGACGAAACTGTAGCAGATCAAACTGCCCCTACAGTAAATACTTCAGAGACTTCATTTATCAATTATATCAATGACTCAATTAATTATACGCCAATCACCATAAGCTTGAGCAATGCAGGGCTTAGAACTTTCCCTAGCTTCGAAAATGTGATTGATCATCAAATCATTTCGAATGAACTAGATGATCTATGGATAGTGAATTCAGAAAGAATTGTAGCTCCGTATGATTTGATTCCAAATTACAATACAACTACCTCGGACCACTTGCCGATTAAGACCAGGTTCCTATTCAAATGTAGCTTGGAAGCACCTTTAATATCGACTTCAACTAATGAAATATGCGCTGGTAGCAGTGTCACTTTTGAACTTGCAGGTGGATCTTTCTCAAGTGTAGTGGGTTGGGAAATCTCAACAGACGATGGTGCAACTTGGACGTTGATTGAGGGTACAGCAGAGCTATACAGCATTACACTTGAGACTATTGAAGAAGCAACTTTGATCAGAGCAATAGTTGATGCAGAGCTTTGCGAGCCAGTTGTAACATCAGCAGCGGAAATCAATGTGAGTTCATTGCCTCAACCTTTCATTTATTTTGAAAGCAGCAAACTCTTTACTTTAGAAGGTTCTTACACTTTCAAATGGTACAAGAATGGACAATTGATAGCTACTACAAGCATTAATGAGACTAGGATTCAAGGTGCTGGTGAATATACAGTAGAAATCTCTGATGAAAGTGGCTGTGCTGTGACTTCTGAAAAATTCTCTTTCCCTGTCAAAGGAAATTCTAATCAAATCAGAGTTTTTCCTAACCCTGCAAGACAGGTGGTAAATGTGGAACTTAGAAAAGTAGAAGGTCTACAGAACATTGAACTTAGGTCAGCTACAGGTTTGCTGATCGAGTCTCAACTTACGCAAGGAAATGGTTTGGTGCAGTTCAATACGTCAAGTTTGGCAGCTGGAATTTACCTTATCTACGTAAGAGAGCAGAATGGTGCTACTTCTGTACAAAGATTGGTAGTTCGATAAATCATTAATTTCAAACGAGTTAAAAGGTCAGCCTTCATAAGGCTGACCTTTTTTAATATTAGTACAGTTGCCTGATAGACGTGTTTCAGCATTTTTTTGTTTATTTGCGTAGCACAAAAAACAAAAGCATGTCCCCATTTGAAGAAATTAGGCCTTTTTACGATACGGAAGTAGATCAAGCTATAAAAGATATTTTAATGCATCCGATGCTGAAGGAGATGATGAATTTCACTTTTCCCGGTGTAAGTGATGACTATTGGAGGGACTTGATGTCACATTGCCATTCTATTAGAGATTTTCAGATCAATTTTATCTATCCTGGGGTGCAAAAAGTACTGGAGAAAAGCTCTGAAGGGCTGACCACTAGCGGCTTTGAAAATTTAGAAAAAAATGTATCCTATCTTTTTATTTCGAACCATCGGGACATAATTCTTGACACTTCACTCCTCAATGCCAGCTTGTACGAGCATGGTTTGTCTATGACGACCTCTGCAATTGGCGATAATTTGGTCAAAAAACCCTTTCTTAATACCCTTTCTCGACTAACTCGAAATTTCATTATCAAAAGAGGCTTACCTGCCAGGGAGTTGTTAGAGAGTTCCAAACTGACTTCAGCTTACATAAAGAACTCCCTTTTGAGAGAAAATAGGTCTGTATGGATCGCTCAAAGAGAAGGTCGAACCAAAGATGGTAATGATCAAACACATAAAGGTGTATTGAAAATGATATCAATGGCATCGGATGAAAACAATGCTATTGACTATTTTAAAAAATTAAACATCGTGCCAGTATCAATTTCTTATGAATATGATCCTACCGATATGCTCAAAATGCCAGAACTTCTTGCAAAAGCAAGATCAGAAAGCTATATCAAAGCAGAAAACGAAGATTTCATAACGCTACTCAGTGGAATCATGGGACAAAAAAAACGAATCCATATTCATATTGGAGAAGTGCTCAATGATCAAATAGCCCAAATAGGAAAAGAGGAATCAAATGGCAACAAGCAGTTTCAATTGATTGCAGACCTACTCGACCAACAAATCCTTAAAGGCTTTAAACTTTGGCCGAGTAACTATATCGCGCATGATTTACTTTTGAATACATCTACCTATCAAGCTAAATATTCACAAGAAGAGAAAGCATTGTTCGAAAGAAGGTTCCAAAAAGGTGTGGATACATCCAATCCAGTTGCATTCAAGAGCTACCTAGACATGTATGCCAACCCTGTCTTGAATAAAGCCAAAAACAACTAACCTCCATTCAATAAATTAGGAGGTTTGATTGATATTGGGTCACATTCAAATCAGTAGAAAAGCCACTATTAAAGTATTAGATTGGTAATGAAATTGAGAAATAAGTTCCTTGGTTGTCTTTTGATTCAATTGACATTGTTCCTGAAGCTTTATCCACTAGATGTTTGACTAAAGCAAGGCCAAAACCATAACCTTGCTCACCACTTGTCCCACCTGTGGATTTCGCTTGACCATCTAATATTTCTTCTATTCTCTTTTGACTGATACCAATTCCAGAATCTTTCACTTTCACTACCAAGAATCGCTTGTCTTCAGATTGCTCATTTATATCTAAAGCCACAGAGACTTCCCCATTTTCTTGAGTGAATTTGAGCGCATTGGAAATCAAGTTTCCAATGATTTGTAAAAGTTTGTTTTTAGGAAATGGCACATCCTCCATTCCTTCTGCATTGGAAACACTAAAACGAATCTTCTTGTGCTTTGCTTGGGCTCCAAACATATCTATGAGCTTTTGCTTCAATGTTTCCAAGCTATAAGCTATACTGTGGTTGATTTCTTGCGCTGCGACCTGCTGTTTTGGATAGTCTTGCGAAAGAATCTCATCTGCCAATTCTAACACAGAGCTACCACTTTTTTGGATCAAGTTAATAAAATCAAGAACCTCATCTAGTTGGTTATCTTTACCTTGATCTTGAATGATTTTCGCCAAACCAATAATCCCCCCAATAGGACCTCGAATATCATGTGCTACTTTTTTTTGATTCTGCTTTATCTCAAGCATCTTATTCTTAAGTTCGTTTACGGCTTTCATGATTTTAAGCCTGTTGACAATCTCATCAGCTATGATTTTGAGAAGTTCTATCTTTTCTTGAGAAAGCTCCCTTACATCATTGTCTAAAACACACAAGGCACCCAAGTTGTGACCTTCAGTTGTGGTAAGGGGAACGCCCAAATAATAAACCAACCTCTTATCCCCTTCCATATAAATACGGCTTTCAAATCTATGGTCTATTCTCAAATCTTTAACTTCAAAATATTCATTCTCCATCAAAGTATACTGACATACAGACTCTTCTCTGGGTGTTTGACCAGTTCCAATTCCATAACCTGATACAGACCATTGCGTAAAAGAATCTATAAGATTTATTAGAGAAATCTCTGTACCAGAAACTTTTGCAGCAAGTTTTGTTAGGTCTTTGAAGTGCTTTTCAAGATCGGTATAGTCTAAATCAAATTCAGAAAGTGATAGAATTCTATCAAACTCATTTTTGGGGATTGGCGGCTGATTAGGTGACATTAAAAGGCTGTTAATTTTAATTTATACTTGCATTTCAATCTTAAGATACGAACATTGTTTAAATCCAAAATATAAATTAGGTTTTTTTACCTGGAGATTCTAACAAAAGGATATTTAAATCCTTGCATTAGTTAAAGATCCCAAAACCAAGATTCTTTAAAATCCTCGCCTTCACTTCTTTGCTCAGTTCAAGATGTCCAGTGTAAACGTCGGTGATTTTTTCACAATACCTTTGGCCATTTTGCTTCATCAAAAAATTCCTTAGGGTTTTTTGATGATAAAATAACTTTGCGAGATATCCTGTGAATTTCAACTCTGGTAATAATCTTTCCTCTAATGCCTCTAGGTAGGCTTGCTCAGCTAAAGTTGGGGAATTAAAATTTTGTGCAATCGCCTTTCCAGCTAAACTCCCAGAGTATAGGGCGTTTGTGATACCTTCAGCTGTCAATGGATCTGCAAACCCAGCAGCATCGCCTGTCAGGAATACATTTTGCCGAACAAAACCGTCTGTTCTCGGTGAAACAGGAACTTGGAAACCATGTGCTTGCTCAGAAATCACTTCCTTGACCCCAAGCTTTTTCACATATTCGTGATAATATTCTCTTAAGTTAACTTTACGCTTTTCAAATGTCCCTACACCTACGGATAAGTGATTTTTCTTTGGGAAACACCAACCATAACCTTTGGGTATGGCATCAATATCAAACCTTGCTTCTTTGGATAACCTTTCAAAAGACTCTGAATCAACTTCAATTTCATATTCCAATGCTGGGATAGTCTTTCTAGTCTCCTTCCATCCAGCTAGCTTCGCAGTCGGCCCCATCACTCCGTCAGCCGCTATGAGGTATTTACATGAAATAGATCCTTGAGAAGTTATCAGCTGAATACTTTCTTGAAACTCTATGCCTTTGAGTTGATGATTTTCAAGAAGTATGGCTCCAAATTTCCCTGCTTCTTTTACAATCAGCTCATCGAAACTATCTCGCATAATCATGGTCACAATGGGGTAATCTCTTTTTGCGACTAGCGGGAGCTCCATATGATCAAAATATATATACAGATCATTGTAAGAACTCATGATTACATGATTGAAATCAAAAGGCAACATTTCCCTACCCCTAAATACCAAGCCACCTCCACAAGTCTTGTACCTTGGTAAAGATTCCTTCTCCAAGATTGCGACGCTCAAGCCTCCTTTTGCCGCTTCCAAGGCTGCCATTCCACCAGCAGGGCCAGATCCTACAACGACTACATCAAAGTTTTTCATGCCGAAATATAGCACAGAATAGCCTGATCATTGATATCAAAGCAAAAAAATAGACTGTCTCAACGATATCCAATTTGCTTGAATAACCTGAGACAGCCTGATTTAAAACTATCAAATCCAAATACTTATAGCATTAGGACTGGACAGTAAGTGTAATGTTTCTTGTTGTAGAGAAACCACTACTCGTTATTAATTCAAACTGGATCACCAATGCTCCAGGTGTAGTACCTTCTGGAATTTCATATTGAAATGTTTCGACCCTAGAGTCTTCCTTGTTCCAGCTATTGAAATCTATGGTACTCAAATTGGTAGCAGTTGTACCATTAAGCCTGTTCATTCTCAAAGATGTGGCGTTCTCATGTTCTGAATAGAAAGTCACGGTAAATGTGACTGTTTGCCCTACTGTGGGAGTAGTAGTATTGGCTGTCAAGTTAGCAATCGTTCCAACTGCGCCGACAATATCATACTCTGGCTCTACTTCTTCCAAAATACAGGAAGAAACCATCAAAGAAGCAAACAAACTGAAAGCTATATATATTAATTTTTTCATTTTTTTATTGTTTAAGAACCAACAAATTATCTATCCCAGAATATTCTATCCTGATTGGTAACAGAAGGAGTATTTGCAGAATTATTGACTACTTCTCTATTAGGATAAATAAATCTTCTAGGGAATGCTCCTTGAGTAGAATTGGTAGGTGAAGGAACTAAAGTAGGTATACCCGAAACTGTATTATTAGCATTTACAGGTGTAGACCTTCTCCAATCTGCCCAGGCTTCTGGCTGTAAGAAGAGATCTATATGCTTTTCTGTCATGATCTTTTCTAAAGTCAATGAAGTCGCTGTTTCACTTCCGAAAGCTGCAATATATTCAGCATGAGAAGCACCAGTAACTCTTTGAATAGAAGCCGCAACGGCGGTATTGAATGCAGTAGCAGCTCTTTCAGGAAGATTTGCACGAAGAGCCGCTTCGGCTTCAATAAACTTCAATTCAGAGAAGTTGAGTACAGGTGTAGGAGCCTCTCTTCTGTTCAGATAAGGACCAGGGATCACAGAACCTGTAGGTCTGGAGGTAGCGCCATTCGGTGTACCGATATATAGTCCACCCGTAGTTGCTGCCACGTAAAAAGGGAGTCTCGGATCATCAGTTCCCACAGCTACCCTATCTCTAAGCAAGTCAATCAATCTTTGACTGATGGCAACATTATTTTCACCGAATGTAGTTTGGAAGAATGGAAACCAAGGACCTGCAAACTCAGATCCAAATAGCACATTTGGTTGATCAGCATTAGAAGTGAATGTTCCTTCATCGATAGCTGCAAGCGTAGCTGTAGCTGAACCCGATGGGTCTACCTTGCTTAAGTGGTTATGAAACCTCGCTTTCATAGCCCTAGCTAGCATGATCCACCTAGGTCTTGAATTTGTTCTCCAAGCATTTTCATTATTTGCTCGATAGATCAAATCGTTTGTACTTGGGCTTGTAGTGCTTTCAGTATTGAGGTCAGCAATACCTTCATCAAGTAATTGAAAAACTCTTTGGTACAGCTCCTCAGCATTATCAAATGCTGGCTGCCTGTGTGCTTCTAGATCAAGCGCTTCAGAATATGGAATATCGTTCCAAAGGTCAACTGAATAACCTATGATGATAGCTTCCATGATTTTTGAAGTCCCTAAGTAATGGCTTGCACCAAGTTCCTCTGATTTCTCTTTTATGTTCTTAATATTGAGCAGACAGTTGGTATAGAATCTATTCCAAGTCGCATCACTCATATCAAGTACAAACGAATAATTATTGACTTGCTGCTGATCTCCAAGGACTCCTGTGAGGTATTGCATCAATATACTGGTAAACTGAGCAGCCTCTCCATTGATCCCATACACAAAGGATGCTGTCACTGCAGGATATATTACTTGAATAGATGCATCTGTCGCTTGATTCGGATTATCATTAATTTCATCAAATGGCTCACATGATACGAACACAAAGAGCAACATTAATATGGTTATTATTTTAATTTTCATCGCTTTCATGTTTTAAAGTTAAAAAGACATGTTTAAGGTGGCACCATAACTTCTCATGTTCGGTGTAGTAAATGCATCTACACCTACCAAGCTATTTGGTCCATTCAAATTAGTCTCTGGATCTATCCCACCGTAATTTGTAAACAGTAGTAAATTTCTTCCATAAACACCAACTGAGGCCCTGCTCATACCAAGCTTATTGGCCGCTCTGGAAGAAAGTCTATAAGACAAAGTGATGTCACGAAGCCTAACCCATGAGCCATCCTGCACCCATCTTTCAGCCAACTCTCTACCAACAGCCACAGCCGAACCTGAGCCTTGAAATGCTGCTTGATTCAATGCTACAGGAATATCATTTGGCTGACCATCATTGTCACCTCCTGGATTTTGGATAATACCACGATAGACAACCATCTTGTTTCTATCTAAAGTATGATCAGCAACTCCCGATCCATTACCCATCCAGAATGAGGTCACATTGACTACGTCTCCACCCTTTTTCAAATCCCAAAGCATTGAAAGGCTGAAGTTCTTGTAGTTGAAATTATTCCTCCAACCTATCAAGTAATCAGGGTTGGGATTTCCTACTTGTCTTTGCTCTGGGTCTAATATCGGAAACCCCTGAGGGTTGATGAGGATATCACCATTTTCATTTCTCAAGAAAGCATTTCCATAAAATACACCAAATTGCTCCCCAGGAATCAATCTACGCTGAATTCTAGCTCCAAAAACATTGTCAACTATCGGTTCATCGTTAGGAAGTGAGTTGACATAGTTTCTATTTCTGGTGAAATTAACTATCATATCCCAAGAGAAATCTCCTCTATCAAGGACGGTACCATTCAATACAGCTTCGATCCCTCTGTTTTGAATCTCACCAGCATTTGTCAATTGAGTAGTAAAACCTGTAGATGCTGGAATTGGAACTGAGACGATTTGATCACGGCTGACCGCATTGTAATACGTCACATCTATCCCTAGCTTGTTCTCAAACAACCTGATATCAGCTCCAATCTCCATGGTATTGGTAAATTCAGCTCTCAATCCAGAATTTCCTGCTGCTGAACTAAGCAACACTCCACCTACACCATCTAATGGAAATCTAACACCTCCTGCATACCTAGTACCCGTCGTTGCAACATTGTAAAAGGTTTCTGTGGTATAAGCAGGAGGAATATTTCCTGCACCAGCATAAGACCCTCTCAGTTTCGCATAACTGAACGTGTTGCTTTGAACATTCAATAAATCAGTAAGTACAACACTCAAGCCTGCACTACCATAAGTAAAAGACCTGTTACTAGAAGGTAAAGTTGATGCCCATTCATTCCTTGCAGAAAGCTCCAAAAACACAGAATTCAGATAACCCAAACTTGCTCTTCCAAAAACTGCTTGTGTCATTCTTCTAGCCTCTGTATTGGTGAAAACTGGGTTTTCTTGCGTATTTGCAATATTGAATAGTCCAGGAATGGCAAAGTTCCTTCCACTCATGTAGATCTGAGAATTATTGGTCGCAAAAACATTGTGTCCAACTAAGAAAGTTGAAGAAAACTTTTCATTCCAATCCTTATTTGCAGAAATGATGAAGTCTGAATTGATGATACGATCTGTATAATTATCTTCAACAATTCTTCCCCCTAATGCACCACTCGCTGCCACAGCATCCCCACCGGCAGATGAAGGAGCCCAGATTTGAGTTCTATCTTCATTTGCAAAATCAAAACCCAAACGGTGTGTAATAGTCAACCATGATGTAGGTGTAATTTCAGTAAGTAAATAAGAAATAAACCTGTTGACATTATCATTGTAAGGATTATTATTTACCGTCCAAAATGGGTTATCCGGGCTAAATGGCTGAGAGCCATCAAGTGCACCTCTAAAGTTTCTTTGAATACCACTTGGATAGACAAAACCTGCAGAATTGTCAAATGAAGGTGGTGTTCTATACAAACCTTGAATCGCATCCGAGAAGTTATCACCTCTACCAAACTTGGTACTTCTACTGTTTACATAATTTACAGACCCTCCAATCTTAACCATTTCGCTAAGTTTGGAATCTGCTGTAAGTTTAAATGAAGTTCTGTTGAATGTATTGTTTGGGATGATACCTTCTTGGTACATGTTACCTATAGAAAGATAAAAGCTTGATTTATCATTGGAAGAAGATACAGCTACGTGAGAATCGTTGGTAAAACCATTCTGAAAAAACAAACGCTGATTATCATACACAGGTACTCTTGGACCTGCGTTTGGATGATTCATATCCACAATAGTACCTCTAGGATCTTTTACAGAAGCTGTTGTCTCATCATATCTCAAAGTGGAGATAGGTGCTCCATAGTGATTGAACGTAGTACCTCCATTATAAAGGCCATTATCTCCTTGGCTATAGGTAAGTTGCGCAGGAAAATAGTTCATAATCCTATCCGTAGAAGTATTTGTCGCTATATCTACAGTGAAGCCCTTCTTTTTTGAACCTTTCTTAGTGGTAATAAGCACCACTCCAGTTGCTCCTTGAATACCATACAATGATGTTGCTGCTGGTCCCTTCAGAACAGAGATACTCTCAATATCATTAGGGTTAATGTCTATGGCTCTATTTGCATTATCTACTCCAGTGGAAGAGCCAGTAGAAGACCTGAATGCATTATTGATGGGAACACCATCTACTACAAAAAGTGGTTGATTCTGTCCAGAAATAGACTGAATACCTCTAATGACAATACTAGAACCAGCACCTGCTGAACCACCTTGTCGAGTCACTTGTACACCTGCCACTTTTGCGTTGAGGGCATCTACAACGTTTTGTTCTCTTGAAGCTAAAATTTCAGAGGAGCCTACTTCCTGCTGAGAAAAAGCTAGTTTTTTCTTTTCTTGGGTCAAACCAAATGCAGTTACAACTACCTCAGATAGTTGAGACACATCTGGTGACATTTCCACGTTTATAGTACTTCTATTTCTAATGGCTACATTTTGTCTTTCAAAACCTATATATGAGAACTCTAATGTCCCATTTCCTGAAGGCACCTGTATTTCAAAAGTACCATCTATATCTGTGACTGCACCAGAAGTCGTACCTTGTATCAAAATACTCACTCCTGGTAACGGCTCTCCGTCTTCTTTCGATGTCACTACTCCTCTCACTGTCATTTGCTGTGCATGCAAGGTATGGGCACACAGCAATAAAATCAGTAAGCACAAACTACTCGTAAATTTTCTGATCATGTAATCTCTTTTAAAGGGTTAATAAATAGATTTTAATTGTTTCAAAAATTTCCTGACTATTTTCCGCACGAGCATCTCCTAACATCACCCTATTTTCAAAAAAACAAGGCATGGTTGTTATGAACAAGTTGATTAATAGAATGGAAATTTTTGGGAATTGGTAATTAATAAAACCGAAATATAAAATTTCAGACCGACTGACAAATCCACAGCATAGATTATCTAAATCGTTTATGAATTATCTAATAAATCTTAATATCATTGAAATTTGTGAGTTGACAAATTCCTAACGCTCAAGTCTTAACACCTGAAATAACCGACGGAAAATCATCAATTCTTGCATATAAATTAATTAATTCTGCAATTCAACATTAGAAATATACTCATTTATCTAAAAAAAAACGAAATTATGGCAAAAAATCCATTTGCTGTCTTCAAACAAAAGAATAGTCAAACTTCTACATTTAGGTATATGACCTTACAAGGAAAGATATAAAAAGTTGCGTTAAAGAAAATATAGAATCTCATAACTACCTGCTCAATGAAAACTTAGCTGATAAATAAGAATCTGGTTTAAGTAAGGTTTACTCCAAACTTATTTCTGATAGCGCAAATGTGTAAAATCAAATATTGATACCTACCCTTTTTGACCTTTCCAGGCTAGACCTAATTCTAATCCTCTCAGTTCAGCTAATCCTTTTAACCTACCAATGCCAGAATATCCTGGATTGGTTAACTTAGATAAATCATCTAACAGCTGATGGCCATGGTCAGGCCTCATTGGGAGAGATTCTTTTCTATTGGCTTGACATTGCAGCAGTTCATAGACAACTTCTTCCATCGGAACGTCTCCGTCCAGGTGATCAGCTTCGAAAAAATTACCTAAATCATCCCTTTTGGTACTTCTAAGGTGAATGAAATGAATTCTATCACCGAAAGTTCTGACCATTTCTGGCAAATCGTTGGATCCCAATACACCGAACGACCCTGTACAAAAAGTCAATCCATTGCTCTGGTTTGGATTTGCATTCAAAATCCGCTTGATATCTGAGGCATTACTTACCACTCTAGGTAATCCAAAAATGTCAAAAGGAGGATCATCAGGGTGAATCGCTAACCTAACACCATTATCAGCTGCAGTAGGAATGATTTCATTCAAAAACAATGATAAATTTGCAGCAAGTCTATCATGGTCTATCTCTTTATAAGCGTCCAGGGCCTCTTGAAATTGTGTTAAACTATAACCCTCTTCAGAGCCAGGAAGTCCTTTGATCACATTGCTCACTAGCTGCTCTATGTCTTTCTCATCTAGTTTTTCCAAATAGGCTAATGCACGATCAAGCTGATCTTTGGTATAGGATTTTGAACTTCCAGGTCTTTTTAAAATAAAATGGTCAAACGCAACCACTGCATCCATTTCAAACCTCAAAGCCTTCGCTCCATTTGCCAAAGTATAAGCCAAATCAGTCCTAGTCCAATCTAAAATCGGCATAAAATTATAGCAAACAGTTTTGATATTTTGAGAGGCCAAGTTGATCAGGCTTTGGCGATAGTTCTCAATATAAACCTGAAAATCTTCTTGACGGGTCTTAATATGTTCATGCACTGGAACCGACTCCACTACATCCCATGTTAATCCCGATGACTCAATTAGCACCTTTCGTTCTTGAATGTCCTCAACAGGCCAAACTTCTCCATTAGGAATATGGTGAAGCGCTGATACTACACCAGTGGCCCCAGCTTGTCTGATATCTGATAAGGAAACTGGATCATTAGGGCCATACCAACGCATGGTTTGCTTCATCAAGAATTGCTGACTCATCTTTTCAAATTTGTTTTTAGGAGTTCGAAGGTAAAAATATTCTCATTTTCTTTGACCTTAATATTACAATCTTGTGCAATCGTTTCCGATTTTTTTGTGCATATTTAAGCTTGCAGGCAAGAAAAGTATTAATTAGCACTCATGTCAGAGATAACCATCAAATACTTGGCGGAAAAGTTAAACCTCGCCTCCTCGACTGTTTCAAGAGCTCTGAACGATAGCCATGAAATCAGCGACAAGACCAAAAAGCGCGTGCTTGATTTGGCTAAGTCACTCAACTTTCAACCTAACGCAAACGCAAGGAGCTTGCGTGAGCAAAAAAGTAAAACCATTGGTGTAATCGTACCAGACCGTGTCAACAATTTTTTCAACCTTGTAATAGAAGGACTAGAAACGGTATGTAGAGAAGAAGGATATAGTCTCATTGTCTACAATTCCTACGAAGATGTGGAGCAAGAAAAGAAAATCGTATACAGCCTCCTTGGTGGAAAAGTTGATGCTATAGTTATTTCCCTAGCTGACGAAGAAAAAGAAGTGCAGCACTTAGAATGGTTGCGAGAAAAAAACATTCCAGTAGTATTTTTTGATCGCGTTGCGCAAAATGTAGCAGGCATCAAGTACACCACAAATGATTTAGAGTCAGCTTATCATGGAACAAAGCATCTATTAGATCAAGGATGTAAAAAAATAGCTTTTCTTGGCTTATCAAATACCAGTAGTGTTGGAAAGGCAAGAAAAGAAGGGTTTATCAAAGCACACAATGAAAAAGGGTTACCCTATGATAAAACCCTTTTGATCGGCTTTGGACATGATGATGTTGAAAATCAAAAATCATTAGAAACGCTATTTTACAAAATCAGTAGACCTGATGGTGTTTTGGCCGCTGCAGAAAAGTTAGGGATTGCCACTTTTAGGGCATTGCATAAATTGAGAATAAAAATTCCTTATCAAGTGAAAGTAGTAAGCTTTACGAATATGCAGTTCGCTGATTTATTATCCCCTTCTTTGAGTACGATCGCTCAACCAGCTTTTGAGCTCGGTAGCGCCTGTGCCAAGGAACTTATCAAGGGTTTGAAAAATAAAGACATTGATTTGTTTGAAGATAAAAAGATCGAACTTCCTTCAAAGCTTACCATTAGGGAAAGCTCAAAATAACTGGAATCGATTGCATAAAAAGCAGCCATTTGCAGACTCGAATCAATCAATTTTCCCGAAATTCAAATAAAATTTTAGCACAAAAAAGAGAAATAAATATCATAAAATGAAAGGAATAAAAGGTAAAGTAGCCATTGTCACAGGAGGGTATGGTGTATTGTGTGGATCCATGGCCAAAGCACTTGCAATAGCTGGTGCCAAAGTAGTGATCATGGGGAGAAGCAAAGAAAAAGCAGAGACTTTTGCTGAAGAAATCAACAAAACTGGAGGCGAAGCTATTGGTGTTCCTGCTGATGTCTTAGATAAAGCCTCCTTAGAAGATGCTTACAAGGTTATAAAATCAGCCTGGGGAACGTGTGACATTCTTATCAATGGGGCAGGTGGAAATCACCCCGATGGCATTACTGACAAGCCTTACCTTCTCAAAGAAGATCTAGAAAATGAGTCCATAAAAACTTTCTTTGATTTAGATACAGTGGGGTTCAAGCATGTTTTTGATTTGAACATGTTAGGTACACTTCTACCCACACAGGTTTTTGCCAAAGACATGATAGGTAAAAATGATTGCTCAATTGTAAATATCTCATCTTTGTCTGCAATCAAACCATTGACAAAAGTATCTGCATACAGTAGTGCAAAGGCCGCAATCTCCAATTTTACCCAATGGCTAGCGATACATTTTTCTAAAACAGGCATAAGGGTCAATGCCATTGCTCCTGGATTCTTCTTGGCAGATCAAAACAGGGCACTATTGACCAATGAAGATGGTAGTCTCACTGCGAGAGGACAGCAGATCATCAATCAAACCCCTTTAGAAAGATTTGGAAATCCAGAGGACTTATCTTCTACACTTTTGTGGCTCCTTGATCCTTCTTCGGCTTTTGTGACTGGCGTTGTTGTACCAGTTGACGGAGGGTTTTCAGCTTATGCTGGCGTATAGCTAAACCTAAAAAAGAATAGAGGCTGTCAAATTAAATTGGCAACCTCTTTCTATTATATTTAACAAGTAGATTATTATATCTTACTCACCTTCTGGGTCACCAGGAACTGGTACTACTAGTACATAAGCACCAGGGTTCAATCCAGAAGTAACTCCTAAATTCTCTCCATCTTCATCAGTGGCTTCATATTCATAAGCAACACAATCACCATCTGTATTTCTTTCTACCACATAGCTTACCACGTAAGACAGCTCTTCATTCAAGCTTACCAAGAATTCAATTGTGCCATCAAGACTCAATTCTGACATTTCTTGTGACTCAAAGTAAATATCACCTGAAGTATATTCCATAACTTCAAAATCGACAACCACCCTTTCGCCTTCTTCATCCAAATAAGTAATTGTCACTGCATCTGCATCCCATTCTGAATCTTCTGAATAAATGTTTTCACCAGCCTCATCTTGAGCCACTACACGAAATGCATTCAAAGTCTGATCCTGACAAGGATTTTCATCATCATTACAACTAAAGAAGGCAAAAGTACATGCCAAGGCGATTAATAATAGATTGGTCTTTCTCATGATTAATTTTCTTTTTGATTTGTTTGAAATTCAATTTTTGAGCGCTCACATTTGCCTAGACGCCATGAAACTTCAAAGTGCTACAAGAAAAATTAAAATAATTCAACATAAAAGCATAACTAACCCATTATCAGCATAGTTAACTGTAAAAAAATTGTTTAATTTTTTTAAAAAATAGCATGATTCATATGCCAACTATCATAATTAAAGGCATATCCCCTTCTAACTATCTTCAAAACATAATCAAATCTCTATTAGATCGAAATCCAATGAAAACACACTATTAAAATAGTTATATATTTTATAATTAAAACCATAAATTATATAAACCCAATCATAATTTAAAAGATAGCTTTGGCTAAGTTATCATATCTTACAAGCAAGCAAATTTCCATATTCGAATCGCAATCGATTTCGTAATTGTCTCTTGTTATCATCGCTTTTTTATAAATTATTTTCAATCTTGTACTTCGAATTAACAAAACTCAAATCTATATGATCTTAAAAAAACTATATCCTATATGTTTTATCTTGCTTTTAGGTTTAACCTCGCAAACATGCAATAGTGAAGACCCTGTTGAAGAAGATGGCTGGGTTTCACTTTTCGATGGTCAAAGTCTCGATGGATGGAAAGCTGTAATGGGAAAAGCAGATTTCGAAATTAAGGATGGAGAAATTGTCGGCACTGCAGTGTATGGCACGCCAAATACTTTTTTGATTACTGAAGAGACGTTTGAAGATTTCATTTTGGAGTTTGAACTTAAAATCAACCACATTTCTTCTAACTCTGGAGCCATGATTAGAGGTCAATTCGACGAGGCAGCAAGAGATGGCCAAGGATTGGTCTACGGATACCAAATCGAAGCTGATCCATCAGAAAGAGCATGGTCAGGCGGACTATATGATGAAGCAAGAAGAGGATGGCTATACCCACTTGAGCTGAACCCAGAAGCAAAAAGTGCTTTCAAAATGGGAGAATGGAATAAATACAGAATAGAAGCTATAGGAAACGAAATAAAATCTTGGATCAATGGTCAGGAAGTAGCGTATGTAGTTGATGATATGGACAGCAGAGGATTCATAGGCCTACAGGTACACTCAATCTATGATGAAGCTCATGCTGGTGAAAAAACTTACTTCAGAAACATCAGAATCCAAACAGAGAATCTTAACCCGCAACCATTTGAAGGTGATGTATTTGTAGTAAACACTGGCTTCAATAAGCTTACAGATTATGAAAAAGAAAATGGTTGGAAACTACTTTTTGATGGAGAATCTTCAGAAGGCTGGAAAGGTGCTTATAGAGCCGATTTCCCAGACAAAGGATGGCATACCAAAGATGGCATCTTGATGGTAGAAGCATCTGATGGCTCTGAATCTATGAGCTTTGGAGATATAGTGACAAAAGATAAGTTTAGTGCTTTTGACTTGTCGTTTGATTTCAATTTTTCGGAAGGAGCCAATAGTGGCGTAAAGTATTTTGTAACCCTTTCAGAAGGAAACAAAGGATCAGCTATAGGCCTAGAATATCAAATCTTAGACGACAAAAGACATCCAGATGCTAAAAATGGTCGCGACGGTAATAGAACATTGGCATCATTGTATGATCTCAAGACAGCTGATAAGCAAGATAGATTTGTCAAAAAACCAGGAGAATGGAATCACGGAAGGATTGTAGTGTATCCTGACAATAAAGTAGAACACTATCTAAATGGTGTAAAAGTATTAGAATATGTCCGAGGATCTGAAGAATACAGAGATCTCGTAAGCCAGAGTAAATACAAAGTATGGGAGAACTTTGGAGAGGCTGAAGAAGGACACATTTTACTTCAGGATCACGGTGATGAAGTGAAATTTAAGAACATAAAAATTAAAGAGCTCAAATAGTTTTAATAAACATTGAGCTGTATAAAAATCAATAACCAACCACTAACAATTATCGTTTGAATTATGGCTCTATGGAAACGTAGAGCCATTTTTTGTTCATGCTTTAAAAAGGCTGAAATTAGACCTTCCTATTTTCGCCAAATCCCTCCGAATACATTTGGATGGATTTGTGTTGCACCACTTACAAAGAATTAACATACTTTGACATACCTATCTATACCAGAGCACGTTTAACAATCATTGATTGTAAAGCAGATAAGCCACAATCAAATTATTCTAAATAGACCGTTGGTCAAAGAATTTTTGATAGGTGATTTTAAATCAACTATATTTAAACCTAACGCATAATAACCAATTAATAACACCTTGAAAAGAAGAGATTTTATAAAAAGTAGTGCCCTATTAGGATTGGCTTCAACAGTGCCGACTTTTGCTATTCATCAAGGATTGAAGAAACAATACAAGGTAGGAATAGTAGGCTATGGTGACAGGGGAAGCGGACTTCATACGGTATTCAATCAAATCCCGGATTTGTTTAAAGTCACGGCCGTATGTGACACATTAAGTTTTCGTACAGATCGAATAAAAAACATTGGAAAAAGTGCAGGTATCAAAGTGTACACTGACCACAAACAAATGGCTGCTGACAAAGATTTGGACATCATTCTGATCAGCACTCCCCTTTCCTTTCACTTCGAACAAGCAAAAACAGCCCTGGAAGCTGGAAAGCATGTGTATCTTGAAAAGGCTATGACCCATACGGCTGCAGAAGCAATCACATTACAAAACCTGGCCTCCAATTATCCTAAACAAGTGATCCAAATAGGACACCAATACAGGTATTCACCATTATATTTCAAAGTAAAGAACTATATCCAATCGGGATATTTGGGAAAGGTCACTCAAATAGAAGTAAGGTGGGACAGAAATCACAATTGGAGAAGACATGTTCCCAATCCAGATTTAGAAAGGCAAATAAATTGGAGAATGTATCATGAATTCTCTGGAGGTTTAGCTGCCGAATTGCTTTCACACCAGATGGACTTTATACACTGGGCTTTTGAAACAAAACCTGATAGTATATTTGCATCTGGTGGAATTGATTTTTTCAAAGATGGCAGGGAAACTTTTGACAATGTGCAGATACTTGCGCGGTACGATGAAGCTGGAATGATTGGGAATTTTGGAGCTACCTGCTCGAATGCCCATGAAGGATATGTATTCAAAATTAGAGGCAACAAAGGAACTGTTTCTCTATTCTTTAATGATGGCTATTTCTATGCTGAAGAAGGCCATATCAGAGAGTTACAAGAAGTTGATGGTGTATCAGGAGCCACCAAACTAAACTGGACAGCTGATAAAAAAGGAATTCGACTGATAGATGAACCTCTGAAAGATGGAAGCTTCTATGCATTGACCGATTTCTACAGGTGTCTAGAAGAGGCAGATATGCCACACGCCAACGTAATGAATGGAGGTTCTACGGCTATTGCAGTTGCCATGGCCAACGAATCACTACTTGACGGAAAGCTAAAGCTCTGGAAAGTCTAAGATTTTCATCAATCAAGTAAGAGAAAAATATAAACCCACATTGTTTATATTTTTCTCTTTTTACTATCATTTTGCTTCTTCTGAAACCATGTCTTCCAAAACAGAGGCAATTTCAGGTAAAGACTCATAAAGCTGCTCATAGCTTTCTATGATGAAGTATTTATCTTGAAATTTATCCTTCCAGTATGGTGTGTTCATGATTTTGCGAACATCATAATCGAAATGTGAAGGCTCATCAGAAAGACTATACTTAGTCTCCCCAGCTGAACTTAAAATACCAGCGCCATAGATCTTGACTTCACCTTGTTCTCTGATCAAACCAAACTCTATAGTAAACCAGTAAATCCGAGATAAAATCTCAATAGCCCACTTGTTCTCGATGTGCTTCAAGGCCAATCCACTCAAGCTCTCAAGGAAATCAACATATGGCTGATTAGTGAGCAAAGGCATATGGGCAAAAGCATCATGAAACATATCTGGCTCTTCAAGATAGTCAAGCTGCTCCATTTTCCTCAACCATGTAGAGGAGCAAAAGCGTTTGTTATTCATCAATCCGAAAAATAAATCATCATCAATAAGCCCCGGAACAACCTGAATAGCCCATCCAGTTGACTTAGCTAATCTACTATTGACATCTTCGAAATCTGCAATCTTATCAGAAGTAAAACCAATCTCCTTGATTCCATCTAAATATGCCTTAGAAGCAGCTTTTGGTAAATTTACAATTTGTCTTTCAAATAGAATCTTCCAAACTTTAAAGTCCTCTTCTGTATAAGCAGCGTAATCCTGCTTCATTTGTTTTAATCGTGGGTCACTGAATACCCAGTCTTTTGCTTTATTGATCATTTATATTTGGGTTATATTATTTAGTCACTATGGTATTGAAACCACGATGCTTCATGGTCAAAGTTAAGCAATCGAATCATTTTTTAAAACACCGTCCACTCGAAGCTAAATTACAGCAATTCAAATGTTTTACGTAAGGCGAATGTCTTCCTTATCTGATCCGCTAGCAAGGAACTCTGAGCAAAATCTAATGTCTGCTGACCATCAGAATAAGCTTTGTCAGGAACTTCATGTGCTTCATAGATAATTCCATCCGCACCAGACATCACGCCTGCAAGTGCCATCTGAGGCACATAAGCTCGGATGCCTATTCCATGTGAGGGATCAACCACCACAGGCAAGTGTGATTTTGCTTTCAGAATAGGAACGGCATTTAGATCCAAAGTGTTTCTACTTGCTTTTTCATAGGTTCTAATCCCTCTTTCACAAAGGATAAGCTTCTCATTTCCCCCAGAAAAAACATACTCAGCTGATTGCAAAAGTTCCTCAATTGTCCCTGAAATCCCTCTCTTGATCATCACAGCTTTGTCTACTTTTCCCAGTTCATCCAAAAGGTTAAAGTTCTGTGTGTTTCTAGCTCCTACTTGGTAGATATCTACATAAGGGTACATTTCTTCGATTTGCGACACTTGCATTACTTCAGTGACGATCTTGATACCAGCCTCTTGAGCCAACTCATACCATAGTTTCAGTCCATCCAAACCTAAGCCTCTAAAGGCATATGGACTAGATCTTGGCTTGAACACACCACCTCTCATCAACTTGATATCGTTCTCTTTTAAGTGGTTGATGACTTTCCTGATCTGATCCTCTGACTCAATAGAACATGGCCCTGCCATGATAGCCATATCACCATCTTTGACAAATATCCCATCACCTAAGTCAATCGAAGTAGGTTTTACCTTCCACTTTTTCGACACCAGCTTATACTCATCTGATACGATATGGATGTCTGCAATTCCTGCTTTTTTCCCTATCCTTCTAATATCAAAGTCAGCTTTACCAATCCCTATCAAGTAATCTCCAAGCTGGGTCTTGACTTCCGTGATTTTATAGCCTATCCCATTGACTTCATCAATTAGGGCTGACTTTTCCTTTTCACTGATACCTTGTTTTAACTGTATGATCATATTTTATTGAATTACAGACTTTATATATTTATGAATAGACGCTTTCAAGTCTACGCTGTTTTTCACAGTTTTGATAAATGCACTACCTATGATAGCCCCATTACTGTATTTGGAAGCATTGGTAAATGTCTCAGCATCAGAAATCCCAAACCCAATCAATCTTGGATTCTTCAAATTCATAGCCTGGACTCTTTTAAAATAAGTGATCTGATCAGCGGTCAAACCTGTCTTTGCTCCAGTGATACTATGTGAGGATACCATGTAGATAAAACCACTAGAATGCTCATCAATCTGACGGATACGCTCCTCACTCGTCTGGGGTGATATCAAAAAGGTATTGCTAAGGCCGTACTTTTCGAACATGTCCTTAAATTCATCCAAATACTGCTGCATGGGTAAATCAGGCAAAATCAAGCCATCTACTCCTACTTCTTGGCATTTTTGAAGAAATCTCTCCATACCATACTGGATAATAGGGTTTAAGTAACCCATCAATACCACAGGAATACTGACAGTATTTCTCATGTCTTTGATTTGGTCAAAAAGCTTCTTCAAGCTCATTCCATTTGCCAATGCAATCATATTGCTATCCTGAATCGTAGGTCCATCAGCAATTGGGTCAGAGTATGGCACTCCTATTTCTATGATATCTGCGCCTGCAGACGCTATGGCTTCCATGGTAGGCATGGTATCATCTATCCCCGGAAATCCTGCCGTAAAATAAATAGATAGTACCCGCTCTTTTTTATTTTCAAATAATGTTTGTAATCGATTCATGTGTAATTTTAGATTGTAGATTGCAGATTGCAGATTTTAGATGCAGGATACAAGAACTAGGACATAAGATTTGAGCGATAAGTTTCTATCATCCAATGATTCAATATCTTACCCTCTACTCCCACACTCTTATTTCTTGTTTCTGGTTTCTTGTTTTTAATCTCTCCTTCACTCGCTTCTCGTCTCCCGCTTCTCTTTCATCTCAATACCCTCCCCATTTGATATAAGTATCCAAATCTTTGTCACCTCTTCCTGACAAGTTGATGACAATCACATCACCTTTTTGGTACTCAATCATATTGAGGGCATGGATGGCATGGGAAGTTTCTATTGCAGGGATAATACCTTCCATTCTACTCAACTCAATCCCAGCTTTCATAGCGTCTTCATCTTCCACGGCTACAAATTCCGCCCTTCCTATATCAAACAAATGTGCATGAACTGGGCCTATACCCGGATAATCTAAGCCCGCCGATATAGAATGAGGTTCCACTACTTGACCATCTTCTGTTTGCATCAAAATCGTCTTACTCCCATGAAGAATCCCTTCAGTTCCAAGCGCTGTAGTGGCAGCCGATTTTCCAGAATTGACTCCTAATCCTGCAGCCTCTGCAGCTACCAACCTGACCTCAGGCGTATTATAATAATGATAAAATGCTCCTGCTGCATTACTTCCTCCACCTACACAAGCTATTACAATATCTGGATTTTCTCTACCCTCCTTTTCTTTAAGCTGACTTTTGATCTCTTCGGAAATCACAGACTGGAACCTGGCTACCATCTCTGGATAAGGATGTGGACCAACCACAGAACCAATGATATAATGTGTGTCTACTGGATTGCTGATCCATTGTCTCATGGCTTCATTGGTAGCATCTTTGAGTGTCTGACTACCTGAAGTAGCTGGCACAACCTTAGCACCCAAAATCCTCATACGCTCTACATTAGGCCTTTGCCTTTGGATATCTAATGCCCCCATGTACACAGTACATTCCAAGCCCATTAAAGCACAAACTGTAGCGGTGGCTACACCATGCTGTCCAGCGCCTGTTTCGGCTATAATCCTTTTTTTTCCAAGCTTTTTGGCTAGGATAATTTGTCCTACTGTGTTATTTACCTTGTGAGCACCTGTATGACAAAGATCTTCTCTTTTGAAATAAATCTTGGCGCCGTACTTCTCAGATATACGCTTGGCAAAATACAATGGTGTGGGCCGTCCAACATAATCCTTGAGCAAAGATTGGAACTCGGTCTGAAACTCCTCTGAAGCCATAATTTGCTCATAGCTATCCTTCAACTCCTCTATATTTGGGTGAAGCATCTCTGGAATGTAGGCTCCGCCAAACTTCCCATAAAAACCCTTTTCATCAACTTTTATCATTGTGATATATTTTTTGATTCAAACTCTTAATTCGTAAGGATTGATTTCAATTCACTTACTTTGGTAACATCCTTTAGGGCTGGAGACAATTCAAATTTAGAATTGACATCCAAGCCTTTCAAATATGGTATCTGATCATGCAGTTCTATTAGCTGATCAGCATGTGTAATATCCAAACCTCCACTAAGCAAAAAGGGTTTTGTAAAAGGGTATCGCTTCAGCAATTCCCAATCAAATGTCTTACCGCTACCCCCATGAGCCGCTGTGAAAGTATCAAATAGTAAGTAATCTACAAAAGGAAGGTATGGCTGTATCGTATTCCACTCTAGTTGTTCTTTGACAGAGAAAACCTTGAACACCTCCACCCCTGTCTCCTCTTTCACTGCCTTTACAAAGTCAACAGATTCACCACCATGAAGCTGTACTGTAGACAGTCCAAATGAATTGATTTTATATTTAATCTCTTCCAATGTGGAATTTACAAAGACACCAACCTTGCTAATTGGAACTTGAGAGATTCTAATGCTAAAATCCTGCGGTACATACCTAGTAGACTTTGGGAAAAAGATCAAACCCATCCAATCTGGATTCACTTTTGCCACCAATTCCTGAATGTTTGTCAGGTTACGCATACCACACACTTTCAGCTTCATTTTTCTTGAATAAAACCTTCTGAAATTAACGCTTTGTTGTAAGCCTTCATGAAGTTGTAGGCTGCTTGATGAGGTCTACTTGATCGCATAAAACTCTCTCCGATCAGGAAACCTGAATACCCAGCCTTTTTCAAGGCAAGCAATGTCTCAGGTTTTGACAGTCCGCTTTCAGAAATTTTCACAAACTGATTTGGAATTTTATTCACCAAATCAAAAGACGTGTCTACAGATACATCAAAGGTTTTCAAGCTGCGATTATTTACCCCCACTAGATCCAATGAATCATTCAGCGAAGATTCAAGTTCCTCTTGATCATGCACTTCCATCAACACTTCCAAACCTAGCGATTTAGCAAATATAGCCAACTCCTCTAATCTTTTGGGCTCCAAAGCTGCCGCTATCAAAAGGATACAGTCTGCACCGATCGACTTTGCTTCTATGATTTGATATTCGTCAATTATAAAATCCTTTCTCAGAATCGGACAAAAGTTAAATTTTCTGGCTTGAATCAAATCTTCATTATTCCCCCCAAAAAACTGCTGATCTGTCAAAATGGACAAAGCTGATGCTCCTGCTTGCATATATCCAATACTTGTAGTTTCTACTTTAGCACTAGCATTGATTACACCTTTGGAGGGTGATTTTCTCTTGAACTCAGCGATAATTCCAGTTCGTTCTGGGTCTGAGACATAAGCTTTCATCGAAACCACATCCGATTGGAAAAAGATACTTCTTTCCAACAATTTGACTGGAATGAGACTGCTCTTTTCAGCGACCTCTTGTTTTTTGTTTGCGATGATTTTATCTAATATATTCATTGATTTATGATTTTATGCAAGTGAAATTGTTTTTTTGGGATTCACAAGAGCTTTGAACTTCTGAAGTGCCTTTCCTGCCAACAAAGAATCCTTGGCCTTTTCTACAGCATCTTGAAAGCTAAGTGTCGGCATTGCTGTATGAAGTGCTGCGGCTGCATTAGCTATCACAACGGCATTTTGCTCATTTGAACCTCTACCCTTCAAGATTTGATCAAAAATCTTTGCAGATTCCTCTATGGTTGAGCCACCTTTGATTTGTTTGGCATTGATCTGAGACAAGCCAATCGCTTCTGGACTATATAGCTTCTCCCCTTGCTGACTGATCATTTTGAAGTCACCAGTCAGTGAAATTTCATCATAGCCATCTATGGCATGAAGAATGCTAAAAAGACCATCTTGATTTTGATACAGATAAGCATAAAGCCTAGCTAGTTCCAAACTGAATACGCCTACAAGCTGCTTTTTTGGAAAACTAGGATTTACCATAGGACCAAGCATATTGAAAAATGTCTTGACACCCAAATCTCTTCTGATAGGACCTACATGCTTCATAGCAGGGTGGAAAAGTGGTGCATGTAAAAAGCAAATACCAGCTTCATCCAAGCTTTTTTTGATTTTCCCGATATCATTGGTAAACTCGTAACCGAAACTTTGGAGCAAATTTGACGAGCCACAAATTGAAGACACCCCTGTGTTTCCATGCTTAGCAACGTTTTGTCCAGCTCCAGCAACTATGAAAGAGGCTAAGGTGGAGATATTAAAAGTATCTTTTCCATCGCCACCAGTACCACACAGATCCATCGCATCATATGCTGCAATATCCACAGGAATACATTGCTCCAGCATGGCTTCTCTAAACCCACCTAGCTCTTCTACTGTCACAGACCTCATCATATACACAGTGAGAAAGGCCGCTATTTGGCTTTGATTGTACTCTCCGGATGTGATTTTGACTAGTACTTCTTTGGCTTGCTCTTTGCCCAATGTGCGATGCTCTATCAAATGGTTCAGTACTTCTTTCATGGTCTATTGGTGATTTTATTAAATGGTTGCAATGTGTATTTGATCATGTCTAGGAAAAGGCAATTAAATATGCTACTTAATACCCCATTGATTCCTAACTTATAACTTCTTGGATTTTGATTGAAAACTATCCTACTTGATACTATTCAGTTGGAACAGCAACTTATGATAAATGATTTCAAACGCTTTAGGGCTAGTTCCACTATCAGGAAAGCCAATTTTTCATCAATTCGATACCATGCTCTGTCAGTACAGATTCTGGATGAAATTGAAGACCGCGTACTTTATAAGCCTTATGCTTAACCGCCATAATCTGTCCATCAGGGGTACGTGCAGTTACTTCCAAGTCAGGGCTCAAAGTTTGTTCATTAATCACCCAAGAGTGGTATCTCCCAATTTTGAATCGCTCTGGTAGCCCTTGGAATAGAAGGTCTGACTTGACAGTAACTTCAGAGGCTAAGCCATGGACTACCTCCGACAAGTTGGTCAGTGACGAACCGAAGGCTTCCCCAATCGCCTGATGTCCTAAGCATATTCCAAGAATATCTTTTGTTGCTGCATATTTTTTTATCAGTTCAGGCATAATCCCCGCTTCTGAAGGCACTCCGGGCCCAGGTGACAAAAGAATCTTATCATATTCAGCAACTTCCTCCACGCTGATTTTATCATTTCTATAAATATCCATTTCATACCCTAAGGTTCTGATGATATACACTAAGTTGTATGTAAAGGAATCGTAATTATCAAGGACAAGTATTTTCATAAGTGATTTTAATCTTGGGAATTTTAAGATTGGTAGATTAGAGGATTACATGGTTGTAAAGTTGGAATTCGAAGACTTTAAGATTGGAGGATTTAAATAAATTACATATTTCTAAATCTTCAAACTTTTTTGGATCCTCCAAATTTTACAATTTTTAAACCTTCAAGTTTCTTTATTTTTTTGAGATTGCTATTCTGAGGTATAGCTAAACCAAACATTTAAACTTTCTTAATCAATTGAATATTGAATTCTATGTAAATAAAAGAGGTATGTCAGGTCATTACTTTTTGGTTTTCTAGATTTCTTCTGCTGCTTTCAGGGCTACTCGGAGGGCTTCTAGCTTGTTGGAGACTTCTTGAAGCTCTGATTGAATGGAGGATTTGGCCACCACACCTGCACCAGCTTGAAATCTAAGCTGATTATTTTCTGACACAAAAGACCTAATCAAAATCGCATGATTAAAGTCTCCTTTGAAGCCCAAGAATCCGATAGCACCACCATAGAACTTCCTAGAAGTATTCTCTAATTCATCAATCAGTTCCATTGCTCTAAACTTAGGTGCTCCAGACAAGGTCCCCGCAGGAAAGGTATCCGCTACAAGTTGTAATGGATTCGCTTGCGCTGGAAGGATTCCAGTGACTTTGGATACCAAATGAATAACGTGAGAATAATACTGTATTTCTTTAAACACCTCTACTTCTACTTTTGAAGAAGATCTACTAAGATCATTTCTAGCCAAATCTACCAGCATGACATGCTCCGAATTTTCCTTTGGATCATCATACAGCTTCATAGCAAGGCTTGCATCCGCTTGATCATTGCCTGTACGTTTGAATGTACCAGCTATTGGATAAATTGTTGCTTTATTGTTTTTGACCACAATCTGCGCCTCAGGAGAGCTTCCAAAAACCTTGAATGAACCATAATCAAAATAGAATAAATATGGTGAAGGATTAACCGAACGTAAGGCCCTGTAGACATTGAACTCGTCACCTTTGAACTTGGTGGTGAAATTCCTGGACAAAACGATCTGAAAAACATCTCCTCTAAAGCAATGCTCTTGTCCCTTTTTGAGAATATCTAGGAACTCAACATCCGTATAGTTTGATTGCTCTTCTCCTACTAAATTAAAGCTGTAAGAAGGTATATTTTTGTTTTTAAGCAAAGTTTCTATTTCACCCAACACTGGCTTCATCTCCAATCCTTCCACAGTATGTTCTATCAGATGCATTTCATTTTTGAAATGGTCTACCACTATCACGTGCTGGTAGACGGCATAATGCATCATCGGAATAGAAGATTCCTTTGTATTTGAAAGCTTGATATCTTCAAAACTCGCTACAGTATCATACTGCATATAACCAAATAGCCCATTGGTGATAAACTTATAATCTTGAGTAGAAGCTTCAAACTTTGCCGAAAACGCCCTCAAACTGTCTATCAATTTCTGCTCCTGGTTCAATTGAACATGTTGAGGGGATTCTCCTGGGAGCTTCTCTGTGATAAGTTTACCATCAAAAGAAAAAGATGCCAAAGGATTGAAACAGACATAAGAATAACTATTCTCCTGTCCGTGATAATCCGAACTTTCCAAAAGAATTGGATTGGCGTACCTATCTCTGATTTGGAGATAGATTGATACTGGAGTGATAGTGTCTGCGAGTAACTTCTTATGTTGCGTATTCAGTTTGATTTGAGCCATAGGTGGTTGCAATGCTGTTTGAGATTTTGGAATAAAAAAAGGCTTACCGGGGAAAACCAGCAAGCCTCAATATTTCTTTTACAAGTATAGATATTAGACAATAGCAATAGGTTCTTCCCCTAGAAAAGAATTCAAATGCCACCACCAATATTTTGCTTGATTGTATTTCATAACCATTAAGATGGCTCAAATATAGAAACAGCAAATTGAATGACAAAAGTCAAAGCAAAAAAATCAAGATATTTTTTTATCGAACCTAAATTTTGACATGAATTTTAAACCTGAAAAATAGAAAATTTTGAATCAGCACATAGAATTCTAAGAAACTGGAATAAACTCATTGGTCTACTTTTCGGGAAAATCATGATTTTACGATTTTTCTTTAGACCTTTGTCTATATCTACTGTGTGAATACTCAAATTGTGACTGCCTATAGTTTTAATCGATAATAATTGAATAATCAAACGCTTAGCCAGAAAAAAACAGAAAGTCTCTCAAATAAGATAGTTATGAAGCAACTTTTACTAATTGTGACATTTTTTATTTCTATAACTTTTGCTTTTGGTCAGACAATCAGCCGGATAGATGGCAGTATAATACCTGTGGATAGTTTGAATACAAAAATTGAAGACTTGATGGAAACTGCAAATGTTTCAGGAATAGCTATATCTGTATTTAACAACAATCAACCTGTTTTCAGCAAAACTTACGGACTAGCGAATGTCAAAGAAAACATTCCTATGCACCAGTCCTCAGTCTTGTATGCAGCATCATTTGCTAAAATGGTATTTGCTTATATCACCATGCAGTTGGTACAAGAAAAGGTAATTGACCTTGATAGGCCACTTGTAGAATACTTAAGCAAGCCCTTACCCGATTATAAAATTAATGGCTGGAATAGAGGGTACCAAGACCTAAAGGATGATGAACGATACAAGAAAATCACAGGCCGAATGTGCTTAATGCATATGACAGGCTTTCCAAATTGGCGTTGGCTAGAAGCAGACAATAAGCTTAAATTCAAGTTTGAGCCAGGTACTCGTTACAGTTATTCGGGTGAAGGACTTTATTTACTTCAATTTGTTATTGAACAAATAACTGGCAAAGACTATGAAAGCATTTCTCAGGAAAGGGTTTTTAAACCATTAGGTATGAGGAATTCAAGTCAAGTTTGGCAAACTCGTTTTGATACAAATATTTGTCTTGGCCACAACCCATTAGGAGAGCCTTATGAATTGATGAAATGGGAAGAAGCTAGTGCTGGTGGATCAATGAGTACTACTTTGGAAGACTTTAATAAGTTTTACACAACTTTAATAAGCAACAAAGGACTTTCCAAAAAAAGCTTTAAAGCAATGACAACCACACAAGTAAGAATAAAATCAAGAGCTCAGTTTGGCCCGCTTTCAAAAGAAGACAGTACTGACAATGATGATATTCAATTAGGATATGGTTTAGGAGTAGGGACTTTTAAAACACCTTATGGCAGGGCATTTTTCAAGGAAGGACATGATGATGGTTGGGGGCATTATTCAATTTGCTTTCCTAAGAAAAAAATTGCGATTGTCATAATGACAAACAATGATAACGGTGAAAGTATTTTTAAAGAACTTTTGGAATACAGCATTGGAGATACATTCACTCCTTGGCGTTGGCAGAATTACATTCCCTATGATCAAAAAAAATAATTTATTTAAAGTGGTTTTGAAAGAAGTATTTATCCATAAAAGAAAAAACATGTCAGCAATAGTAAGGTATTTCAAGAGAACATTTGACGATTATAAGGTATTGGTAAAAGTAAATCCGGAGGATTATACTGGAACAGAGCTGATCATACACCCTGATGGCAAAATCGAAAAAACTGAAATGGAGTTTGATGAAGAAATTTTTGAAGACTTAGCCGTAGATGAATTCGAAGAGTCAGGCGCAATGGAATTTAATCTCTACGTGGCTAATCTCAAATGAAGATTTCCAAAACACTAATTGAAAAAACCCTTGAAATGAGCTGTTCTCTCTTCAAGGGTCTTTTCTATACAATTATTGTTGGTTACCTACTGGAGGTGCGGCTGGCATCCAGCCTGGTGTTAATTCTCTTTCCTCTACTTTGATCAATGTGCCGTTTTCAAAAGTAGCCAAAACATAGAATCGGTCTCCCCTATCAAGTCTATACACTTTTAAAGGTCCTTCCATGTTACTCAATACAGCTGCTCTGTTTTGTCTCAAAAACTGACCTTCTGACATCCCCTCTCTGAATTCATGCCTAGGGGTAAAAACCGCACATGATCCTAACAAAAACACAGTAAATACAAAAACAATTGATTTTTTCATAGTTTGATTTCTTTTGTTCCAAAAATCGACAAAAACTTTGCCATACTTTTTCAATCTGACATTGAGCTGTTTAGATTTTGAATTAGAATATTCTAATATCCACTTTTGGAATAGCAGAAAATTGACTTACCTTTGTGACGGCGGTACGACCAGCTCCTGCTGAATCCCCCAGGTCCGGAAGGGAGCAAGGGTAGGCGGTTGTAGCGGTGCGATACCGCCTCTTTTTTTTCTCACCTACCAAGTCTCCTATTATCAGCTTTTTTTAATTTCAATCTTGCTTACACTTCCTTTTCCTTCTTGACAATCTTCACAGCGGTACCACTAGCTGTCACCATCAGCATACCATCACGGATTGTTTCATAATCTAGATCAATGCCCACAATGGCATTGCCTCCAAAAGCATTTGCTTGCATCTGCATTTCAGTCATGGCTGTGGTCTTTGCTTCACGTAACACCCGCTCATAAGCTCCTGATCTACCTCCAACTATATCTGTGATACTGGCAAAAAAGTCTTTGAATAAATTGGCTCCTATGATGGTTTCACCAGTGACTACACCTAGGTATTCTTTGATTTCATATCCTTCCAGGGATGGGGTTGTTGATACTATCATATTTATTGCGTTTAATGGAAATTTGTTCTTTTTCACGTACAATTTAGCACCCTGGTTTCCATTTATGAATGCTATCGGTGAAATTTCGGTGTATAATCAGAAATACTACCGAAGCTTGGCTATAACACAAAACAATTTTTGTAAAATCTTTTTGAAGCTGATATAATAGACAAAACTCAACACAAGTGGTATTCATCAAAATTTAAAGAGTTTATTCTCCTGATAGCGATTTTCAGCACATCCAAATTAATAGATTTAAAATAAACATACTATCTTTTATTCAACTGCTCCAGTCCTCCATCTATGGCAGCTCTATCTTCAGCAGCAAACCCTTCTCATTAGTCTACTTCATCTTCAATGTTAAAATCATCCAAATGCTACTTTCTTTCTGGAAAACTATCACACCAATCCTTGATGAACAGCTTGCAACAAATAGCCACAAAGCAAAGCGCCATAAGTTCCCACAGCATATCCTAATACAGCCATCAAAACTCCTACTGGAGCAAGTGCGGGATTGAAAGCTGAAGCCACAATAGGTGCAGATGCAGCTCCTCCTACATTAGCTTGTGAACCTACTGCAACAAAAAAGAATGGGGCTTTGATAAGAAAAGCGACAAGCAACATGATCAATACATGGAAAATCATCCAAATAATCCCAATCAAAAAGAATAGTGGATTATCAAAAATTGCCATAAGATCCATTTGCATACCTATAGTAGCTACTAAAACATAAAGCATCACAGAGCCCAATCGTGAAGCTCCAGCTCCTTCTAGCGCCCTGGCTTTGGTGAAGGATAATACCAAACCTCCAGTGGTAGCCAATACCACAATCCAGAAAAACGTAGAATCCAATGAATAATCACTCAAAGCTGGATAATGCTCCCCTATATATGGTGCAACATAATCGGCTATCAAATGAGCTATAGCTGTGATTCCAAATCCCAAACCTAATATCTTCATGGTATCTGCCATGGTTGGAATCTTTAAAATTCCTGCCCTATATTTCTCCACTTTTTCCTGAAGCTCTTTGATAGCTGAACTATCCGCTTTGAATAACTTATCGATTTTTTCTGGTTTAGCTGCCCAGTAAAGCAATACAGCCATCCATACATTGGCAACTAGGACATCCACGGCGATCATTTGTGAGAACAAAGTCGGACCCGCACCAAATACTTCAAGCATAGCTGTCTGATTTGCACCACCACCAATCCAGCTTCCAGCTATAGTTGATAAGCCTCGCCAGATTTCATCTGGACCTACTCCACCAAGAATTTCTGGATGAATCACAGAAATTATAAACAACGCCATAGGACCTCCAAGCACAATCCCCATGGTACCTGCCAAAAACATAATCAATGCTTTCGGCCCCAATTTTAAAATCCCTTTGAAATCTATGCTCAAAGTCAATAACACCAATGAAGTTGGCAATAAATACCTTGAGGCCATAAAATACAATTGAGAATATTCTCCTGAAATCAGCCCTACTGAATTGAGAATCGCAGGAATAAAGTAGCAAAGTAAGATCGAAGGAACTATCCTGTAAAACTTCATCCAAAATGGATTCTTACTAGAGGATGTGGAGAAAACTAAAGCCAAAATGGCCACTAAAATACCAAAAACTACTGCATCATTGGTCAAGAAAGGTGTCTCTTCTATCATTATATTGGGGCTAATTGAAATACATAAATACATCAAATGCCCGAAAAATCAAACTTTTACATTTTCCCAAAGGTACATAAACTCTCCGAGCATCATGGCAGTAGCTCCCCATACCATTTCGCTATCAATATCAAAATAAGGTGCTTGTAGCTTGTAATTTCCCCTAACCACAATTTCTCCTTCTTTCCTGATTTTCTTATCAATGAGTTGATTGACTTGGCACTGTATGATTCGATCTACTTCATAAGGGTCTGGAACAAATTTAGGTTTCTGGTTGATAAAACCGAGATATGGCCTAACTAAAAAATTACTAGGAGGTATAAACAAATCTGATAAATTACCTATCAACTCGACTTTCGCCGCATCTACTCCAATCTCCTCTTCTGCTTCTCTCAGCGCAGTAAAGCTCAGGTCTGCATCAGTATCATCCCATTTGCCACCAGGAAGTGCCACCTGACCGCCATGAGGTCCATCATAACTTGGTCTTTTGATAAAAGGGACGAAAGCATTTGATTTATCTGGATAAAAAAGTATCAATACCGCACCTTTTCTCACATCATCAGGCACCATATTTCCAAATCGTGACTCATCTACAGGTCTTGGTGACATCGAAAGCTGTCCCACTCTCCCTGGAAGCGGACTTTCTAACATCTTTTGCACCCTTTCGATCACTTTCTCAAACTCCATCTGATTGTTTTTCTACTGAAAACCTCTTGGTTAAAAACCCTTCTCGCCTGTAATCATCTGTCGTAAGGTTTGACTCATATTGATGAATCAATTGACTCTCAGGATAAATGATCCATGCTTTGGGAGATACACCTGCGTCACTTTCAAAGTGACCTACCACTAAGAGTGCCTCTGAATTTAACCATATGGCATCTTCGAATGCTCCAGAAGGTCCTATAAAAAGAAGCCTTTCTCGCATCCCATCAGAACGAAAATAGGTAACTTCAGAATCAGGGTTAAAATATGGCTTACCCTCTTCTGGGAAGGTGATTTTATAGCTATAAATATCTACAGTTCCCTTTCCATCTGGCTGATCTTTTAGATAAGCAAAAAAAGCGTTCCCCTTAGTGATGAAATTCTCTTCAGGCCTTTCTATGGTCTCTATACTATCTACTCTAGATAGCTTGAAATCATGCAGGTCAAAACCCGGAACTTGCCGCTTCCAATGAGCTGTCCATTCTGTGAGTTGTTGGAATCCATTCTCTAACAATTGCTTTTCTTCCAAAGACTCCTCCCCCGTTATAGTAGCATCTAAAGATGTCTCTTCATTAGACGATCCACACGACCACACAAGTAGCATAAGGTAAGCCATGAAAGTGAATTGGATGAGTTTAAATTGGCGCATATGAGTGTTAACAATGAGAATACGAAAAAAGTGTAAATTCTTTAGAAATCAAAAAAGGTTTGGACATTGCCCAAACCTTTTTTATCTCTCAAACCTATTAAACCTATTGTAGATATTCAGTATGTGAATAACATGGCGGAAAGGTAGAAAATGTTTTTTTATTGTACAAGCAATCGATTGCGAAAATTTTATTTTGTGTATAAAAATAGTTTCATTCGTTGAAAACCATGTCAATTTCGCTAAAAAACATTACAAAAAGTGCTCCTACAAGCTCAAGTATTTTGGGAAAGAAAACGCAAAATATCTTTTAACCCTTTTATGGATAAAATCCACCTTTGGTAAAAGTAAGTTAACATTACATTAATTTGATTGAAAAAACCTTATTCACTTAAATAAGCCCAACTTTATTCATAGAAGTTGTTTTTTTAATGGTATTCATGAATGCTTTGCATTTGTTTTTCTTATACAAGAATGGATATCCTTCACGATTTTCATAGGGAATACCTTTTCTATCACATAACAATTGATTCAGACAGCATTCTTGAATACAAATTAAAATTGATCCATCATGAGCAATCTGAAAGATTTACAGCCTGTCCTGTTTTGGGATACGTTTCTCCTGCGTAACAAGACAGTTTGTGAGAGGTTTGTGCGTAGGATTCTCCTTTACGACACTTTGCAATGACTTTTAAACCTTACTGATTAGTTTATATATTTCTGGTAGCCTATGATTGAAATAGTCTGGTACTTGATCAATCATGAGCACCATTTCTCCATTTTCAACTTGCAAAATATTGGTATACACATCATTTTGTTTTGAATTATTCACGAACAAAACATTGTCAAAAAAATTATAATGTAAGTTTACATTTTTGTAGCCAGCTTTCCATTTTAGCTCAATGGTTTTATTATCAACAAAGTGACCTTTGAATTCTGTCCTTACTTGAATCCTGTGTTTAGCAATATCCTGGCCGGCTAAGCAAAAGAAAATTAAATTTAGTTTGTAGCCATTTTCTTTAAATTTTCGCGGCCAAAAAATGGGGAGTGAATCAAAATTAGTCTCGTAACAAAAATCCATTTTTTTGAAATAGACGCTTCAATTATAGTCTCAAATTCCTTTGAGGTCTGATCTTTAGCAAATTTTTCTCTCAATTCGCTATCGGGAAGACTATTGTAATGCTCCAAAAATATCCTGTCATAATCGAAAGAGATTAACCCTTCGGGTAAAAATGATGTGGCAAAAGTTGACTTTCCCGCACCATTGCATACCGCAATCACTGTCAAATTATGAATTGGTTTTTAGGGCACTTATAAGCTCTTTACTCAACTTACCCTCTTTTTTTCGAATTTGAAACAGCTCTTCTCTAGGAATAACTTGACTATTCAGGATATTCCTAGCTTTACTCATTTGTTGAGCAACATTGATCCCAGTTATTAATTTTTCTTTACACATATTATAAAGTAACAAATTTTACTGCAAATTTATTCAATTAAAACATACTCTCTGAGCTATTTGCCATTTCATAAAACTTGGAATGATAAACCAAGTGTTTCCCGAACCACAAAAGGAAGTTTGATAAGACCACACTCAACACCCAAAAACAGTCAGGTTGATAGTGTTTAAGTCAGGAATCGGATAAATTATGAACCTGAGTATCCAACTCCTCTTAATTTACTTACAGGATCTAAGAAATCAATCATTGGTTCAGGGGCAAACTAGAAAACCAACCCAAATAATGGGTAGGGCGATAAGATCCTCAAACCAAAAGCCCCTCTTAATACAACCAAAAGCTAAAATAGACGTATGCACCAATCAGGGCTCATCAATAGGGGTCCATAACAAAGACTTTTCTCTGTTATGATAAATTTTGAGCTTAATTGTTTTTTATTTCAGTTTAGCGTTTAAATTTTTACTTTTCACTAATATTCGGAAGTCTTTTATATTTTCACCAAATGACTCTTTTGGTAAAACATTAGCTACTTGTCTGTTTTGGTAAATCAATATCCAATCCTTTAATTCTTTAATCTCATATGTCTTCCCCCAATCCAATTCAGAATTGAAAGTTTCTCCGGTAATTTTAATTTTCTCGCTAGTGAATTCATAAAAACCTTCTACCACTAAAATTAGATTCACTTTTTAAAACTTGAATTTTCAATAGACACAATTTGGAATATTAAATAGATTGTTAGAATTTCGATTAAGTTGAAACATTTGAAATGTGTTTTAAGATGAAGAAATTCATACAAATAAAAGCCTACTTTTAGATCAATTTCTGAAAAGCGGTACAAGTTATCAATTAATAGCTGGGTCTTGAAACACTTTTTATGAATTGGTTACTGGTATCCATTTGGATTTCTATTTAAAAATCTAGGCACCTTCATTTTGATAATTGATTTTAGAATAATGCAAAGTAATCCATTTTCTTTTTACATAATAGTACAGCTATGAATACCGAACGAGAAGTAAGCCTTACCACCACTACCATTAGTAAAATCACTGAAGGTTTTGATCATTATATCAATGAGTTCAAGAAGCTAACGGTCCTCGCCCCTGAATTTTTCAAATCAAGAAATTGGACAGAAATGCAAGCCAATCATAGAAAAAGGCTAAGGTTATATAAAGATCTAGTAAGATCTTGCTGCAACTCAATCTCAAATCTGAATACAAATCAACGTGAAGAAAGAACCTTTTGGGAAGAGGTCAAAAAAGGGTATTCCAAAGCTATCCTTGATCGACAAGACAAGGAATTGGCAGAAACATTCTACAATTCTGTAATTCGAAAATCTATGCCAAAACTGGCGGTGGATGAAGACTTGATGTTTGTATATGAAGGCTATGATACCTGTGACCTCCACCCTAATGAGAACCTTTACCATAGCTACCCATCTTCTTGGGGATTGCAAAAGATAATTCGGCAGATCATTCAAGATTTTGATTTTGGTGTACCATATTTCAACAAAGAAGAAGATATTCAACACTTGGTCAGAGCAGTCAGAGAAGTGATATTGAGCAGGTATGAACCTACAAAAGATACGGTAACTCAAGTATTAAAAAGTGTGTTTTATAGAAACAAAGCTGCTTACTTGATCGGAAGAACCAGAGTGGGTGATAAATGGATGCCTTTTATTATCCCATTTCTACACAATGACAATGGAGTCTATGTAGACACCTTGATTTTTGATCCAAAAATCATGGCACATATGTTCAGCTTCAGTAGGTCATATTTCATGGTTGAAGTAGACATACCGTCTCAAATGGTCTCTTTCTTAAATGCGGTGATAAGTCACAAACAGATTCATGAATTATACAATGCCATTGGGTTCAACAAACATGGCAAAACAGAGTTTTACAGAGATTTTCTACTACATCTTGAAGAAAGTGGTGATCAGTTTGAGATAGCCGAAGGCATCAAAGGCATGGTGATGACAGTATTCACCTTACCTAGTTACAATATTGTATTCAAACTGATCAAGGATCATTTTGAACCACCCAAAGACATGACTCGTCAGGAAGTAAAAGAAAAGTACAAACTCGTTTCCTTGCACGACAGGGTAGGGAGAATGGCCGACACACATGAGTTTGAGTATTTCACATTCCCTTTAGATAGGATGAGCCCTAAGTTGATTCAGGAATTGAAAAATACTGTCAATTCCCTACTGATCTTCACAGAAGATAAGCTTATCATCAAACATTTGTATACAGAACGCAAAATGATACCGCTAAACATGTATTTGGAAACTTGCGATCATGAGGATGCAAAGTTTGCAGTAGAGGATTATGGGAATAGCATCTTGCAGCTGGCACAAGCAAATATTTTCCCTGGAGACATGATGACCAAAAACTTCGGAGTTACCCGTCAAAAAAGGGTTGTTTTTTATGATTATGATGAAATTGAGTTTCTTACTGACATGAATTTTCGCTGGAAGCCTAGGCCCGAAAACTATGAGCAAATATATGCATCTACACCTTGGTACGACATCGCCAGAAATGACATTTTCCCAGAAGACTTCAAGAGATTTATGATCGGAAGAAAAGATGTAAAAGATCATTTCCTACAGTATCATGAGGACTTGTTCGATCCTGATCATTGGAAAAAAATCCAACAAAAGATCACCCAAGGTGAACTATTGCATGCCTTTCCATATCCTAAAGAAATCAGGTTCAGAACTGACCTCACTGCCTAGAAAGGATACCCAATAGCAAAATTGAATATTAAGTTTTCTCTTCTCCAGTCTCCACTTCCGATATCGAAAGTATTGCCCCACCTTTCATTTTCGGGCAAATACGGTACCCGAAGTGGAGTTGCCAAATCAAACCTTATGACAAAAAACTCAATATCAATTCTCATACCGAATCCAGCTCCTACGGCTAATTCTGACCACCAATCCGAAGTAAATTTCCCACCAGGAAGTGCTTCATTTTCATTCATCAACCAAACATTCCCAGCATCCATAAACAAGGCCCCTTTGAGTACTGATACGATAGGAAATCTATACTCAATATTTCCCTCAAATCTGATATCACCTGCCTGATCGAAGAAAGCACCTATCCCTGTATTCTCTGGTCTGTATGTACCAGGTCCTAAAGAGCGAATTCGAAAAGCCCTTACACTATTCGGTCCACCTGCAAAAAACTGCTTCACAAATGGCAGTGATTCCGAATTACCGTATGGCAAACCTACTCCGCCAAACAACCTCGTTGCAATGGTATGCTCTTCATTCATCCTGTAATAGTAACGAAGATCCACATCCCCTCTAGAATACTGTGCATAATTGAGACCTAAGAACCTTCCTTCTTCCCATCCTGCTAAGGAATTTGCTAGACCGAGTGCATTACCAGCAAAATCTAAGGTAGTCCCAACAAAAATCCCATGAGTCCTAAACCTTCCGGATAGCTTATCAAAATTGAAGGTATAATTGATCCCTGCGATAAATTGCTGCTCAAAACTCCTCCTCAAAAACGGGTTGCTATCTAGAATCTCTTCAAACTCAGGAGAAGTCCTTGTCAAGTTCACGACATTCAAGCTGATAGGATTGATTTCGTGAAACACAAATCGATTAGCATTCCAGAAATAACCATAATTGGCAGAAAATGTATTCAGTCTGTACAAACCTCCCCTACTTTGATACTCTGTACCCAAACTCATTTTTGTTTTTGGTACTGAATAGCTAAACTTCTCCTTGATAGGTACAAAGAAAATAACCCTTGGATAAACCAAATCAGCTTTGAGTCCTAGCTCTATGGAATTCAATCCAGATAGATCTCCACCCGCTAGTTGGGTTTCAAACCCAAATTTTCCTGTTAGACTTAACGTCTCTCCTCCTTTGAATAAATTCCTATTCCTATACACTAAATTCAGTGCAGGACCTGCAAAGTTATTGGATTTTGACACACCCTGAAGCTCGGCTCTCAAAGACCTTTTGGTAAGTGGCGACAAGTAAATATTGGCTTCAAGATTACCAAATTCTACGCTATCCTCCACCTCTTCGTAGCGTAAGTTTACAAAGCGGTAAGTTCCAATAGAACTCAATCTATTGCTAGTCAACCTGGATCTCAACGGGCTATACCTATCTTCCTTTTCCAATAGGATGTACTGCTCCAACAAGTTTGGTTTAAAGACCAGATTCCCTTGGATAAATTCCTTTCCGTCTACGACCACTGTATCGAGCTTATCTTCATCTTCAGTCACTGAGTAATTTGGAAAAACCTTTATTTTCTGCACTTTATATGGAATGATACCATGCTGTGGAGCACTTTTTCGAAACCTTAAAAACAAATCAAACTCGCGCTTGTCAGTGACATTCGTATCCGCCTCAAAAATCAAATAATTTGGATTGAAGTTATAATACCCTCTATTTTTCAATGCTTCATCTAAACGCTCTCGCTCATCATTGAGCTTTGAAAGATTGAACCTGGTCCCTGGCTGAAGCTCACTTTCCTCCATAAGCTCAATGATTTCCCGATCTACCTCCAAAGAATCCCTGTCTATTTTCAATGCTCTCAAGACATAAGGCTCAGTCACGGTAGCTTGGTAACTCACAGAAGTAAACTTCCCATTCCTATTTACCTCTGAAGAAGTCTCTGCAAAGAAAAACCCATTGTTTTCAAGCCTATTGAGCATCAGTTCTTCTGTCGTTTGGGGATTGACGCGACTAAAGTACACAGGTTCTTCTCCAAAACGCTTTTTCAAAAATCTATTGATAAACCCTGGTTTTTCCTTACTGCCTTTATAATGAGCCCATAAACCAAAGTACATTCCGAGAAATTTGCTATTCGGTTCTGGTCGAAACAATCCTTCTAGCTCTCTTTGGATTTCTTTTTTATCCTGGATGTCTCCTTCAGACTCAATCTCCAAATCAGAGCCAGTAAACAAGCTTTCATCTTCTGGAATGAATTTCTTTACACTACATCCATGCAGTATCACCACACCTAAAACTAGGCCTACTAAAAATTGATTAATCCTCATTTTCCTCCTTTTTCAAAGTTTCGGAATTGCTTTGATTACTAGTTTCTTCATTCTTTTCTTTCTCCTCATTCTCTACTCCCTCCTTTTCTTCCTCTTCCTTCTTTTCAGCTTCACCATTCTCTTTTTTCTTTTTCTCCTGCTTTTCCTCTTCTTCTTTCCTTTCTATGCTATCTATTGGATTTGTACCATTTTCGGAAGCATCTACTCCTTTCCAGAGCTCAAAGAACTCATTAAATTCCCTATTGAAAATCAAACCAAATCCTGTCACTATCAATTGACCATCGATAATACTTTCAAACTGATTTTTCCTAAATGCCCTAACCCTGTAGCGTCCATTTTCTGTAAGCATGTATTCTAAGCTGACATTTCCAAGGACTGCATTGGCTTGATCTGGATTCTGAGAACTCCCTTCTATATCCATTTGACTCCCAACTTGTACGATCAGCCTATCGTCAAAGAATCTTTTCCTCGCATTCACATTGAGTTGGGTTCTATCCTGACCAGTACCACTTTGGAAGTCCGTAAAACTATCCAAATCAAAGTCAAGCTCTAGACCACTATTGCCAAAGATATTGCTTGACAAAGCATTGAGCTGCCCTGAAAGCACTTGACTCACACTGCTCCTTGCAATAGCCGAAGTTCCCCCTCCGGACCCATCACTTCCTTGAGAAGGAAAAAATCTATTGAGCACCAAAAGTGAAAATACCTGCTTGTTCAACTCATCCTCCTGATCATTAACTTGTAACACCCTGCTGTACACATTTCCTCCCAAAGCACCGCGCTGATCTTCTGGCATATCCAGTCTAAATGATATCTCTGGCCTTAGAAGTTCTCCATTCACATTAAGAAAAACCATAAATGGCAATTCTTGCTGATATTGAACCCTAGCATCCGAGCTTGTACTGCTCAGTTGTGATGCCATCAGTTCCGAAGAAGCTGTTCTTACATTATAAATAGCTGATATATTCAAGTTTGCGTCCATCGGGTCGCCATTCCAAGAGATTGTACTACCTTCTGCTATTTCAAACCTCCTATTTACAAGGTTGTAAAGAGACATCTCATAGTGTCCTTTGGTCAACTCATAGGTACCACTAAGGGTGATCCTACCATTTGGATTGATCTCCATGTTCAAGTCTGCTTGACCAGACACGCTCAAGTTGTCTCCAGATCGTTCATCTACGATTACCTTGAAAACGGCATTTGGATCAACTTTCAACACTGCCCTTATATCATACCCTGTAAATGCATTGATAGATTCATCAGTCTGTCGTGTCAGGATATCAAATGGATCTTGGCGATTGACAAAGATTACTGTACCATCACGCTGCACCACATCCAATTGGGATTCTGGTATGATCACATTAAAATCTGTCCCATCTTTGATTTTCAACTCAGCTGTAACCCTTGGAAGATTCATGTCACCTCTGATTGTTACATCTGCATCAATGATTGCCGTCCCAAAAAAGAGGTCGTTATCATCTCTAGTAGAACTTACGGCCCTAAAGCTCTTAGCCAACAGCTTCAGGTCAAAACTAGGATTAGTCAGATCATCTGTCAAAATTGACCCATCTATAACGAAACTTTGATTATCCGCATCTCTAATCGTAAACTTGTTTAATTTGAGCCCTTGATTGTCTACTGAAAGCTTTTCATTGGATAAAGTGTATTTGGCATTCAGCTGTGATACTATAAAAGATGCATCGTTGAAAATCAAATCTCCATCATATTCTGGTGCTGTGGTACTTCCTGAGGCATTCACACTTCCTGTGAGGTTACCAGTAGCATCCCTCAGCTCTCCACCAGACAAGTCCGCCACAAGTCCCATCTCAATTTTATTGATATCCAAATCTAAATCGAAGTTGGCACCAGCCTCATCTGCAACAAAACTTCCACCTAAATCCAAATCAATTCCACCGTCTTTCAATGCAAGCTTTAACTTATATTCCCCTAAGTTTTCTGCCTCAGCATCTAAGCTTAGGTTTCCCATGGGGACATTCAAGGCTTTTAAATCCTGAATCTTCAATTCTGCCAAGAACCCAATTGCTCCAAACGGATTTTCAACGATGAGTTTCCCATTGAGTAAACCACCGGCTATAAGTTCATCAGGATTCAACAGACTCGTAAATGTCTCCAATCTAAACTCACTGAACTCCAGGGCGACATGCTCCTGAGCAACATCCTCCACATCATCTCTGATGCTTAGTGATTGATTATTCCTTGTAAACTCAAAATTCTCAAAGTGCATAAAGTTCGTAGCAAACAAAATCTCATTGCTCTCTGGAATATTCCACTCTCGCTTGTTGAGCATTAACTCCGCTGGTGAGATATGAATACTCAATGTATCACCAAACAAACCGATATCAGAAGCCACGTGCACCATTCGCTCATCTCCATCAAAGGAGTTGAAGTCAAAATAAAGTCTTGAATTGTCCAGTTCCCCCGTGAAGTAAGTCCTATCCATATCCAATGGACCAGTATTTAATTTCAAAAATCCGAATGCCAAATCGAGGTCTTCTTCGTCTGCATTGATCCTTAAGCCCAAGCTATCCAATTCTATACCTCCATATTTCAAATATGGGAAATCCAATCGCGTCGTCAATAATGCTGCTTGCAGATCAAAATCAATCTTCAACTTGGCTGTATCCAGCTTTTCCAATGCTGGCAAAAGGACTTGATTTAGAATAGGCGCTTGATTGATTGTAAAATCTATTTTCATTTTCACATCCTCAGCCATCAAGACTTCCAAGGTATCTTTTGTATCAATGTAAGTCCTGAGGTAGTGTGTCAAAGATTCGACAAGTAAGTCTGGTGAAGCATTGGCTTTCATCTCACCGTTTAGCATCAAGCTTTTGATATTCACGTTGGTCTCATCCTCACGAATCTTTGCGTCAATATCAAATTCGCCTAATGGGTATGTCCTTTGATCAAAAACAACGAGCGCATCAGACATTCTGGTTTTCAAATCAAAAGCTTTCTCATTACCATCAAACTGTGCTTCAAAAAGCAACTTTGCCCTAGTATCTTGAGGAGTGAAACCCAATGCGTACAAATCCGCTCCTTGAAGATCCAACTTCAAATCAACATTATAATTTACCGTATCTAATGCCAACTTGGTCAAAAGTTCAAATTTCAGATCTTCAGAATCAAGCCCCATTTTGATATCTCCATTGCCATCCACTAGCTCTCCTGATAGTTCTAAACCTGAATAATCATTGCCATTCAGTCTTAATCTTTCAAAGTTAGAAGTAAGTGTAGCGTTCAAGTTCGATAGATCTGACCCCTCACCTACTGCTTCCAAGCTAAAAGTGAGCGTATCCAGCATTGGGTTCTTGAGCAAGTTGCCAATCTGAAATTCATCAACTTTCACTTCTACATCAAAAGCCATGCTTCCAGCATCTTTATATTTAGCCAAAAGTGCCAAATTCCCAAGATCTGATTCAAGCTTAATTTCTGAAAGTAAATCTTCTACTTTTCCCTTTGCTCTGGCTTCAATTTTCACCATTTCAGGCAATTGATAGCTTTCTCTTTGAGTCTCTGAAAGAAACTTCCCAATCGTAGCACCGCTTGCCTGTAGGTTCACAGTTGGAAAATCAAAATAAAGCTGATCAGTATCCAATACATTTCTCAAAGATCCCTTGGCGGAAACTTTTGCATCTGACCAAGAAGTCTGGAAATCATTCACCCTCAATGCCGCCATGTTTCCTCTGACATTAGCTTTCGCCAAGATAGGCTGAGTACTGATTTTTCTAATCATCTCATCCCTAGACAGCTCAGGCTGGAAGAAAAAAGCATCTCTTACATCGGCTCTTAGGCGGTTTAACTTCAAATCCATGTTAACCAATTCTGGTTGCTCGATAAGTTGATCGATCGATGCATAAGACATATCAACTGAAGCCCTTAGCTCGCTGCGTGATGTGTTAATTGCCAGCTCATCTATCTCAAGGCTAGTATCATCAAGTTTTATGGCCACAGCAAATTGCTCCAAAGCAAATCCCCCAGCCTCCTGAAAATTAAAGTCTCTAAGCTTTAATTTTGCAGCATTGTCTGCCAGGGCAATGTTGGAAACATTTAGGTTCAAGTCTTGAAACTCCATGGATTCAGGATTAAAAAACCCTTGTCGTGGCGCTACATCTTTGGTTTTATATATCAAATTAATGTTTTCCAAATCAATATACCCAACTTCTACCAACCAATCAGGCCACTCAAAACTAGAAGGTGTTTCTTGCTGGACGGCTACTTGTGCATCCGTTGAAGTCTGTAGAGAAAAATCTTGATATGCTATATTTGACTTCTTCAAGTCAAGGCTATTTAAAATCACTTTTTGGCCTTCAAGGTCAAATTCAGGCATGCTAACTTCAAGCAATCCAAGCTTTACAGAGGCTTTTTGCTCATTGACTTGATCATCGTAAAGTAGAGAAACTTCTTCAATCTTGAGCTTTTTCAATGCAATCAGCAGGGGAATTGATTCAGAGGCTTGCTCTTCTTCTTTTTCCTCTGTTGGTTTTGATTGGATATAACTCACCTTGCTATTGACCAAAGAGACTTCATTGATATCAAATTCAAATTTTTCTAAATCCAAATGAGGCACATCAATCAAAAACTCCTTAAAACTCAAAAAAGCTTCCATACCAGCTTCTCTGTCAATATATTTCACTTCAAAATCCTTGAGCTTCACGGGAGCTATACTAATTTTGAGTGGCTCAGAAGACTCCTCAGTAGGCTGCACTTCAGGCTCATCCACACTGGCAGAAGTACTATCTTGGGGTGATACAAAAGCGTCAATGATAAATTGATAATTAAATTCCTCTTCACCTTCATCCCTGTGAACGTTTGCCCTTAGACCTTCCCAATCCAGCTTAGTGATGGCAATCTCCCCAGTTCTCAAAAATTTCACCAATCCAAAACCCACCTCTAAATCCTTGGAGTAAAGTAAAGTATCGGCTTCCATGTCCTCTAAATACAAGCCTTCCAAGTAAACATTTCCTTGAAATGTTACAAATAATCTATCAATTGATACTTCTGTACCTGTTTTACCAGATACGTACGCTGTAGCCTTGTTAACAATGATATCTTGCCCCCATGGACTTCGTATAAAAAGTATCAAAGCTACCAGTAAAAGCAGCAAAATGGTCATTGCAATCCCTGCAATTTTCAAAAACTTATATAAAAAGCGTTTGATATTATTCTATGTTTAGGTGAAATTCAAATATAACAGTTTCAAGATTTATTTAAGCAAATCAAGAGCCATTTCGTTACAACTTCAAAATAAATACGTGACTGAAGTCTGTCATTTTGTCGGTATTTTGTTAATTTCGCATCTTCAAATTGAAGTATTATATGGAAAATATCATCAAGGACATAGACATCATCTCAGCTCAGGAAGCACAGGCATGTGATTACAAGACTACTGAAGATGAAAACACAGGGAAATCGAAAAAGTTATACATCGAATCATATGGTTGTCAGATGAATTTCTCGGACTCCGAAATTGTCGCTTCGATCATGAAAGATAATGGATTTGATACAACTTCGGACTTTGAACAAGCAGACGTAATATTTTTGAATACTTGCTCAATCAGAGAAAAAGCAGAGACCACAGTCCGCAAAAGACTTTCACAATTCAATGCTATAAAAAAACATAAACCAGAGATGACGATTGGGGTCTTGGGATGTATGGCAGAAAGACTGAAAGAAAAACTCCTTGAAGAAGAGCAAATCGTAGATGTGGTAGTAGGTCCGGATGCTTACAGAGACCTTCCCAACTTGGTAGCCACAGCAGAAGAAGGCAACAAAGGAGTAAATACTTTCTTATCCAGAGAAGAGACCTATGCTGATATTTCTCCTGTCAGGCTGAATTCTAATGGTGTGAGTGCATTCATTTCCATCATGAGAGGTTGTGACAACATGTGCTCATTTTGCGTAGTACCATTTACTAGAGGAAGAGAAAGAAGTAGAGACCCACACTCAATTGTAAAAGAAGCACAGGAGTTATTTGATAAAGGATTCAAAGAAGTCACCCTACTAGGTCAGAATGTAGACTCCTACAAATGGTCACCTGAAGAGAATAATAAAGCTCGACTGAATAAAAAAGACGATGCAAGTGAGATTGTGAATTTCGCAAATCTACTAGAAATGGTCGCTTTGATTGACCCTAAGTTGAGGGTAAGATTCTCCACCTCTCATCCAAAAGACATCACTGACGAGGTACTTTATACGATGAAGAAGTACGACAACATTTGCAAATACATCCACCTGCCAGTGCAAAGTGGTAACTCAAGGGTGCTTGAGCTTATGAATCGTACTTATGATAGAGAATGGTATATCGAAAGAGTTTCAAAAATCAGAGAAATACTAGGTGAAGAATGTGGCATTTCTTCTGATATGATTGCAGGGTTCTGTACAGAAACAGAGGAAGAGCATCAGGACACCTTAAGCATCATGGATATTGTAAGATACGATTTCTCTTACATGTTCTATTACTCTGAAAGACCTGGGACCTTGGCTGCTAAAAAATTCAAAGATGATATTCCTTTGGATATCAAAAAGAGAAGGCTCAATGAGATCATCGATAAGCAAAACAAATTATCGGATGAAAGAAATAAAATGGATATAGGCAAAATCCAAGAGATTCTCATCGAAGGAGAATCTAAAAGGTCTACAGAGCAGCTAAAAGGTAGAAACACCGCCAATAAGGTTGTCATCATCGATAAAGGAAACTTCCAAAAAGGTGATTATGTAACCGTGAGAATCACAGATTGCACACCAGCCACATTGTTTGGAGAAGTAGTATCTTAAACCAAAGCTAGGAAAATGATCACAGCATCAGAGATTCAGAGTGTAAAGCAAAGATTTGGAATTATAGGCAATAGTCCATTGCTCAACCATGCCATACAAGTGGCTATGCAAGCCTCTCCTACCGACATGACTGTGCTCATCACTGGTGAAAGCGGTAGTGGAAAAGAATCTTTTTCCAAAATCATACATTCTCTCAGTGTCAGAAAGCACGGGAAATTCATTGCCATCAACTGTGGGGCTATCCCAGAAGGCACGATAGATTCAGAACTTTTCGGTCATGAAAAAGGATCCTTTACAGGTGCTCATGAAGCCCGCAAAGGGTATTTTGAAGTAACAGATGGAGGTTCCATCTTTTTGGATGAAATCGGAGAAATGCCACTTGGGACTCAGGCGAGACTGCTTCGGGTTTTAGAGAATGGTGAATTTATCAAAGTTGGCTCTTCTAAAGTTCAAAAGACCAATGTAAGGGTCATCGCAGCCACTAATGTCAATTTGATCAAAGCTGTGGAAAAAGGTAAATTCCGTGAAGACCTTTACTACAGGTTAAACACAGTACCGATCTACGTCCCTCCATTGAGAGAAAGAGGCGAAGACATGGTGTTACTCTTCCGAAAATTCACCACGGATTTCTCCGAAAAATACAGCGTCAAACCCATATCACTTGATGAAGATGCCAAGCAGCTCCTCATGAAATTCCCTTTTCCAGGAAATATTCGCCAGCTTAAAAACTTAGCTGAACAAATCTCTCTCCTAGAACAAGAGAGAGAGATAGATGCAGCTACATTGGGGAGATACTTACCTTCTGACCAAACTAGATTACCTGCGCCTTATACAGGAAGCGGAGCTAGCCAAGAAGGCAGCAAAGATTTCTCAGAAAGAGATATCTTGTATAAGGTGCTATTTGATATGAAAAAAGACATGAATGAACTTAAGCAGCTCGTTCTAGAAACATATCAGTCAGGTGAATTGAATGCAAATATCATAAACAAGCACCAAAATCTCTTCGAAGATCTCGAACATTCAGTCAAATTTGACGAAACAACTTCTCAACCTTCTTCACCAGTGAATTTCCCTTTAGTGATCGATCAGATGAAGAAGAATGAGGATCATGAATCATATGAAGAAGAAGCTATAGAGGATATCATCCATGAAGAAGACGATAATTCACTTTCGCTAGAGAAAAAAGAGAAAGAAATGATCGTAAAGGCATTGCAAAAGCATAATAATAAAAGAAAACATGCCGCCAACGACCTAGGAATCTCCGAAAGGACGTTATATAGGAAAATCAAGCAATATGATATTGATTAAATCACTCAAGAAAAGACTGGGCATTTTTATAATCCTTGCCTTTTCTATTCAAGCCTGTTCGGTGAAGTATAGTTTTACTGGAACCAACATAGATTACGACATCACGAAAACATTTTCAGTTGAGAACTTTTTCAATGATTCAGGAGGAGGTCCTGCAAACATGGGACAGTTGTTCACAGAATCATTGAAAGATTTCTATCAAAGAAACACACAACTAGAGCTAGTCAGAAGTAATGGGGATCTCCAATTATCCGGCGCCATTGTAAGGTACAACACGGCTCCACAAGCCTCTGTGACCAGTACTGATCCCAATGTCCCAGACAGGGCTGGTCAAGAAAGGTTGACCATTGTCGTTGAGGTAGAGTTTATCAACCTGCAAAATGAAGAAGACAACCTTAAAAGAAGCTTTTCATTCTTTTCAGATTACAACCCTAGAACAACTTCATTGCTTCAAGTAGAAAGCACATTGATAGAAGAAATATTTGAGAACATCATACAGGATATCTTCACCGCTACTGTGGCCAATTGGTAAAATTGATTATATTCGAAACTCGATAAGTAGAAATAAAGTGAACGCAGAACAATTTCAAGAAATCATCAAACATGGAAATCAGCTCACCAAAGAGCAGGTCAACCAGTTGATCAAGGTTCATGAAAATTTCCCTTATTTTCAAGTTCCAAATGTCCTTTTGGCTAAATATGAATATCAGCATTCAAAAGGCAAAGGCAATGAATTTCTACCATGGGCGGCAATAAGTAGCCCAAACAGGCAATGGCTGAAACAACTTCTTGAAAAAGACATCGCATTCCCAGAGCCAACAGACTACTCAACAAAGCTCCCGGCTAATCCAGAAATCAAAAGTGAATCTAAAGAACCACTTGATCTGGTCCCCACACCTTCTGAAGAGCAAAGCCCTAGTCAAAGGGCCAATATTCTGAAAAAATTAGATGAAGACCTCCATCAAAAGAGTGCCCCAGAGACGCCAGAGGATATTCCAGAGAAAAAAAAGGGAGTAAGTAAGAAAAAAACAAAAAGAGCAGGGAGTTCCGATGATCTGATAGAAACTATCAAAAGAAAAGAGAAGAAGGAAATTGTCGATAGTAAGAAAAAAGAACAGATAGATATCATCAAAGCCTTCAGCAAGAAAGAAATCAAGCTTGCTACAATCAAAGAGATTGAAAATGTTCAAAAACAAGAAGATCTTTCTGAAAAAAGCACCAAGCTTAATCCAAACATCATTTCAGAGGCCTTTGCCAAATTACTCGTAAAGCAAGGAAAAAAAGGAAAAGCTAAGGAAATTTATAAAAAATTAATTGTGAAATTTCCAAATAAAAGCACTTACTTTGCGGACTTGATAAAAGAATTAGAAGAATAAAGTTAAAAATATGTTTACCATTCTTATTAGCATCATCATTGTATTGGCCGTATTGTTGATTTTGGTCATCCTTTCGCAAAACTCAAAAGGTGGTGTAGGCGCAGCATTTGGTGGAAGCGCATCGCAAATTATGGGTGTTACTAAAACCGGTAATATTCTTGAAAAATCTACTTGGGTATTGGCTGTAGCCATACTTGTTCTTTCATTGGTAAGTTCTGCATTCTACACTTCATCAAGTGTGGATTCTTTCAGCTCGCCAAATATCGAGAATGCAAAGAGACAAATGGTAGCTCCTCAATTTGACAGTAATGAAGAAGGCGGTTCCCTTTTACCATCTACTCCAGCTGAGTCTGAAGGATCAGAAGCACCCGTAGAAGATTCTAACGAAGATTAATCTACCAAAAAAAATAGAATCAATGAAAAGGCTCTCCTCAACCGGAGAGCCTTTCTTATTCTACACTTTTAAGCAAAAGTCTTTTACTGATCGGGATTAGGCTTTCTTGTATCGGCACATGAAATTTGGAATGAATACGATAGGTCGCTGGATTTGGCAGTTCCTTATATTCCTTCACCAAGTTCATCTTGATTTGCTCAAAAGTATTAACCAAAGAAAGCCTCACATTTTTTATAAACTGAAGCATGATTCCTTTATAACGATCCACACTATTCTGAAACAAATTGACTTGATACCTATAAATTAAAATATCTTTGGTCTTCTCTTGAGACAACATCATGTAACCTTCTTTTTGATAAATGGGACATATACCCACTGGCTCTATAGACATCTCCCCTTCTAAGAAATCATAAATTCTTTTGCCCTCTTCAATACGATCCTTGAACTTTGGTAGAGCATATTGCACTATCTCCTCAAGCTGTTGCATCGTCTCATCATCAATATGAAGTGGCTTGTAATTGAATTTTAGCTGTTCCATATCAGCACTTGTGATGAGCTTTGGAAAAGCGGCTTTGAGTTGTTCCTTGTTCTCGGCAAATTGCCTCAGCCTGCCATAGTGATGAATCAAGTCTGCCAATGGCGGGTACAGCTTGACATTTTTAAAATCATGATTTACATCTTTCAGATATGCTAATAGCACATATTTCTTATACTCGAAATCTATCCAGCCCTCTGTGATCCAATTTTCAGATAATGTTTTCATAACGATCAATTTAAGCAATAAAAAGATAGTAAAATTCTGACAGATTTTAAAGTTATGATTGAAATTTTGACAGAAAAAAAATTAAAAAAATCATTTCTGACAGACTCTCGGGAGGCATTTTAAGACTTTATGGCAGGAACGAGCCAAGTTCGAGGATTGGCACAAAAAGTGAACAATGCTGCACGAAAGAAATTTGAACTAACCTTAATTAAAACTTATAATTTATGTCACAAGTCAACATCAAGCCTCTTGCAGACAGAGTTCTGGTAGAGCCTGCTGCAGCTGAAGAGAAAACCGCTTCAGGATTGTACATTCCAGATACAGCAAAAGAAAAACCTCAAAAAGGTACCGTAGTAGCCGTAGGCAGTGGCAAAAAAGATGAACCATTGACTGTAAAAGTAGGTGATACTGTACTTTACGGTAAGTATGCTGGTACTGAACTTTCTGTAGATGGTAAGGATTTCTTGATCATGAGAGAAGCTGACATCTTTGCAGTACTTTAATCATTCTATCAAAACATTCAAAAACCAAAAAAGAAATTAAAAAATGTCAAAGCAATTATTTTTCAATACCGATGCCAGAGATCAACTTAAAAAAGGAGTTGACGCCTTGGCCAATGCAGTGAAAGTAACCTTAGGCCCAAAAGGTAGAAATGTCATCATTGACAAAAAATTTGGTGCACCAACCATCACTAAAGATGGTGTATCTGTAGCCAAAGAAATCGAATTGGCAGAGCCAATCGAAAACATGGGAGCTCAACTAGTTAAAGAAGTTGCTTCAAAAACAGCTGATAATGCTGGTGACGGTACTACAACAGCAACTGTACTTACACAAGCCATCTTCAATGCAGGAATCAAGAACGTAGCTGCAGGAGCCAATCCAATGGACCTTAAAAGAGGTATCGATAAGGCCGTACAATCTGTGGTAGCTTCATTGAAGTCTAGCTCTAAAGTAATCTCTACTTCAAAAGAAATACAGCAAGTAGCCACTATCTCGGCAAACAGTGATGATGAGATCGGAAAGATGATCGCTGATGCTATGGAAAAAGTTGGTAAAGATGGTGTGATCACTGTAGAAGAAGCTAAAGGTACAGAAACCGAAGTAAGAACTGTAGAAGGTATGCAGTTTGACAGAGGATACCTTTCTCCATACTTCACTACCAATACTGAAAAAATGGAAGCTGAATTGGAGAGACCATATATCTTGATCTACGACAAGAAAATCTCTTCTATGAAAGAGTTGCTTCCTGTATTGGAGCCAGTAGCACAAGCGGGAAGACCTTTGGTAATCATAGCTGAAGATGTAGATGGTGAAGCATTGGCTACTTTGGTAGTTAACAAAATCAGAGGAGCTCTCAAAGTTGCAGCTGTAAAGGCTCCTGGATTTGGTGATAGAAGAAAAGCAATGCTTGAAGATATCGCTATCCTTACAGGTGGTACTGTAATCTCTGAAGAAAGAGGATACAAATTAGAAAATGCTACCATCGATTACTTGGGAACTGCAGAAAAAGTAAATATAGACAAAGACAACACTACCATCGTAAATGGTGCAGGTGATGCTTCTGCTATCCAAGCTAGAATCGCAGAGATCAAGTCTCAAATTGAAAAAACTACTTCGGATTACGACAAAGAAAAACTACAAGAAAGACTTGCTAAGCTTTCTGGTGGAGTAGCTATCCTATATATCGGAGCAGCTACTGAAGTAGAAATGAAAGAGAAAAAAGACAGAGTAGATGATGCACTTCACGCTACAAGAGCTGCAGTACAAGAAGGTATCGTAGTAGGTGGTGGTGTAGCTTTGGTAAGAGCTGCTGCTTCTTTGGACTCACTAAAAGGTGAAAATGAAGACCAAGATACTGGTATCAATATCGTAAGAACTGCCATCGAAGCTCCATTGAGAACTATCGTAGAAAACGCAGGTGGCGAAGGATCTGTAGTCGTGAATAGAATCAAAGAAAATTCTGGACACTATGGTTACAATGCAAGAACTGATGTTTACGAAGACTTATTCGAAGCAGGTGTAATCGATCCGACTAAAGTAACAAGACTTGCATTAGAAAATGCAGCTTCAATTGCGGCGCTACTCCTTACTACTGAATGTGTGGTAGCAGATGTGAAAGAAGAAGGTCCTGCTATGCCTCCAATGGGCGGTGGCGGAATGGGTGGCATGATGTAATCAATGACACCAATTCATAAATAAGTTTATAAAAAAGGGAGTTATGCTCCCTTTTTTTGTGGATTAGATCCAGTACATGTTTCCATCGAATTAGTTGATACATCTATGGATACACGTCAATTGAGCAATTTTTCTGGTATTATTTTTCAAACATCCGAATATAATTGTACTTTAGTAGGAAGTTACCCAAAGTTAAAGTCCACTTTTATCGCGATTAATATTAATGTATCAATTTTATTCCATCATTCTAGTAGACGATGACCCGATCAACAACCTGATCAATAAGAGGCTCATCTCCAAAATGAATATCGCAGAACAAGTGGAAGAATATCTTGAGGCTGAAAAAGCACTAGAAAGATTAGCTAGCATTTCACCTGACGAAAAAACACTTATTCTGCTAGACATCAACATGCCTGTGATGAATGGTTGGGATTTTCTCAATCAATATTTAGAAAAAAATAAGCACAGAAAAGACAAAATAATCATGCTTTCAAGCTCGATAGATTTCCAAGATCAGCAAAAGGCAAAAAGGTATGATTGTGTAGATGGGTTTATTGAAAAACCTCTTACACCAGAAAAATTCAAAAATCTTCTTTAAATTTCTGAATGGAAAATGCCACTTTGACGAGAAGTTTTGAGCTATATGCATTTGCAGAAAATCATTTTGAAAAGCATCACCTCAAAAGCATACAAGAAATCTCTGGTTTGATCACGCCAGACAAAAAATTCTGGCTCAACATTTACAAAGGCGATGATGATAAAGTATTTAAAGATGTTTGTGATTTTTTTGAAATTCACCCTGTAGCATTCGAAGATATTCAAAACACTGATCAAAGACCAAAACTTGAAGATTTCGACAATTTCATCTTGATTGTCACCAAGATGCTCTACACCAAGAGTTCCATAGAAGCACTGGAAATGGAGCAAGTAAGTATAGCCTTCAACAAAAACTTGGTCATCACCTTTCAAGAGCATGCCTATGATATCTTTGACCCAATAAGGGTTAGGTTAGAAAATCCCTACGGCAAAATGCGAAAATTAGGTACTGACTATTTTTCATATACCTTACTTGATGCGATACTAGACCAATACTATGTCATCTTAGAATTGATCAGTGACCAAACTGAAAAGCTAGAAGATGATATCATCAATGATCAAAAAAAGGTTCACCTTGCTGACATCTATAGACAACGGAAAAATCTTCAAGAAATAAAAAAAATCGTGTGGCCCACTAGAGAGCTTATTTCCTCTTGGCGAAAATCTGAAAGCCCTTTTGTCACCAAAAAAGTAAATCCTTTTATCAATGATATCTATGAAAGCGCCGTAGAAATCATCGAAAATCTTGAGATGCAAAGGGAATCCATTACCACTTTGGTCGAAATCTTCATGTCAAATATCAGCTTGAAACAAAATGAAGTAATGAAGACCTTGACAATCATTGCTACTATTTTCATTCCATTGACCTTTATCGCTGGAGTATATGGGATGAACTTTGAAAACATGCCCGAACTTAACTGGAAATATGGTTACTTGACCAGCTGGATTTTCTTCATAGTAGTATCTTTGCTCATGGTGATTTATTTCAAAAGAAAACGCTGGTTTTAGCAAATCTTCTAGAGCTAAAGCATATAAATGTAGCATTTCTACAAGTATCCGAGTAATATTGCAACAATTTGACAATTCGGATATGAATCAATTGAATTTTTGCGTAATCAAAATCGGGTCTAATGTATTGACAACCCAAGAAGGAAAGCCTGATTTTGAGAGAATGAAACACCTGACATCCCAAGTTGCATCTTTGGTCAGAAAGGGTACCAAAATAGTTCTGGTAAGTTCGGGGGCTGTTGCTTTTGGCCGTCAAGAGCTTAATATTTCAGATAAAATCAACCCAGTGATCAGAAAACAAATTTGGGCTTCCATGGGTCAAATCGAGCTGATCAACACATACAAATCCCTTTTCCAAGACCACCAACTGGCCATTTCCCAAATCCTAGTCACCAAAGAGGACTTTAGAGATAGAAAGCATTTTCTCAATATGAAAAACTGCCTGCTCGGACTCTTGGATCAAAATATCATCCCAATCATCAATGAAAATGATACAGTGGCTATTACTGAATTGATGTTCACTGACAACGATGAACTTGCGAGTCTTACAGCAGCCATGGTAGATGCGGATTCACTCATCCTTTTGACCAATGTTGATGGAATATATACAGGCCCACCAGCTGACCCTACCTCCGAACTGATCCAAAAAGTCGATGCCCAATCTGACAACCTGGCAAGCTATATATCAGCTACCAAATCTTCTTTTGGTAGAGGTGGTATGCTTACCAAGCTCAACATGGCAAAAAGATCTGCTAGCCTAGGCATACAAGTGATCATAGCCAATGGAAAAAAAGACAATATTTTAGATCAAATTCAAAACAAGCAAGGATCATTCACCTATTTTGAACCAAGCAAAGTAAAGCATGGTACCAAAAAATGGCTAGCTCATGGGGATCAATACTATAAAGGTGAAGTCATGATCAATGAAGGAGCCAAAGCCGCACTATCGAGCCAAAAAATCAGTAGCCTTCTGCCTATTGGAGTTGTCTTGGTAAATGGGGAATTTGAGAAAGGTGATATCCTCAGGATTATAGACCAAGAGGGTCAGAGGCTTGGTCTCGGGAGGGCTGAATATAGCGCAAAGACTATTCAAGAAAAAATAGGTCAGAAAAATCAAAAACCAATTATTCACTACAACTATTTGTACATTTTCTAACATGAATCACTTTCAAGATACTTTTGCAAAACTAAAAGAAGCCTCAAAGTCACTTTCAAGAATTCATCCCGACTTGATCAATGCGGCTTTGGAACATCTAGCTGACAATACTTTGGCATCTATGGGGGATATCCTTGAAGCCAATGAGAGAGACTTGGTGAAAATGCAAAAAAGTGACCCAAAATATGATAGACTTCTCCTCAATGAGGACAGAATCCGAAGTATAGTATCTGAAATCCTCCAAATCAAATCTCTGCCGTCTCCACTTGGAAAGTCCATCGAAAGTCGTTCCTTAGACAATGGGCTGCAGCTCAACAAAATTTCCGTTCCTCTTGGAGTCCTTGGGGTAATCTATGAAGCTCGTCCAAATGTAACATTCGATGTGTTCTGTATTGCCCTGAAGTCAGGAAATGGGCTAGTACTTAAAGGAAGCTCGGATGCAGCTGAATCCAACGAAGCCATTATCAAGGTAATTCATAGGACCTTAGCTCAGCTGGAATTACCTAAAGAAGCTTTTACCCTACTGCCAACAGATCGATCTGCTACAAAAGCCTTGCTTGAAGCTGTAGATTTTGTGGACATCATCATCCCAAGAGGTAGTCAGAACCTGATTAATTATGTCAGAGAGCATGCTAAAGTCCCTGTAATAGAAACTGGAGCTGGTATAGTTCATTGCTATTTTGACGAATCAGCTGATCTAGCAATGGGTAAAGCTATCATTCATAATGCAAAAACTAGAAGACCAAGTGTTTGCAACAGTCTAGACTGCTTAATCATTCACCAAAACAGACTCTCGGACCTTCAAGAGCTAGTTGAGGATTTGCTTGAGTCAGGAGTGGAAATTTTTGCAGACCAGCAAGCTCTGGAAGTACTTGAAGCGAACGATCAAATCAAAGCTGCCAACCAGACCCACTTTGGGACAGAATTTCTTGCTTTGAAAATGTCTATCAAAACGGTAAAAAGTATAGATGAAGCCTTAAAGCACATAGACCGATACAGTTCAAAACACAGTGAGTCTATCATCAGTAATTCTTCACAAAATCAAGAGCTATTCCTTCATGTAGTCGATGCAGCAGCTGTATATGTAAATGCTTCTACAGCATTCACCGATGGCAATCAATTTGGAATGGGTGCAGAAATAGGGATCAGTACTCAAAAACTACATGCAAGAGGGCCTATGGCTTTACCAGAACTGACCAGTTACAAATGGGTGATTCGAGGAACAGGTCAAATCAGATAACATCATAAACCCGTATCATATTGCAATAATCGATTGATCTATAGCGATAAAATCCTTATCAGATATCACGCAATGGTTTCTAATAATTGATTGGTAGTCAATAAAACCTGAAAGGTCTGCGGGTTTTAGAGATTATATAAATTTTCATAAAGATACCCCAGTGGAGAAACTGTTTATAACAAAGTCAATTGAAATTCCGCTGCCCCAATGGGTCAAATTATTTAAAACAAAGACAACAGAAATCCCCTGCCCCAACGGGGCAAACTGTTTGTAGAAAATAAATTAGCAACCATAAAATAGCTCCCTAGGTGCGACCTGTTAATACGATGCCCAATACCTATACACAAATTTACATACACATTGTATTTGCCGTAAAAGGCAGATAGATCCTTATTACAAAGCAAAATAGAGAAGAATTACATCAATACATTACAGGAATTGCACAAAACAGAAAACAAAAAATACTTTCCATTTTTGCAATGCCAGACCACACACAAGTGTTAGTTGAACTCAGTCAACTTAGCTTTCCAGCTTGGATCGTAAGAAAGCTTTCCTACAGCATAGAGATAGAGCACCTTCGAATACCTTAGCATAACTGGGATTAAGATAAGGTTGGCCACCATAACAGTAGATACATATACCCATACATCTGGGTCGTCAAAAAAGTAATTGAGAATTATCAATACATTGACCACCAAAGCAACCGAAAATGCATAGCTGATATACATGGCTCCATAGAAAAAATCTGGTTCGGGTGTGAGTACAGCTTGACATTTTGGACACCTATTATGTACATCAGACAACTTCCTATAGCTAAGCATAGAAACTGGGAAAATATTACCTTCTCTACATCTCGGGCAGTTTCCTTTGATAATTGCACCTCCTAAACTTTTATGACTCATGCTTTTTTATCTTTTCACAAAGATACAATACATCGTGCGAAAAGCTACTAAACAAAATGTTATTGATTTAGTAAAATACATAATTTCAAAATCTTTATATAGAATCACTATATTTGCAGTCATGTTGACCAAATCAAAAACAAGGAATCAGTTAATTAAGTGGATCAATATCCTCTTAGTGATTAATTTCATTAATCTGTCAGCAAATTTTTACAACTCCGACACGGTAGTACCTGACGGTATCAAAGTACATGATCCTATTGACACACTAGCCGAGATCATTGTAGAGTTTATTTTTGACATGGATAACGAAATCATTCCAGACACGGAGAGCTCTCAAAATGAAAGGAAGTTTAAGGACTTTAAACTTTTCTGTAATCAGTTTGCCCTAAAAGAAAAAAATGAGTTCAACTTGGTGAGCAAGTCATGGCCAAGCATAGCTGAAGCCATTCATTTTTCAAGTGCCAACGATGTCACTGGCCCACCTCCTGAAGCTTAAATTAAAGAACTACACATTACTCTTGGATCAAATAGGAACCTCGATTCTCCATTTCAAGAGAAAATTAATGCAAGTAACCAAAATTTAAGTTTAAAAAACAACATGAAATATTCAATACCCTATAAGCTTTGGATAGCTTGTAGCACTATATCTATATGCACCCTATTTACTGCTCCACTATTTGCACAAGAAGTAGAGCAAGATAGCGCCAGGCAAGAGAGAATACAATTAGATAGTATCTTTATCGCCGAGATAGAAATCCAAACCCCCAAACAAAAAGCAAAGGTACTTCATGCAGAACCATTGTACATAGACTTGATCAGAGATTTGGGGGCTAGAAAAGGAGAAAAAGAATGGAACTTGGGAATGGGCATGACAGACAAAAGAGGCTTTGATGAATATGAAGCTTTGGTAGAGTATGAATGGGCACCCATTGATAGATTAGGTTTTGAGATTGAGGTACCTGTTACACTGTATTCAGCTAGAGGAGACATATCTTCTAGAATCGATCGGCCAGAAAATCGCGTAGAATCCTTAAAATTAGCCACTCAATGGTCCTTCTTAGTATCTGAAAAAGCAAAAACTACACTTGCCCTTGGCTACATACATGAATTTGAATTTGTAGATCTTAACAGAATTGGTCGAGGCGAAGTTTTCAAGGGGAACATTTACAACCCATTTTTTGTAGCTGCAAAAAGATGGGGAAGAAATTATCATACTTTAGTGTACACAGGCCCTAGGGTAGAGAAAATCTTCAACGAGCGTAGAGAAATCTCCTATGAAGTTCATTCAAACTTCCACTACATGATCCCAGGAACACGTAACTTCATTGGTGTAGAATTCAACAAAGAGTTCCACCACAATGAGTTCATTGGTGTGTTACGGCCACAGATGAGGGTTGGTCTGGCAGAAAACCTAATGGTCGGTATCGTAACAGGTATCCCAGTGAGTGGTACTGAAAAAAGCATGAGTTCATTTGTGAGAATCATTTACGAGCCTGGCTTCAAAACATTCCATTGATATAAAATACCTTCTCTGTAAAAAAATGAAACCTTACAGTATCAAGCCTTTTGAAAGTACTGATCAAGAGCAAATTATAAAAGTCTGGGAAAAGTCCGTACTTGCGACCCATGATTTTCTCCGCCATGAGGATTTCGAAGAAATAAAAGCCCTAGTTAAAACCATTGATTTTAATCAACTGGAGATGTTTTGCTTAAAACGAAACCTAGAACTAGTTGGCTTTATGGGAATAGCTGAACAAAAAATAGAAATGCTATTCCTATCACCTGAACATATCGGAAAAGGCCATGGCAAACAACTTGTTCAATTTGCTATCTCTGAACTTAATGCAAATAAAGTGGATGTGAATGAGCAAAATCACAAAGCGCTGAAATTCTATGAAAAACTTGGATTCAAGACTTATGATCGAAGTGAAAAAGATGATCAGGGAAAGCCATATCCCATTTTAAGAATGAAATTTGGTTAAAATTGTTTTGGAACAATTCCCTTTCCAGTTTCTAAGCATTCATCAAGTTCATAATCTTTACCTTTGCCCCAGCGAAGCAATTCCTCTATGGTATAGGTCTCGGTAGTGTCGATGTCCTTTACTTTGAAATTGGAACCAGAAAGTCTTGCCAATATCTCAAGCTTTCTTACTTCTCCCATATTCTGAAAAGTATATATTCTCCCTACCCTTAAATTATCTAAAGCTATTGGCATTTTAATCTAGTTTGAGCAAGTTTATTCTTTTAATTGGGCCCGGACAGTAGTTACTATGACATGCCAGACAAGTACTTACTAATGCTTTGTAATTTTCTAATTGATCAGATTCATTACCTTCTTCTAGCTGCTTCAAATTGGCTAGGTACGCCATCCCCATACCATTGAACTGCTCAGTTTTCACAGCTGCATCTGTAGGCGTGGCAGTCAGCAATTGTTTATGCTTCTCTACATAAGATTTTATAGCTACTCCATCAGCGATTGAAGCTTTGATTTCCTCCATGTCTTCGAACATTTCCCTCATCAACAATGCAAGTGGTGCATCTTGATTAGGATAACGAACCGTTTGTACTTCATCCTTTTCCTTTGTCGAACAAGATGAAACTAAGCAAATGATAAATACAGCGAATGAAGAAAGCCTCAGATTCATGCCTAACTTTGCATCAAACGTTATCCTTGATCACCACTCCTACAGCTTCGAACGCATATTCTTCTTTAGGTGTAGTGATCTCATCAATTTCTTCTTTTGTTTTGCCTGCATCCTCGGCATAGTGTTTCAGCGTAGCCACATCTGTCACAGATCTTGTTGCTATCCCTTCGATGATCACTGGATACCCATGGGCATTTAAGGGAACAAAAAAGCCATAGTCTTTAAAAGTTACCCTCATCGTCTCTCCATTTGGTAGATCAAGTGTCATCCAGCACCCCTTCTTGGTACATACTTCTTTTATCTGACCTACTACTTTACCTTCAAACGCTCCATCTGCAAGCAATTCCTTATACATCTGATCCATGGATACCACTCCATTGTCAGAGACAAATTCTCCATAGTTCCCAGAAACAGTTGATTCGGTGTCAGTATCGGTTACAACTTCTTCGGTAACCTCTTCATTGCTTCCTTTTTCACAAGCAAAAAGCAAGGGCAAAATCGCCAAAATTAGAACGGATAACTTTTTCATAATTCGAATATTTAGAGTCCAAATTTAATCAGAAAATCGAAACGTACACTGATTCGAAATAAAAATAGGTAAACTAAAGGAGATGAGTTAAATCAAATGGAAGTTTGAAATATCAATGTCTGTTTTCCAGCAAACACTTTTCAACCTTGATTTGTGTCCTCACAAACCGAAACGACTTCTTAGCTTACCCTTGTTTTGCATAATCAACAAACAAAACACTATGTACCCTTACAAATATTTTATCATTGTCAGTTCTTCAGTTTTTCAGCAAACACTTTTTTAAACTTATCAACTTTTGGCTTGATAACAAGTTGACAATAAGGTTGTGTTCCATTATCCTTGAAGTAGTTCTGATGATAATCCTCCGCTACATAGAAATTGGAGAAAGTGGTGATTTCAGTCACGATTGGCTTGGGGAATGATCCTGATTCATTCAATTTCTTCTTAAAGAATTCTGCCTTCTCTTTTTGTTCGTCATTATGATAAAAAATAGCTGACCTGTATTGAGGACCTACATCAGCACCTTGCCTATTCAAAGTAGTAGGATCATGCGTAGACCAAAATATCTCCAAAAGTTCTTCAAAGCTTATCACTTTTGGATCAAAAGTGAACTGTATCACCTCAGCATGGCCAGTGGTGCCAGAGGTAACTTGTCTATAGGAAGGCTTTTCTATATGTCCTCCACTATATCCTGACTGTACGTTAGTGACACCTTCGATATCTTGATATATAGCTTCAATACACCAAAAACAACCAGATCCAAAAGTTGCTATTTCTTTACCTTCAGGTACACTTATACTGGTTTGAGGGATTTTTTCCATGGCTTTATTATTCTTTGATTGCTGTCCTGTAGAAGGTTTGCATGCTACTGCAAAGCTGAAAATCATACAAATTACTATCCTGATCATGAGCTCATATTTTTGACATCATAACCAAATTCTAATCATCAAAGTTTAACTTTTGCCTGATATTTTGAACAAAGTGCTATTCAATGGATTCAAATCATCATCACATGGAGAAAGCAAAACTTTGCCTGCTTCACTCATTAGTCTCGCTTCACTTGCAACATCATCCACGAAATATTCCCATGCATCTGGATACAGCCATTGAGCCACTTGAGTTGGTTCAAATGATCGCTTAGGGTTCATTCGAATCATCTCCAGAATGGCCAACTCCAAAATCGGTATATCTACAGGATATTTCAAATAATTATTGACAAATCAATATAAAAACTGGCGGAAAATTCTTTAAGGTAAAGGTGGCATTTACCTTGGTGAAATATGATTCAAATTGATGCTTAAGAAAATAGGAATAGCATATCTGAATCAACTTACCTTGTGTCGAAATAGAAGCTTTACTTTTTTGATAGATGTTGCTTCTTACTGGCTTTGGAATCAATGATAATGGCAAAGAGGATAAGATAAGATCAGCATGTTTGCCATCTAAATACTTATCTATATTTTCCGCGGAATCATTTATGATTTTTACATTTGCTTGTGAAAATTGAAGCCTAAGGTTATCACAAAATTTCTCTGAAATCTCAAATACAAGTAAGCTTGCATCGGGCTTCATTCTGTCTACAATTCCCTGCGTGATACTCCCATCACCCCCACCTAATTCTACGATAACATTAGCTGATTCAAAATCTGCATATGATAACATTTTATCTACCAAAGCTTTGGAACTAAAAGTCACAGCACCAGTAGTAGAAATATTGGTGAATAATTCTTTAAATAATTTAAATTTAGACATACATAGTATTTAACGAACAATCAAAAATCTTTTTACTCTTAATACAAGTTCATTGGGATTAAAAGGTTTCGAAATAAAGTCATCTGCCCCTAAACTAAAAGCTTTATCGACAGCGTTTTCTTCGTCTCCAAGTGATGATAAAATCAAAATAGGAATGTTTGGAAACTCCTTCTTGGAAAGGTGAGTAATCTCAAGACCAGATTTATAGGGAAGCATGATATCCGTAATCACCAAATCAGGCACATATTGACGTATTGCTTTGATTCCACTATCTCCATCTTTAGCAATATAAATCTTAAAACCAGCTTGCTTAAGCTTGAATTCCGTCATTTTCAAAATCAGTTCATCATCTTCTATAAGCACTATGGTATAAGTCTTTTGTTCTTCCATGCTGTCTATTTATCAAAATCTATACTGCAAATTTAGCGTACCCTCAAATTCTTGTTGAGTTCTGCCTGGGAAAAATTCCTGATGGTTATACATAACCTGTATTCCTATAAGGACATTCTGTCTTATCGTTTGATAATAACCTAATCCAGCCCTATAAGAATCCAATGCCACCCTGTTTTCAAATTGTCCTAAAGTGGTTCTTTCATCAGGAGATGTCCCGTATCCTGCGATAAAGGTAAGATAATCAAATCTACCACCAAAATAATATCTTGTGGTCAATGTGAATGCTGGATAGAAGCTTTCTTCCTCATTTTGGACAAATGTCCTTAGGTTCAACCAGTAAGACCCAAGGTACTTACCAACACCAATAATTCCGGACCTGAACGTTCGGTTTTCCCCTGGAGGTGTCACTTGAGTATACCTTAAGCCTAACTCTCCTTCCCAGCCATTTTTGAAGTTTTTGAAGTACGAATATCCAAGTCTAAGCTTTGGGAAAACAATGTCGTTGCTGTAGGCAGCACCAACATAAGAATACGACATTTTTCCAGTGAAAAAATAAGATTCCAATTCATACTGAACTCCATTGGAAATTGACTGGCCACCGCTGAGTCTATCGGCATAGTTGACCCTGCCAATCAAGCTCCCCCACTCTCTCTCTCTGATATACTGTAGCCCAACAAGATGCCATGGTCCGACTCCATCTCTATCGAAACCTGTGAAGCTATAGTTGACTCCCACCCGATCAGAATTGAATCTTGCATCAAGAAAGTTGAACCTTTGCCTGTATGCAGATTGGTCTGGATTGGCAATGAGCAAATTTTTCAAATACTCATATTCAGCCCTGATGTCACCTGACTGCATCAACAACTCATGCTCATATTTGACCAAATAATCAGCAGTTATGCCTTGGTTTTTAGCTGATGTGATCCATTTATTAGCCGCCGCTGGATTTTGCTTTGCTATCTCTACTGGAATGATATACTCATATACCTCATAATAAGCTGTATTCCTTTCCAGTACATAGTTATAGTAGTAGCTAGCACTATCTAATTCATTTTGTTTCTGATATATTCTACCCAATAGCACATGGTAATCCAAATAGTCTGGTGCTATAGCAAGTGCAGTCCAAGCCATTTCTTTGGCCTTGTTTGGGTTATTATGCTGATTCAGCTCCTTGTAAGCAGCGACAAGTAAGCTATCTGTATCTATTTGTTGTGCAAGCAATCCACGGGTACTACATATCATCATAGAAATGCATACCCACAAAATCAATCTCTTCATAACTATTTCTTTTTAGTCTGGAAACCTGTCCTCTGCATATTGCCCCATTTTTGTTCTTTGTTTGCAAAATAGTGCCAATATCCTTTGATTGCAGCATAAACGACAAAAGGGTGATATGTAAATGGTTCAATTACTCCCTTCAAAATCAATTTGAACAAATCCATCCTTGTTCTATAGTATTTATTGAACATTTCGTCAAGAAGTACAGAACTGATTGTAATGATCAAGTAAAATAAATATACTGCTAAAATCAGTTTCAAAACAGCTACTACATTCACTCCTAATATAAATATGCTGAATATGATTACCAAAAGACCAAACACTTCCAAAATTGGTACAATAAACTCGAAAAAGAAGAAATAAGGCATTGAAACGAATCCAGTAATACCGTATTTAGGGTTAAAAAACATTCCTTTATGCAAATTCAAAGTTTGTATCAAACCTCTCGCCCATCGTACTCTCTGACGTAGAAGTACTGCCTTGGTAGAAGGCACTTCTGTCCAACATAAGGTCTCAGGGATATAGAGAATTTTGAATTTTTCACCTTGATCATGCATGTATTTCCTCATCCGAGAGATCAAATCCATATCCTCTCCAAGGGACTTATGCCAGTACCCACCCACCTGAATCACTATCTCTCTATCGAACATACCCAGGCCACCAGATACTAGCAAGAGCGCATTGATCTGCCCCCAAGCCATTCGACCAAACAAAAATGCCCTGATATATTCGAGCTCTTGAAAACTTGCCCACCAATTATCAGGAAACTGAACATCCACCAAAAACCCATCTTTAACCGTACAGGAATTTGACGGCCTCAAAGCTCCACCTGTTGCTATTACTCTTGTCTTGGACTCCATGAATGGCTTAGCCAACTTCATAATGGTATCATTTCTAAGAATACAATCCACATCAGTACAAATAAAAAGTGGGTATTTTGCAGAATTGATGCCTGCATTAGAAGCATCAGCCTTACTTTTCCCATTTTCTTTGTCCACCACTAGTAGGTGACTGTAAACAGGATTTGTGGATTTGTAATGGCCTCTTACAAGCCTTGTTTCTATCTTGGCCTCATAGAAAAAATCCACTTTTACCAACTCAAATTCATCTATAAGCTTCTGCAAAGTATCATCAGTACTTCCATCATTTACGATAACAACTTCGAATTTGGGATAATTCAAATTCATAAGAGAGCGTACATTGTGTACTATATTCAGTGCTTCATTGAATGCAGGAGCCACAATTGAAACACCTGTTACGTGATTTGATTTGACAAAAATATCATCTTTGAAAAAGTACTTATTGTTATTGTAATCCTTGATAGCCAGAAATGCCAATAAACCCATCAAAACATATAACGACAGGTATGCTGAAGAGTAAAAGAATATAAACCATTCATAATACTCCATAAAAATCTTAAAGTAATCTACCATTTTCTTAAATATTTGGATCTAAGACATGTTTTTTGACTGAAGCCAAAACTGATCCCTCGGGATATTCTTGAGAGAACAATTCAGAATTCAATTCCTTCAACCCCTTCATTGCTGCCAAGAGTAACTCTGACCTATTTGGTGAATTTACAATTTGAAACAAGAACGCTTCACTAAATTTTGATCCTATTTGAGCTAGAGACGCAATGATATTTATTTTGACTTTATCTTCCTCTCGATCATATATATTGATCAGTGTTTGCTCTGCATCTGCTATAAGCAACCTTCTGGTCACCTCTACCGCACTTTCTCTAATCCTAGGATTTTCAGAATTCAACAAAGCTATCACATTTGCTTTGAACTCAAGTGCATTGTAATGTGCGATAAGCTTCAAAGCAAAAACCACATGAGAAGGGCGTTCATGAGCTAACCATTCACCAATAAAGCTTGGCTTTTTGATCTTTTTTCTTTGGATAATATCCAAAAGCTTGATCTCATCTATTGGACTGATTCGATCAGCATAATCATCCAAAATATGGAGTGGATCTTTATCAGATAGTGAGATGTATGCTAGCAATGCTGCCGTCCTAATTTGTTCATTTTCATGCTTGACATATGGATAAATAATCTTAGCACTCGCGCTATATCCTAACTCCCTCCAGAAATAGATAACCTTACTGATATAGTACGGTTTCCCTGATTCAAGTAAGCTTTTCATGTAGTTGAACAAGCCTAATTGTAGGTATGTCTTTGTGAGCAGATGATTATAGCTTCCTTTTAGGTTTTTATCCAAATCTATGATGTTCTCTATCATGAGCTCCTTACACCATGATTTCTCAAAAGGTATTTTTTGTTTAAACTTTTGGATCTTTTCATTAAACAAATCATCTCCTAATTCTTCTTCAAAAAGTAATTTTGAAAAGAATCCATAAATTTTGTATTGGGTAACTTTTTCTTGGTTATCCGCATCAATTCTATTCTTGATGATTTTAAAAAGATAAAATATAATCAAGACAAATAAAATAAGCAAAAAGACCAAAACAAAATCCAATGCAGTCCTATACTCAAAAGAAAAACGAAAGAGCAACGTGCATGAAAGAAAACCAAAATGAAAGTAATTCATTTAAAATATCATAAAGGAGAAGTGCAGAAAATAGCTTTATTTAGGTACTCTAGGGCTTATTATTGATCGAGTTAATAATTGTATCATCAAAATATCACAAATTCAAAATGGTCTTGAAAATATTTACCTTGAATAAAGCAAGAATTTGAAATTCGATGCATACTTATACCATAACCAATATATTAAAATAGATTATGTTGGACATTTTGATCACCCGCCTCTAAATCAGAAAATTAACAAGCATATTTAAGCCATTTTTTAACCCTAAACGAAAGTTCATTCGGCTTGAATGGCTTAGGAATAAAGTCTGAAGCTCCTTTTGAAAATGCTTCTAAAACAGTACCTTCTTCTTCTCCTAAAGAGCTCAATACAATTACAGGAACTTTAGGTCTTACCATTTTTGCATGATGAATGATCTCTAAGCCATTTCTAAAAGGCATCACTACATCAGTGATGATTAGATCAGGTGATTGTGAATTGATAGCATCTATTCCTGCCTGCCCATCTTCAACGATTGTCACCTCATACCCATCTTTTTTGAGTCGAAATTTAACCAAATTGGAAATTAGCATGTCATCTTCTATCAATAAAACATTTTTCATGAGCTACATATCTAAGGGTGAGATCGAAATTTAATAGGTTTTTTTCATAAAAAAACATTGTCCAAATTCTACAAATAATACAATTTGTACATAAATAAAATACAAAGATAAGGAATTGACTTATAACTTCACTTTTTTGCCGTTCTTACCAGAAATAGACATTAAAAAAAAATATAATTTTTCTAAAAAAAATCTTTTACTAGCTTACAAGATTGAAAAGTCAACCAAATCATCAATAATATAGAATGAAAATCTGTACAAATCCAAAGCTACTTAGTAGCTTAATTGTTGCTGTTTTTTTCATACTAAGCTTAAAAACCCACGCACAAAGTGATCCAAGTGGATCAAGGAGGGTGACAAGCTCATATGCAATTACAAATGCAACAATCACCACTTCGCCTGGTCAAACTGTTCAGGGTGCCACTATCCTTTTCAAGGATGGCTTAATCACAGCAATAGGTACTAATGTTACCATTCCAAAAGGTACGGACGTACTCAAAGGAGACTCTTTATTTATCTATCCAGGGTTTATAGATGGTGCTAGTTCTGCAGGTGTAAGCAGACCAGCCGACCCAGAGAGACCCGCCAATTTTGATTCTTCAAATCCTTCCGATGAGCAAGCAGGAATCACGCCATGGAGATCTGTTTTGGATCATCATGATGCGCAGCAAAATGCTATTGGAGACTGGAGAAAAGCTGGGATCACCATCGCACAAATAATTCCAGATGGAGGTATGCTCCCTGGAAAAGCATCAATCATAACTTTCGGAAGTACTAGCTCTACCAATATTTTGGCAGAAAACACAGCACTTGCAGCCAAGTTTCGAGGCTCACGTGGTGTATATCCAGGCACTCCTTTAGGAGTCATGGCCAAGTTTAGAGATGTGTACAAAAACGCTGAACTTTCATACACCCACACCAAGCTATTCTCTAACAACAATGGCTTAAACAGACCAGAAATCAACAAAACTTATCAAGCGCTATTCCCAGTTCTTGATAAGAATATTCCAGTGATTTTTGAAGTCTCCAATGATCTTGAGATCAGAAGAGCACTTAGACTTCAAAAAGAACTCGGGTTCAAGTTGGTCCTATCTGGTGTGACAGAGGTAGAGCATTTGATTTCTGAAATCAAAGAAGCTAAAGCAGTCATTTTACTTTCTCTTGCCCTGCCAGAGGACAAAACAAAAGCTAATGAAGATGCGACTGAGGAATACAAAGCAAGAACAGCTAGGGTAAAAGAAGCATATGAACAAGCCCTAAAACAAGCCGCAATTTTGGAAAAAGAAGGAATCAAATTTGGATTCTCCACAGCAGGATCCAAATCTGGAGACCTTATGAAGAACCTTCAAATCATGATTGAAAATGGTTTGACTGAAAAAACTGCCCTTGCAGCTCTATCCATTCACAATGCTGAAAATTTAGGTATCCAAAAGTATGCGGGAACTTTGGAAAAAGGCAAACTCGCTAACATGGTAATCACCACAGCACCCCTATTCTCCAAAGATGCACAGGTGAAGCACATCATTGCTGATGGCTATGTATTTGACTATGAGACCAAGTCTAAAAAAATCTCTTCTGAAAAATCAAATTCAAGTAATGGTGACATCGCTGGTGAATGGGAATATACCTCTGACACACCAGCAGGAAGCTCTGGAGGCTTAATGAAAATCGAAGGAAGTGGATCCAACCTTAAAGGAAGCATCACTTATGATGATCCTGCTGGTAATGGCACTGCTCAAGCAGATATGAAAGACATCAAATTTCAAGACGACAACCTTAGCTTCAGCTTTGATGTAAGCGCTGGTGGTATGGATATCAAAGTCAATGTATCAGGAGAAATAGATGGAAGCCAGTTTTCTGGACAGATTTCTTTGGGTGAATTTGGAAGCTTTCCAATGAATGCCAGCAGAAAACCAACTACAAGAACAACTTCTAAATCACTTTCAAAATGAAAAAGCTGAACATACTCATAGCCGCTATTTTGACCTTGGTTTGGACACCTTCTCAAGGACAAACAGAAAAAGGATCAGTGCTTATCAAAAACGCAACGGTTCTCACAGTAACTAATGGCACATTGGAAGACACAGATGTACTGGTCGAAAATGGGGTTATTAAAAAAATTGGTAAAGGTCTAAGTGCAAATAATGTCACTACTGTAGACGCTAAAGGAAAGTTCCTTATGCCAGGAATAATAGATGCTCACTCCCACGTAGCCCTAGATGCTGTCAATGAAGCTACTGCACCTATCACTTCGGAAGTTCAGATGGCAGATGTGGTAGACCCCTTTGATATTGGCATCTACAGGGCACTTGCAGGTGGAGTAACTATCTCTCATGCCATGCATGGCTCTGCTAATGCCATCGGTGGTCAAAACATCACACTAAAACACCGGTATGGTACTTACAATCCTGAAGACCTTTACATGAAAGAGGCGCCAAGGACTATCAAGTTTGCCCTAGGAGAAAACCCAACTAGAGTTCATGGCAGAGGCAAAAATATCCAACCTAGAACCCGTATGGGTGTAGAAGCAATCATAAGAAATGGCTTCAATGAGGCACTTCAGTACAAGAAGTCTTGGGAGAAATACAATAACGATCTAAAGCAAAAAGGCGCTACACCTATACCTCCAAAACATGATGCTAGGTTACAAACCTTAGTAGATATTTTGGATGGAAAAATCATCATCCATTGTCATTCGTACAGAGCAGACGAGATATATGCTTTGATCAATACATGTAGAGATTTTGGAATCACCAATATCGTATTTTCTCACGTAAATGAAGGGTTCAAAGTAGCTCCAGAACTGGCAGCGTATACCATGGGAGCTTCGGTATTCGCTGACTGGTGGGCATACAAATTTGAAGTTTATTACTCTACAGCTTACAATGCAGCTATCCTTACTGAAAACAATGTAATCACGTCAATCAACTCGGATTCAGGTGAACTCATCCGTCACTTATACCACGAGGCTGCCAAAACACAGCGATATGGACAACTAAATGATGAGCAAGCACTTGCCCTTATCACTATCAATCCTGCAAAGCAGTTAGGCATCGCTGACAAAGTAGGTTCTATAGAAGAAGGTAAGCAGGGTGATCTTGTTCTCTTTAATGAGCACCCTCTTTCAGTTTACGCTATTCCACAAATGACCTTTGTGGATGGGGTCAAGTACTTTGATATCGAAGATGATGCGGATGATATGAGGATCAAAGTAAGTGCTACGGATACTGTAGAACCAATTTTCCTAAAAGAACATGATCACAATTGTATGCATGGGGTAGATTTCTTTTTCAACAATTTTGGAAGAAGCTTATTCCAGCATTCACATTAATAGGTTCAAGGACAATTCAAAATTCAAGAAATCATGAAGAAATTCAATTCAATCATATATCTATTGGCCTTGATATTCATTCCTGTGATGGCACAGGCACAGTTTGACGGTGAATTTATAAAGCCAAGAAATGGTAAATTCCTCCTTCAAAATGCTACTGTGGTAACAGTTACCAAAGGAGAAATCAAAAACGGCAGCGTTCTTATCGTCAATGGAAAAATAGAATCAGTAGGTACAAATATCTCAGCTGGCGATGCCGAAGTTATCGACTGTACAGGACAATACATCTATCCAGGACTATTCGACGGGGGGAGCCGTCTGGGTTTGGTAGAAGTCAATTCCCTTCCAGAGACCCAAGATTTTGCGGAAATCGGTCAAGTTACTCCAAACATGAGAGCCCTTGTTGCAGTCAACCCTAACTCTGTAGCAATCCCAGTTACCAGAGTGAGTGGTGTGACTACTACCCTAGCCTCTCCGTCTGGAGGGCTTTTCCCGGGCACAGCAGCCTTGATCAACCTCAATGGCTATACAGGAGATCAAATGTTTGCAGGGTTTGAGGGCGTAATCCTCAACTTCCCTACTTCAGCAAGAAGAAGTACTTGGGACAGAAGAAGTGAAGAAGAAGTCAAGAAAGATGCAGAGCAAGCACAGAAAAACTTGAACGAGATCTGGTCAAAAGCAACCAAATACCAAGAGCTCAAGGCTGCTGAAGCTGAACTTACTTTCTATCCTGAAATGGATCAGTTGGCTAAAGTGATCGCTGGTGAATTACCATTGCTTGTAGAGGTCAATGCTGCTGAGGATATCCTCTCTGCCATCAAGTGGATAGAAGAGAAAAAGGTAAATGCAATCTTAACAGGTGTAGCTGAAGGTTGGAGAGTGGCAGATAAAATAGCCCAAGCAAACCTTCCTGTGATCACAGGACCTATGCTTTCTATTCCAACGCGTCAGTCTGACAGATTCGATGCAGCCTACACCAATCCAGGCAAAATGGCCAAAGCAGGTGTAAAAGTAGTTATAAGATCAAATGACGCTGAAAATGTAAGAAATTTACCTTTCAATGCTGGATTTGCCGCTGCATATGGCATGGGTAAGGAAGAAGCACTCAAAGCTGTCACAATCAATGCTGCTGAGGTTTTTGGCGTAGCTGATAAATTAGGCTCTATTGAAGCTGGAAAAGATGCTACACTGTTTGTGTCTTCTGGTGATCCATTTGAGACCAGATCACAAATCTCCCACGTATTCATAGATGGATACCGAGTGCCGATGAGCAACAGACACATCAAACTCTACCAAGAATTCCTTCAAAGATCTCCTGGTCTAGAGAAATAAATGACCTCTAATTTGTTCAAAATCGCAAGCTGATTGATATTAGCTTGCGATTTTTTTATTCTTTTGTAAAATAGGAGAACGTAACCTTCATAAGGGCTAGTAGCCATTTGTAAAGGGGCTAGATCAAAACCCAGTTAGATTATACATGCCCAATGATATAAATTCAATTGAAATTAATTGGTTTAGTAGGTATCAAATTACAATTACATTCCCTTTTTGAAAGTTAAATCTTAAATAAGTTAAAAGCTATCATGAGAATTAAATCAAACAAACTATACCTATTGCTTATGGCTGTAGCCTTTTTTGCAGCATGTTCAGATCAAAAATCAGATCGGGTCAATGATAGTATAGCATCTTTTCGTAGCAACCTTGCCCCAGACAAAAGAGTTGCCATATGGGATATAAATTGGGATGGCAAAGTCCTGAGTGGAGAGACGGATCAAGAAGAAGGTTTGTTGGCATTTTTGAATCAACTAGACAGCTTGAATATCAACTATGACAACCAAATCACACTATTACCAGCAACAGAACTTGGAGACCTAACAGGCGCCATTGTTACCATATCTGTCGCCAATATCAGAAGTGAAGCCAAACATTCAGCCGAACTTGCTACGCAAGCTGTGATGGGAACACCATTGAAAGTTTTGAAAAAAAGTGGCAGCTGGTACCTCATTCAAACGCCCGAAGGGTATATTTCATGGGTAGATGCCGCAGGCATTGCACTTAAGAGCCCTGATGAAATTCAATCTTGGAGTAAAGCACCCAAAGTTATCTTCACCGAACTCATTGGCTATGTATATTCTGACACTGCAAAAGAAGAATTTGTGAGTGACTTGGTTGCTGGAAACATTCTTGAAGTAATCGGTGAAAACGATAAACTCTGGCAAATCAAACTTCCTGATGGAAGATCTGGCTGGATTGAAAAAGACCAAAGTGAACCCATAGATCAATGGTTAGACAGTAGAAATCCTAGTGATGACAACCTTATCAAAACAGCTAAATCCATGATGGGCGTACCATACCTTTGGGGTGGAACATCCATCAAAGGAGTGGATTGCAGCGGTTTTACCAAAACCATCTATTATCTCAATGGCGCTATTATTCCAAGAGATGCCTCTCAGCAGATACATGAGGGTGAAGAAGTGGACACTTCTGCAGGATGGGATCATTTGAAGGTTGGTGATCTTTTGTTTTTCGGTGAAAAAGCTACTGAAGACACAAAAGAACGTGTCATCCATGTAGGCATGTGGATTGGTAACGATTCATTTATTCATGCGAGAGGAAGGGTAAGAATAAGCAGCTTTGATCCCGCTAGTCCTGACTACGACGAGTATGAATTGAATAGGTACTTGAGATCCAAAAGGATCAAAGGGTTAGAAAGTAATAACATCAAAGCAGTAAATGAATTGTTTCTGAACTTCCCAAGTTTTGACTAAGACCCAATGCGTTGAAATTTAATTTCCAAAATGTATATTTGACTCCATCACTTTATTCATCAGAAAAACATGGAAACCGAGGAAATCTGTTCAAATTGTCAGTCATCATTCACTGGGAATTTTTGTGGGAATTGTGGTCAAAAGAAATTTCAAAGAATCAACAGAACTTATATCTGGGATGAAATTCAAGACACAGTTCTTCATACCAATAAAGGCTTTTTATATTCATGTCTTGAAATTTTGAAAAACCCAGGTCGTACAGCTAGGGAATTCTTAGAGGGAAAACGCATCAAGCATTATAGACCACTCGTGCTCACATTTGTGCTAAGTGGTATTTCAGCATTTATCTCATTTCGTGTTCTTGGATTGATGGATATGATGAGCAACTACTATGCTGATGATGCGAACCTGAACTCGAACTTCATGAAAGATTATCTTTCGGTCTTTTCTAGTTACAACTCAGTGATCATGGTACTCCTACTTCCTATTTTTGCATTTTTAACAAAATTAGGTTTGAGAAAATGGGGTCAAAATTACTATGAACACATCATCATGAATGCTTATTTACTGTCATTCTACACGCTCATCAGTATATTGTTGGTCTATCCACTTATGTACTTTTTGCAGTCAGATGAATCACTGATCATAAGCATCAGCATGTTTCAGTTGTATACTTCCCCACTTATTTTGATATGGTTTTACAAGGGGTTTTATCCAGATAAGACATGGAAGAGTATTCTTTGGAAGGTAATTTTACTCCTCCTCCTCTTTCTTGCAGGATTTATCGGGATTATCATCTTAGGGATCCTAGTAGGTGTGGTGCTTTCAATTTTGTATGGAGATGAAGTGATTAAATATTTTCAACCAGTGTGATTGAATTTCTATTCCCCTCGATTTGTGTCATTACAAACCGAATGTGGTACGCTAACAACCTTTGAGGTCATTTTTTGACCTCGAAGTTTTTCCTCAAACCCTATTTTAGCAAAAGCGGATCGGGAAGGCATGTAGTACTTCTACTTGTTTGTCGTAATCAGACTCACCCTGCCACTTGGCCCTATGCTAAAAATATTCCCCCTCGGTTTGTGTCCTCACAAACCGAATGTGGCACTCTAATAACCTTTGAGGTCTTTTTTTAACCTCGAAGGTTTTACCTCAGCCCCTGTTTTAGCAAAAACAAATCGGGATGGTACGTAGTATTTCTACCTGTTTGTCGTAATCAGGCTCACCCTGCATCCTGGCCCAATGCAAAAAATATTCCCCCTCGGTTTGTGTCCTCACAAACCGATTGAAGTATTCTAACAACCTTTGAGGTCTTTTTTTGACCTCGAAGGTTTTATCTCAGCCCCTGTTTTAGCAAAAGCAAATCGGGATGGTACGTAGTTTTTTTCATCTGTTTGTCGTAAACAGGCTCGCCCTGCAACCTGGCCCAATGCTAAAAATATTCACTGAATATTTTCTTAACGCATCGTCCTCCTTGTTTTAGTGGATGTGGTACTCTGACGAGCAGGAATATAAAACCCCTGCGAATCAATTCTTCAGTCTTAATCCTTGTTTTAGTAGATGTGGTACTCTGACTAAAATTAAACAGAAAGTAAACGTCGGGGAAATTAAGTCTTAATCCTTGTTTTAGTGGATGTGGTACTCTGACAGTCATAAGTTCCCATGATCCAATGGAAGTGGGATGTCTTAATCCTTGTTTTAGTGGATGTGGTACTCTGACTCCTCAAACAGTTGAGTTAAAAACTTGGTCTACAAAGTCTTAATCCTTGTTTTAGTGGATGTGGTACTCTGACGGGGAAAGAGGGGTGTGATGGTATGGTGTCTTAATCCTTGTTTTAGTGGATGTGGTACTCTGACAATGGTAAAATATATGATTATGGTTATTTAGATCATAGTCTTAATCCTTGTTTTAGTGGATGTGGTACTCTGACATAATTATTAGAATCCAAGAAATCAAAGAAGCAAGTCTTAATCCTTGTTTTAGTGGATGTGGTACTCTGACCAAACACCTCATAACACGGGTATACAGAAAATATGAGGGTCTTAATCCTTGTTTTAGTGGATGTGGTACTCTGACATTCGTTGAACATAATTTGAAACTTTCTTGATAACTAGTCTTAATCCTTGTTTTAGTGGATGTGGTACTCTGACGTATCACAACGATAAACAACAACCTAATAAAAATCGTCTTAATCCTTGTTTTAGTGGATGTGGTACTCTGACAGTACTTTTTTGAAACTTTCTTCTATAATAAACCAAGTCTTAATCCTTGTTTTAGTGGATGTGGTACTCTGACTTAAGATTGGAAAACAAAAGCTTCTCTTTAAACCTGTCTTAATCCTTGTTTTAGTGGATGTGGTACTCTGACGACAAGCGTCTTCTTGTACAGCAACAGCATTCTCTGTCTTAATCCTTGTTTTAGTGGATGTGGTACTCTGACAATTAAATCAAGATAATTTCGCAAAATTTATGTTGTCTTAATCCTTGTTTTAGTGGATGTGGTACTCTGACTCAAAGTGACTATCCATAGGTTTTACACCTTTGAGTCTTAATCCTTGTTTTAGTGGATGTGGTACTCTGACCATCAAAAACAATAACCTATCGGAAGGTCAAAAAAAAGTCTTAATCCTTGTTTTAGTGGATGTGGTACTCTGACTATGAAAGTAATTATTGGAATACAAGAAATCAAAGAGTCTTAATCCTTGTTTTAGTGGATGTGGTACTCTGACTATACTATAATTGAAGTAAACAGCCACATAACAATGTCTTAATCCTTGTTTTAGTGGATGTGGTACTCTGACTCCTTCTGAAGCTCCAATTTATACGAAGTATATAGTCTTAATCCTTGTTTTAGTGGATGTGGTACTCTGACAGTTGGTGACCTCCTATACAGGGTTCACTCCTGAGGGTCTTAATCCTTGTTTTAGTGGATGTGGTACTCTGACTATGAAAAATATCATTATTAATGTCCAAGAAATCAAGGTCTTAATCCTTGTTTTAGTGGATGTGGTACTCTGACTGTAAAGAATATGGTGAAAACTTCTTTTATAACGTCTTAATCCTTGTTTTAGTGGATGTGGTACTCTGACGAGTGAATCAAGCTGCATTCGGTAAAACATTGGATAGTCTTAATCCTTGTTTTAGTGGATGTGGTACTCTGACCTCCTAAAAGATAATCCATTAGTTAAGGATTATCTAGTCTTAATCCTTGTTTTAGTGGATGTGGTACTCTGACTTTCTTGGTTTGGTTCTTTAATCCCATTCTTTATTGTCTTAATCCTTGTTTTAGTGGATGTGGTACTCTGACGTTGGTCGAGATTTAACTACGCTTATGTTACTGAGTCTTAATCCTTGTTTTAGTGGATGTGGTACTCTGACCAAGTTACAACATTAGAAAAGAATTTTACAACTAAAGTCTTAATCCTTGTTTTAGTGGATGTGGTACTCTGACAGCCAACTCCAGTTTTGATTGATTTTCAAACGCTTACAAATGAAAAACCTATCAAAAATTCTTAGTTTTACAAAAATAAAACGCATAAGTGACTGTCTTTTGTTCAAATCTACACCTTTTTTAGGTTTTACAAATACCCGAATCATGCCTTTTATCCCGCACCGACATAAAAAAACTCCCAAAGGAAATGAATCCCTGGGAGTACCCAAGCGCTACTGGCAGTTTCAGGCTGCCTCCCCATAAATATTCATTCAAATTGCTACTTTTCATACCACACTTATATGCTTAAACATCAAGTCACCCTTCAGCCTTACACCCAAACCCGCCTTAAATCCTGCTCGATAATACTTCATAGCTCGCTCTACATAACCTTCTCCCGTGACCGCCAAATCCTTCTGCAACAACAACTCCCGCTCCTTCGCCTTCAATGACTTGTACTTCGTCTCCAGCTCTCGGTAAATCCCAGGAATAGTCTCTCTCAAACGCTCCTCAAGTACTGCCTCCAACTCAGAAAGCTGATAACTTACTTTTGCAAGCTCCTTATCATATGCCTCCCGGAAATCCGCTGCAATCAACTCCAACTGTAGGTCCATCCTCGAAAAATCCTTGAACTCATACCCGTCTTCCTTACCCATACGCTCATAATCCCTGCTCTTCAACTCCTCCAAGATAGTTAGCGTCTCCTCCCTACTTCTTTTTGGCTCAGGTGCTGCCTCTTCTATGAAAAGAGCTCTATCAACTACGGGAGCTTCTACTACTTTCGGCTGCTCTTGCACTGTAGCCACTGCCGGTCTTTTTCCGAATAATCTGCTGAAAATTGTCATAACCTTATATTTGTTTAAATTGAACATTACAAACTTACTTACCCACTAGGAAACCAATCTTCCCACTTTCACACCAGTTCTGAAAATGTGGGGCTAAAAAATTCGTACCAGGCCCATCCATCAAAAAATACCCTGAATCATCCCACATCACGACTAATCAACCTCTTGATTTTTGACCGATCTTGCCCCAAAACCTCAATCTCACGAACCGTCTGCTCCCGTGCCATCCGATACGCATCCAATTGCTGTAAGGCATACTCCTCTTCGGCCTGTAAGAAACTCTCAAAAATGGTCTCCGAAACTGCCATCTTATACAAGATAAAGTAGGACTCAATTAAAAACACAAACCCAAAGAAAAACAGATAGATAACCAAGGTCATCGTACTGCTACATACAAATTCGTGCAAATCAGTCAATTTACTTAGCAAAGCATCGGAGCGCTTTTCCGCCATTTCCTCTCCATATACCAAGGAGCGTTCCTCTAATTCCCTGACAGCCTCCTCATACTTTTGCCCTACTTGGGCCAGATAAACTGCTGCTTTATCCTTTTCTTGAGCCTTAGCCTGTGCCACTTTTCCAAATCCCTTTTTACCTGTACCTCCTTCACCATCCATTTCTTTGATGTGGATATCCCTTAAGGCACTGAATACCTGAGCCGCACGTTCTTTTTCACTTAATAGTCTACTTACTTCACCCTGATGCTGCTCTTTATAAGATTCCGCATGAACCACTCGCTCATCAGTACCCTTCTTTTGCCTATACTCCTCCAAATCCCCTGAAAATAGTGCCATATCAATAGCCAAGGAACCCAAAACCGTCGAAAATACAGCAAAGGTGATCCGAAGTATCCCTAATCCAGTTTTATGCTTTGTCTGAGGACTTGAAATAAAGCTTCGGTCTATGATAAAAATAAAGCCACCCAATACCAACGCTACCAGCACGGAAGAAACCAAGTCCAACCCAATCAAGGCATAACTAAAGTAAAAACCTGAAAAAACCCACATCACCAATGGAATCAACAACAATTGACCCAAGGTTACTATTTTCTGCTTGCTACGCGTTGGCTGCTTCTGAACCGTTGAAAAATCGTACTGAAATATTGTCGAGAATAATTTTAAGAAAGTTGTCATGATCGTAGAAATTTAAATGTGAATGATTTTTTAAACAGAAATTATTGGAACTTGATATTGTCCATGTCCAGCTTCATGGCAGCGTTGACATAAGGTCACTAATAGGCTGGCCTCATACTCCCAGGGCTTTTTCCAAACTCCAGAAAAACCAATAACATGGTACTGTCGATGATGCACCTGAAGGGAATCCTCTCTCCCACAAGACCTGCACCTGCCAGCATCCCGCTCAATAATCTCCTGCCTAAGTGCTCTCCACCTCGGATCAAGTAACTGTTCCATGTATTGCTCCGCTGCTGTTGTTTCAATAACTGTCATGATTGGCCTCCTTTCTTCGATTTGATTCTATTTCCCTAATTGTTGACACAAAATAAAAGCCTAAGAAGGAAGTCTATCTTCCTACTTAGGCTCTCTGATTAAGTTCTTTAATAAAATTTTTGAAACTACAACAACCTATTTACAGTCAATTATTTAAATGAAAAAATTTAACTTATAAATAATGCTCCTTCATTTCGGTAATCAGCTCTTTCATTTTTAACCGTACTGACTTCGGCCCTACAACTTTTAACCTAGGTCCATAAGAAATCAATAAAGCAAACATTTCATAATTAGGTTTGACATGGATTTTAATTGAAAACCAGTCAGGATGATCGGTAGGGTTATGTGAACGTTGGGACTCATGCAGCAATTTGGTAGTGAGGTAGGGTAGTAAATTTTTATATACATACAACTCTACTACTTCTACAGGCACACGCACATCATTCGTAACACCAATAATATCTTCAAAAAACTCTTGCGGTTCCTCCCCAGGACCAGGATATGGATCAAAGGTGTGGTCTGAAGGCTCAAGCCCTTTAATTCGGTCAAGAGGTAGGGTAGTTACATAAGACAAACCTTCACTGGAACATAAAACAAACCATCTTCTGTTAAATTGCTTGAGCAAATAGGGTGAAATACGGTATTGCTTGATTTCAGGGGAAGAAAACTCCTGATATTGCACCAATAGTGACTCTTTTTTTTCGATAGCTTGATATAAAGGAATGATAAATGAGCTACCACCCGCATCTTGATCTTGATGATCAAACTGTACAAGTACAGGAGCAGCTGTAGCATTTTTTTGCTGTTCATCTAATTGCTTCTTCACAGGCAATGTCTTAATCCGTAATTCGAAATCTTCAATCCAGAATTGGTCATGAAAAGTACCTCCGAAACGTTGTAATAAATATAAAGAAGATTTAAGATTGGAAATATCCTCTTCATTCAGTGGACTTTTGGAAATACTAAAACTAGCATCTTCATAGTAGAAAAAATTTCTATTTTCCCCAGGTATCTTTTCCGAAATAATGGGCGCTTCAAATCCTAAGTCACTCTCCATGAAGTTTAAGTCATTCCTTATTTGCCGGGAACTTACACTATAAGTATCACCCAAGGATGCGATTCGGTCTACACCCTCGGTACACCTTTTTGTAAGATATTCCAATGTGTTACGCTTATTCTTAACCTGTAAAATTTCATCTAATATCCGATATCGAATTTGAGCATATTTAGTAGCAGGCATACGTAAATTATTTGATCAGTTAAAATATGAAAAATTTGTCATGTATCACTAAAAGTACAACAACAAAAAACTAACTGCAGCCAACAGACCCTCTCAATCCAAAAAATGACTGCCGTACCATACACTCAGTGCATTCAAGCATCCATCTAAGTTTCGCCGACAACTCCCTGTCTTGACTACTTCTTCTTTTCCAGTTCTTCGGCTATGATCCCTAGGACCACGAGAGCGATGACGATCGCCTACCGAATTAATATCGTGATTATGAATTTTTCTATGCTTTAGAAGTTAGTGAAAACATCCGATTACATATTCACGGCTGCTGGCACAAACCCGAGCACCGTACCAACTCGCTACGTAGCATTCCTGCCACCCTTTGGATTTTCAGAAACACCCCAGGTTTCTTACTTTTCCTTTTGCATCAACTTTCGGAGAATCTCCAGCGCTCCCACCAACACAATCTCAATGATCTCCTCAGTCGTTTTTTTAATTTCAGTTGTCATAATTTTAAATAGTTTAAAGTTTAACTGCGATTGAACATTACAAAGAAAGTCTTGAAGTAGGAAATCTATTTTCACAACAACAACTCCCCCTGAAAAAAATCTATCCTGAGAAAAATTAACGGCAGTCATCAGACCCTCTCAATCCAAAAAATGACTGCCGTACCATACATCCGGCGCATTCAAGCACCCATTTAAGTTTCGCCGACAACTCTCTGTCTTGACTACTTCTTCTTTTCCAGTTCTTCGGCTATGATCCCTAGGACCACGGGAGCGATGACGATCGCCTACCGAATTAATATCGTGATTATGAATTTTTCTATACTTTAGAAGTTAGTGAAAACATCCGATTACATATTCACGGCTGCGGGCACAAACCCGAGCACCGTACCAACTCGCTACGTAGCATTCCTGCCACCCTTTGGATTTTCAGAAACACCCCAGGTTTCTTACTTTTCCTTTTGCATCAACTTTCGGAGAATCTCCAGCGCTCCCACCAACACAATCTCAATGATCTCCTCAGTCGTTTTTTTAATTTCAGTTGTCATAGTTTTAAATAGTTTAAAGTTTAACTGCGATTGAACATTACAAAGAAAGTCTTGAAGTAGGAAATCTATTTTCACACCAACAACTCCCCCTGAAAAAAATCAATCAAAAGGAAAACTAACGGCAGCCAACAGATTCTTTCAATCCAAAAAATGACTCCCGTACTATAGACCTGGCGCATTCAAACATTCGACTAACTACCGAAGTTGGGAATAAAAATAGTGATTGATTCTTTTTGTATTGATTCTTTGCTTTTTTCTTCTGGAACCTTGTTGTCTATTCTCTAAACTCTCACTTCTCAAGAATAGCGAAGGCGGATCGGGATGGTACGTAGTTTTTTCATCTGTTTGTCGAAAACAGGCTCACCCTGCAACCTGGCCCAATGCTAAAAATATTCACTGAATATTTTCTTAACGCATCGTCCTCCTTGTTTTAGTGGATGTGGTACTCTGACTAGGGAGTTAAGGGAGAAAAGAAGGGATGAAGTACGGTCTTAATCCTTGTTTTAGTGGATGTGGTACTCTGACACTCCTACTAGGGGTTCATAGAGAACTAGGAAAAAGTCTTAATCCTTGTTTTAGTGGATGTGGTACTCTGACAATAACCTATCTGAAGACCAAAGAAAAGAGATACTAGTCTTAATCCTTGTTTTAGTGGATGTGGTACTCTGACTGGAAGTTAATTCTTTCAAAGGTTTTTTAGTTTGGTCTTAATCCTTGTTTTAGTGGATGTGGTACTCTGACAAATAATGAAATATGATTATACGCTACTTTGCCAGTAAGGCTGAACTGACGCAATAACAAGTCTATCAAATAGTTTTTCTCCAAAATATCTTCTGTTTAGCCTATAACAGAACTCATCGAGGTAGTTTTGGATATA
>NZ_JAKZGP010000149.1 GCF_022549775.1 Belliella filtrata | reverse complement strand
CCTTGACCATCAGCTATGATGGCTTAGTAAATGGAGACACCAAAGTAGCCACCGAGCCAAGCATCAGCACCACTGCATTAGTGAGCTCAGGAGTTGGGACTTATCCAATCACCTTAACAGGTGGAGAAGATGCAAATTATGAAGTAGACCTAAAAAATGGACAGCTAGAAGTTACTAAAGCATTAGTAACCATCACAGCAGAAGATAAAACCAAGGTATATGGTACAATAAATCCAACCTTGACCATCAGCTATGATGGCTTAGTAAATGGAGATAACAAAGTAGCCACCGAGCCAAGCATCAGCACCACTGCATTAGTGAGCTCAGGAGTTGGGACTTATCCAATCACCTTAACAGGTGGAGAAGATGCAAATTATGAAGTAGACCTAAAAGATGGACAGCTAGAAGTTACTAAAGCATTGGTGACCATCACTGCTGAAGATCAGACCAAAGTTTATGGTACAGCGAATCCATCCTTGACCATCAGCTATGATGGCTTAGTAAATGGAGACACCAAAGTAGCCACCGAGCCAAGCATCAGCACCACTGCATTAGTGAGCTCAGGAGTTGGGACTTATCCAATCACCTTAACAGGTGGAGAAGATGCAAATTATGAAGTAGACCTAAAAGATGGACAGCTAGAAGTTACTAAAGCATTGGTGACCATCACTGCTGAAGATCAGACCAAAGTTTATGGTACAGCGAATCCATCCTTGACCATCAGCTATGATGGCTTAGT
>NZ_JAKZGP010000148.1 GCF_022549775.1 Belliella filtrata | reverse complement strand
ATGTAATCTCTACACTTCTTGAGTGCTTGATGGGCGCCGCCACTTGGTCTGAACCCATAGCTATGGTCGCTAAACTGTGGCTCGTATAAACCTGTGAGTATTTGGGAAATGGCTTGTTGAACCACCCTATCTACTACAGTGGGTATACCTAATTGCCGTTTCTGACCGTTGTCCTTGGGTATCTCTACCCTGCGAACTGGATTGGGGCGGTATTTGCCCCGAAATATGGATGTTATTAGCTCATCCTTATGAGTAACAAGATAATCCCTAAGAGATTCGACTTCCATCTTGTCAACACCTCCTGCACCTTTGTTGCGCTTAACTTGTAAGTAAGCTGCGTTCAGGTTTGATGGTGAAAGGATGTATTCTAACAGGCCATAACCTAATTGATTAAAGTCCGTGAGCTTGTTTTCAGTTATCCACATGAAAGTCTGCCCTCCCACAATTCCTTCGGATGCCGTCCTATTCTTTTCTGGGCAGTTCTTTTCTTCAAAGATATTCTGCTCTCTTCCTTTCATGCGGTAACATTCTTTCAGTTCTCAATCCTTAAAGTTCAGCCCTTCCCAAACATAGTCATTGTCTGGTACTATGGCTTCGGCTGACTTCTCATGGCGAGCTTTACTCCGTATTTCTTACTCCGTTTCCATACGTCCATGAGACCTCCCGTGGTAAGATAACTCACTTTCACTCCATGTCCCTGCCTCATTTACACTCCAACGTCCGTGTAATCTTTGGATTTTGACTTGT
>NZ_JAKZGP010000147.1 GCF_022549775.1 Belliella filtrata | reverse complement strand
TTGTTGGATTCCATTCCCGACCACAGGAAACGCTGTACCTACTCCGTTGCCGAAATCATCATGGCAGGCCTTTGCCTGTCATTGTTCAAGATGGGATCCAGAAACAATGCCGACAACCTTATTAACACCCGTTTTGAGGGCAACTATTTAAACTGTTTTGGCTTGCGACTGCCCATTCAGGATACGGTAAACGATTTTCTGTGTGGATTGGACCCAAGGGAATTGGAATCCCTTAAAAGGACACTGGTACGCAGACTTTTGGAAAAGAAGGTCTTCGACAAATGGAAGTATGGCGGTAGGCACCTTGTGGCAATAGATGGGACCGGGATCAACAGCTTTGACAAAGAGCCTTTTCCGGGCTGTCCCTACAAGATAAGCAAGACAGGCAAAGTCACCTACACCTGCCATGTCCTAGAAGCCAAGTTGGTTAGTGATAACGGCTTCTGCATTTCATTGGCTACCGAATGGCTGAACAACTCGGAAGATCTCTCGGGCAAGCAGGATTGTGAACTCAAGGCATTCAAACGGTTATCGGAAAAGCTGAAAAAGGATTACCCCAGGTTGCCCCTTACCATTTGCGCCGATGCATTATATCCCAACCAAAACTTCTTCCGGCTATGCAGGCACAATGGCTGGAGATTCATCCTGACATTCAAGGAGGGCACACTCAAATCCCTGTGGAGTGATATTGATGATCTTAGACCCCTTTTGATCAAGGAGCAGTCAGTTGAAAAGATAGTTTCCAAAGACCCTAAAAAAGGGTGGTTGAATCAAAATTGTTTCTATATCAACGGGTTACTTTATAGG
>NZ_JAKZGP010000146.1 GCF_022549775.1 Belliella filtrata | reverse complement strand
TGTCGTTATCGAAGGTTATTGATTTGAAGAATGATGATCCTATTCTCTGTATTCTCTTTGATATTTTCTGTTCAATGGTTTCTGCATTTTTTCCATCAAGTTTCTCCATGGTAGTAATCAAAGTTGCTCTGTCGACCAGTACCAAAAGAGCTGATTTGTGGTTTTTACCCATCATAAGGTCTACTTCTATATCTCCTATCCTCTGTCTGTCTTCAACTACTGAAGGCCTTTGGTCAATAGGCACCCTCTCCTTGATCATTCCTCTGGTATGCCTGTAATTACCTCTTTTACGCTTCCTCTTACCATGTCGGAGATTCCTGTAAAGATCCCTATCCTTGCGATACTTCCAATGGCTACTTTTTTTAGCGGTAAATATCCAGTTGTAGAGCGTCTCATAGCAAACTCCTTCTTTACCTTGTTTCTTCCAAATGGCCGAGATAAGTTCTGGGCTTAATTTGTCCTCAATAAGCATTTTTCGGGCTTCTTCTTTAAGAGATTCGGTGAATTTGACCCGCTTTTTCTTGAGTTTATGTCTTTCATTTGTTCGGTTCTGGGCAACCTCGGCTCTATACTCTCCACTATATCTCCCCCTCTTGCCGGTATTCCTCTGAAGTTCCCTGGATACTGTGCTTTTATTCACCCCGATAATGGCTGCGATTTTGGTCTGTGATGTTCCGTTTCGGTTTAAGGCCTCTATTTGATACCTTTGTTCTGGGCTGAGATGTTTAAATTTATTCATGACAACACTAATTTATTAATTTCAGCCTAAGGAAAGGAACCTAGGTTCCTTTCCTTAAACCTTTAGTGTTGCATTTATTGATTGAATCTAGG
>NZ_JAKZGP010000145.1 GCF_022549775.1 Belliella filtrata | reverse complement strand
ATGGAAGTCGGGTAGACCTGAAGACAGTAACCGCAAGGAGCTGTTTAGGGTAGAACCGGTAACTGGGGCTAAGTCGTAACAAGGTAGCCGTACCGGAAGGTGCGGCTGGAACACCTCCTTTCTGGAATGCTTTGGATTTTAAAATCTGAAACGATCGTCTTACTTTCTTCTTTATTTCTAGGGCCTGTAGCTCAGGTGGTTAGAGCGCTACACTGATAATGTAGAGGTCCGTGGTTCGAGTCCACGCAGGCCCACCAAATATATTCTTCTATAAAGATAGAAGCTTTAAATTTACTGAAGTTAAATAAAACTTGATTTCAGTAATATCAAATACAGACTAATTAGATATTTTGAAGGAATATCGGGATGACTAGAGTATAAGTTATCTAGTTTCTTTAGTGACAATAAAATGGGGGATTAGCTCAGCTGGCTAGAGCACCTGCCTTGCACGCAGGGGGTCAACGGTTCGAATCCGTTATCCTCCACATAAATTAACCAAATAGTGGTTAGTACAAGAGTTCATTGACATGTTGAGCAGAGAATTGAGCGGAAGGATTATATCCTGAAGCGAAGATAGGTTGTATACCGAAGCAAGAGGCGGTATACGATTAATGTAAGTAAATAAGGGCGCACGGGGGATGCCTAGGCTCTCAGAGGCGAAGAAGGACGTGACAAGCTGCGAAAAGCTACGGGGATCCGCAAGAGGACATGATCCGTAGATATCCGAATGGGGCAACCCATCCTGCATAAGTGGGATATTCCGCAAGGAAGGCAAACCCGGGGAACTGAAACATCTAAGTACCCGGAGGAAGAGAAAACAACAGTGATTCCGAGAGTAGTGGCGAGCGAAATTGGAACAGCCCAAACCGATGCTGTTACG
>NZ_JAKZGP010000144.1 GCF_022549775.1 Belliella filtrata | reverse complement strand
TCATTATTATTTCTTTTATAAACCATGGCTTTTCTAAGCCTAAAGCAATCTCGAAAATCTGTTTACTATTCATCAAACAAAATTAGTACTTTCATGAACCTAGTTTCTATTTACCCACTTTAATTCAGAGCCTTTATTTTTTGAAAACTATTTATTAAAATGAGACATATTTGTTATTGATGTCGTCTTTGACATAGGGCTTAGTTTTCAAGAGCAGGGTTTAAAATTCATTTGATCAAATTGAAAAGTAAAAGGATTCAGCCAGAAATAAGTTGGGACATCAGTTTGGTGTTTTTATAAAAACATATGATAGCTTTTTGTCAAATAATAGCTGTCCCCAATGATAGGAAGAGTAGTCCGGTGGAAACAGTTTTGGATTTAGAAGATAATGTAGTAGGGGAATAAAATTGGTATTACAAAGAATATTTGAATTGATTGAGATGTGGCAGATTTGGTTTCTTATATGATTAATTAAGCTTCTAAGTAAAGCAAATAGTCTGGTGGCAATCAGTTTTATGGAAAATGAAGTGATGGGGCTGGTTGCAAACAATTAGCATGATTCTAAAAATGAATAAGAATTTAAACAAAACAAAACCAGTACATAAACTTTAGTGATTTTCAGAACTAAGTGAATTTATATGGCAAGAATGGTTTTAATCTAGCCATAACTTGATGGATTCTTGGACGATTGGTTACCAGATGAAGAAATACTTTGGCTGAAATTTTCACGATCATAGCGGGTAAACCAGAGTAGTTCTCACTTTGGAGACTGTTCATTTAAGTGTGTCTGCTAACTTTACAAAAGATGAACAAGAAAAAGAGAATTGAGGATATTTTAAATGATCCTGAGATGAGTGAACGTTTGAAAGAACGTCTTTACAGTAAAAAAGG
>NZ_JAKZGP010000143.1 GCF_022549775.1 Belliella filtrata | reverse complement strand
TCATCGCTTCTTTCAGGGTCGGGAGAAACTGCCCTATTAATCGATGAAGTCGGATTTCGGAAGAAAGGACGACATTCCGCATGCGTGGGCAGGCAGTACCTCGGTTGCCTAGGCAAACAGGATAACGGTCAGGTTGCTGTTGTGGGGGGACTTTCTTCGGGAAGCCATTATTGTCCTGTAGACGTGGAACTTTTTATGCCCAAAAGTTGGGACTGTGACCTTCAAAGAAGGAAAAATGCTGGCATCCCAGACCATATTGCTCACCGAAGCAAGACTGATATGGCACTTGAAATGATCCTTGATCTTCAGTCCAGAGGGATCTCCTTTGACTATGTAGGTTTTGATTCCCTCTATGGCAGCAGTAGCCAGCTCATCGGTAGGCTCGATAAAGCCAAAATACCTTTTATTGGTGATGTCAGGGAAAATATCAACGTATACTTGTCAGAACCCAAATTTGCTATTCCCGCTGCTGAAAAGGGAAAACGGGGGAGAAAACCAAAACTTCTCAAGGCTGACATACAGACAGTCTCCCTGAAAGAACACATGGAAACCTTACAGTCGGAAGAATTCACCGAAATTGCTTTCAGGGATGGTACAAAGCAGAAAATCAGGGCTCTTTTCCATCAAAAGGACGTCTGGGTGAAAACCGATGACCATGTCTGTAAAGCACTTAAACTACAGCTCATTATCAGAAAAGATATTGACGGAACTACCAAATATTCATTTTGCAACATGCATGAGGATACACTCACAAAAATCGCCCAGAGACAGGGACAACGTGTTTTTGTAGAACGTATTTTCGAGGAAGGGAAAAACCAGATCGGGTTGGGAGACTATCAGGTACGAAGTTGGGAAGGGTTTCACAAACATATGACTTTATGTTTCATGGCATTTTATTATATTGCTTTACAGAAGGTAAACTATGATGAAACCTTACCACTGACTGCACCAGTAATTAGAAAATTAGTAGCTTCAACTATCTCTAGCAGGTGGGAAAACCTTGAGAGTACCATGGATTATTGTCTCAAACACCTTTATGCTTATCGACGCCAGATTCAAAGAAATTTAAACAGATCCCCAGAAACATGACAAAGTAGG
>NZ_JAKZGP010000141.1 GCF_022549775.1 Belliella filtrata | reverse complement strand
GAGCGCCCAATACTCTCTGGAAACTCAATTACGAGCAATCAATTGAGTCTTCTCTTACAGGGGGTAAGGCTTGAATCGGTGAGCTACAGAAAGCGCTATGATGCGTTAAAAAGAGCTTAAAAAAAGTGCTTTATTGAGTGTAAAAACAGCCTCAAAATGTATTTAAAGCCACTTTTTTTAGTATCTTTATATCATGGAAAACGGGGAAAAAGACTACAAAAAGCTGTACGAAGATGCCCTGTTGACCCTATCAGAAAAAGAAAATATCATCTCAGATCAGCAGTTCGAACTCGACAAACTCCGCAGACATCTTTTTGGATTTAAGAGTGAGAAACGCACAAACAATGTAGGGGATGACCAGTTGGGACTTTTTGAACTTGGTACCACCAGATCAGTACAGGAAGAACTTTCTGAATCTATACCTGTGACCGAAAAGCCCACTCCTAAGAAAAGGGCGAAAGGTACAGGGCGTATGTCCCTTCCCGAAGAACTTAGAAGAGAAGATGTGGTGATCGAGCCATCCGAATCTACAGAAGGCTGCGTGAGAATAGGGGAAGAAGTGACTGAAGTGCTTGAGGTAGTTCCTGCATCATTCTATGTAAAGCGTTATATCCGCCCTAAGTATGCCCGATCCAACGGTGAAGGCATCATTATCGGGGAGCTTCCTGATAGGGTGATAGAAAAAGGGATTCCATCCGAGTCGGTAATCGCCCAGATGACTGTTGACAAATACGTTTATGGGATGCCACTCCACAGACAGATAGATAAATACTCCAAAATGGGTGTACGCATCCCCGCATCAAGTGCATCGGATTGGATCATGAAAGGCTGGGATCATCTCAAACCACTTTGGGAACTGCTTCGGCTGATTGTGGTCAACCAAAAATATCTCCAGGTAGATGAAACACCGATAAAGGTCCAGGACAGGGACCACAAAAACAATATCCATCAGGGGTACATGTGGCTTTATCATTCCCCTGTGGACAGACTTGTATTATTCGATTACCAAAAAGGCAGGGATCAGTCAGGTCCCAAGAAAATGCTTGCGGACTTTAGGGGTATCATCCAAACTGATGGTTTTGCAGTCTATGATTCACTTTTTGGAGATCATCCGGATATCCATCTGACTTTCTGTATGGCGCATGCCAGACGGAAGTTTGTGGATGCTGTAAAGGA
>NZ_JAKZGP010000140.1 GCF_022549775.1 Belliella filtrata | reverse complement strand
AATATTTTTTATCATGTCATTCAAAACAGCACTTCAACGGGATCTGGACAGGTTTTATAAAGCACTATCCAATGATGATTTCAATATCAGGGAGGTTACCAAGGGTGCATTGAGCCAAGCAAGGGCCAAGTTAAATCCATGGGCATTCAGGCGTTTGAACGAGGTCGCCGTTGCAGGATTTTATTCGGAGGCTTCCTATTATGTCTGGCATGGTATGCGTGTTTTGGCTGTAGACGGCAGTAGGCTGATGCTTCCCCGGCATGAAACGGTCATTGAGGAATTCGGGGAGCACAGCTTTGGTCCCAAGGCGGATTCGAAACGTTCGATGGCTATATGCTCGATGCTTTATGATGTGCTCAACCACCTGACCATAGATTCAGAAATAGCCCCATATTCTGCAAGTGAGCGGGACTTGCTGATGCTTCATCTTGAGAAGGTGAATAGTGGAGATATTTTGTTGCTTGACAGGGGTTATCCCTGTTTTTGGCTGTTATTCCTGCTAAAAGCAAAAGGAATCGAGTTCTGTGTCAGGCTCAAAGACAATTGGTGGCTTGAGGTGAATGAATTCAGAAAAAGTCCTGAAAGAGAAAAAGTGGTAAAATTCAATCTTCCCAAAAAGGACAGGGAAAAGCTTTCAGAGCATCAGGAAATATGGGAAAGAGAATTGGAATGCAGACTGGTAAAAGTTGAGCTTGACAATGGGGAGATAGAGATACTGTGTACATCACTGCTTGATAGCCAAAAGTATGACGCAGAGGAGTTTGGTGGCCTATACCACCTGCGATGGAACGAGGAAGAAGCATATAAGCTACTTAAAAGCAGGGTGGAACTTGAGGCATTTTCAGGCAAGACGGCAAAGGCAGTCAAGCAGGATTTCCATGCAAAGGTTTTCCTGATGACCATGTGCGCTGCATACGCACATCCCATAGAAGAGAAAGTCAAAGCAGAATACGAAGCAGATAAGCAAGAAGGAAAACATGGGCAAAAGATCAACAAAACAAACGCCTTGGCAATGATGATGGACATGGCCATACCCATGTTTATAAAGAAGAAGTTCAGCGAAGCTTTGAACGCATTCGATGATTTAGTCTACAAAACTCGGGAAGTTGAAAGACCAGGTAGAAAGCTACCCAGGCTCAAAAAGCCAAAAAAACCTCATTATATGAATTATAAACCAATTTAATCCTTAACTAAACGACATTG
>NZ_JAKZGP010000013.1 GCF_022549775.1 Belliella filtrata | reverse complement strand
TCATTGTCAATATGTTTAGTTAGTTTTAGCCTGTAATCTTCCTTTTTTTCAGAATTAGAGTTACCCCCTATATACCCCTATAATTTACACATTTTTTTTATTAATTTGCTTAACTAAACGACATTGATATACGAATTATTAATTTCTATCTCCTCATTAGCCATGTAGAGGGGTCAAGTGGTTGTAGTCCTTTCCATGTTTCAAAATGTACTTCAGCAATTCCTTCTTTATTCGTGTATACTTGACCTATCACTTGTTTTGCTTTTACTTTTTCTCCAGCTTTTACATTGATCACTTTGAGTTTACTATACATGGTATAGTATTCCCCATGCTTGATGAGGATAGTTCCTCCATACCCTGGTACTGTTGCTACCTTTGTCACTTCTCCATCAAATACTGTCCGCACACTCGAGTTTGGATTAGTTTGAATATCTACTCCATCATTGTCTTCTACTATTCCCTTGAGGGTAGGGTGTGGGTGAGTTCCAAATCTTTTCGAAACGAAGCCTGATTCCACTGGCCATGGAAGCTTACCTTTGTTTCCTGCAAATGAACTGGACAAAGCTGCGGCTTCAGGTGTCAAAGGAATAGAGCTTCCTGAGGATTTGGTCGCCTTGGAGTTTGCTTTCTTTGCTTCAGCTTCAGCTTTTCGAATTTCCTCCTCAATAGCCCTTTTGATCAAGTTATTAAGGTTTTCTTGCTGCTTTCTAGCTTCTGCTATTTTTTTTCTCAAATCCACTTCTTGCCTTTCCAAGTTGGTGACAATCTTTTGCTGATCTGTTCTAGCGACAGAAAGTTGCTTCCTTTGCTCTTCTTCTTTATTGATTACTTGCTGTTTCTCTATTTTTTTGTCCTCAAGTTTGACTCTTTGTCCAGCAAGTTCGGCTGTTACCTTTTCAATTTGCTCTACTTGTTTTTTTCTTGCGTCAGTGTACTGCTTGAGGTATTTGATTCTCATGTAGAACTGCTTGAAAGTGCTCGAGCTAAAGATAAAAGAGGTCATTGTCAAGCCTTGATTAAGTTTGGAAGAAGTGTACACCATTTTAGCATACTCTTCTTTCAAGTTTTTTAAGTCATTTTCTAAAGATTTGATTCTAGTTTCTGTTTCGGCTATTTCCCTATTGATAAGGGATATTTCGCTGCTTAATGTTCGTATATAGGTAACCCTGGTTTCCAATTGTTTGGATACCACATTGAGTTGACCTAAGGACACCCTTTTGGATTCCGCAGTTTGCTTTAAGATTTTGTCAAATTCTAAAAGCTTTTTTTGAACCAACTCCTTTTCTTTTTCTAATTGCACCCGACTTTTTGCTGTCTGTGCATAAAGACCTTGCTTAAGTAAAAGTATGATTCCTAAGGTGAAAATTAATAAAAAGGTGTACTTGATTTTCATAATTTAAAACTGGAAAGGAAACCCAAGAGGCTCATCTGTGGTCTCTATGCGTGACATTTCTATATGAATTAGAGAGTTTTGCATTTCTCCATCTACATTAAAGGATATTTTTAGTAATGATTTGCTTGGAAAAGGCTGGCCATTAACTTCTTCGAAAACTGGAAAACTAGCCAATAAAGCACCGGAATCATTTAAAGTATTGCTTGTCAATTCCTCCACTTTTCCTATGGTAGTGCTGACTTTGGAATGGTAGCGAACACCATCTCTTACTTGTGTTAGTTCGAATGCTTTTCCAATTCTAATTAACCTATCTCTATAGCTGAACTCCTCAGGAATATTTGCATAGATTAGGTTTTGGAAAAGGTTTAATGATAATTTGAGACCAAACCTATCTTCAAACTCCGTGTAACTCATATTGATATCTTGCCCATTGATTCGGTCTTTGATACGAATGTTGTCCTCTGTGACAATTCCTCTCAATGCCTCGATTCCTAAGCCTGGAGTGATGCTAAACCATATCACACTGTCTTTTTTGGCTCTCATACTCATCGTTCCCCTGGTTGTTTTCCCATTTGGTTCTTCAATGACTATTCTTGCCCTAGCACTTAAGTAGTTAAAATCAAAGTATCCAGGAGTAAACTCCTGCATTACTTCATCAGAAGTGTATAAGTTTGGTTTTTTTGCACAGCTACTCAAAAAGATGATTGAGAGCATGGCGATACTCAAAAATACTCTAGTCATAATACTTTTGATCCTTGATTTTTCTATTCAATAGGTCTGTAGTTTCTTCTCCCCCCTCTGCTTTCTTCCAGTATGCTATGGCATCGTTCTTATTGCCAAGATGGTATAGTATGTCGCCGTAGTGTTCTAGCATAATTGCACTTGGGATTTCTTGGTTTGCAAGAGCAAGTTCCATGTATTTTTTTGCATTTTCGTAATCCTGTAATTGAAAAAGGACCCATGCATGAGTATCTAGATAGGTAGCATTCTTCGGGTGTCTTTTGACCAATCTTTCTGACATGGCTTTAGCTTTGTCCAGGTTTTTCTTTGAAAGGGAAAGGAAATAGGCATAATTGTTTAAAACATGCTCATCATTTGGATTATCCTCTAAAACCTTGTCGTATTTTTCAAATGCTTTTTCTTCTTTGCCCAGGTTGTGATATACATCCCCTAGCTGTCCATTGACAAGCATGGTAAGTTGCTTGTTTTTGTTTTCGTTGATTTCTAAGGATTTGAGTAGTGATTCTTCAGCCTCTTCACTTTTCTTAAGGGCTGATTTGGCTGTGCCGTCGAAAAACCAAAATTCAGCCTTCTCGGGAAACTCATCAACTGCCATACTTGTATACTGTTCGATTTCAGTGAAATCACCTCCAGTTTCGAACATTATGGTAATCACTCCTTGAAAGACTTGTGGATTTTCGGGCTTGATGGCAATCGCTCTTTTATAGTACTCCAGTGCGACCTCTTTTTCTCCATTGAATAGCTTTCTATCTCCTACGACAGTCTGCACGTTTCCATCATTTGGGCTGTTTTCAAGCATCAATGCCTCAAGTTTGTCTAATAATTGATCTCGTCTTTCTGTCTTGATTTCCTGTAGAACTTCAGCAAAAGACTGTGCTTTGATCATGCCTTCAAGATCTGGATTAGCAAATGCGCTCAATATCAATTCCTCTGCAGTATCTAGATTCCCTAGATCTTTGTGTAATGCATAAGCTGCCATTTGCAACTCTGGCTGATTCGGGTAAGTTTTCAGAGAGTTGTCAATTGCCTCTAAGGCTTCTTTTGTTTTGCCGTTGTTGAAATAGATTTCTACCAAGCTCAAAACGTATTGAGAATTTCCTGGATGAGCTTCGATGAGCTTTTGACCTTCTTCGATTGCTTTGGCCAGGTTGTTTTTTCTAAGGTAGATTCTTTGTTTTTGAGCGGTCAACTGTTCAGCTACACCATAAAATTCTTCAGCTTTGTCCAATGCTTCAAGTGCCTTGTCATTTTCACCGGCATTAAGGTACAAAGAAGCTAGGTCAAGGATGTAGTTCTGGTTTTCCTCTGATGTTCCCATCAGATTTTCGATGATTTCAGCGGCTTTGAGAGGTTGTCTTTGCTTGGTGTAAACCTCCGCCATCATAAGGTTGTAATATTTATTTTCTGGATCGGCTTCCACAGCTTTCATACCATATTCCAAGGCAGCTTCTACTTTGTTTGCTTTGAGATAGACTTCTGCCAGTTTAAAATTGATTGCAGGCTCTTCTGGAGAGAGCTCTCCTGCTTTTTGGAAATAAAAATAAGCTTTATCATAGTCTTCAAGCATGAGGTGCTTTTGTCCCTCAATGAATAACCTACTTGTTTTTGTGTCGTTTACTTTACTTTTTCTTTCTTTTCTTGATGATTTGCTTTGGCCGAATGTGCTAAAACAAATTAGAATTGCAAGTAGGCTTAGAATGTATGATTTGAAATTTGCTTTCACAGGTATGTTTTAAAATTTTCAATGAGATTCGTCCATTATGCGACGGAGTCTATCCTTTTTTAGGATTGTCAATAACTGAATTTGAGTGCAAACTTGATGCCCTAAATTTAAATACTGATCTGGAGATAATTTATAACGGAAACTAGCGCATAATGGTGCGTTTATACCTTAAGATTTCCCAGTACTTCCATATCCCCCAGCGCCTCTTTCTGTTTCTGATAAGCTTTCACTCGATTCCCAAGTTATTTGTTCGTGTTTGGCTATTACCATTTGAGCCACTCTTTCTCCGTCTTCAATTGTAAAAGGATCTTGTGAAAGGTTTACCAAAAGTACCTTGATTTCTCCTCGATAGTCCGCATCAATTGTCCCAGGACTATTGAGTACAGTCAGTCCATGCTTGAAGGCAAGGCCTGATCTTGGTCTGATTTGTGCTTCGAATCCAGTAGGAAGCTCTAAGTATAAACCAGTGCCTACAAGCCTTCTTTCCAAAGAACCCAAGGTGATCGGGGCTTCTAAATTTGCTCTCAAATCTAAGCCTGCCGAAAGGGGTGTTTGATACTCGGGAAGTGCGTGTTTGGATTGATTGATAACTTTTACTTTCATGATGGGGTATGCTTTGCTATATGAATAATGAATATCAGTTTTTTTGAAATATGCTCTAATGTCTATGGCTATCTGTTTTTCAAAAAGAGCCTGACTTTCTCTTTTTCAAGGACTAAAATTAGAACAAGAAATGGAATGACCATCAAATTTCTAAAGATAAATTGTAATAGGGCTGAATCTGATTGGATATAAAAACCTGCATAACTCAAGCCTGTGGCAGTGAGTATATATAAGATGGCTTTTCCAGTCTGATATGGGATGGGGAAGTGTTTTTGTCCGAAGTAATAGCAAATCACACTCATGACTGTATAGCAGCACAGCGTACTCAATGCTCCTCCCATCAACCCAAATAGTGGAACCATAGTAAGTAGTACTGTTATGGTTACTGTTGCACCAATTAGGGTGATATAAAAACTATATTTCGTCTGGTCAGTGAGCTTGAACCATATACTAAGGTTGAAATAAATCCCCAGCATCAAATAGCCCAACAACAACACTGGAACAATATAGTTCCCCATAGCATATCCTTCTCCTCTGAGGAATATCTTTCCAAGAAGGTCTAAATTTACCGATACTGCAATCATCAATCCGGCGCAAAATATCACAAATACATGCATAACTTTTGCAAATATTTCGGGGCTATTTTTTTCGGTGGACTGGCTGAAGAAAAATGGCTCTGCTGCATATTTGAAGGCTTGGATGATCAAGTTCATCAAAATGGCCAACTTGAAGTTTGCACCAAAAATCCCAGTAACTTCTCTTGAGGTCAACCCTTCATAAAAACCCTCGGGCAAGACATATTCGAAAACAGTCCTTGAAAAAGTCTCATTGATTGTGCCTGCCAGCCCCATAAACAAAAGCGGGAAGGCATAATGCCACATTGGTTTGAGAAATTGTCTATCGAAGCCAAATCGAAACTTCTTTGTAAGCCAAAAAAGGACAGGCAACATGGCGGCGTTGGCTATAAGGTTTGATACAAAGATGTATTCCAATCCCCAATCGGGATTATAGATATATCCGATAAATGGAGAGAGTCCAGCAAACCAGTCTCCATTCCAAATATGGAAACATAGTACTATAAAAAAAATGTTGAGGCCTACATTGATTAAGATGTTGCCTAGTTTAGATAATGCGAATTGCAATGCACGGTTTTCTTTTCTCAGCTTGGCATAAGGGATAACCAATATGGCGTCAATAGCCAAAATCCAAGCGATCCACCGGAATAGCTGTTCTTGGCCTTCGTAGTTGAGCCAGACAGCCAAAGTCGGGGCGGAAAAATAGATGATGGCTCCAAGTGAAAGCGAAGTGGTGATGAGAAGAGACTGTATCTGGGCAAATACCTTTTCTGGATCCAAGCCTTTACCCGTGGCATACCTGAAATAGGTAGTCTCCATTCCGTAAGTGAAAATGATGTTGAAAAGTGCTATGTAGCCATAAAGTGCTGTGTATGCCCCCACATCATCTTTGGTCAAATAGCCTGTATATACCGAGATTAAAAAGAAACTTACAGTTCTCCCAAGAATGCTACTGATCCCATAGATAGCCGTCTGTCCGGCAAGCTTTTTTAGCTGGCTCATTTTTGAAAAGAAAAAGGGGAACTACTCCCCTTTGAAAATTGGTTTTCTTTTTTCTAGAAATGCAGAAGTTCCTTCTTTATAATCACCTGATTTGACACATCTTGCAAAGCTATTTGCTTCTGTTTGGTATCCGTTTTCTTCCCTATTATATACAGAATTTACACAGTCTACGATCATTCCAATAGCTAAAGGAGCTTTGGTCATGATTTTTTTGAGGATGTCTTCGGCTTGTCCTATGGCTTCCTCTTTGGTAGCTAAGATATGATTGACTAATCCTAGTCTTTTGGCTTCTTCTGCTCCGATCATATCACCTGTCATCATCAGTTCGTTGGCTTTGCCTCGACCTATAAGGTAGGTTAAGCGCTGAGTCCCCCCATAGCCAGGGATAATGCCTAAGTTGACCTCAGGTTGGCCAAACTTCGCATTGGCTACTGCTACCCGCATGTGACATGCCATAGCTAATTCACAGCCACCCCCTAAAGCAAATCCATTGACGACAGCAATAACAGGCTTATGACAATTCTCGATCAGGCTAAATACTTCTTGACCGTTTTCTGCAAACTTCCTTGCATTTAGCTCATTTAGTTCTGCAATTTCGCTAATGTCTGCACCTGCAATAAAGGATTTTTCTCCTGATCCAGTGATGATGACACCTTTGATTTCTTTGTTGTCTACTACTTCATTAAAAATATTTCTGATTTCCTCAAGGGTATCAATGTTGAGGGCGTTGAGTTTGGATTCTCTGTTAACTGTCAGATAGAGAATGCCTTCTTTTTCTTCAGAAAGTATGTTTTTTGTTTCAGCCATGTGTTTTGGTGAATGTTAGGGGTCAAATATACAAGTAGGGATTTCAATCCCAAAAGAAATAAGGGGAAATTACATATTACCAAATCTGGGTAAGGTTTTTGTGGTAATATGTTTCTATTATTTACAATATGGTATTGTGCTAATTTATAATAGGTTTAAGATACCTCTTAAATCAATTTTGTTATTTTTGTCACAATTCGAATTTTCAACATAATTAAAATACATATGTCATCAAAAACAAAAATTACTGTCGCCTATGGGGATGGGATCGGGCCCGAGATCATGGAAGCTACGCTAAAAATCTTGGAAGCCGCTGGAGCCCAATTGGAATATGATGTGATAGAGATCGGTGAACAAGTATATTTGAAAGGAATCAGTTCGGGAATGGAACCTCAAGCATTTGAGTCCTTGAAAGAGACCAAAGTATTTTTGAAGGCACCGATCACAACTCCTCAGGGGGGAGGCTTCAAAAGCTTAAATGTGACGACTAGGACTTCATTTGGACTTTTTGCAAATGTGAGACCTTGTAAGGCCTATTCTCCTTACATCAAGACACATTATCCAGAGACTGATTTGGTAATCATTAGAGAAAACGAAGAAGATTTATATGCTGGAATTGAGCATAGACAAACCCAGGAAGTCGTACAAAGTCTCAAGCTAATATCTAAGCCAGGATCTGAAAAAATCATTAGGTATGCCTTTGAATATGCCCGTAAATATGGTAGAAAAAAAGTCACCTGTATGACAAAAGACAATATCATGAAGCTAGCTGATGGTCTTTTTCACAAAACTTTTGATGCAGTAGCTAAAGAGTATCCAGATATTCAAACTGATCATAAAATCATTGATATAGGTTCAGCGCTTATTGCAGAAAGACCACAGACATTTGATGTGATCGTAACATTGAATCTGTATGGAGATATTATTTCTGATATTGCTGCCCAAGTAACAGGATCTGTTGGCCTTGGAGGGTCCGCTAATGTGGGTGAAGAAGTGGCAATGTTTGAAGCTATCCACGGATCAGCTCCAGATATAGCAGGAATGGATATGGCGAACCCTTCTGGATTGTTGAATGGTGCAATCTCTATGTTGGTTCATATTGGTCAGCCAGCTGTTGCTGAAAAAGTTGCCAATGCTTGGATGAGAACTTTGGAAGATGGAATTCATACTGGAGATATTTATCAAGAAGGTAAGTCAAAGGAAAAAGTAGGTACTCAAGCTTTTGCCCAAGCTGTGATAGAAAGAATAGGACAAAAGCCGATCAATATGAAACCGGCTGTTTTTGATAAATCATCTACAGATCCAATCAGTATCAAACTATCTCCAGCTGTCAAAGCAGAGAAGAAGCTTATAGGAGTAGATGTATTTGTGGATTGGGATGAAGACCGAAGAGATCCAAATGCACTAGGAGATGCTTTGAGAAAAGCTGATGCGGATGGATTAGTACTACAATTGATTACCAATAGAGGGATCAAAGTATATCCTGGTGGAATGAAAGAGACTTTCTGCACGGATCATTGGAGATGCAGGTTCCAAAAGTCGGATCAGTCACCTGTGACACATTCTCAAATATTAGATTTGATGAATCAAGTGGCAGGATTAGGATTCGATTTCATCAAGTCTGAAAACTTGTATTCATTTGATGGAGTAAGGGCTTATAGCTTGTCCCAAGGAGAATAGGCTTGAATTTTCAAATAATATAAAACAAGAAAGCGACTTATCTATAAGTCGCTTTCTTGTTTTTAGTCTTTAATTTTTTGGCCAAAGTCAGGAAAACCACTATTTGTCCATCTCACAACTCTAGCTCTGGTAGCTCGATTTGGATCTGAGAGTTCGTGACCCTGAATTTCTTTATAATCTCTTGCGTGATATATCATAATAACGGTCTCATCATCTTCTGCCAAAGTAAAAGAATTGTGTCCAGGGCCGTACCTGTCTAGCTCCTCATTGGTAAAGAAAACTGGACCTGGGGACTTGTGCCAGTTAGCGATATCCATGATATCCTTATCTTCATCTATCCACATCATCCCGAGGCAATAGTTTTCATTGGTGGCACTTGCGGAATAGGTTACGAAGATTTTTCCATTTCTTTTGAGTACAGCTGGGCCTTCATTGACATTGTACTTTACCCTTTCCCAGTCAAACTCAGGTTCTGTCAATACCATTTCAGGACCAGTAAGGGTGACAGGGTCTTTCATTTCAGACATGACTAAGGCAGTGCCGTGATCACCACCTCGTACATTTTGAGCCCAGATGGTGTATAATTTTCCATTGTGGTCAAAAACAGTTGCGTCAAGAGAAAATGAGTCAATCTCTGATTTTACTTGTCCTTCTTCTTTCCAGCCAGCCTGCACAGGGTCTTCTGCATCCAGAGAAAGTGCCCACATCCGAATGTTCCAAATGTTTTCAGCCTCACCTGCTGCAAAATAGATGTACCATTTTCCATCGATCTTGTGTAACTCTGGCGCCCATATATGGTGTCCCATTTTACCTGTGCGGTGTTTAGTCCATACTACAGTCTCCTGTGCATGCTTTAGGTCATTGATTGTTTTTGCTTTTCGAATGACAATCCTATCGTACTCTGGCGCAGTAGCTATGAGGTAATAAGTACCGTCTGTATCCTTGTAGACCCATGGGTCAGCACGCTGTTCAGCAATTGGGTTATCAAATTCAAACTTTTGTTCTTGAGCGTGGATTGTTAAAGTAGTGGCTAGGCTTATCGCTATTGCCACAAGAATATTAGATAAATACTTCATCGGGTTTTATTATTCATTGGTTTTATTAGGAATGCAAGAAAATTAAAATTAGTGTATTTTTGACAATTAAACATGATTTTTATGATTTAAATCATGTTTACTCCTTTTTCTTATCAGTATTTTCAAGGTAAGTCTCCGCTAGTTTTGTCGTGTGATAAATGGACAAAAGATGCAAGACGATTCAAAGAAGTTGATAAGCTCAGCAATGCCAGAGGCGCTGATTACAAGACATTACTGCGATTGTTTACCGGAAGGTTTTGCTAAAAATATAGGTGCTGGAGCTTCTGGAGTATACTGTAGTCCAGAATCGCCTGCCACATTGATGACAGCACATCTACCTGAAGTCCTTAATTGGCTACATGGAATGGAAATACCTAGAGGACTTCTTTCTGTTCCCTGCCTAACTCCTGTGCTACTTTATGATGAAGTGCTTTCTATGGATCATGTGTTATTTCATTATGATGGAACACCAACTTCTGCCTCTTTAATTAGGAATTTTGTATCACTTTTTAGAAAGAATATAGTCGAAAGTAGAGCCACCATTATTTCCCCCTCTTTCATTCCCAAGTCCAAACAAAAAGAAGAGCAAGACATCATTCAATTAGTTGGAAATGCAACTTCTGAAACATCATTTATTAAACTGAATTTTAATCGAATCGGGGATTTTTGGTCTTATGCGGTGAAGCATCAGTGTACCATTTTAGTGACCACCAAAGCATACCAAGCAGATTTGGCCAAAGTCCTTTTTCACTTTTACAAAGGTGGAATGTGGTATAGCAAGCTGTCATTTTACTTGGCTTATTAAATATTTGAGAAATATGTCAAATAAGTCCCTACATATCGCCAATCAAACGACCACTTGCTACCATTGTGGAGAGTATTGTATAGATGAGATTTTATATGCTGATGAAAAGCCGTTTTGCTGCACAGGCTGTAAGCTCGTATTTGAAGTACTTAGCGAGAATGATTTGTGTACATATTATGAGATCGAAAATCAACCTGGTCAACCTCAAAAAGTGTCGGTTGCCAATGATAACAGGTTTGATTACCTGGATGATACTGATGTAAAGACAAAACTATTAGATTTTCAAAATGAGGAAGTTTCTCATGTGACTTTCAATGTGCCTATGATTCACTGTGCATCATGTATTTGGCTGTTAGAAAATCTTCATAAAATACACCAGGGGATTTTAGCTGGCAGAGTTGACTTGGTGAGGAAAAAGGTTCAAGTTAAATTCAAGCATCAAGAGGTTTCATTGAAAGAGGTAGTGCTTGTTTTGTCCAAGATAGGCTATGAACCTAGATTGAATCTATCAGATGTAGAAGGCAAGAAGCGCTCTAATGTCGATAGGAGATTGATAGTTAAGCTTGCTGTTGCAGGTTTTTGCTTTGGTAACATGATGCTTTTTAGTCTTCCTGAATATTTTTCTGAGGCAGCGTTACTTGGTAATGGTTTCAAAAAGACCTTTAACTACCTCAATGTAATGCTCTCATTGCCGGTCTTCTTCTATGCCGCTACAGATTATTACAAATCAGCTTGGCTTTCTATCAAAAATAGAAATGTCAACATGGATGTGCCCATAGCCATTGGTATAGTAACGCTCTTTTTCTATAGCTTGTACGATATTTTTGCCTTACACCAAGAAGGGTATATGGATACTTTAGGTGGTTTGTTGTTTTTCTTATTGATAGGTAAGCTATATCAACAGAAGACCTATGAGACTTTGTCATTTGACAGAGATTATAAAGCATATTTCCCAGTAGCGGTCACTAAAATCGTTAAAGGGAAGGAAGAAGTGTCACCGTTGAGTAAGCTTGAGGTTGGGGATTTGATAAAAGTCAAGCATGGTGAGCTTATCCCAGCGGATAGCATATTGATCAGTGGTGAAGGGTACATAGATTACAGTTTTGTGACTGGTGAAGAGGTTCCTGTAATCAAAAGTAAAGGGGCATTGATCTATGCTGGTGGTAGACAAAAAGGTCAGTCTTTGACTTTGACTGTTCAGAAATCTCCTTCACAGGGATACCTCACAGGATTGTGGAATACTGAAGCCTTTCAAAAGGAGAAAGATCATAGTTTAGTTTCGCTTGCTACTAAGATTTCAGGGAAGTTTACTTTTACAGTATTGCTCATTGCCTCAATTGCATTTGCATATTGGGCTTTTCAAGGGCAGTTTTCCATTGCCGTTTTATCATTCACATCAGTTTTGATCATAACATGCCCATGTGCATTGGCTATGTCCACCCCATTTACTTTGGGAAATACGCTGAGGGTATTTGGCCAAGGTAAATTTTACCTCAAAAATGCTCAAGTACTTGAAAAAATGGCCGAGCTGGACGCCATAATTTTTGATAAAACAGGGACTTTGACTGATCCAGGTTTGGCGAAGGTCAGCTATGCAGGAGAAAGGCTTTCACAAGATTCTAAAGCCATAATCAAAGCACTAGTCAATGAATCCACCCATGCTTTGAGTAATAGGATCAATGTATGGCTCGGTGATATTGACAAATCAGAAGTCACACATATAGAGGAAGTTTTTGGACAGGGGATGAAAGGGGTTTATCAAAATCAGGAGGTGAAATTAGGTTCAGCAGCGTTTGTCAATGAGAATCGTGAGCATGCATTAGTGGGAGGGAATCGAGTTTTTTTTGCAGTAGAAAATGTAGTGATTGGTTGCTTTTACATTCAAAGCGGACTACGGACAGGAATAGGTCAGGTGGTAGATAGGTTGAAAACTGGAAGGCATATACACATACTCTCTGGTGATCAGGATCATGAGAGGACTCACCTTAGTAAGGTATTGGGTAATGAAGTGATTATGAAATTCAATCAAAGCCCTGCTGATAAACTGAACTATATCAAATCAATCAATGATAAAGGATATGCCACCATGATGGTGGGTGACGGATTGAATGATGCTGGGGCTTTGCAAGAAAGTCATGTAGGGGTAGCGGTGACTGATAAGGTGACTAATTTTTCTCCAGCATCTGATGCTATCATTGATGCATCAGTTTTAGATAAACTACCCGATTTTCTAAACTTTTCTAAGCTAAGTAGGAAGGTTATCAAGGCCAGTTTCATGTTAAGCTTTACCTATAATGTAGTCGGAATCTACTTTGCAGTTCAAGGTTTAGTTAGTCCTGTTTTCTGCGCAATACTCATGCCGATCAGTAGTGTGTCAGTAATTCTATTTACAACGATAACTACAAATTACTTGTCCTACAAACAAGGGCTAAAATCAAAAATAATATAAGCTATGGAAGTAATATTCATCTTGATCGCAATCAGCTTGGTCATGGCGGGTTCATTTCTTCTTCTGTTTTTCAAGGCCATGAAGTCAGGACAATTTGAAGATAATCATACACCAGCTATTCGAATACTATTCGATAGCAAACCATCAAAAAAGAGTAATAAAGTAAAGTCAACTAAATCGAAATGAGCATGTCAGGAACTACATTAGAAAAGTTCAGTTACGATAATAAAATCGTAAAGTATTTCGGTGTTGCTACCATAGCTTGGGGCATCGTCGGGATGTTAGTAGGGGTATTGGCTGCAACCCAGCTGTTTTTACCTGAAGCAAACTTAGGTAACCCATACACCACATTTGGTCGAATCCGACCATTGCATACTAATGCAGTCATCTTTGCTTTTGTGGGCAATGCGATCTTTGCAGGGGTATACTACTCTATGCCTAGACTACTTAAGACGCCAATGTGGAGCAAAGCCTTGAGCTGGTTTCATTTCTGGGGATGGCAACTGATTATTCTGTTGGCAGCCGTCACTTTACCATTGGGATTGACTACATCAAAGGAGTACGCTGAATTAGAATGGCCAATAGATATTTTGATTGCAGTAGTTTGGGTAGCGTTTGGAGCAAATATGATAGGTGCTTTAATCAATAGACGAGAAAAGCACATGTATGTAGCTATTTGGTTTTACCTAGCCTCATTTGTGACAGTGGCCGTACTACATATTTTCAATTCTTTGGCCTTACCTGTTTCATTCTTCAAGAGTTATTCTGCCTATGCAGGTGTTCAAGATGCGTTGGTACAATGGTGGTATGGTCACAATGCTGTTGCATTTTTTCTAACCACACCTTTCTTAGGTTTAATGTATTACTACCTGCCCAAAGCGGCAAATAGACCAGTATATTCCTATAAGTTATCTATAGTACACTTTTGGTCATTGATATTTCTATATATCTGGGCGGGGCCACATCACTTGTTATACACAGCTTTGCCAGAGTGGGCTCAAATCCTCGGTGTTGTATTCTCTATCATGCTAATAGCACCTTCTTGGGGAGGAATGGTCAATGGACTATTGACATTGAGAGGAGCTTGGGATAAGGTAAGAATAGACCCAGTTTTGAAGTTTATGGTAGTGGCTGTCACAGCTTATGGGATGGCTACTTTCGAAGGACCTATGTTGTCACTCAAGAATGTAAATGCCATAGCGCATTATACAGACTGGATAGTTGCCCATGTGCATATCGGAGGTTTGGGTTGGAATGGGTTCTTCACATTCGCAATGTTATATTGGCTTTGGCCAAAAATGTGGAAGACAAATCTTTACTCTACAAAACTAGCAAACACCCATTTTTGGATGGGAACTATAGGAATATTGTTCTATGCACTACCGATGTACGTGGCGGCCTTGACACAATCATTGATGTGGAAGGAGTTTACAGAAGCTGGAAGATTGGCTTATCCTAACTTTCTAGAGACTGTAGTTCAGATTGTTCCTATGTATATGTTGAGAGCTTTTGGAGGGTTGCTATACCTATCTGGAGTATTCTTGATGGTTTACAATATGTTTAAAACTGCAAGTCAAGGGAAGTTTGTCGAAGAAGAAGCTGATGAAGCACCAGCTCTCGTGAGCCATGTGGAGCAAAAAGGTGAGTTTTGGCATCGGGCATGGGAACGCAAGCCTATTTTCTTTACGATTTTAGCAACTGTGGCTATTTTGATCGGAGGTGCTATTGAAATCATCCCGACCATACTTGTCAAGTCAAATGTGCCTACCATAAGTAGTGTGCAACCTTATACACCACTAGAACTTCAAGGAAGAGATTTATACATTTCTCATGGCTGTGTGGGTTGCCACTCTCAGATGGTTAGGCCTTTTCGCTCCGAAACTGAGCGATTTGGAGAATATTCCAAGGCTGGAGAATTTGTATATGATCGCCCGTTCTTATGGGGATCTAAGAGAACAGGCCCAGACCTACACAGGGTGGGAGGAAAGTATCCTGATAGCTGGCATTATCATCATATGATAGATCCAAGAAGTATGTCTCCAGGCTCACTTATGCCACCATATCCATGGCTAGAGACTAACATGATGCGTCATGAAGATGTCTTAGATAAGATCAAAACACTTCAAAAACTAGGGGTGCCTTATCCAGATGATTATGATCAGTATGTCATGAAGGAACTTTGGGGACAGGCAGATAAAATCACAGAAAATTTAAAGTCTTCTGGAGTAGAGGTATTGCCACAATCAGAAATTGTAGCGCTCATTGCCTACTTACAGCGGTTGGGAACCGATATCAAGAAGACTGCAACTACTATTCAACCTTAATCAATATAACGCCAAGCTATGAAAAAGGACATATTGAGTTCCATAGAGAACATTGAAATCTATCCCGTTATTTCCCTTTTGATCTTTGTGGTCTTTTTTATTGGGATGTTCATGTGGGTAGTAAAGGCTGATCGCCAATACATCAATCATATGAAAGACCTGCCATTTGATCATGAATCTAAAAATGCTAAAAGAAATGAAAAGATTTAAGAGAATATTCTTGATGCTGTTGGGTATGATCTTAACCATGCCTTCTATAGCGCAGACCAGCGAATTGTCTTGGGTAACAAAGCTTCAGGGAATGGATTCCAATGAGTTGACACTCATGATTATACTCGCAATTGTTTTAGGTGTGATCATTTTGCTTTTAGTGTTGATGATCTACTTGATGTCATTCATGGTGACCGTTCTCAAGCAGCAGCAAGGCTTTGAGCGTAGGGTTTCTACAAAGCCCTCTTGGTGGGAGTCTTTCAAGAGGCAATACATTGTGGGGAAAATGAAGCCTGTAGGTAGTAAAGAAGAGGAGGACTTGATGCTAGATCATAGTTATGATGGGATAGTTGAGCTTGACAATCATATGCCCCCTTGGTTAGCAGCAGTATTTTATATCACGATTGCTTTTGCGGTAGCTTATTTTACCTACTATGCTGTATTGGGAATGGGACAATCTCAAATCGAAGAATATCAGACAGAACTAGCTATAGCTGCAGTCAAAGCAGAAGAATACAAGGCATTGGCATTGAGTTCAATTGATGAGAATTCAGTGGTGTTTGATGCTTCCACCCCTTCGATCAATGCAGGGAAGTCAATTTATGAAGCCAATTGTGCAGCTTGTCATGCCATAGATGGAGGAGGCGGCGTAGGGCCTAACCTTACAGATGAGTATTGGCTTCATGGTGGTGGTATCAGTGATATTTTCAAAGTAGTGAAATATGGGGTAGTAGAAAAGGGGATGATACCTTGGCAAGATCAATTGAGTCCTGAACAGATTCAGCAAGTGTCTAGCTACATATTGACCTTGCAGGGTACTACACCTTCCAGTCCAAAAGAACCTCAAGGAGAGAAGTTTGAACCAGCAATAGAGGAGCCATTGGATGCTTTGATCGAGGATGAGTTGGAGCTAGTCCCAGTAGTAGAGGAAGAGAATTGATATCCACACGATGAATACAAAAAAAGTAGTCTTTGACCCTGATAGTTTTAGGAATACCCTAGGGACGGTTCAGTCTGATGGTAAGAGAAACTGGATATATCCCAAAAGCGTATCAGGGAAATTCTACCGGTGGAGGACTTACTTATCATGGGTTTTACTAACGATACTGTTTGTAGGACCATTTATTTCAGTGGATGGAAGACCGTATATGTTGTTCAATATTTTCGAAAGGAAATTTATCATTTTCGGTGCAGCATTTTGGCCTCAAGATACCCATTTGCTGATCTTCCTCCTTCTGATATTCTTTGTATTTATCATATTGTTTACTGCTGTTTTTGGACGGGTCTTCTGTGGATGGGCCTGTCCCCAGACACTGTTCATGGAGATGGTGTTTCGTAAGATAGAATATTGGATAGAAGGGGATGCTGGTCAGCAACGTAAACTCAATGCCATGCCATGGAATTCAGAGAAATTGTGGAAAAAAGGTTTGAAGATGATGATCTTCAGTCTTATTTCTCTTCTGATTTCTCATATTGTAATGGCTTATTTGATCGGGCTAGATCAGGTCAAAGAAATCGTAAGTCAACCTCCAACAGCAAATCTTTCTGGGTTTGTTGGTTTAATAGCATTTGCTGGGATTTTTTTGTTTGTGTTTTCATGGTTTAGAGAGCAAGCATGTATAGTTGTCTGTCCCTATGGGAGATTGCAAGGCGTTTTGTTAGATGCCAATTCTATCAATGTAACCTACGACCATGTTCGGGGAGAGCCAAGGGGGATGATTAGAAAAAGTAGGTTGGTGGAAAACGATAAAGGTGATTGTATAGATTGTAGTTTATGTGTTCATGTATGCCCTACAGGGATTGATATCCGCAATGGCGTTCAGATGGAATGTGTAAACTGTACAGCCTGTATCGATGCATGTGATGAAGTGATGTATAAAGTAGCAAGACCAAAAGGCCTGATTCGTTATGCTTCGGATAACAGTGTCTTGAGCCGGACTCAAAAGCTTTTGACACCTAGAGTTAAGTTCTACATTGTCTTATTACTAGCTCTCTTGGGGGGATTTGTCGCATTGATAGTGACTAGAGATGATTTAAGTGCGACAGTTACTAGGTTTAGAGGTATCACCTATCAGGTCAGAGAAACTGGAGAGGTTAGTAATCTTTATGAGGTATCATTTATCAACAAGACTTTTGATGTGCAGCAAGTGGAGTTGGTAGCTCAGGATCCTTTGTATAGGGTGGAAGTAGTTGGAGATCAAAATTGGAGACTGGAAGGTCAGTCAAAGTTTGAGGGACGATTTTTTCTTGTAAAGAATCAAAAAGATGTGATTGTAAATCAGGATGATGTAGTATTGATGCTACTTCAGAATGGTGAAGTAATCGATAAAATTAAGACGAGTTTTGTAGGGCCTGTTTCAAGAAATTAAATCAAATAAATATGGACTGGGGAAAAGGAATTGTAATAGTAATTGCCGCATTTGTGGTGTTTATGATTGGCTTGGTGACTATATGCATGAAGCAAGATGATATTCATCTGGTCACCCAGCAATACTATGAAGAAGAGATCAAGTATCAGGAACAAATAGATAAGATTTCTAATGCTAAATCTCTTGAATATAAGGTTTTGGATTATAATGCTAAGCTCAAAGCCTTAAGTTTGAACGTACCTGAAAGTGCTATAGGAACGATCCATTTTTTTAGACCTTCAGATGCGAGGTTAGATTCAAAGTTGAATTTTCAAGAAATCAAAACAGAAGATGGATTAGTGGATTTGGCAATGCTTATGCCTGGATATTGGAGAGTGAAGGTCAGTTGGGAAAACGAGGGGGTATTGTATTACGACGAGATCAAAATAGATATTTAGATGTACTTGACAGCTTTTATTTTGGGCTTTTTAGGCTCGTTCCATTGTCTTGGAATGTGTGGTCCTATTGCTTTGGCAATTTCAGCGAAAGACAATTCACCGTTTCTTCGCAATAAAATCATTTACAATCTTGGGCGGACACTTACCTATTCTGTATTGGGTGTGTTGCTGGGTATGATAGGTTTTTCATTGGCATTGGCAGGTATTCAACAGTGGATTTCAGTGCTTATGGGAGCCTTGATTTTGTTAATGGCATTTTTTTACAAAAGTTCAGAGAGATTGATTACCCAATCGGGCTTGTTTGGAGCCGTTTATAAGTTGAAATCTTCTTTAGGCTATTTTTTAAAAAAAGGTGGAAGTCTAGCTTTCTTTGCTTCGGGGATACTGAATGCACTTTTACCCTGCGGGATGGTATATATCGCCTTGATTGCTTCGTTGGCGACTCAAAGTCCTATCGAAGGCGGTTTCTACATGCTGTCCTTCGGAGTTGGTACCATACCAATGCTGATAGGTGTGATGGTTTCTGGTAAGATTATTTCCTCAAGGATACGGACCAAGCTCACCAATGCTTTGCCATATTTCGCCATGTTTATTGGTGTATTGTTTATTATTAGAGGTTTAGGGTTGGGGATTCACATGCTTAGTCCAGCCCTTCATTTTGTAGAACAAGGCTCTGATCAGTACGAGATGACATTATGCAAATAATAATAATATCAGTTTCACCTGTAGCATAATGAAACTGATATTGAAAGAGAATATATTCAGAATTGCCTCAGATAGCCTTACTAAAGCTAAATAGCTTAGCTTCATTATCTTGCATTCTTTCATCGAATATGGTACAAATATTTCTTAAGAATGGTTGCCCTTTGGGCAATACCTTTAGTCCATTTGAATTGAATTTGATCAATCCTTCGCTTTGAAAAGTGTTAAGTTTTGAAAGGTTTACTTTATTTATATGTTGGAGAAAGGACCTGTTCCAGCTTACTTTTTGATTACAAATCAATGAAAGAATAATGTCCCTGTTTTGGATGTCTTTAACTGACATTAAGTGGCTTTTTGAAGCTGTGAGAAGTTTATTTTCAATTTGTTGTTGATAGATTTTTACATCTTTTGCATTTTGTTTGTATGCATAATGGATGTCTGAAATGGCACTATTTCCTAGACCAATGAGTAATTTGGAAGGTGAAGTTGTGTACCCCATGAAGTTCCTATGCAAGGTTTTGTCCTTCTTAGCTTTTGACAATGGGTCTGTTGGCAATGCAAAATGATCCATTCCGATTTCTATATAGCCCATAGTTGCTAAAATCTCTCGTCCTTTCTCATAGAGTTTTCTTTTTTCAGCTTCAGTGGGCAGATGCATTTCATATGATTTCTGCGCAGGGAATACAGACGGTAAATGTGCATAGCTATAGAAAGCAATCCGGTCTGGGTTCAGCATTGAGACTTTTTCAAAAGTATCAGTGATCGAGTCTATGGTTTGAAAGGGCAAGCCATATATCAAATCAAAATTTACTGAATCATATCCGATCATTCGGGCATTTAATGTAGCTTCTTTCACTTTTTCAAATGGCTGTATCCTATGAATAGCTTTTTGCACCTCTGGATTGAAATCTTGAATACCATAGCTTACCCTTTTGAATCCCATCTCAAACAAAGCTTCTAAGTGTTTCTGTGTGGTATTATTTGGGTGGCCTTCGAAGCTTAGCTCTGCATCATCCATTAGTTCAGCCCGTTCCAAGATATATGCCATTAAGGTTTTAAGTGTTTCTGGAGAAAAAAAAGTCGGCGTCCCACCTCCTAGATGAATACTTGCTAATTTGGGTTTCTGCCTAAATAAATTCATGTATATATCCCATTCACTGATGATAGTATCACAGTAGGGAGTTTCTACTGCATGATTTTTTGTGATTCGCTTATTGCATCCACAATAGATACATAGGCTTTCACAGAATGGCAGGTGAATGTATAATGAAAGACCTTCTTTATCACCAAAATCTTGGAAGGCCTTTTTGACTAAAATCTCCCAATTTCCATGATTAAGGTCATTTTGCCAAAGTGGGACAGTGGGATAGGAGGTGTACCTAGGTGCGGGTATATTATATTTCTTAATAAGTGACTCGATTGAATACATTTTTTTGAATCTCTATTAGTGAGAGACAAAAATGCATGCTATTCATTGGTAATAAGCTGATTAAAAAAGGGCTGTTTCCTGATTTAAATCATGTTAAAATAAATTTCTTGTAAACTCGACTTTGATTTTGAGCTGAAACTCCTTGATCACCTTGAAAATCTCCACCAATGTGACCAATTGGACTTTTGTGAGTTCATTGATACTGACGTAGTTTTCAGGGTTTTTTTCTTGATCCATAATGAGTAATGCTTGCTTCTCAAGCCTCAGAGCCATCAGGTAATAGTAAGCATGGCTGAGTTCTTGTGCTTCTTTGTCTGTAAAAATGCCTGCATGATTCAGAGCGGTGATTCTTTTACCTGTGTTTGTTTCGAAGATCCTATTTTTGAGTGCGAAGATTCGAGCCAGGTCTACGATCGGACTCATAGTCTTTTTGATGTCAAAATACTTTTCGCCTTCAATTTTAAAGGTTCGAATATTTTTGAGAAAGGTTAGCGGTGGTTCAAACTGCAAGGAGTTGGTGCCCATATTCATAAAGAACCTTTCTGTTGGGTTTTGTAATTGGATATCCATGAAGGTCTTCAGCTCTTCGAGTAAAGAGAATTCACCAAAAATAGCCCTACAGTCAAAGAAAGTGGAGTACTTCATTGCAGTCTCTTGAGTGGGTTCCTGAATCCAACTCTCATAGTTTCTTTTCCAATGCGAAAGAGAATGAGTCCATTTTGGATTCTTTGCCATAAGTCCGCCTTGGCAGAAGCTAAAGCCTATTTTATCTAGATCAGTAGAGACCCTGTCTGCAAAATCAAGAAAGTAAGTCCTCACGAGTTCTCGCTGTTCATTGGCCTTATCTTCATAGATGATGGCATTGTCTTGATCTGTTTTTAAGGTTTGCTCACCTCTGCCTTCACTACCAAGTACAAAGAATACAAACTTTGCTGGAGGTGAGCCTATCTCTCTGATCGTGTTTTCAATCACACGAAGCGCAATTGTATCAGACACAGTTGTGATGATCTGATTGATAATTTCTGCTTTGAGTCCATTGGTCACCAGCTGGTGTATGATTTTAGGAACTTGATTCCATTTCTCTTTTAGTTCTTCGACGTCAAGAGCTTGTTTTACTGATTGGATAAATATGAAAGGACCCTGTGACTGTTCTGTCAAAATCTTGTTCCTACTGATCCAGCCAACATATCGATCTACATTTTTGACAAGTAAGTAACGTGTTTTGGTTTGGAACATCAGAAGAAGTGCCTCGTAAAGAAAGGCAGATTCTGAAATGGCAACAATTCCCCTGTCCATGATTTGTTCAATGGCCAAAGCTGGGCTGAGTTGTGTCGCTATTACTTTGTCTCTTAGGGTGATGTCTGTTACGAATCCCATGATAACTTGTTCTTCATCACTGATGAATAAGCATGAGATTTTTTCTTTTGCCATGATCTGAGCGGCTTCAAAAATTGGCGTAGATGCAGCGCAAGTCCGAAGATTTCTATGGTGTAAGTCACCTACTTTCTTTGAGTAAAATTTGTCTGCTTGAATATCAGTGGGGCGAATCATCATAAAGTCATTAATGATGATCAAAATAGTGAAAAAAAGTAAAATTGACTAATTTGGTAAAGTGCATTTTGACTATAAGGGATATAAAATAAAAAAGGGATAATGAATTTTTTCATTATCCCTTTCAAGGCTTGATTTTTAACAAGAGATTAAGCTTTCTTTACATTGATAGCATTTGGGCCTTTTTTGCCTTCCTTGACATCAAATGTTACTTTGTCATCTTGTGCTACTTTGTCTACTAAGCCTGTAGCGTGAACGAATACGTCGCTTTGAGATTCATCATCAACTATGAAACCGAAACCCTTTGCGTCATTGTAGAATTTTACTATACCGGTGAGCATGAATATTAAAATTATGTGGTTAAATCTTTGATAAATGTAAATAAATTGCAGAAACTATCAAAAAAAAATTCTTGAAAATTGACATTATGAAAAAGCTAATAATCGTAAGGCATGCAAAGTCATCTTGGGATAATCCATTTTTGGACGACCACAAAAGACCACTTTCTGAGAGGGGGTTGAGAGATGCTCCACGAATGGCACAGCGGTTGAAAAAAAAAGGGATTATTCCCGAATATATGTTAGTTTCTGATGCTGTCAGGACTAAAGAAACTGCCAGGATTTTTGCTCAAAATCTTGGAGTGAGTGATGAATTGATTCATTATAAAAGAGAACTCTATCATGCAAGTCAATATGAATTGATCAGGTCTATCAGACATGTATCAGATGATGTTGAAAATTTGTATTTAGTTGGTCATAACCCCGGAATGAATGATTTGTTGAGTTATTTTGGATTTAGGTTAAACAATTTACCTACTTGTGGAGTAGTTATATTCAAGATTGGATCTAAATCATGGACATCCATTTCACCTGCTGAAATCGAATTTTTAGCTTATGATTTTCCAAAAAATGAGATGCTATAGGTAGTTAATTCTCACAAGTATTTAAGACTTGTTTTAGTCAAAAAAATAAAAATATCAACAACATTTAGGTCTAAAAAATAGAAGTAAATGTGCTGAAAATGTAGATTAATTACACATTTCCGAGTATAGGTGAATATTGGAATAATTCAAATTCTGTCTTCTGGGAAAAAGGATAAAAAAATTAAATTATTTTTTCAAACTACAAATTGTTTCTTCCATTGACATGTTATATTCAAAGATTCATAGTGCAATTTGTTAGAAATCTCTTACATCTTGGAGTACTCCGTCAAGCCTATCGAACTGGGAAATAATATAAATTATTTTTTCAGCTGCCTCCTTAGGAGAATTTAGAACATTTTCACTTTTCAGCTTCTCAAATTTCTCGAGACTTGAAAATCCAGATCGTGGAGCTGACCGGATATTTTCCTGCATTTTGGTGTCGACAACTCCTGGAGATACGGCAAAGACCCTGATGCCATTTTGATTTTGATTTGACTCTTCCTGTGCAATTTTGCTGAGCATATTGAGTGAGGATTTGGTGGAAGAGTAGCCAGACCAGCCGTCGATCACTTTTTCCGCTGCACCAGAACTGATGTTGATAATGATTTTATCCGCGCTCAGATGCGCATATCTTTTGAAATACTCATTCATCAAAATGGCGGGAGCTATTGCATTAATTTTATAGATATCTGCAATGCTTTGATGAGCTAGCTTCCCGAAGTGGTTTATTTCACCAATCCACCCTGCATTGTTTATTAGCACAATTTTACCGAAAGTATCTTTTAAAAAAACCTTGTCTAGGCACTGGGTTAATTGATCAAAGTTCCCTAGATCTATCTCAAAATGTTTAACATTTGATTGCTCAAAGTTCAAACTACTTCTAGAAATACTGACTATGGTGTTGTCATTATTTTTAGCGAGTAGATGAAGAAGTGCTTCCCCGATTCCCTTACTTGTTCCTGTAATGATATATAATGATTTCATGGTAGATAAGTGTTTTAATTGTTTTCGAAGCGCTACTCAATGCTAGTGCAAGATACTCAAGCAAACAAAAAAGGCTACCCATTTGTAGGTAGCCTTTTGGGACTTTTTAAAGTATGAATTGTGAAAGGTCTCTATTTTTTACCAAAACGCTTAGTCTTTCATTGACCATTTCTTTAGTGATCATGATTTTAGCATTTGCCTCGATAGTATCTGGTACTTCAAATAAGAAGTCGTTGAGTAAGTGACTCATTACTGTATGAAGTCTTCTTGCTCCAATATTTTCAACTTCTTCATTGATTTGAAATGCAAGTTTGGCAATTTCTTGAATAGCTTCTTCATTGAATTCGAGATAAACTTCTTCAGTTTCAAAAAGCGCTTGATACTGCTTCGTTAGCGCATTTTTAGGATCTTTTAGAATTTTGTAGAAATCCTCCTCGGTAAGGCTATTCAATTCCACCCTGATCGGGAACCTTCCTTGTAGTTCGGGAATCAAGTCTGATGGCTTCGATACGTGGAATGCTCCAGCTGCTATAAACAACACATGGTCAGTATTGATGATGCCATATTTGGTATTGACAGCCGAACCTTCTACGATAGGAAGAAGGTCTCTTTGAACGCCTTCTCTGGATACATCAGGTCCACCAGCTGATTTACTTGACTTAGATGCGATCTTGTCAATTTCATCGATGAATATGATTCCGTTGTTTTCTGCAAGTTTTATAGCTTCTTCTTTGACTTCATCAAAATCTATCAACTTGCTGGCCTCTTCTTCAAGTAAAACTTTTCTAGCTTCAGAGATGGTGACTTTGCGTTTTTTGCTACGCTTCGGCATCATGCCGCTGATCATGTCTTGAAGACCAGCCATACTAGCGTCATCCATCATGCCATTTCCGATCATACCTATACCCACAGGTGGACTTTGCTTTACATTGACTTCGATCTTCCTGTCTTCCATTTCTCCATTTCGAAGTTTTTCTCTGAATCTTTCCCTAGTTCTCTCATTCAGCTCTTCATCAGAAGAATTACTCGGGTCAAAATTCTCTTTTGAGAAGCTTGACTCACTTTTTCCAAATCCTGGAGCTTTGACAGGAGGTATTAAGATGTCAAGAATAGCTTCTTCTACTGCTGCAGCAGCTTTTTCTTTGACTTCTTCATTTTTTTGAGCTTGCACAAGGTGGACAGCTTGCTCTACTAGATCTCTTACCATGCTTTCTACATCTCTACCCACATATCCCACTTCGGTAAATTTCGAGGCTTCTACTTTGGTAAAGGGTGCATTTGCAATTTTTGCAAGCCTTCTTGCTATCTCTGTTTTACCCACTCCAGTGGATCCGATCATCAAGATGTTATTGGGGACGATATCTTTTTGGATATCAGTTTTTACCATTAGTCGCCTGATTCGATTTCTCAATGCTATGGCAACGTTTCGTTTTGCATCATGTTGGCCGATAATATACTTATCAAGTTCAGATACAATCTGCTTTGGTGTCAAATCTTTAAAATCACTTCTCATATGGTTACGTTTTAGAACGATCTTTTTTTATTGTTTATAATACTACTTACCCCTATTACATTTGAACCTCCAGGTACATGGTAGAACATGCGGGCATATGAAAATTCGAATTGCTTCATTTTGAATGCTAAACCTCCAGTAAAGCCAGCTGAGCCAGCTCCTATGGTGGTGTCAAATTCTCTTCTGATCAGATGATTGTATCCCATTTGGAGATTAAAGTATTCTGAAGGAATGATTTCTACTCCAAATACAGCTCTTCTGAAAATGCTAGCACCTATGCTATTTCGTTGATTTTCATCAATAATGTTTGGATTATAAAAATCCATTTCTCTTGCTTGAAGGTTTCTAAGGGTAAGGTGGAATCGAAAAGGTGCATGCTCTGGTTTGAAACTCGCTCCTATTCGAACATCGGTAGGAAGCTGAAGGTTTTGTTCATCGATGTAGTTTTTTACGTTAAATCCCAAATTCCTTAAGTTTATGGCTAGTGTTAGGTCTTGAGCTGGATGTTGATAATTGACTCCAAAGTCGAAGGCAATAGCATAAGCTTGAAAACTATCCAAAACTGACCCCATCAATTTTATGCTTCCTCCATAATTGAATATGCCTGTCTGTCTTGCATAGGAAGTAGAAATAGCAAATTCATTAGCAAGAAATCCACCTGTGGGTAGGCCTAAGTCATCAAAGCCTTGAAGCTCCCCATAGTTAAAATATTGAATTCCAACTCCAATGATTCCGTTAGAGAACCCAGAAAAGCTATATCCAAGCGTTGCTGCATTGATACCACCAGGAAAATTGAGGTAATGCAAAGCTGGGTGAAAGAGGTTACTACTATCCAAAAGTGCAGGATTGGATAGGAACATTAAGGGATCACTTTGTGCCGTAATGTTCACGCCACCCAGTGATGCTAGTCGGGTATAGGAAGGATGATCTACAAATTGAAATGCAGCATGGCTAGACTGTCCTTTAAGATCCTGCTGGTTGATGAGCATGGCTCCCAACAGGATCAAAAGGATATGTAAGCGGCTTACATTCAATTTTTTGAATTATCATCCGTAAATGTAAACTTTATTGGGTCTTGAACTTTGGTTTTCATCAAAGCCACTTCCAGGACCTCGTCTACATTGTCTACATAGTGAAAAGTAATACCTTTTAGATATTGCTCGTCAATCTCTTCTATATCTCTTTGATTTTTATTGCAAAGGATGATTTCTTTCAGACAAGATCTTCTTGCTGCTAGTATTTTTTCCTTGATACCTCCTACAGGCATCACTTTGCCTCTCAAGGTAATCTCACCTGTCATGGCTATTTTAGCTTTCACTTTTCTTTGTGTGTACAAAGAAGTTATGGCTGTGAGCATAGTGATACCTGCAGATGGACCATCTTTTGGTACTGCACCTGCTGGTACGTGAATGTGAAGATCATATTGATCAAATACCCTATGATCAATGCCATACTTTTCAGCTCTTGACTTAAGGTAAGACAAAGCTGTCATTGCTGATTCTTTCATCACTTCACCTAGTTGTCCAGAAAGGGTAAGTTTTCCTTTTCCTTTGCTCAAGGCAGTTTCTATAAATAAGATTTCTCCACCTACAGATGTCCAAGCTAATCCTGTAACTACTCCAGCTACACTATTGTCTTGGTAGATCTCTTTGTCAAAGATTTCCCCGCCGAGTATTTTCCGTATGGCTTGAGTAGAAATTTTCTTTGTGTAAGGTTCTTCCAGAGCGATTGATTTTGCGATGTTTCTCACCACTTTGCCAATAGCTCTTTCTAGGCTTCTTACACCAGATTCTCTGGTGTAATCTTCTATAATTTTGGCAATTGCCGCATTGTCAAAAGTCAAATCTTTAGCCTTAAGCCCATGTTCCTTTCGTTGTTTCGGTATAAGGTGCTTTTTAGCAATTTCCTGTTTTTCTTCTATCGTATATCCAGTCACTTCGATGATCTCCATCCTGTCTCTAAGCGCTGGCTGAATGGTTTCCAATGAATTGGCTGTGGCCACAAACAAGACTTTGGAAAGGTCGTATTCAACCTCAAGGTAGTTGTCTGTGAAAGTGCTGTTCTGTTCAGGATCTAAAACTTCTAGGAAGGCTGAAGATGGGTCTCCTCTGAAATCTGAACTTAATTTATCAATTTCATCTAAGACATAAACAGGGTTGCTTGTCTTGACCTTTTTCATATTTTGGATGATCTTACCTGGCATCGCACCCACATAAGTCTTTCTGTGACCCCTGATCTCAGCTTCATCATGTACACCACCAAGTGACATACGCACGTATTTTCTGCCCAAAGCTTTAGCAATAGACTTACCGAGAGAGGTTTTACCTACTCCTGGAGGGCCATATAAACAAAGTATTGGCCCTTTTAGATCATCTTTTAGCTTAAGTACAGCCAAGTACTCGATAATTCGTTCCTTTACTTTTTCCAGACCATGGTGATCTTTGTCCAAGATGCTTTTGGCTCTTTTTAAGTCAAAATTATCAGAAGTATATTCATTCCAAGGGAGCTCAACCAATGTCTCTGCATAATTGAGTGCGATAGGGTATTCTGCAGCTGAAGGATTGATTCTTAGAATCTTATCCAGTTCTTTGTTAAAGTGGCGTGAGACTGCATTAGACCATTTCTTTTTGACACCTTTTAGACGTAATTCTTCTACATCTTTCTCTGGGCCTTCTTCTCCGAGTTCGGTTTGAAGCACTTTCATCTGCTGCCTCAAAAAGTAATCCCGCTGCTGTTGATCAATGTCAGTATGGACTTTTTTCTGAATTTCACTTTTGATTTCCAACATTTGAATGTCTTTCATCATGAACTCCAAAAGTAAAGTAGCTCTTTCTACCCCATCATTGATTTCCAAAAGCCTTTGCTTAGACTCAACAGATGCATTGATATTGGAAGAAAGAAAATGAGTCAGAAAAGGAGTGTTATCTATATTGTCAAGTGCTACTTGAGCTTCTTGGGGGATCTCCGGATTTAAATGTAAAATTTTGGCAGCCGCTTCTTTAAGAGATTCTTCAAGCGCCTCAATTTTTTTATTGTTTTTGGGGAAGCTTTCATCCATGTAAGAAACCTTTGCCAGGAAGTACGGATCATCGGTCACAGTCTCTGTGATTTGGAATCGTTTCTTACCCTGAATGATGATCGTAGTATTTCCATCTGGCAATACGATCATTTTTATGATTTTGGCCAAAGTACCCACATGATAGATGTCTTCCCATGCAGGATCATCATTGTTTGGGTTTATCTGAGCACATACTCCGATATATTTATTACCGCGTTGGGCTTTTTTGACAAGTTTGATAGATCGCTGTCTTCCTACAGTGATAGGAATTACCACACCAGGGAACAAAACCGTGTTTCTAACAGATAATATTGGTATTTGATCTGGTAAATTCTCCTGCTGGTTGGCATCATCAGCTTCGTCATCAGTGATTAACTGTATGAGTTCACCTTCGCTAGCAAATTCTCCGACCATAAGTGATTGATATAATTTATTTTCAAAATTGTTCATAAAGGACAATATGACAGATAGGCTGTCATGTTAATAAGGTATAATAAGAAAGAACCTTCAATTTAGAAGGTTCTTGTTAATAATTCAATGCTTATGCCAAGCTTATTTTGTTGGCATATTGTCAGATTGTTGGAGGTCACCCTCCAGTGAACAGCTTCAAAATATCATTTCCAATTGCGAATACCATAAGTGCTAGAAGCATAACCATCCCTACTTTTTGTGCATTCTCTAAGAATTTTTCGGAAGGGGTTTTGCCAGAAATCATTTCATATAGTAAAAATACTACATGCCCACCATCCAAGGCTGGAATAGGTAAGAGGTTCATAAAAGCAAGTATCATAGAAATCAGACCTGTAATACTCCAAAATTTTGTCCAATCCCATTGATTGCCATAAATTTTAGCCATTCCTATCGGTCCGGAGACATTTTTGGTGGATACTTCACCTGTAAACATTCTACCTAAAGCTTTAGCATTTATGATTACTACTCCAAATGCTCGCTCTGTTCCTTTTACGATTGATTCACTAATACCGTATCGGTTGGTCACTGGGTCTAGCAATGGAGCTAGCTGAATCCCTATGATACCGTCTTCGTTGACAGCTAGTGTTTTTTCTATCTCTGTATTATTTCTCTGGATTTTTACTGTTGCTTCTTCACCAGCATTTTTAGCCAAATTGCTTTGCAACTCATTGAAGTAGGTTATCTCATTGCCATTGATGGAGACAATTTTGTCACCTTTTTCAATGCCAGCGGCAGCAGCCTCACCACCTTGAGTAACATCGACTATTTCAAAAGGCATTCTGATGTTGATGAACTTAGACAAGCTTTCTTCATTGGAGAATGAATTGATAAAACCTCTTGGAATATCTATCCTGATGATCTCTCCATCTCTCTCTACAGTGTAGTAACCATCTGTGCTAAGAAGTGCTTCTCCGCTACTTAGGTCTCCTAAACTTCTGTAAGGTTGCCCATTGATATCTAATACCTTATCACCATCTTGAAATCCAATTTGCTTTCCAATATCATAAGCCACTATACCATGTTCAATAACTTGCTCTTGTGAGTAGTAAGTCTCACCTTTTTGGTATACAAGCACTACAAATATCAATATACCAGTGATCACATTGACGATGATACCACCAAGCATCACAATCAAACGCTGCCAAGCTGGTTTTGCTCTAAATTCCCATGGTTGTGGTTCTGAAGCCAATTGTTCAGTGTCCATAGACTCATCAACCATTCCTGAGATTTTTACAAAGCCCCCAAGAGGTATAGCGCCTATAGAGTATTCTGTCTCACCCCATTGAAAACCGATGATTTTGGGAGGGAAACCAATAGAAAACTTTTCGACCCTCATGCCAAACATCTTTGCCGTAAGCAAGTGCCCTAACTCGTGCAATCCAACTAAAATTGATAGACCCAACAAAAGTTGTCCTACCATGATTAATGTATCCATTATTTATTTTTTACGCTTTATTAATTCATTTGTGTAAGCCCTAGCCATCTTGTCGGTATCTACAAAATCTTGCAAGCTAGGTTTTTCTATAAAATCAACTTTTGACATTGTAGCTTCTATGAGTTCTGACATTTCTAAGAACCCGACCTGGTCTCTCAAAAATGCAGCCACAACGATCTCATTGGCAGCATTGAGTACACAAGGAGCGTTTCCGCCATTTTTCATTGCGTCAAAAGCTAATTGTAAATTCTGAAATGTCTCAAGATCGGGCTTTTCAAAGGTCAAACTCGGGTATTGTACGAAATCGAACCTTGGAAAATCAGTTTTGAATCTTTCAGGATAGCTCAATGCAAACTGAATAGGAATACGCATGTCAGGTAGTCCGAGTTGTGCCTTGATAGAGGCATCTTGAAATTGCACCAAACTATGTACTATAGACTGGGGATGAACGATTACTTCTATCTGATCAGCATTAAGTCCGAAAAGCCACTTGGCTTCAATCACTTCTAGGCCTTTATTCATCATAGAGGCTGAATCTATCGTGATTTTGGCTCCCATATCCCAGTTGGGATGTTTCAAAGCTTGCTCTTTGCTTACTGACTTTAAGAAATCTTTGTCTTTGCCTCTAAAAGGACCTCCAGAAGCTGTAAGAATGATTTTTTCTATAGGATTATGAAATTCACCAACCAGACATTGGAATATGGCGGAGTGTTCAGAATCGACTGGATAGATGTTTACACCTTTTTCTCTAGCTAGCTTGGTGATCAGTTCTCCAGCCACTACAAGCGTTTCTTTATTAGCTAATGCGATTTGTTTTCCGCTTTCTATCGCCTTGATCGTAGGGATTAGTCCAGCATAGCCAACAAGCGCCGTTAGTACCACATCGATACTATCCATTTCTACTACTTGACTCAATGCTTTTTCTCCTGCATATACCTTTATGTCTAAAGGCAAGAGTACTTCTTTTACTTGATCATAAAGCGCTTCATTTACAATAACTACACAGTTGGGCTTAAATTCAATAGCTTGTTGAATCAAAAGTGCACTATTGTTCTGTGCAGTGAGAACTTCTACTTCGAATTTTTCTGGGTGCGATCTGATGACCTCTAGAGTCTGTGTTCCTATACTGCCTGTGGAACCTAAAATAGCTACGCTTCTTTTTTCTGACATGAAAATTTTAATGCCTGTTTTTGGATCTGGAATATACTAGATGATTCTCCAAATCAGATTAATTGACTGACAAAATTACAAGGATCAAAGACTTTTCCACATGATTTTTCAGTCTTTTTGACATTTCTTCGTTTAAGATAAAAAAACGGCTCTTTTTCTGTTTAATTGAAGAGACAGTTCATTAATTTTATTTGTAAAAATCATTCATCAGGTCAACATGAAGAAAAACTTGCAATTAATTCTCCTTGCATTTGTGGCAGGACTTGCTGGGGCATATGTTTTTGTAACCTATCTAAACCCTCAAGATGAACCAAAACTAGCTACTGCATATAATAACCCTTCTGCAACCTATAATGTGAATTATTCACGTGAATCAACAGATGAGCGGCATTACAATGCGCCAGTCTCTTTCGTAGAAGCGTCTGAAGCGAGTACTCCTTCCGTAGTTTTTATTAAAAACTTTTCAGGTTCAGATCATAGGAGGTATAGCGTTTTTGACTATTTCTTTGGCAATGGCCCTTCCCAAAGGGTGAGTACTGGGTCAGGGGTTATCATCAGTAAAGATGGATATATCATAACAAACAATCACGTTATAGACAGGGCAGAAACAATAGAAGTTGTGCATCAAAAGCGTACTTATAAAGCTGAACTCGTCGGTACGGATAAGAATACAGATATTGCTGTTTTGAAGATTGAGGCTGCAAATCTTCCTGCTATCAAGCAAGGCAGCAGTAGAACCTTAAGTATAGGTGAGTGGGTGATTGCTGTAGGAAATCCATTTAATTTGACGTCTACTGTTACAGCTGGAATAGTATCTGCCAAAGAGCGACAGATTAATATTCTGGGAGGAGATTTCCCTTTAGAGTCCTTTATTCAAACTGATGCACCAATCAACCCAGGGAATTCAGGAGGTGCTTTAGTAAACACCAAGGGAGAGCTGGTAGGTATCAATACTGCGATATTATCAAGAACTGGTTCATATACTGGCTATGGGTTTGCTGTTCCAGTGGATATAGCTGTAAAAGTGGCTAATGACTTGATCAAATATGGAGAGGTTCAGAAGGCCCTTCCAGGCTTAGATGTTGTGGAAATTACACCTGAGTTGGCTGAAGAAATGAATTTAAATACTTTGGATGGTGTAATCGTGACAAATGTGTTTAGAGGAAGTGGAGCAGAGAAGGCAGGTATCCAAAAGAATGATGTGATCATACAAATCGAAGGATATCCTGTGACAGGTAAGGGGAACTTTGAAGAAGTATTGTCCTATTATTATCCTGGTGATGAGCTGAATATGACATATTTGAGGAAATCGAATCGAAACACGGCCAAGCTGACCCTTCAGAATTTAGATGGCGGTACGGGGGTTATGAAAAGGGAGTTTTATTCTTCCAACATCCTTGGTGCAAGGCTGGAAGCTATAAATGCCATAGAAAGGGATCGGTTAGAAATAGATTACGGGGTGAAGATTTCTGCTATCAGTAGGGGGTATTTGCGAGAACTTGGTCTCAATAGTGGATTTGTTCTTACTCAAGTTAATGGAGAACCTGCCCGAAACCCAGAGAAGGTAGGGAAGTTCCTAGAAGATTTCTCTGGTAGACTTCGCCTTGAAGGACTATCTCCCAATGGACAACCTTTTATGCAAAGCTATAGTGTGAGGTAGGAGTAAGATTGAGGATTGTAGCCTGGGAGATTAGAAGCGAGACCAGAGAGAAAACAGACATGAGGGACAAGTGTCAACTTTGAGGAGTTTGCCTTTTGCAATTCATGGCTTTCCGGTAGGTTTGTGCTAAAAAGGAATGAGAAACAAAATCTCTGAAGCCAAAAAATCTTGACATTCTTTCAAATTAAAATCATCAGTCCTATAAAAAAATGCCAATAGAATAGGCATGAAGGAAAGTAAGCGTTATATTAGATTCTAAAAATAGTCAGCCATGAAACCCACACCTTTAACCTTCGAAAAATGTTTTGTTGATTTTCAAGATGCTTTAGAGCAATTGAAACATGAAGTTCAGAAGGTTAAATCGCAAAATCTAGGAGATAAAGGTGATGCAAAGATTGTCAGGAGTTTTGAATTGACTCATGAGTTGGCTCTGCAAACTATGACAGAGTTCTTTAGGCAACAAAAGCATAGCTTGAATTTTTCGGGATCAAGAGATATTACCGTAGAAGCTTTCAATGAGGATTTGATCGACGATGGGAAAGGCTGGATGGATATGATCATCCTTAGGATTAAGTATAATCCAATTTATCCAGAGAGTGCTCAAAATGAGTTGTTGGAAAGGGTGAAGAAGGATTTTATAAGTTTATTTGAGAATTTTAACAGAAAGCTTTCAGCTCGAACAAATTAAGAAACTTTTTTTATCTTTTTTGTAGCGTTTTAGGTATTGATTACGTCTTGATAGCGTAAAGCAAGTATTTATTTGTCAAATCCAAATTTTTACCAAACCTCAATGTATATGAAGAACTTCAACTCTCCCTCTTTAGCACTTATATCGAGTTTGTGTTTTGTGTTTGTAATGATACTTTTTTCATCATGTGAAGATCAAGTATCTAGTACGTATACTTATCGAACGATGGTGCCAGTATATCTTCAAATGAGTGATTTCCGTACAAATGAAGCCTTGATTGAGCCTGGGAAGCAATTGGAAAACCCAGGTAAGATTTATATTTATGGTGATTTTTTGCTTATCAATGAACCTCAAAAGGGGATTCACATCCTAGATAATTCAAACCCCTCAAGTCCTGAAAGTCTCAACTTTATCAAAATTCCAGGCAATGTAGATCTGGCAGTAAATAGTAATATGCTCTATGCGGACAACTACCTGGATTTATTGGTTTTTGATATTTCCAATCCTAGAGCGATCAAGCAAGTACAAAGAGTCGAAGATGTATTTCAAAATATGTACACAGATGCTAGTAGTGGAACTTTTATGACTTTGAAGGATACAATTTTGACGGCAGAGTCTAATTTTATGAGAGGCTGGTGGGGAGGAAATATTTTCTGGAACAGAGGGGGGATGCTTTCATTTAGTAATGATGCAGCTAGTTCAGGAGGCGGAGAAAGCTATGGGCAAGGGGGATCGATGGCAAGATTTACATTGATGAACGCACACCTTTATGCAGTAGATGATTATTCACTAAGGGTCTTTGACGTTCAAAATAAGGAGTTGCCCAAGTTTCTAAGTACAATCGATCTTGGTTGGGGCATTGAGACTATTTTTCCTTTTCAAAACAAACTTTTCATAGGATCCAACACAGGCATGCATATTTATGATGCTACAGAGCCTTCCTCACCTACCATGATGTCTGTGTATCAACATGTAACAGCGTGTGATCCCGTGGTAGTTAACGAAAATCACGCTTTCGTGACCTTGAGATCGGGGGTGAATTGTAGGTTTGGTGTGGATGAACTTCAAGTTTTAGATATTACAAATTTGTATGAGCCTAAGCTGTTAAAGTCTTATGAGATGCTCAATCCTCATGGGCTGGGCTTGGCTGGGGATATGCTTTACCTGGCAGAGGGAAAGCATGGATTGAAAAGTTTTAATGTAGCAGATGTATTGGCAATAGATGAGAATCAACTGGAGTTTCTCAAGTCGCTTAAGTCGGTCGATATCATTCCTGGGCCAAAATCATTGATTGTAATTGGGCCAGATGGAGTTTGTCAGTTTGATTATTCTAATCCAAATAGATTAGTTCAATTGAGTTGTATCAATGTGAAAAATCCAGTAGTCGTGTAATGAAATTTATTTTTTGTGTATTAATCCAAATTTTGGTAATGAGCCAATTTGCCTTTGGTCAGAAGGCAGTTGGCTCATATTTTCATCATATAGAAGTAGGGATTACTTCAGGAAGATTGAATAATAGCCCCAGGCTTGATTATACGCTACAGTCTTTGCATGGGATACAGCTTGATGCACATAATAAGCTCGGCTTTTTTGTAGGTCTTGATTCCTACCCAAAGCAAGTGCTGATGCCTTTAGGTTTTGGTTGGAGAAACACCCTAAGTCCCAATAGAAGAAATAGTTTAAGTTTTGGATTGGATATCGGATATGGTTCCTCTTGGTTGGATAGAAAAGAGCTAGAAGGGAATTTTGAAAAGTGGAATGAGGGAGGATTTATGGTGAGCCCCATAATAGGAATTGCTAGAAAATCGAAGAATGGTGCATTAGCCTATACTTGGAATTTAGGGTTTAAGAAGCAATTTGCATCAACTTTTGAAGGAGTAAGAGGCACTGGGGTAGGTGGAGTAGATGGGATTCGTCCAGGCTATGATTCGATTTTTGAAGAGCGTTATGTATTCAATAGCCTTATCCTTAGATGGGGCATTCTTTTTTAAGTTTTTTATCAGGTAATCATTATCTTGCTTGAAATTTAGACAAGATATGCTAGAAGTAATCGGCTTAGTCAAAAAGTATGACAAGCAAAATGCTGTCAACGATATCTCTTTTTCACTCCAAGGAGGAGAAGTGGTAGGCTTGCTTGGCCCCAATGGTGCTGGTAAAAGTACTACCATGAAATGTATCGTGGGATTGTTGCGAAAAACTGCTGGAGAAGTGTATATTGGTGGCCATGATCACTTGAGCGTAGCGGCCAAGCGATTTTTTTCATATATACCAGAGACACCAAGCGTATATGATCTGCTTACCGTACAAGAGCACATGCAATTCATCGCTCAAGCATATGGTTTGTCTGATTGGAAGCCTAGAGCTACAGCGCTTTTTGAATATTATGACTTGCATGATAAAAAGGACAAGTTAGGGAGAGATCTATCCAAGGGAATGAGGCAAAAGGTTTCTATTTGCTGTGCCTTGTTGCCTGATCCACAGTTATTGTTTTTCGATGAACCTATGATAGGTTTAGATCCAAAAGCTATCAGGAATACAAAAAAGATTTTCAAAGATTTAAAAGATCAAGGAAAAACAATTTTGGTGAGCACACACTTGATCGATTCGGTAGAGAGCATTGCTGATAGGATCATGATCATGAAGGATGGAAGTATTGTTGGGAATGATACCTTGGAGAAGCTGAAGCTACAGATGGTAGAGGCAGGATATAGTTTGGAAGATTTATTTTTAGAATTGACAAAAGATGAATGAAATCAAGTTACTGTTCAGAAAAGATATCCTCATTCTGTTCAATAATATCAAACTTATCCTCAAGAATCCATTAAGGCTTTTGCCTTACTTGTTTGTTGTTGGGTACTTTAGTTTTTTCTATTTCAGGAGGACAGTAAAGTCGACTGAGTCAATGCCTGAAGTGGATTTGGATCAGATACAAGATGCTGCGAATGCCCTTAATGTAGTCCCTGATAAGTATTATGCAAAGTTAGCTATCATTGGAGGATTGACATTAATAGCACTAGGGGTGTTGATTTTTCAATTGTTTCGCGCAACGAAGAAAAATATTAGTTTTTTCACAATGGCTGATGTGAATTTGCTGTTTACTTCCCCAGTTTCACCTTCCAATATTTTGGTATATTATATGATTAGGTCTATTCTTCCTGTATTGGGAGGTAGTATATTTTTTATGCTATATGCAAGTGCTCAAGTCGTGAATCAAATTGGGATGAGCATTGCAGAAGTTATTTTGATGGGTTTTGGCTTAGCCTTATTTGTGTTTATGCTGTTTCCATTGAAGTTTTTAATTTATACTTTACATACTAAGTACAATGTATTAGATTATGTCAAAAGAGGAGTCTTTGGGCTAGGATTGATATTGTTTTTGATGATGGTTATTCCTGGCGTGATGGCAGAGAAGTTCTGGCATGGGATGTTCGCTTGGATAGCATCTCCATGGTTTGACTTCTTTCCTTTGGTAGGATGGAGTAGGGCCATTATACTTTATCCTTCACATGAGAATATATGGCTTGTAATTGGTTTTTCTACTGTTTATTTTCTTGTTTTTGGGATAGTGCTTTACACTGTTGTGATACATTCGGGATATTACTATGAAGATGTTTTGGAGTCCACAAAAAGTAAAGAGGAAGCCAAAGAAAAAGTAAAGGGCAAGAAAGAAGCAAATGAGTCAAGCATGAGTCTAAATGCTAAAAAGCAGCTTGATGTTCCAGATTTTGGCTTTGGAGCCAAAGCTTTGTATTGGAGGAATTATGTACACAGTTCCAGACAAGATTTTCATCCACTTTTTGGACTTTATGGATTAGGGTTTGCAGGCTTGTCGTTTATATTTGCCGGGCTTACCTACTTTGATTGGTTTTCACATCAAGTGATTTATTTTTATTTGTTGATTTTGATTTTTATCTATTGGATAGCTGGAATGGGAAGAAACAATGTTGGGGATTTGAAGAAGCCGTATTTTATCCTTATTCCAGCTACGTGGTCTGCTAAGTTTTGGAATTTGATCAAATTAGACTTGATGCAGACCTTAATTTTTGCGGTAATTTTGATAGTTCCTACTGTTTTTATCGCTAAGTTGAGTCTTTTACTTATTCCAGCATTTGTCTTAGCCATGTTGATGTTTTATTTATCAGGGTTTGCGATGACTACTGTGACCAATGTTGGTTTTGAAGAAGGGTGGGATAGGAAATTGATCAAACCTGTGATGATGATTGGGGTGTTGCTGTTTGGTTTCGTGCCAGCCATTGGTACGGGTCTTTTTGTATTTATCATCAGCAAACAGTTTGCTTATGGAATGATTGGGATTTGTGTTGGGATGGCCTTGGTGACTGGTGTGATGCTACATGTAGCCATGGATTTGATCAGCAAGATAGAGTTCAAAGAGCAGGATGGGTGAGTTGCTGATGTAGTTTCATCATGGGGGGTATTGAGATTTGACTTACCGATATGATATTCTGGAAAATCAGTTTTTTCAATATTATTGAGTAAAAATATTAGTAACTTGCCCTGAAATTAGCAATAGCGATCTTATGATTTACAATTCAATAATAGAGACAATAGGTAATACACCTCTTATCAGACTGAACAACCTGAACAAAGGTATCAAAGGAGATATCTTAGTGAAGGTAGAATATTTCAATCCAGGAAATTCTATGAAAGATAGGATGGCGATCAAGATGGTTGAAGATGCAGAGAAGGAAGGGATATTAAAGCCAGGGGGAACTATCATCGAGGGCACTAGTGGCAATACAGGGATGGGCTTGGCCCTAGCAGCCATTGCCAAAGGCTATAAATGTATTTTTACCATGGCTGATAAGCAATCTAAAGAGAAAATAGATATTTTAAAGGCTGTGGGGGCTGAGGTAATTGTATGTCCTACCAACGTGTCTCCTGAAGATCCAAGGTCCTATTATTCTGTGGCTAAAAAGCTCAATCAAGATATACCCAATTCCTTTTATCCAAATCAGTACGACAACTTATCAAACTGGAAGGCTCATTATGAAACTACAGGTCCTGAAATTTGGAAGGATACAGAAGGGAAAATTACCCATTATGCAGCAGGAGTAGGAACCGGGGGATCAATGTGTGGTACAGCCAGATTTTTGAAAGAACAAAACCCAGATATTATCACTGTGGGAATAGATACTTATGGCTCTGTTTTCAAGAAATACAAAGAAACAGGCGTGTTTGATGAAAACGAAATCTATCCTTATTTGACAGAAGGAATTGGGGAAGACATCTTGCCTAAAAATGTGGACTTTGATATGATTGATCATTTTGTGAAAGTTACCGACAAAGATTCTGCTGTGATGACCAGAAGGCTTTCTAGAGAAGAAGGACTTTTTGTGGGTTGGTCTTGTGGTTCTGCTGTACATGGTGCATTGGAGTATGCCAAAGAACACTTGAAAGAAGGAGATACTATGGTGATTATCTTGCCAGATCATGGTACAAGGTATTTGGGAAAGGTCTATAACGATGATTGGATGAGAAATCATGGTTTCCTTGAAAACAAAACTTTTGGTACTGCAAGGGATATATTGTCCTCTAGAAATGGTAGCTATCATCTTGTCGTTACGCAGAAGTCAGATAAAATCAAAGAGGCCATTGCCTTGATGAACAAGACAAGTGTTTCTCAAATACCCGTAATGGAAGATGGCCAAGTGGTAGGATGCTTGACAGATAATAAGTTGCTTAGCAAAATCATAGAGAATCCAGGGTTGAAAGATGCACCCGTATCCGAAGTGATGGAAGACTCTATGAAGTTTGTGGCTTTGGATAGTACATTGGATGTGCTGTCTTCTATGGTAGACAAGGAAAAGGCTGTATTGGTCAGAGATGAACATCATCAGATTCATATCATCACCAAGCATGATATTCTAGAAGCTATTACCAAGTAAACAATTGGTGTATAAGTTTATTATATAATTGTATTTAACTTACTTGAAAAAAGTCAAACTTCTTTAGAAGTTTATGGAAACTGGCTTTAAGCAGGTTTAATAGATGAAGACAAGATGATTATAGACCCAAAAAATGCAACGGCAGGAGAGTTTCAAGCAATATTACAAGGTGCAGTAGCTCCTCGTCCAATCGCATTTGCTAGTACCATTGACACTGATGGTCAAGTAAACTTGAGCCCTTTTAGCTATTTTAATGTATTCAGTGCAAACCCACCAATTTTGGTATTCTCTCCGGCTAGAAGAGTTCGTGACAATACTAATAAGCATACCCTGGAAAATGTCGAAGCAGTAAAGGAAGTTGTGATCAATATTGTGGATTTTTCCATGGTAGAGCAGATGTCTTTGTCTAGCACGGAATATGATAAAGGAGTCAATGAATTTCAGAAATCTGGATTGACAGAAGAGTCTTCACAATTGGTCACCCCGCCAAGGGTGAAAGAAGCGCCTGTTGCTTTTGAATGCAAGGTGATTGATATAATCTCTCTTGGAGATCAAGGCGGAGCGGGCAATTTGGTGATTTGTGAAGTGTTGCTTGCCAGGGTCAAGGAGGAAATTCTAGATGCCAATGGAAGTATAGATCCTTTTAAGCTTGACGCAGTATCTAGAATGGGCGGGAATTGGTATTGTAGAGCAAATGGTTCAGCTTTGTTTGAGATTCTAAAACCTCTTAGAACCAAAGGTATTGGCGTTGACCAGATTCCAGAAGTGATCAAAAATAGCCATGTATTGACGGGAAACAATCTTGGGAGATTAGGGAATGTAGAAGCTTTACCCTCCAAATTCGATATTTTAAACTATGGTGACCGTCCTGAAATCACAGAGATGAAAGTGCGCTTTCAAAACGATCCAGAAAGTCTTCAATATTACCTGCATGAACACGCTAAGGAATTATTAAATCAAGGTTTGGTGATGGAAGCCTGGATGGTTTTATTACAATCCTAAACGCCTAGTAAAAGGCTAATAAACTTGAAATAAATTATGTGAATTAAAAAAAGGGGAGCTTTTGACTCCCCTTTTTCATTATTTGATGATCATATCATAAGGTGTTCTGTACAAAGTGCCTTCATACTTCTGAAGCTTGTCCAATTGATGGATGACAGGATATAGATCTCCATATTTGTTTTTCAAGTACCTGGCTTGTACATCATTTCCAATACTGGAGAAGAGCGTCTCAAACCATGATTTTTGTTGAGGTAGGTATATTACTTTAAAGTCATCAGCCACATCAGCTTTTGTGGCTGCTACTTGAATAGCATCCTCCAATCCACCAAGTAGATCAACTAGCCCGTTTTCTTTGGCTTGGATTCCTGACCACACCCTACCACTTGCTACTTGAAGGACTTGATCTTTGTCCATGCTTCTCCCTTCGGCTACTCTAGATATAAATGTGTCGTATCCGTCGTTAACTGTTTCCTGATAGATTGATTTTTCTAGGTCTGTAAGTTTTCTTGTGACACTTAGAAAATCAGAAAGTTCCCCTGTTTTTACTACGTCAGTGGTTATACCCAGCTTGTTTTTCAACAAACCTTCTGCATTGAACCAAAGCCCGAAAATCCCAATGGAACCAGTGATGGTGTTTGGTTGAGCGAAAATAGTATCTGCAGGAGCGGCGATGTAATAGCCTCCAGATGCAGCCACTTCGCTCATGGAAGCAATGATTGGTTTTTCTTTTTTGGCTTCACTTAGTGCTCTCCAGATAACTTCAGAAGCCAATGCTGACCCTCCTGGGGAGTTGATTCTAAGTACAATTGCTTTGACGTCTTTATCATTTTTGGCTTTATTGATCTCTTGAACAAGGGATTCAGAAGCGATCACACCTTCAGATTTTCCACTTACGATTTCTCCTTCAGCAATGATTACAGCAATTTTATTTTTAGAGAGCTTGTTTTTTGATTTTGCTGATTTATTGATAGTAGTGACATTTATGGTGTTGATTTTGTCATCTTCTTCAAGCTCAAGTTTTTCCTTGATCAAGTCTCTTACCTGATCTTCATACCACAGACCATCTACAAGGCCTAACTCAAGAGCGTCTTTGTTTTTGCGAACTAGCATTTTGCTATTGATTACCTTCAGGCTATCAGCGGGGATACCTCTACTATCAGCTACCTTACTGATGGCATAGTCGTTCAGGTCATTCAAAAATGCAGTAGTCTGTAGCCTATTTTCTTCACTCATTTTATCTAGCAAAAATGGTTCAACAGCACTTTTGAACTCCCCAACTCTAAAGACAACTGGCTCTACTTCTAGTTTTTCAAATAGTCCTTTGAAGAAAGTAATCTCACTAGAAAACCCATTGTATTCTATACCTCCTTGAGGATTGAGGTAAACCTCATCAGCGGCTGAGCTTAAGAAATATCCACTCTCGGAATAGATTTCATCATATGCTATGATGAATTTTCCTGATTCTTTGAAAGCGATCAACTCATTTCTCAACTCTTCTAGCATGGCTTGACCAGCGAAAACCATCCCAGTTCGCAAATATATTCCTTTGACATCATCTTGCTCTTTGGCAGTAGTGATGGCCTTCTTCAAGTTTGCTAGACCGACAGTAGATACAGATGTAAATGGTCCAAAGGACGATAAGTCTATGTCATCATCGTTTGTTCTTTCTACAATGCTTCTGCCATTAAGATCAAGCACCAAGACGGTCTTTTCCTTGATTTTTACTTCACTATCTGAAGATGATGCTATCGCAATGATCCCCACTAAAATAAAAAAACTCAATACAGTAAACACCAAGAGGCCTACGATTACTGCTAAAACATTTCCTAGAAATTTCATGCATTTTCTGTTTAAGCTACTAAAATACTGTATTTTTATTTATGGATAAACTTCAAGAGGAATTAATTCCTTCACATCAAGTAGTGCTAATTATAGGAGGGAATCTTGGTGATAGGTTTCAGCTGATAACTGATGCTAAAAAGAAAATATCAATGGAAATTGGGGAGATACAAAAACAATCTGTCTTATATGAAACTGCGGCTTGGGGTGAAAGATCCACGAAGGATTTTATCAATCAAGCCTTGCTCATCAATACCACCTTGAGTGCACAAGAAGTACTTTATACTGCTTTGAGTATTGAGAAAAGTCTAGGGAGAGCGCGCGTTGAAAAGTGGGGGGATAGAACAATGGATATTGATATTATATTTTATGATAATAGCATCATCGAGGAACCAGAGCTCACTATCCCACATCCATTCATGAAAGAGAGAAAGTTTGTACTAGTGCCAATTGTGGAGATTTTACCTGACTGGATTCACCCTGTTTTGAAAATGAGTATGAAAGAAATGCTGTCAGCATGTGAAGACCAATGTGAGGTTCGTAAGATTGGGAAAGGGGATAGGTTGTAGGAATAACATTTGCTGAAATTCAGCGAATCCTAAGTAATATTATCATGGTATTCTTCAAAGTGAATCAAAGTTTGAGATTAAATGAAATTTGAGACTATATACCATTCGGTCTAAAAACATCAACAGGGTGTCCGAAAAGACGGAACACCCTTTTTTTGATTTTCAGGCTGTCCGAAATGGAAGACCTCTTGAGTAATCAGGATTGGTTTACGCTGATTTAGATGCTAGAAACTTCTGCTTCTTTATGAATCTTTTTAACTAAACCTTGGAGAACTTTTCCCGGACCACATTCGATGAACTCGGTTGCACCGTCTTGTACCATGTGTTGCACAGACTGTGTCCACTTCACTGGAGCTGTAAGTTGCGCAATTAGATTTTTTTTGATTTCAGCAACATCACTTATACCTGTAGTACTTACATTTTGATATACTGGACAAGTGGGTTGGTTGAAAGTGGTGTTTTCTATGGCAGCTTGAAGTTTCTCTCTAGCGGGTTCCATCAATGGGGAGTGAAATGCTCCTCCTACAGGAAGCGGAAGTGCTCGTTTCGCTCCTGCTTCTTTCATTTTTTCACAAGCGATTTCTATTCCTTTATTGGACCCAGATATTACCAATTGACCTGGGCAGTTGTAGTTAGCTGCTACCACGATTTCATCGTTGATACTTGCGCATATTTCTTCTACCTTTTCATCAGCAAGACCTAAAATTGCTGCCATGCCTGAGGGGTTGATTTCACAAGCTTCTTGCATGGCTAATGCCCTCTGATAGACAAGTTTGAGACCATCCTCAAATGCTAAAGTGCCATTTGCAACCAATGCGGAAAATTCTCCAAGAGAGTGACCAGCAACCATGCCCGGGTTGAAATGCTCACTGGTTTTTGCTAAGATTACTGAATGTAAGAATACAGCTGGTTGAGTAACCTTGGTTTGTTTCAAATCCTCATCACTTCCGTGGAACATGATATCTGTGATGCTGAAACCTAAGATTTCATTTGCCTTATCAAATAATTTTTTTGCTTCTGGGTTTGTTTCGTACAGCTCTTTTCCCATTCCTGAAAATTGTGCACCTTGGCCTGGGAAGATGTATGCTCTTTTAGTCATAAAGTTTATATTAAATTAAATTAGGTGTTTTCATCTTAGACACCTAGATCGTATATTTCTCGGATTTCCTTGAGGATTTTTTCGTGATCCAGCTTTAGGTCAATCAACTTTCCTTGGCCCACATCAAACACCCATCCATGGACCTTTAGTCCTCTTTTCCTAACGGCTTTTTGAACCACTGCTGTCTTGAGTACGTTGACACATTGTTCTTGGACATTGAGTTCTACAAGTCTATTGTATCGAGCAGATTCATCTTCGATGGCATTCAATTCTTTCTTATGAAGCCTGTATACGTCTCTGATATTTCTTAGCCAAGGATTTAAGATCCCTAGATCAGATGCATTCATCGCAGCTTTTACACCACCACATTCGTAATGTCCACATACGACAACGTGATCTACTCCCAAATTGTCAACAGCATAGTTCAATACAGACATTGAGTTCAGGTCTATACTGATTACCATATTTGCAATGTTTCGATGTACAAAAACATCTCCTGGCTGAACTCCCATCAAGTCTTCTGCACTCACCCTACTATCTGAACATCCTATGTATAAAATGTCAGGGTTTTGGCCTTTAGCCAGTTCTTTAAAATAATTTGGATCTTTTTCCAATTTACTTTCTATCCAAGTAGCGTTGTTTTCAAATACTTTTGCGATGTCCATGTTTATGATTTACGTTTCAAATGAATTTTGCTTTTTCTTCTTCTGTTGGTAGTCTACAAGTTTCTTTTTTGCCGAACCACTTGTACCTATTTTTTGCTATCCAATCATAGATAGGGTCTCTGACAAAGCTTGGCAAAATTATAAAACCATATAGTATTGGCCATAATCCAGAAAGATTTTTTGCAATTTTCAATGCCGCCGTACTTCTATAGTACACTTGATCACCAGAAACCAGTATCAATGAATCTAGATAAGTTTCATCTATTTGGTAATTTTTTAAAATTTCTTTTACCCTATCATCTTGTAATGCGCCTACTTTAAATCGGTTTTTTTTATCATTTCTTATGATAAAATCTATAGCACTGTTGCACAGATTACAAACCCCATCGAATAAGACTATATGATACTCATCTTGTATTCTCATCTAATAAGTTGTATTGTTCCTTTCATTTTTCTTTCGCTCAAGTCTGGGTCGAAAGTATCAAACCTTACTACAGCATTATAGAAATATGTACCAGCAGGAAGGTCTTTCCCGTTTTTATCTTTCCCATCCCAATTGATGTAAATATTTGCTTCTGTAGAAGTTAAGCTGTTGTAGCTGAAAACTTCAACTCCCCACCTGTTCACTATAAAAATCTCTACAGCTTCTACAAATCTAGGACACTTTGCAAATGGATTATCAAATGCCATAAATGTATCATTGGCTCCATCACCGTTCGGAGTGAATGCATTAGGGAGTTCATAATTTGGACAATTGTCCACACAAACAATATTGCTTGGATCACTTTCATTTCCTGACCTATCTACTGCTGTCAAATAATAGCAACCTTTATAAGTAGGTAAGTTGGTGATTCTTGCAGAATTAGTAAGGGCTGAGTATGTCTCGATCAATGTGAAAGCAGCATCTTCTCCATCAGGGCTAAAGTATAATCTATATGAGCTCAACTCTGTATCACAATCTCCACTAAAATCCCCTTCCCAACTCAGCTCATGCTCGAATGTATTGAATCCACAGTTCTTATCAGAAAGATACTCGCTACAATCTGGGCCTTCGAAAGTTAAGACAGGAGGGCAAGGAAGGCTATCATCATCGGGTCTTGCACAGGTGATTTGACTTTTGTTTTCCAGTGGATATGTCAAAAGATCAATGTTATATGCCCCTTTGGTAATTACATAATAACAATATTCTATTTCTTTGTTCAATGGTACTCCATTATGGCTTCCATCATCCAAGAAGGTAAAGCCATCATTGGTGACATCTACTTCCCCAATTAAGGTGAAATTTTCTTCATCTTGAGCTTCAGGGTCTGTTTTGTTTCGGTATACTTCGTGTCTGAATTCAGATAATGAGTTGTTCCAAGGGACATTGAAAGACCAGTTCAGCTCAATAGCCTCATTGATGATGACAGGTTCAAGCCTGACAGATGATGCTACACTAGAGCTGTCTATCACCGTATTGTTTTCTCTGAGCAAAACCCTGTAGTTGTAAACAAGATTCTCAGTGTTCAAACCAGTGTCAGTAAATACTGTGTCGGAGGTGGTGATGATAGATTGTCTGTTTTGATTTCCTGTAAAACCAGTATTTCTGATGAGCTCATAGGTAAATGGCCCAGGGAATTGAACAGGATCAATGTCATAAGGAGGCGTCCATCTTATAAGAATTTCTCCTTCTTCTGAACTTGTATTTTCTACACTTACATTTGTTATCAATGGCACATCCACATCTATGGTCACACAGAACTCTTCGGAGACGATACTTTCTCCAAGTCTAGGTGCTGGAAATGCTGCTACCAATCTGTAGCAATAGGTATTCCCAGGAGCTAAACCTTCTCCATCATTATCATCTAAGAAGTTGAATGTGTCCATATCAGTGGTTCCAACAAGCACATAACCCTCCCTAATACCTGTTTCGCATGAGTCTGGCTCATAAGGATCACTATTCAATCTTCTCCAAACTTGCATTGTTTGAGCTGTTGATCCACAGCTGTAGGGATCCCACTTTATGTCTACAGACCTTCCTTGTTCTTGTACAATATCATCAATGACAGGAGGAGGACCGACTACAGTAATGTTCCATGTTTTGATATCTACCAAGGCTGGTCCAGAACTTGGTTGGTCGGTGATTCTCACACGGACTTGATAGGGTCTTTCACGCACGTGGCTGCAAACAGTTTGCCAATTGAAGTTGACAATACCGGGGCTTGGTTGGAATACTGATTCTGGATCATATGAGGCAGGAGAGGATGATATTTCAATAGGGTCTCCAAAAACTTCTATTTTGACAGGGTTACCGTCAGGATCTGATCCTTGGATGATCTCTTGGATATTGGTTCCTGCCACCACACAGATATCCTCAGGCATAACCAGTTCAGGTCTTTGATTATTGGTGTTTTCAATGATGATTTGCATATCCCTGACCACATAGCCAATGAGAACAAAGCTTCCATTGATTTTCCTATATTCTTCTATTCGAAAAGCTACATTGTATTGACCAGCTAAACCAGGTGCATCCCATATCAAGTCTCCTGTAAGTGGATCTAATGTTAAAAATGGAGGTGTAGAGCCGTCTTCTCGCTGAAAGCTAAACGCTGAAGATGCTGGGCTGCTGTATCCATTTACTGTTCTTTGGAAATCTTGCTTAGGGATATCCATGGTATATGCCAAGCTATCTCCGTCTGGGTCGTAAGCGCCAGGATTGTGTATGTAGCGTATGTTTACCCCCCCATTATCTACTGGTGGGATGGTTAATACTGGAGAGTTATTCACTCCAAAAAATGGGTCAATCCTAATCATGGTCTCCACATAAAAAGGTGTGTCTACAGAGTTATCCATGTTCAGGGTGTTGTCATTTCTGTTGAATTCTTTGAACCTGATGATATATTCTCCCGGGCCTTGGTAGGTATGAGTAATCACAAAAGTGTTCTTCTCGATTTGATTGCCTAATGGCTCAACTAAGACAAAGTCACTTTCTGTGTTGAGGGCAACCTCTCTTCCGTCACCAAAATTTATATTACCCGGACCAAAGATGACATTAGATCGTGTGTCTGTGTAGCCTACCACGGTGATCCTATAGGTCAAGGATTGGGTTGATACCCTTTCGGCTATGATCTCGCCCGCTCTGATGTGGGTGGCAGAAACTTGATGGCTATATAAAATGGCTATCAAAACCAAAAGGGATAAAAGTAAAGATTTGATTTTCATGGATGTCTTTCTTATAACATTACAAGATATACGAAAATAACTAAAGGGAGTAGAAATTTATTACCTAATATCAAACAATAAAATTAGACACTTGGTTACTAAATCAAATAAAAACGTTCAAAAGCCTTCAAAATAGGTGGTTTATTTAGAACGTTTTAAAATAAGTTTAAAGCATTGGGCTTTGATTGTTTGCTAAACTTTCCAAATGTAAATTTGAGCCCAAAGTATAAACTGTAAAAATTTTACTATTAAATAAAACGTATGAGCTGGGTATCTAAGACCTTAAGTAGCACATTGGGCCAGAAAGTTTTGATGGCCCTTACTGGATTATTTCTAATTCTATTCTTGGTAGTACATTTAGCGGGTAATCTCCAGTTATTGTTCCCTGATGGTGGGGAGTCTTTCAACAAGTATGCAGCCAATATGGCCAACAACCCTCTCATCAGGGTAGTGTCTATTGGGAATTTTGCTTTTATCCTAATTCACGTGATCTATTCGATCATACTTACCAAAAGGAACAAGCAATCAAGACCAGTTGCTTATGCAGTATCAAAGTCTTCAACCAATTCGGCTTGGGCTTCGAGAAACATGGGGATCTTGGGAACTATTATTCTAATTTTCTTACTCGTTCACCTCAAAGGGTTCTACTACGAAGTAAAATTCGGTTCCGTTCCAATGGCTTCTTATGATGGAGAAGAATATAAGGATGTCTTTGCAATCGTAGCAAATGCTTATTCTAACATCCTTTATGTAGCGTTTTATGTAGTGAGTATGGGCTTCTTGGCGTTTCACCTTTCACACGGTTTTGCAAGTGCGTTTCAGACTTTGGGTTTGAATCACGTCAAGTATTCACCTTTGATCAGAAAGGTTGGTTTAGGATTTTCGATCTTGATACCTGCTTTATTTGCATTGATACCATTGGTGATGTTTTTTCAAAACCAGTAAGCTGTTCGTTAGTTAATTAAGAAGAATTTAAAATCAATAATCGATGATACTTGATTCCAAAATACCACAAGGGCCATTAGCCGAAAAGTGGACCAAACATAAATTCAACGTAAAGCTGGTAAACCCAGCAAATAAGAGGAAATACGATGTAATCGTAGTAGGTACCGGTCTGGCCGGTGCTTCTGCGGCGGCATCTCTTGCTGAGCTAGGGTATAATGTGAAGGCTTTCTGCTTTCAAGATAGCCCAAGAAGAGCGCACTCTATCGCTGCTCAAGGGGGTATCAATGCTGCCAAAAACTATCAAAATGATGGTGATTCAGTATATAGACTTTTTTATGATACGATCAAAGGTGGAGATTACAGGGCTAGAGAGGGCAATGTTTATAGACTAGCTGAAGTCTCTGTTAATATTATAGATCAATGTGTGGCTCAAGGTGTTCCTTTTGCAAGAGAGTATGGAGGTTTATTAGCCAATAGATCTTTTGGTGGAGCACAAGTTTCAAGAACTTTTTATGCCAAAGGTCAGACAGGTCAGCAGCTTTTGCTTGGTGCTTACTCAGCTTTGAGTAGGCAAGTTGCCAATGGAAAGGTGAAGCTGTATCCTAGAACAGAAATGATGGATGTGGTAATGATAGATGGCAAAGCACGAGGTATTGTAACCAGAAATTTGGTTACAGGAAAAATCGAATCGCATAGTGCACATGCCGTTCTACTTTGTACTGGTGGTTATGGAAACGTATTTTTCTTATCTACTAATGCAATGGGGTCAAATGTGACTGCAGCTTGGAGAGCACATAGAAAAGGGGCATTCTTTTCGAACCCTTCATTTACACAAATACACCCGACTTGTATCCCAGTATCTGGTGATCATCAGTCTAAGCTGACTTTGATGTCAGAATCGCTTCGAAATGATGGTAGGGTATGGGTACCCGCTACTGTGGAAATTGCAGAAAAACTCAGAAAGGGACAGATCAATGCAAATGATATCAAAGAAGAGGATAGGGATTATTACTTAGAAAGGAAGTATCCTTCATTTGGTAACCTGGTACCTCGCGATGTAGCTTCTCGAAATGCCAAATATGTATGTGATGAAGGAAGGGGAGTGAATGAAACAGGAGAAGCTGTATTTTTGGATTTTCGTGATGCAATCAAGCGGGATGGTAGAAATGTAATCGAGGCAAAGTATGGTAACCTATTCGATATGTATATGCAAATCACTGGTGATAACCCGTACGAACTGCCAATGATGATCTACCCAGCAGTACACTATACCATGGGTGGTCTTTGGGTTGATTATAACTTGATGACGACTATTCCAGGTTTGTACGCATTGGGAGAGGCTAACTTCTCTGATCATGGGGCCAACAGGCTCGGAGCTTCTGCTTTGATGCAAGGTCTGGCGGATGGTTACTTTGTGATTCCTTATACTATTGGTGATTATTTGGCACAAAATTCAGCAGAAAGAATTTCTACAGATCATCCTGACTTCAAAAAGACAGAGCAAGAAGTGACTCAAAGGTTACAAAAACTATTGAGCATCAAAGGAGAGAAAACAGTAGATTATTTCCACAAAAAGCTAGGTAAGATCATGTGGGAATACTGTGGTATGGCGAGGACTGCCCAGGGACTTACCAAAGCCAAGGGCATGATCAAGGAGCTTAAGAAAGAGTTTTGGACAAATGTAAATGTGCTAGGTGCCAATGAAGAGTTGAATCTTTCTTTGGAAAAAGCAAATAGGGTATCCGATTTTATAGAATTGGGTGAGTTAATGGTGGATGATGCACTTCACAGAAATGAGTCTTGCGGAGGTCACTTTAGAGAAGAGTACCAAACTCCTGAAGGTGAAGCATTGAGAGATGATGAAAACTTTGCTTATGTAGCTGCTTGGGAGTACAAGGGTGAAGGACAAGAAGAGGCTTTGAACAAAGAAGAGCTTGTTTTTGAAAATGTGAAGTTGACACAAAGAAGTTACAAATAATCTAAAGCATTAAAATTATCAGAGCTATGAATTTAACTTTGAAAATCTGGAGACAGAAAAATAGCGCCGATAAAGGTGCACTTAAAGAATATAAGATATCAAACATCTCTGAGGACATGTCATTCTTAGAAATGCTTGATGTATTGAACGAAGAATTATCTGAAAAAGGAGAGGATCCCGTTCATTTTGATCATGATTGTAGAGAAGGTATCTGTGGGATGTGTTCATTGTATATAGATGGCAAGCCACATGGACCACAGCAGACGACCACTTGTCAGCTACACATGCGCTCCTTCAAAGATGGAGATGTGATCACGATCGAGCCTTGGAGAGCGAAGTCTTTTCCAGTATTGAAAGACTTGGTAGTAGATAGGTCTTCCTTTGATAGGATCATCCAAGCTGGAGGTTATGTGTCTGTGAATACCGGTGGTGTTCCTGACGCCAACGAGATTCCAATTTCTAAATCAATTGCTGATTTGGCGATGGATGCAGCCCAGTGTATTGGATGTGGAGCATGTGTCGCAGCTTGTAAAAATGCTTCTGCAATGCTGTTCACCTCAGCTAAAATTTCACAGCTAGCCTTGCTTCCTCAGGGTCAGGTTGAACGAAAAGTGAGGGCAGAGAAGATGGTAGCACAGATGGATGCTGAAGGCTTCGGTGCTTGTACAAATACTGGTGCTTGTGAGGCTGAATGTCCTAAAGGTATTAGCATTACTAACATTGCTAGGATGAACAGAGAGTACTTCTCTGCGATTGCTAGTAGTGATAATGTTTAATTATTGATTTGTGAAGATTGGTTTGTGGAGACACAATCCAACAGGGGATTGAGTTGAGGGTTTTGGAATGCTCTGTGAGACACAGGCCAAAGTAGAGGACACAAACCAAAGGAGATTTAAAAATAGAAAGAGCTGGCTAGTCCAGCTTTTTTTTTGTCTGATGGTATTATAAGAAGGCATGATTTGAATATTTGGCTAATTGCTCATTTAGGTAAGGATATACTTTTTGTCGGGCTTGGGATTTTGTAACTTTAGCATATTGGATAAAATTTTACTCACTCAAGAAGAAAGGAAATAGATGCATTTCATTGACCTCGGCATATTCGTCGGGTACATGTTGGTGATGCTTGGGGTAGGTTACTACTTCATGCGCCGCAATAAAAGTCAGGACGATTATTATGTAGGGGGAAGAGATATTGGAAGCTGGCACATTGGTTTGTCTGTGGTAGCGACTGATGTAGGTGGAGGTTTTTCAGTAGGTCTGGGAGGACTGGGCTTTGTAATGGGGCTTTCAGGTAGTTGGATGCTGTTTACAGGACTGTTAGGAGCATGGTTAGCCGCTGTTTTTTTAATACCCCGGGTTAAGAGTGATCGTGCATTTGCTAATTTTTATACATTTCCACAGATCATCCAGCACTTATTTGATCGTCGAGCGGGGTTAGTTGCAGCAATGATTTGTTTGATAGGTTATCTGGGGTTTACCTCATCACAGCTCTTGGCTGGTGCGAAACTCGCTTCAGGAACCTTCGAGGGGCTTTCAGTCAATCATGCGCTCTGGATTATGGGCGTGATAGCAGTTGTTTATACCGTTTTAGGAGGTTTGAAAGCGGTGATTTACACAGATACTGTTCAGTGGATTGTATTGATGCTTGGTTTTATCTTTATTGGTTTACCAGTATCTTATTATCATGTCGGTGGCTGGGATGTGATCAAAGATACTTTGCCAGCTGAATTTTTTAGCTTAAGTAACCTTACCTGGCAAGATTTGGCCAATTGGGGTATCACAATTTTACCAGTTTGGTTTATAGGGATGACCTTGTATCAGCGGATATTTGCTAGTAGAGACGTAGCATCGGCGAAGAAGGCCTGGTTTATTGCAGGTTTATTCGAGTGGCCAATTATGGCATTTATGGGGGTAGCATTGGGCTTGCTATCTAGGGTAGCATTCGAACAAGGGCTTTTGATAATTGATGTGGATGCTTTAGATCCAGAAATGGGTTTGCCTGTTTTGTTAAGAACAATTTTACCCTCAGGTATTTTGGGATTGATGATGTCAGCTTACTTTTCTGCTGTTTTGTCTACAGCTGATTCATGTTTAATGGCAGCTTCTGGTAATCTCAGCTCGGATATTTTTGGTAGATGGATCAACAGCCTATCAGAAAATGCACAAGTCAGATGGGCTCAATTATTTACCCTTATCTTAGGAACCCTAGCCTTGATAGTGGCATTGCAAATGACAAATGTACTCGACTTGATGCTTTACTCCTATGCTTTCATGGTGTCAGGATTGCTGATTCCAGTGCTTTTTGGATTGTTTTCCAACAGGAGAAGTCCCCAAGCAGCTCTTTGGGCAATGATCAGCGGAGGCACGGTGACAGCGGGGCTAAGTCTGCTAGAAGTTGACTTGCCATTTGGGCTTGATCCAAACTTTTTTGGAGTTTTTGCTTCTTTAGCAATGTATTTGCTTATTTATTATGTTCAAAAATCGAATCAATCAAAATAAAATTATAAAGTATGCTTAAAATTGAAACCCTATCAGCAATAGACCATGCAACGTATTTGCAGAAAAAAGAAGTAGCAGATTTTCTTTTTACTCATTTGGAGCAATATGGGGATCCTGTGAATGATATTATGAAGTGTTTGGATTACGCTTTGGATCAGGCTGTTGACAAGGGAGGATTTGCAGTTTTGGCAAGGGAAAATAATCAAATCGTTGGCGCAGTGGTGGTAAACAAAACGGGTATGTCAGGATATATACCTGAAAATATCCTGGTCTATATCGCAGTAGATGCTTCTCAAAGAGGTAAAGGAGTAGGGAAGAAGCTGATGAAAACAGCTATAGATATGGCTAATGGAGATATTGCACTTCATGTAGAACCAGAAAATCCTGCCAAAAAGCTGTATGAGAGTTTAGGGTTTACAAACAAATACCTTGAAATGAGGTTGAAAAAATGATCTAGAATCAAGCATCGCTTAAAGTGGAAGATGAGCTATTAATTACAAAGATAGTCGCCTTTGACAAGATTCATCAATATAGGTTTTAAACATAAATAGGACTTTATTATAAAATTCTAATTCGAACAAATTGCCACAATCAAATTGTGGCGAGTAAATTTAAAATACAATGGCATTTTTGAACCTGCACAGGGGAAAACTTAAAGAGAATTTTGAATATCTCAAAAGCACCTTCAAGGCAGATGAGATTTCTTGGGGAGTAGTTTCCAAGTTGTTTTGTGGAAACAGGAAGTATCTCAAAGAACTTATAGATCTTGGGGTGAAGGAAATTCATGATTCAAGAATCAGCAATTTGGCTAAAGTGAAAGAAATAGACGCCAATGTTCAGACAGTGTACATCAAGCCTGTATCAAAGCGAAACATTCCAAGCATGGTAAAATATGCCGATGTGAGCTTAAATAGTGAGCTGACTACTATCCGATGGATCAGTGAAGAAGCTGTAAAGCAAAGTAAAAAGCACAAAATCATCATCATGGTAGAGACAGGGGATCTTCGCGAGGGTGTGATGGGAGATCATTTAGTCGATTTTTATGCTCAAATTTTTGAATTACCCAATATTGAGATCATTGGGCTTGGAACCAATCTAAACTGCCTCAATGGTGTGATGCCGTCAGCAGACAAGCTTATTCAGCTTTCTTTATACAAGCAAATCATAGAATTGAAGTTTAATAAAAAAATCCCATGGGTATCTGCTGGTACTTCTGTTACCATTCCGCTTTTGCTTCACAAGCAGTTACCTAAGGGAGTTAATCATTTCCGAGTAGGTGAAACGTTGTACTTTGGGGTAGACCTTTTTGAAGAAAAGGTAATATCAGGTATGCATGGTGATGTTTTTGAGCTGTATGCTGAAATTATAGAAATGCAAGAAAAGCCAATGCTTCCCACTGGTTCACTTGCAGCAAATCCGCAAGGTGAAGTTTTGGCGATAGATGAATCTCTATATGGTAAATCATCCTTCAGGGCAATATTGGATATAGGTCTTCTTGATGTAGACCCCAAGTATCTTATAGCGGAAGATGGCGAGTTCGAAATCCTAGGCGCAAGTTCAGACATGATCATCTTAAACCTCGGCTTGAACCCGAAAGATTATAAGGTGGGAGACACTATAAAATTTGGGTTGAAGTATATGGGTGCTTTAGGGATCATGAACTCCAGTTATGTAGATAAAAAAATAAGTGGCTGATAATGAGATTGTTTTAATTTTTATTGGTTTTTTTTCGATTCTTGTTGGCCTTTTTTGGCATGATCTTAGAGTAATAGACGAAAAAAACCAACTATTATATATTATGAAAAAGTCAATTTTATTATTCGCAGTGCTAGCGTTTTTTTCATTTGAAATCAATGCACAGAATTATGACAGAAACGATGCTATCGGTGGATTCGGTATTAGAGGTGGTGCCAACTTTTTTAATTTTGGCGGTTCGGATGCCTCAAATAATGACTACGATAACAGGGTAGGATTTCATGGTGGTATTTATACCAACTTGTTTCTGGGTTCAAGGATAGCCATTGAGCCAGGGGTGTACTACTCCGTAAAAGGTACCCAAAACGATGATTTCCTAAACAGTAGAGCAATTTTGAACTATGTAGACGTTCCATTGTTGCTAAGACTTTATGTAACTGAAGGTTTTAACATCTTTGCAGGTCCACAAGCTTCATTTTTGACATCTTCTACTTTTGAAGGTGACTTTTTTGGGTCATCATTCAGTTTTGCAACTGATGAGATTACCAAAACTGATTTAGGATTTGTAGTGGGTGTGGGTTATAACCTTCCAAGAGGTTTGAATATCCAGGGTAGCTACGATTACGGTACTTCACCTGTATTCAAAGATTCAAATGCTGATATCTATAACAGAGGTTTCAAAGTATCTTTAGGTTATAGTTTCTAATCAAAAAAATCAAATAAATAGTAAGGCCAACTCGATTTCCGAGTTGGCTTTTTTTTGTGGTTATATTTCTGTTACCATGTTATAGTCTTAATTTTGCAGCATTAAATGAAGCAATTTATAGGTAAATGTTGAGAAAGAAGATTAGCAGAAGCTATAGACTTAGTAAATATGTATTTTACAAAGAAACACTTGTTGACCTCAAAGAGAATTTTTGGTCCTTTGTGGGTTCTTTTATTGGACTTGGGATTATAGCTTTTATACAAGACATTTTTTTTGTGGAAAGCGATAACTTATTTTTAATTGGATCTTTTGGCGCAAGTAGTGTTTTGGTGTATGGGGTGATTCAAAGTCCATTGTCCCAACCGAGAAATCTCCTAGGAGGCCATTTGATAAGTGCATTGGTAGGGGTGAGTATATATCAAATCACACCAGATATCCTGTGGTTGTCAGCACCACTAGCTGTTTCCTTCGCAATCATAGCCATGCAGCTCACCAAAACGCTCCATCCTCCTGGAGGTGCTACAGCTTTGATAGCTGTGACAGGCTCTTCTCAGATAAAGGATTTAGGCTACGCTTATGTGTTTTTCCCAGTACTGTCTGGAGTTTTAATTCTTTTTTTTGTGGCCTTAGTTGTAAATAATGCGACTTCTTCGAGGAAATATCCGAATGAGAGGTCTAGGTGGAAAATAAGGGGTTTGTTATTGAGCATAAAAAAATAACTAAATACAATAGCGTACAGAAATTCAATCTAGAAACCACCCAAAAGGGGGCCTAGATTGAATTTCAATGAACAGTAATAATAACAGGATCTTCTAGGTTTTTTTGAATTATTTCCATCATCTTTTTATCTGCCTTTCCATTGTGTACCACGTACCTGAATTTGCTTTTGAAAGTTTCTCCTGGTTTGATGCTGAACCCTTCTTCGAAGACGGGGGTAAACACCCAATAAGGCATAGTCGGGTGAACTCTGACAAATTGTGGATAACGGAAATTATCTGGGAATCCAAATACAGTAACTCCAGCATCCGAATCTGATATTTTCCCACTGACACTAACCCATTTTGCTTTGGTGTGATTTACATTTTCAAGTGTAAAGCCTTGGTCACTCAAAACTTCCCATTGTTGCTGGTAGTGTATACTATCATCAGGATTCCATGCACGACTTCCTCTTAATGCCATTCCTCCATAGATGTATTTTTCCAAAAATAGCGTGTCACTACTCGTATTTGTTTGTTCGGAGTAGATATCAAACATGAAGAAATCAGACACCGGATAGATTCTAATGTCCCACTTCTCTTCTAAAATTTCCCCATTCTTAAAACTAGCATGACTAAGTAGTGCCGTTATTTGTCCCATTACTTTTCCTGCTTTACTAGAAAGTATCTCTTTATGAACAACTGTTCCCAAACTGTCTAATTGATTCCAAAAGTCCACTTTTTCGCCTTTAAATCTAGTATTTGTCCATGCATTATATAGCGCATGCTGATGCATATGTCCGGCAGGGAAATCGTCAGTGAGTATAGCACCATTTGGACTTTTTAGAGGATGAATGAAACCGCTTTTAGCATAAAGCTGAGACTCTCCAATTGGAGGTGATTTTATTTTTTTATGATAATAGAATAGGTCTTTTCCTTCGATTCTTACTTGAACGCCATCTTGATTTTCAATGATTTCCAAGGAATTTTTTTTTGCTAATTTATTCGTTCCTTTTACCAGTTTCAAGGTAGTTTGCTCATTAGATTTGATACTATCAATGAATGATGAAATTGTCATACTGTCTAAGAATTCTACAGGAAATATTTTGCCAGAATTGGCTTCTAAAAGATGATAATCTCCTGAAGTGTCAATTGGGGCATTCAAGGAGATATTGATTGGAATAGCGATCCTGTCATAATTTCCTGGGTCAATGGTAATCAAAATTTCCTGGCGACCGCAACTTGTAAGCCAAATTAAAAATAGGGTAATTAAGATAGGTTTTTTCATTTTTCTGAAGTCATTTGCCAAACTTAAACATGGAATACAAAGAATCAAAAGGAAAATTTATCACTGTATTAAATAAAGTGTTGGGTTGAATTAAAAATATACCTTGCATGGAATTTTTTTTGATTGATGAAATATAATTAGTTTCTTTGGAATGTACTCAATAGATCGTATGGCTATATCATGGCAATGGAAATGAAAGAACAAGCACTTCGTCAATTGGTAGAGGATCTTTCTAAGGGGGATGAAAAAGCCTTTGGGAAGCTTTATCAGCTATTTGGAGAGAAGGTGTATCACATTGCTAGAAAAATGAACCTTTGCCATGAAGATGCCGAAGGTGTTGTACAAGAGGTGTTTTTGAAGATCTGGAAAAAAAGGGCCAACCTTGATCCTGAACTTTCCATCAATGCCTATATGATTGCTATTGTGCGCTCTTTGGTCATAAAAAAATCAAAGAAAGAAGCACGCTTTTTTGCTTATCAAAAGTACAAAATCCCTTTGATAAGTTTTGAAACGAATAGTGACCCTGAGTTAGATTTGATTTATTCAGATTTTCATCAAGTATCTTCAGCGCTTATAGAGAAACTTCCTCCAGGTCAAAAACAGGTGTTTATTTTGAAGAATTTTGAAAATCTGAGTACAGACGAAATCGCTGAAAAATTAAACTTATCCAAAAGAACTGTAGAAAATCAAATTTTCCGCGCATCAAAAGGTATCAAAGATAAGCTTCAAAAACTTAAAATCATTTCAGCAAGTATTTTCTTATTGATGATCGATGCTATTTTTTAGAGAGATAAATTTAATGCTCTTCCCCATATTTTCATTGAAGATAAAGAAGTACTAGCATATCGACTTGGTATGCTTACAGTCTCTTTAAGCCCAATCGATTAAGCCCTGATTAAGGGCTTGCTGAAAAAGTCTCCAGTATGCCAGATTCAAAGCGGACGAATGAAGGTGTAAACCTATACTTCGAATGAGTCCAATGAAGGAGATGGTATGCCTGAGGCTATCTCGAAAATTTCGAGTTTAGAAATTTTCTGGAGCAAGCAAATTCAGATAGCTCATGGAATAAGTTTGCTCCAGTTTAAAAGACAATACCTGTTAAATGATGTATCAGTAAAAATTTAAAGGAATTATTCTCCAGATGGCGTTTTTCAGCACGCACTAATTTAAATTTTTAAATATATAACTGCTGTTTGTCAACCGTTTACACTTGTATGCGGTGACTTAGTAGGTGTTTTTCACTTTTTTTCAAAGTTGCGTGAGTAAAATCGAATACTTGGAGCTATATGTATCAAGTAAAGAGAAAAATGGATCGAAGAAAGCAAATAGAAGATTTTTTTAATGGTGAATTGACTCAGGAACAGGCAAGGGATCTACTTGCGTGGCTAAATACATCAGAAGGCGAGGAGTTTATGTCAGCAGAGATACTTCAACTATGGTCAGAGAAGTCACCAACTTCACAGTATAAAGAATGGGATTCCCAATCCTTATGGGATAAGATCAACAAAAATAAGGAAGGATACCCCACACCTCAATTGCTCAAAGAAAAAGTGAGTAGGAGAAGCTTGTTGCCAGTTTGGTTAAGAATAGCTGCCTCTTTATTGATTTTTGGAATATGTTCCATGCTGGTATTTACACTACTTGATTTTGAAAAATCAAATACAAAAAATGAAGTATTAGCCAAAAAAACTATAGAAAGGTATAATCCCGCAGGTCAAAAAACAAAAATTCATCTTCCTGATGGCTCTACGGTATATCTTAATTCAGAGAGTAGGATTACATACAGTGAGGATTTCCTCACCGATCGGTACATTACCCTGGAAGGTGAGGCATTTTTCAATGTCGCCAAAGATGAAAAAAACCCATTCAGGGTATCCTCTAGAGGGGTTATAACTACTGCCCTGGGGACTTCTTTTAATATTTCCTCTTTTAGCACAAAAGAAAGGATAGTCGTCACTTTACTGACGGGTAGTGTGAAATTAAACCTAGAGGATAAAGATGGTTACTTGATCCTCAACCCAGGGGAGGAGTCAGTACTTTCCAAAGATATGTCTATGATGGACAAACAAATAGTCGATGTCAATCAAAGGATCCTTTGGATGGATGGTGTACTTAGGTTCGAAGAGACTTCTATAGACGAAATGGTAACTATACTTGAACGATGGTATGGTGTGCAGATAAGCGTTAGAGGTAAGCAAAAGAAATTATTGGCATCAGGAACATTTGAAAATAATGAAACACTCAAAAATGTCCTTCAAGTTCTGAGTGCCTCTATAGGTTTTGATTACAAATTGAAAGATAAAGAAGTGCTAATAGAATTCAAATAAATAGGCTTATGAATAAAAAAAACTGATAAAAAAACAGGAACGTACTGCGAATACGTCCCTGCAAACATCAAATCTTAATAAGCTATGAAAAGACGTGTGGTAGCTGCTATTCATAGTTAAAATCAATGTTTCATTTACTACTTCCAAAAATATGAAAAAAATATTACTAGCGGTAATTATGTCAATCAAGTTAATATTGAAAGGAGTTGCATTGCTCTGTTTGACATTGGGCCCCTTAATGGCAAACACATCGAAAGCACAGGTAAAGAGTATCGATCAGGTATTCTTGAAATTGGAAAAAAGGAATTATACGCTTGCACAATTTTTTAAAGAGACAGAGAATAAAACAGACTTCAAATTTTTCTACACAGATCAAGCAATAAAAACAAGTTCTAACATAGCGCTGGTCACAAACTCAGGCAGTGTAGAAGACTATCTTTTACAGATAGCAAAGCAGACGGATTTGAGTTTCAAGCAAGTGAATAATACGATCAGCGTAATATTAAATGCAGACAAGCAAACAAAAAGGGTTAAAGTTATTGAAATTGAATTTTTGACGGTTTCAGGAAAGGTGCTTGATGATTTGGGAGATCCTGTACCTGGTGTGACAGTCATGGTGGAAGGGACTTCCAATGGTACAGTTACAGATATTGATGGTTTTTATGAAATAGAGGCTAATGAAGGGCAGACTTTGGTTTTTTCATTTTTGGGTTTTCAAAGAGAAAGGCGAGTAGTTGGTTCCTCAAATAGCATTGATGTGACGCTGAGAAAGGAAGAAAGTGACCTAGAAGAATTTGTGGTAGTAGGGTATGGAACCCAACAAAAAAGAGATATCACGGGTGCAGTAAGCTCTATGAGTTCAAGGCAGATTGAAGACCAGCCAATCACAAGTTTAGATCAAGCTATGATTGCACAAATGGCGGGTGTTCAAGTGACTCAAGCCACTGGTGCTCCTGGAGGAGGCGCTACAGTAAGAATTAGAGGAGCAGGATCCTTGACGGCAGGTAATGAGCCGCTTTATGTTGTTGATGGATTTCCAGTTACCAATGATTTTGATCAAAGGAACAATCCTTTAAATACAATCAATCCAAATGATATTGCAGATATTCAGGTTCTTAAGGATGCCTCTGCTACAGCCATATATGGGTCGCGAGGATCAAATGGTGTGGTTTTGATTACAACCAAGTCGGGAAAATCTGGAGTTTCAAAGATAGATTTTAGCCTCAGTACTGGTATTCAGCAAGTTGAAAGACAATTAGATGTGTTGAATGCAACTGAATTTGCTAGCTATATCAATGAGGCCAGAAACAATGCATGGGTTAATTCAGCTCCGGGCAGGTCTGCTTCTGACCCAAACGCTGTTAGATTAAACAATGTAATGTATTTATTGCCAGAGCAATTCAGTGATCCAGAATCTTTGGGGGAAGGAACCAATTGGCAAGATGAGATTTTTAGAACCGCAAAAATGAGTAATTATCAGTTGAATTTTTCTGGAGGTAATGACAAGACAAAATATTTTATTTCTGGAGGTTACTTAAATCAGGAAGGGGTTATAATCAATTCAGACTTAAAGAGATACTCATTTCGAGTAAATGTCGATTCAAAAGTAAATGATAGAATTAAAGTCGGTGCAAATATTACACCATCTTACACCTTTTCCAATCAATCATTAGCTGAAGGCAACTGGCAAGGTGGTGGAATCATTCAATCTGCTATTACAGCTGGCCCACACTTGACTCCTTATGATGAAAATGGAAATTATACGCAAATTACTGGACAAGGCATAGGTACAAGTGAGGTAGATAATCCAGTGAAAATTGCAAACGAATACTTTCACCAGCAGAGTAATCTTCGGTTGTTAGGTACAGCATTTGCAGAAATTAATATTGTTGACAATTTGAATTTCAAAACGCTTGTGGGTGCTGATATGAGAAGTTTTAGAGAAGATATTTTTAGCTCCTCTATCATCAATCCAAACAGTGTGAATCCAACTAAACCAGCTACTGGAACGAATACAACTTCAGAAACAAGAAATTGGTTATCTGAATTTACATTGAGCTATTCAAAATCTTTGGAAAAGCATTCATTTGACGTCGTAGCAGGCTATACCATTCAGCAAGAACAGTTTGATTTCAACAGAATCAATGGAACAAATTTCCCTAACGACGAAATCAAGACGATGAATGCTGCGGGTTTGATTACCAGTGCATTGTCTTCAAAAGAAGAGTGGTCGTTGATTTCATATTTGGCAAGGATTAATTACAGCTTTGATAACAGGTATTTGCTTACAGGTACAGTGAGAAGAGATGGTTCATCAAGGTTTGGGTCAGAAAATAGATGGGGAGTATTTCCGTCCATTTCTCTTGGGTGGAGGCTTTCCGAAGAGCACTTCATGAAGGATGTTAGTTGGATTTCTGAGTTGAGATTGAGATCAAGTTATGGACTTACAGGAAATAACTTTATTACCAATTACGGTTCAATTGGTCTTACTGGGCCAGAAAATTATCCTTTTGGGACAGGCTCAGGCACATTGAATAACGGTATCAGGTTGACCAATATACCGAATAGCAGGTTGGGTTGGGAGAGAAACAAGCAATTGGATATAGGTTTGGAGTTTGGTTTGTTTGGGGATAGATTCTATATGTCCTTTGATTACTACAACAAAAGAACCTCAGACCTTTTATTGAATGTTCCAGTTCCTACCTTAACAGGTTACGCTACAGCTTTGCAAAATATTGGTGAAATCCAAAATAAGGGATTTGAATATACACTTACAAGTAGAAATATGGTCAAGGCATTTAAATGGACTACTGATTTCAATATTTCTACCAATGATATCAAGGTATTGGCACTCGGCCCAGATGGCTCACCAATCATTTCAAGACAGGCAACTTCGGCGACAGCACCGACCCACATCACACAGATCGGTTCTCCTCCAGGAAGCTTTTTTGGTTTCAATGTGATAGGCGTTTACCAAAATCAACAAGATATTGAGAACAGTGCAGTAATCTTGAATGGAAATGGAACAGTGCAATCAAGGCCTGGTCAGTTGAAGTTTGAAGATGTGAATGGTGATGGAGTTATAGATGCAAATGATAGGACCGTTCTGGGTAGTCCATTCCCTGATTTCACCTATGGTATGACCAATACTTTTGCTTACAAGAACATTGATTTTTCATTTACCCTACAAGGTGTACAAGGTTTTGAAGTACTCAATGCAGCAAGAAGGTATTACGCCAATTATGCTGGTTCTTACAATGTATTGCGTAGTGCTTCAAATGGATGGAAGTCTGAAGCTGATCAAGGAGATGGTGTGTCTCCAATGATAGATAGAAATTTCAATGCTTATGCAGGGAGTAATGTTGTGAATAATATCACTTCCTTATTTGTAGAAGATGGTTCATTTCTAAGAATCAGAAACATCACTTTGGGCTATACATTACCTTCTACACTATTGGATAGGTTTAAGGTTTCAAATGCGAGGGTGAATTTTACTGTACAAAATGCCTTCACTTTTACGAAGTATGAAGGGTTCAATCCAGAAGTAAGTGCACAAGGAGGTAGTCCATTGGTGCCAGGGGTTGATGCTGGGGGGTATCCCCTTGCCCGCTCATTTATGTTTGGTTTAAACTTTGGCTTCTAAATAGATATAGTGATGAAAAATATTAAAAACTTATTGATAATTGGAATAGCTGGGTTATTAACAGTAACAAGTTGTAGTGAAGATTTTATAGATAGAGCACCAATCTCACAACTAAATAGCAATAACTTCTATAGAAATGCTGACGATATGAGGAGTGCACTCACCGCTGTGTACGGTGCTCTCCAGTATGGAGGGCAGTATTATTCATCAATGCATGTGATTGGGGATATGCGGTCTGATAATACTGAAATCACCAACCCTAATGCAGGTGCGGATTTACAAGCAGTAGACGATTTTACAAATGTGGCAGTAAACTCTATCAGTGCCAATACTTGGAATGCTCATTATCAAGGTATCCAATCAGCAAACATCGTTATCGAAAAGATAAATGATGTACCAATGGATCAAAATTTGAAAACCAGGTTTATCGGGGAGGCTAAATTCTTGAGGGCTTTAATGTATTTCAACCTGGTGAGGATTTTTGGAGATGTGCCGTTGGTCTTAACAGTCATCAATAATCCCCAACAAGGTTATGATTATGGAAGAGAGCCTGTGGAAAATGTTTATACTCAAATCATATCTGACCTAATTGACGCTGAAGAATCTTTGCCATTTACTTACAGTGGAGGAGACATTGGTAGGGCAACCAAAGGAGCTGCAATGGCACTTTTAGGGAAAGTTTACCTTACACTTCGAAATTATCCAGAGGCAGCTCAAAAGTTAAAAGAGTTAATTGACGCATCTGCTCAGACAGGTTATCAAATTTTACCTGACTACGCATTGATCTTTGGAGCAGCAAATCAGAACAATGCCGAATCTATTTTTGAAGTTCAGTTCAAAAGTAGCTCTAGCGGCGAAGGAAGCCCATTCGCAAATCAGTTTGCACCAATAGGCTCAGGTACAGCTGTGGTTTCTGTAGGTAATCCCTTAGGACAAAATATTCCTACTGGAGAAATGAGTAATGCTTATGAGGATAATGATTTAAGAAAAGAAGCTTCTATGCGCACAAGTTATGTGCTAAATGGAAATACTGTAAATCATAATTATGTAATAAAGTATTCCGGTACTCCTGCTGCCAACCTTGATAGTGACAATAATTGGATCGTATTGAGGTATGCTGATGTGCTTTTGATGTATGCCGAGGCATTGAACGAGCAAGGGTATGTAGCGGATGGTCCTGCATTTGATTACTTGAACCAAATCAGGAATAGAGCAGGATTGCCTAGCAAGACAAGTTCAAATTCAAATCCAAATCTTAGTCTTCCAAATCAAGAAGCATTCAGGCTTGCCATCGAGCAAGAAAGAAGGGTGGAATTAGCATTCGAAGGGCACCGATGGTTTGATTTGATAAGGACTGACAGGGCTTTAGCATTTCTAACCGACAAAGGAATGCAGCCTCATATGTCAATATTCCCTATTCCGCAGAGTCAGATTGACATTAATCCTACGAAAATTTCCCAGAATCCGAATTACTAAATAAATCCCACATAGAACACGATTATCCCTGCTGCTCCATTTCGGTGGAGTGGCGGGAATGATCACACTTTTGTCCTCAAAATCAAAATTGATTTCGTGGACTGGAATCCCATTGACTAATTTGAATCTGAAATCAGTATGAGACTTACCCTATTACTAAGTGTTTTAATAGTTTTGATTATTCAAAATTCAGAACTTTTTGCCCAGGAAGTATTGACTTTAAATGTCAAGGATGACGGGTATCGGGGGATTTGGTATAGTGATCAGCCATCTAATGATGAGTACGTCTACAAATACAGCGGTGGTCTTGGGACTTATCCTGCAAACCATTACCCATTTTCAATTTATGTAAAAGAAGTAAATAAGACCTTTTTCTGCTATGGAGGCTCGGACCTAGAAGGTAAAACCTTGCTTCATGCAGTTTCATTTTTTGACCATAAAAGTAAAAAAGTACCAAAACCTACGATTGTTTTGGATAAGAAAACTGACAATGCACACGATAATCCCGTGATGAACATGGATGATGAAGGCTACATCTGGATTTTTTCAACTGCACATGGAACCAATACACCAGCTTACATTCATAAGAGCTCCAAGCCATATGATATTTCCGAGTTTGAACAGGTCTTTGCTACTAAAGAGGTAGAAGGAGAAAATGTGGCTATGAATAATTTTTCCTATCTACAGACTTGGTATCAAAAAGGCAATGGCTTCTTGAACCTTTTTACGCATTATGATCGAAATGTGATTCCCAACCAGCCTTCTAAGCCAAGGAGAACTATTGGTTTTATGACTAGCGAGGATGGTGTCACCTATTCTGAATGGAAGGATTTGGCAATCATTGAGGAGGGTCATTATCAGACAAGTGGCCAATATGAAAATACTGTCGGAACCACATTCAATTTTCATCCTTACAAAGAAGGTGAAAATGGACTCAATTACAGAACGAATCTGTACTACCTACAGACAAGTGATTTTGGGAAAACTTGGCAAAATGTTTTTGGAGAAACACAGGAAATCCCACTGAAAGACATTAATAATTCGGCTTTGGTAAAAGACTATAGTTCTTTAGGGTTGAATGTATACATCAATGACCTGACTTATGACCGAGAGGGTCACCCCATCATTTTGTATCTCACGAGTAAAGGCTACCAATCAGGCCCTTCAAATGGGCCGAGGTCATGGTTTACCGCGCGATTTACCGGGTCTGCCTGGGATATTAAGCACTTAGCAGACTCTGACAATAACTATGATATGGGCTCGCTCTATGTAGATTCCAAAGGTGATTGGATAGTAATCGGTCCTACTTCTCCAGGGCCTCAGGCTTATAATACAGGTGGTGAAATGGTGCTTTGGTCAAGCTCAGATCAAGGTGAAAATTGGAAGCGCAAAACAATGACAAGCAATAGCGAACGCAATCATTCATATGCAAGGAGACCTGTCAATGTTCATGATGATTTCTATGCGTTCTGGGCAGATGGACATGGTAAAAAACATGATATTTCGAAACTCTACTTCGCCAATAAGAAAGGCCAGGTATTCCTACTTCCTGAGAAAATGAAAAAGGATTTTGTAAAGCCTTCAAGGTTGAAAATTTCAAAAAAATGATGCCTTCAATGAGCAATGGAAGAGATAAAGCATTCACTATGAAAAGAAAGAAATGCTGCTAAAGCAAATCATCCATTCAACCAATGAAAAGCACATCTGTCAGGCAGGTTGCCTCCTTTTCCAGATTCGGTGTGCCGGTTGCCAAAAAATGTATATCCTACTTTGAATTCTCTCTTTGAGCATTGAAAAGAATCTAAAAACATGAAAATTCAAATTACCATATTTTTAATAATTTCAGTCTTACTGTCCTGTTCATCGAATAAGGAGCTAGAACTTCCATTGGTCGACAACATAGCACTTGAAAGAAGCCTGTTGAAAGTGGAGGTTTTGGCAAAAGATCTTGATGTTCCATGGGATTTGGAATATGCTGATGATGGATACCTCTGGTTCAATGAGCAGCTAGGTACAATCTCACGGATCAATTTGCAAACTGGCGAAATTCAAAAGCTACTCAGGATTGATGAAGTGTGGAAAAAGAGGACAGCAGGCTTGTTGGGCTTGGCGGTACATCCTGATTTTGGAAACAACCCATTTGTTATTGTGAATTACACGGTCATGGTGGATAGCATCATTTCCAATAAACTTGTTAAATATACCTTGCAGAATGAAGCTTTGGTTTCTCCGCAAGTTTTGTTAGAAATTCCTGGGAACACAGCCCACAATGGTTCAAGGATCAAGTTTAGTCATGATAGAAAAATCCTTTGGGCGACCGGTGATGCATATGGTTTCGACAATGCCCAGAGTGATGAAAGCCTCAACGGGAAAGTCTTGAGGATCAATCTGGATGGCAGCATTCCAAAAGATAATCCTGATCCCAGGAGCTATGTGTGGGCAAAAGGCTTTAGAAATATTCAGGGGCTTACCCTGGATGACAAGGGCAATATTTTTACTTCTGAACATGGAGATGCCATAGAAGATGAGATTAATTTGATTCAAAAAGGAGGAAATTATGGATGGCCACATATTGAAGGATTTCATGATTTAGAAGCAGAAAAGCAATTTGCCAAAATCAACAAAGCCCTTGAGCCTGTCTATTCATGGACCCCTGTCGTAGCACCTGCTGGACTTAATTTTTATGGTGATTTGGCCATTGATGAGTGGAAAAATAGTTTGCTGTTGACCACTTTGAAAGGGAAAAGTCTGAGGGTGTTGAAGCTCAGCGAAGGTGGAAAATCTATCATTGATGAAACGGTATTTTTTGACAATCATTATGGCAGGTTGCGAGATGTGGCGGTGGTTCCATCGGGAGAGATTTACGTAGCGACAAGTAACAATGATTGGAATCCTCAGCCTGGATTTCCTTTACAAGGAGATGATAAAATCCTAAAAATTAGCTTGACCAAAGCTACAACCAAAGAACCTTTGAAAGGGGAGAAGCCAAAAGCTGAACTTGGAATGGATGGAAAGCAGCTATATGGCAGCTATTGCGCTTCCTGTCACAAGGAAGATGGTACTGGTGTCCATGACATTTTTCCTTCTTTGATACGTAGTCAAGCAGTGGTGGGAAACAAAGAGCCATTGATCCAAATCTTGCTGAAAGGCCTAGAAAACAAAGAAAATGGACAGATGATGCCTTCATTTTCCTTTATGAAAGATGAAGAACTAGCTGCGATCTTGACATTTATCAGACAAGAATGGGGGAATTCAGCTCCTCCAATAAGTGCAAATACAATTACAGAAAATAGATAATCATGTCTAATCAAAAGAATAGCAATAAACTTATCTTGAAATTGATGGCCTTAGGGCCAGGCATTATCACCGCTGCTTTGGTTTTCGGTCCTAGCAAAATGACCATAACTTCCAGATTGGGTGCTGAGTATGCTTATGACATGCTTTGGATAGTGGTGATCGCTATTTTCTTTATGTTGATTTTTACAGGGATGGGAGCTAGAATCGGCATCAGTAGCCAAGAAAGTTTACTTTCTTTGATTAGAACCAAATGGGGAAGAATTGCTGGTATCACGATTGGTTTTGGTGTTTTTCTCGTTTCTACATCATTTCAGGCAGGAAACTCCATTGGTGTGGGAATAGCTGTCGCTGAAGCTTCTGGAACAGCTGCATGGGTTTGGGTTTTGGTTTTCAATGCTTTAGGAGTTGCGTTGCTTTTTTTTAGGAGCTTCTACAAGACCTTAGAAAGGTTGATGATCACATTGGTGGGCATCATGCTTTTATCCTTTTTGACGACAGTTTTTTTGGCCAAGCCTTCCTTCTCAAGGATTGTAAATGGTTTTATTCCATCGATTCCTGATGGGTCTGAAGGATTGCTGATAGCCTTTGTGGCATCATGTTTTTCTATTGTAGGAGCATTTTATCAGGCGTATTTGGTGCAGGAAAACAGAAAGCCTGGACAGCAGGGAGAGAACAAAAGTGCTACAGGGATCATGATTTTGGGTGTGATGAGTGCAGTAGTAATTATCTGTGGGGCAGCCGTATTGCATCCACAGGGAATCCAGGTGAATAGCGCCTCAGAAATGTCCATGGCCTTGCAGCCACTATTTGGCTCCTATGCATCTCACTTGTTTTTAGCAGGTTTGTTTGGAGCATCTTTTTCTTCTTTGGTTGGCAATGCTACCGTGGGTGGGAGTTTGTTGGCTGATTCATTAGGATTTGGAAAAAGTTTGAATGATAAAATTGTCAAAAGCTTCATCGCTTTGGTAATGGTGTGCGGAGCTAGTATTTCATTGATATTCGGAAAGTTACCATTAGAACTGATCATTTTCGCTCAAAGTGTCACCATTTTTCTTGTTCCTTTCATAGGTATGGCCATGTTCGCCATAGCAAATGATGCAAAGATTATGAAGAATAATGTGAATAGCTGGTTTTCAAGGTATGTAGGTATGATAGGATTGCTTTTGCTTTTTGGCCTTGCAGGATGGAATTTCTATCAACTCTTTATTAAATAAATGCTTCTGGTAAGACAAAATGAAAATATAAAATATGAAAGATTTAAAAACATTGGAGCAAGAGATGACGATGCCATCTGAGGCCTTGATTCATGATATGGCTAAGATCGAAGGTGATATCTTGCTTCTTGGTATTGGAGGAAAAATGGGGCCGAGTATGGGCAAGCTTGCAGTAGACGCTTGCAAAGCAGCAGGTATAGAGAAAAGAATCATTGGGGCATCAAGGTTTTCTGACCAAAATGCGAAAAGGGCACTTGAAGATGTTGGTATAGAGACGATTGTGTGTGATCTCCTTGATGATGAAAAGCTACAAAATCTACCTGATGTGAAGAATGTCATCTATTTGGCAGGAAATAAGTTTGGAACTACTGGCAATGAAGGGTTTACTTGGGCCATGAATGCCTATTTGCCAGGAAGGGTAGCAGAGAAATTCAAGAATTCAAATTTAGTCGTCTTCTCTTCAGGTAATGTGCTCCCTTTTGTTCCTGTGACATCTGGAGGAGCTTCCGAGGAGACTACCCCCGATCCCATAGGTGAATATGCTCAATCATGCCTTGGTAGAGAGAGGGTATTTGAATATTTCGCAAAGAAAAACAAAACTAAAACACTGATATATAGACTCAATTACGCCGTGGATTTCAGGTATGGTGTGATGATGGAAATTGCCAAGTCGGTATTGAATGAAAACCCTATAGATCTTCGTACAGAAAATGTAAACGTCATCTGGCAGCATGATGCCAATGAAATCGCTATCAGGTCCTTGTTGCACGCTGAAGCTCCCGCAAAAATACTCAATGTGACAGGCCCTGAGATACTATCGATCAGGTGGATTGCAAATAGATTCGGAGAATTGTTTGGTAAAATTCCACAGTTTGTCAATGAACCTACGGGTACTGCTTTGCTCAATAATGCTTCTGAAAGCCATCGCATTTTTGGCTATCCGAAAGTCTCTGTCAGAGAAATCATTGATGTCACAGCGGCATGGATGCTGCAAGGCGGTGATGAATTTGGTAAATCAACACATTTTCAAGAAAGAGGAGGTAAATTCTAATGACACATTTAAGCGAAAAGTTAAAGACACATTTACATCAAGGGACAGTTATACCTGCTCACCCTTTGGCATTGCGAGCTGATAGGTCTTTGGACGAGGCAAAACAGCGGCAATTGACAAGGTATTATATTTCCTCTGGAGCAGGAGGTATTGCTGTAGGAGTTCATTCGACGCAATTTGAGATTAGAGATCCAAAGATCAATCTATTTGAAACTGTCCTCAGATTGGCTTCAAAGGAAGTAGAAAAGCAGCATTTGGACAGGCCTTTTTTGAAAATTGCAGGAATCTGTGGCCCTACAGATCAGGCCATAGCTGAGGCGAGATTGGCTTCGGAGTATGGTTATGATATGGGTTTGCTAAGTATGGGCGGTTTACAAGGATGGTCAGAGTCTGAAATTCTTGAACACGTAAGAAAAGTTGCCGAAATCATCCCTGTTTTTGGTTTCTACTTACAGCCTTCAGTTGGAGGTAGAATTTTCAGCTTTAATTTTTGGTCAAGATTCGCCGAAATCCCCAATGTGGAAGCAATCAAATGCGCATCTTTCAATAGGTACCAAACCTTGGATGTCATGCGGGCAGTAGCCACAAGCAGCCGCAAGGATGAGATTGCCATGTACACTGGAAATGATGACAATATTGTAGCTGACCTCTTGACCAAATATAGTTTCAATGTCAATGGCCAAACCTATGAAAAGGAATTTGTTGGAGGATTGCTTGGCCACTGGGCTGTTTGGACACAGAAGGCTGTAGCGCTTTTGGATGAAATCAAATCTTTCAAATCCTCAAGTGATGGAGAAGGCTACCAAAAACTGTTGACAAAAGGCATCGCAATTACAGATGTCAATGCAGCGATGTTTGATCCTGCAAATAGCTTCCATGGATGTATTCCAGGTATTCACGAGATTTTGAGAAGACAAGGATTATTGGAAGGTATTTGGTGCTTGAACCCCAAAGAAGTTCTTTCTCCAGGTCAAAAAGAGGAGTTAGACAGGGTATATGAAAGCTATCCAGAACTGAATGATGATGATTTTGTCAATTCTTTTTTTGAAAATGATAAAGCATAATGCGATGATTTTAACTCGGGTAATTTCCATTTTCTTGCTCAATTGTATCGCCATCGGTACCCTACAGGCACAAGAAGTGAAATCTGCTGAATTTGTCAATCATGGAGTCCAATTGACCGCCTCTATGATTCAAGGTAGTTTGTTTGTCGATGATAAAAATGGCAATACATTAATTTATACGGTAGTCAGAGGAGAACCAGCACATCTTTTGGCTTTTGATGTGGCATCAAAGAAGCTGGTGTTGGATGTTCCTTTGCCAAAAGCTGACGGGGTGTGGGACCTTACCCAATCAACTGATGGTGATCTGTATATTCCTGGAGCAAATGGAAGTCTATTCAAACATACGCCCGGTACTCAGGAAATCGAAGACCTGGGCATTGTATTAGAAGGTGAGACCTATCTGTGGAATTTGACTTCTGGTTTTGACCGAGAAGTTTTTGGAGCGACTTATCCTGGGTGTAGGATTTTCAGGTATCATCCTGATCATGGATTTTCAGATATTGGAAATGGACCAATCGTGGAAGGGGAGAATTATGTTAGAAGCTTGGCATTTCATCATAGAACAGGGCTCTTGTATGCAGGAATTGGTTCGCGTGCGCATCTGATTGAGATAGATCCAAAGACAGGTAGCAAGAAGAGTTTGCTTCCAGAGAAATATCAAGACAAAGAGTTTGTCTATTCCCTTGAAATCATTCCAGGTAAAAATGGCGAAGATAGACTTTTTGCACTGCTCACAGCGGGTAGCGAGACGCTAATTTACAACCTGAAAACTAAGGTGTTTGAGCAGGAAATCACAGGGATGGATATGAAAGCTATAACCTCAGATAAGACAGGAAAGCAAGTATATCTGACTTCCAAAGGCAATATTTTGGCTTTTGATCCAAAGAAAAACTTTAGGAAAAGTAAAGTGATTTTGAAAGAATCAGGAACTTCCAATGCATTTTTGCATAAAGAGAACGGAGATCTTCTGATGTTAAGCTCAGGTGGAAACCTGATCGAATACAACTTCAAAGCAAAGACTGAAAAAAGCACAAAACTGGCAATCCCTGGGCAGCCTATTCCCATCAATGCGATCACCTTTGGTCCTGATGGAAAGGTGTGGACGGGGGGATATTTGGCAGGTGGGCATGCATCTTTTGATCCTACTACAGGAATTCACCAAGAGCATAAGGGCTTAGATCAAACAGAAGGAATGGCTGTTTTTGAAGATAAAATCTATATTGGGATTTATCCTAAAGGGAAATTTTATGTCTTGGATACCAAAAATGAATGGAGTATAGCAGACAGCAATCCAAAAGCTCTGGGTCAGATAGATGGTCAAAGTAGGTCTTTTGCCTTAGCGGCAATTCCTGAATTAAGAAAAATGGCATTTGGGATGATTCCAGAGTATGGCAAGCTAGGAGGTGCTTTGGTGATTTATGATATTGATTCAGAAGAATTGAAGACTTTTGAGCAGCCTGTACCAAGACAAGGTATTTCGAGCTTGATTTTTAACAAAGGTGCTTTAATCGGAGGTACAACCATTTCTGGAGGATTGGGAAAAATGCCAGAAACCAAGGAAGCAAAATTGTTTGTGTGGGATTTGGACAGAATGGAAGTGGTGGAAGAATTAGTTCCTGTAGCTGGAGCTTCTGCGGTCACAGGGATGATCGAAGGGCCAGACGGGAATATCTGGGGTATGGCAGATGGTACGCTATTTATCTTTGATGTTGAGAGCAACAGCTTGATTTCCACACATAAGCTTTATGATTTTCCGGAGTTCAAAAGTCATATTTGGAGAAGTGCATTTTTGGTATTGCACCCAGATGGAAACATCTATGGGACTGATAACCGGATGCTTTTCAAAATTGATCCATCGTCCAAGGCTGTTACTAAAATTGCAGAAGATACGGGGCTATTGGTGATGGGAGATGATGGGACATTGTTCTTCAGAAAAGCGACCGAGCTTTGGTCATACAAGCCAAAGTCCAATTGATCAATCATGTGTTTACGATGAAAATTAAAAAAAATGAAAGCTTTCAATACTAAAATCTCTATTTTCCTCCTTTTTGGATTGGTTTTTCAACTTTTTTTTGCCTGTTCTGAAAAAGTCCAAGAAGAGACCGCATCTGAAGTTCCAAGTGTCGATTTTGTAAATCAAAGTTTTGAAGCTGCAAAGCCACTTTATGTTAATTTGCTCAAAGAAACTGAAGGAAACTTCGAGGACTACCCTCATGCTGTAAATGCTGATGGCAGCATCAAATATTTGCAAATCGATGAATGGACAGGTGGTTTTTGGCCTGGGATACTTTGGTATATGTATGAATACACGGGGGATGAGCAATGGAAAAATGCCGCTTTGGATTGGACTCATTCATTGGAATCTAACCAATTCAATACAAGTCATCATGACATTGGTTTCATGATGTTTTGTAGCTATGGCAATGCTTTGAGGTTTGAGAAAAATAAAGCGTATGATCAAATACTGATTGAGTCAGCAAAGTCATTATTGAAAAGATATTCCCCGATAGTTGGAAGCATCCAATCTTGGAACAAGAGAAAATCAAAGGGAGAGATCAACACTTGGGAATTTCCTGTCATTATGGATAACATGATGAACTTGGAATTGCTTTGCTATGTAACTGAGATTACTGGAGATTCTACATATTATGATGTAGCTGTAAAGCATGCTACCCAAACGATGAGAAATCATATCAGGGAAGATTTCAGCACCTACCATGTGGTCAATTATGATCCTAAAAATGGAGAAGTTCTTCATCAGCAGACATTACAAGGGTTCTCTGATAATTCTACTTGGGCAAGAGGACAGGCATGGGGAATTTATGGTTTTACGACCATGTACCGCGCTACCCAAGACAAGCAGTTTTTGGAAACTGCTATTGGTTTGGCAGATTTCTTTCTTGATCACCCGAAATTGCCTGAAGATTTTATCCCTGTTTGGGATTTCAATGTAGGAGAAGATGGTTTTGTTCCTGATTGGCATTTTGATCCATCACTATTTGACAAGCAGCCAAGGGATGCATCAGCTGCTGCCATCACGGCTTCAGCTTTATTAGCATTGTCGACTTATGTTGATGGTGAGCAAAAGCAGAAGTATTTTGATGCAGCAGAAAATATGTTGAAATCTTTAAGTTCAGATACATACCTGAATTCAGGTGAGGCCAATCCATATTTTCTGTTAAAGCACAGCACAGGGAACCTGCCTAGTGGCAATGAAGTAGATGTTCCCCTAATTTATGCAGACTATTATTTCTTGGAAGCTTTGTTAAGGTATAAGAAAATGAAAGGGTAGGAACACTGTTCTTGGTTTGTTTGAGGTATACTAATAGCTTGAGAGGGTAATCTTCTCAAGCTATTATCGAATAGGTGTTAATGCCAAACGCTGCTTTGTTATAAGTATATTAATTTTATATTATTCCCAGTTCAACATTTTGTTGTATCGCTTTGAGTGGTTATCGTGAGATGTAATTAAGTCTAACTTTGTACTCATGGAAATACTTCTCAAATACCACTCGGAGGCGACATTGATCGATGCTTTTCGTTCAGGGGATAAGGAGGCATTTTCAATGATTTTTGATAGGCACTGGGAGGAACTGATCAAATATGCCAACAATACGCTGGAAAATCAGGATGATGCTGAAGACTTGGTTCAGGAGCTTTTTTTAAATTTATGGGAAAAACATCAATCCTTCCCGGCTCTTCAAAATGACCTCAGATCATACCTCTTTGCTTCATTAAGAAAAAAAATCTTGAAACTTTTTAGAGATCAAGGCATCAAAAGAAAGCATCTTGACTACTTGATTTCTTCCTACGATCGAGCTGAAAATCCCGTAAAGGACCTGATGTATGATGAGTTGATCCATGTTATAAAATCAAAATTATCTTCACTTCCACTCAAAGAACAGCAAGTATTTATTTTGCATGAACTTGAAGGTTATAGTACCCGAGAGATTTCAGAAATGCATCAAGTATCAGAGCAGACCGTGAGAAATCAAGCGGCTACTGCAAATAAAAAGCTCTCCCCTTTTCTTACTAGATTATTAACATCCTGTTACCAAATTAGCTTCATTGCTAAGTTTGTGTTAATTCAGATTTTTGGATAGTTAGAAAGGCGATCCAAAGGAACTTCTATACAAACGAAGGAACTTTGGAAAAGAAAAAACTCTCAAAACTCATCGATCGCTATATCTCGGGAGAAGCGACTGTAGCCGAACAAAAAATAGTAAATGATTGGCTTGATGCTATTGGTGATCAGTCAGGTCAGCCTATTGAACTGTCTAGAGCTAGAAAAAGCTTAGCAAAACGACGTTTGCTTGATCAAGTGAATCATAGGAAAGTCAAAAGATTCCCTAGCAGAAACTGGAAAATCGCCGCAGCTATTATTCCACTTGTGGGCCTGGGTTTAGTGTTCTGGTTGATGGTGTTTTTTAATACTCCTAGTGCTGGCTTAATGGCAAGTACAGGAGTTGGAGAGTTTAGAGAATTGACGCTTTCAGATGGGACTATCGTTACCTTGAAGCCAAACTCCAAGCTGTATTACCCCAAAGCGTTTGGTGAATCTAGAGAAGTCAAACTTGAGGGCAATGCTTTTTTTGAAGTTTTCAAAGATCCTACAAAACCGTTTTCGATACAGTTTGAAGAAACATCCATAGAAGTGCTTGGAACATCCTTCGAAATCATTGGCTATAAAGAATCACGCGAACAGCAAGTGACTGTGGTGAGTGGATTGGTATCTGTGAAATACAGAGGACAAGCAGAATCATTTTTGACTAAGTCGGATCAATGGAAGGTCAATAAACAGACAGGAGAAATCAGTAAGAGAAAAGTAGCGGAGATCGATGGACTTGATCAGGCTCGAGCAATCTTCGAAGAAGCCAGTATGTATCAAGTCGCAACAATACTATCAAACTATTTTGGGCTTGAAATCAAATTTTCTACAGAAGTAGATATGAGTCTTTCGGCAAATTTAGATGCCACATTACACAAAGAAGTAGTGATGCAAGCAATAGGGGAGCTCTTGAAAAATCATCAATACGAATTAATCAAAACCAGTGCTGATCAATATGTCGTTCGGTAAATCGATACCCGCGCCAACGGGTACCGATCAACAGGCTACCGCCAATGACTTGAAGTCAAGCAGATAAACCAATTTATACGCTTTAAATACGAAAGTAATGAAAAAAAACAAAAGGCGAAAATCAGCCTTCAAAGCAGTTTGGATGAGGTTGCTCGTAGGGGTATTCCTTTACAGTGCAAGTTTGAATCATCCCAGTTATGGTCAATTGGCCATGGCACGACTAGATAGCCAAGAGGTGGCACTAGTGGAAGTTCTTAAAATGCTTCAGAAAGAGCATAATTTGAACTTGGTCTATAATGCAAGTGAGCTAAAAGGTATTCAAATCAAAAATCAGCAATTTCATGGAAAAAAATTACAAGAGGTAATCTTAGAAATAGAAAAAAATCATCAAGTAAAGATAGTAGAAAAGGGAGGGGTTCATTTGGTACAGAGAGTCACAACTACTAGAGTACCAACATCACCTTCACCAAGTGCCCAGGTCAGAAAAGTCGAGGTTAAGGGGCAAGTGATAGATGCAGAGACTGATGAGCCACTGTTTGGGGCGACCATTCAAGTGAAAAACAAGAACACAGGTCAGATCAGTGATATGGATGGGAATTTCAGGTTTTCGGGTCTGGAAGAAACTGATGTATTGGTGATTTCAATGTTGGGATATGAGTCTATGGAATTGGTGTTGGGCAACAAAACTGACATCCTTATTCGGTTGAAAAGTACAGAAAATGTCTTGGAAGAAGCCGTTGTGATTGGTTATGGGGAAGTAAGTAGGGAGAAACTTACCAGTTCAGTGACCAGTGTATCTCCAAAAGAATTCAATAGAGGTGTACTTGCTTCACCAGAGCAACTTCTTCAAGGAAAAGTTGCAGGCCTTGTGATCAGTAGAGATGGAAATCCGAATGGTGGAGCGAATATCGTGCTTCGCGGAGCATCCACATTGCGTGAAGGAGCGGCTCAGCAGCCATTTTATGTGATAGATGGCGTGCCAGGAGCTTCGATCAACCTGGTCGCTCCTGATAATATCGTGTCTATCGAAGTGCTCAAGGATGCTTCTGCTACGGCAATTTATGGGAGTAGGGCAGCCAATGGGGTGATTATGGTCACTACCAGAAAAGCCCAACCTACATATGGTTTTAGCTATCATGCTTACGCTGGTTTAGAAAATGCCTCAAATTCACTTAGAATGATGACTGGAGATGAGTTACGAGGTTATCTTGCACGAAATGAGCAGCGACTCTTTCCAAATGACAATGACTTCATTGTCAATCAAGGAGATACAACATTTGTCAATACCAACTGGCAAGATGTCGTAACCAGACAAGGGGTAAGTCAGAATCATACCCTAAGCTATGGTGGGGGTACTGAACGTGCCACTTTCAATGCCAGTGTGAATTACTTCAATCAAGAAGGTATCATAAGGGGATCAGGCAGAGAAAGGGTGATAGCTCAATTCTCTTTAGATCAGAAAGGTTTCAATGATAAGTTTAAGCTAAACTTTCAATTGACCAACTCACTTGACAATCAAAAGCTTGTCAGAGAGGAAGTATACCGACAGATGATTTCTTACCTTCCTACAGTCAATGTATATGATACAGATGGTAGCTTCAAGGAAAACACAATAGATCATACCTCCAACTATTTCAACCCGCTTGGAATCATAGCGTTGAATCAAGATGAAAGGCAGAATAATACGCTTCTTGGTTTTATATCAGCAAAATTTGATGTTACTAAGAATTTCAATGTCAATGTTTTAGGGTCTTATCAATTGGAGAAGTTTGAGGGTAAGCAATACCAAAATAGTGCCTCTATCTTACCGATCAATTATGAAGGTACTTCCTATTCTGGTCTACAAGCGGGCGGTGTCGCTAAGCGCTTCAGTGTGCAGAATACAAGGAAAGTGCTTGAGACATTTTTCGATTACACTCCGATCAATACCATGTCTCATGAATTGAAAATATTAGGAGGGTATTCATGGCAAAATGACGTGAACAATGATGGCTTTCAATCTACCAACACAGGTTTTGTGTCAGATGTGACTGGTGCTGAAAATTTGGGACTTGGCTCTAGCAATATCCGGGTAGATTATGGTGGCTTTAGTCAAGTACCATTGAGGATCATTTCCTTTTATTCAAGATTGAACTATTCCTTTTTGGATAAATACTTGTTGCAAGTATCCATGCGTAGAGATGGATCTTCAGCATTTAGTGAGCAAAATAGGTGGGGGAACTTCCCGGCGGCATCTTTCGGCTGGCTTATGCACGAAGAAGGATTCCTTTCCAATCAAAGCACTTTTCAACAACTAAAACTTAGAGCTGGATACGGTGTGACGGGTAACTCACTTGGTTTTGATCCTTTGTTGACAGTATTCAGGTTTGGAAGCTCTGGGATGTATTACAACAATGGGGTATATGAACAAGCGATGGGGTCAGTGGCCAATGTTAACGATGATTTAAGATGGGAAAAGACATCCATGCTCAATTTAGGTCTTGATTTCAGCATGTTCAAAGGTAAAATCAGCGGTACAGTCGAATGGTATAATAAGTACACTTCAGACCTTATCTTTTACTATCCTGTATCTACTACGCTATTTGTGCACCCTACTATGACAGCCAATGTTGGAGAGATTTCTAATAAAGGTGTGGAATTTACTCTACAAGCCAATTTGATGCAAAAAGGTAAGTTTGGATGGGATGTGACTGGAAATATAGCGCATAATAGAAACAGGGTGGAGAAGCTTTCAAATTTCGAGTATCAGCTTGACTCCATACCTACTGCCGGAGGATCTGGTGCTGGTGTAAGTGGGGTCAATACCCAATTGATCAAGGAAGGTTATCCCATTGGATTGTTCAACTTATACCATTGGGCAGGAAGAAATGAGAACGGCGTCTCAACATTCTTTACTCCAGACGGTGGAGTGACTGCTGCACCTAGATTTCCAGCAGATGCTGTGCTTATGGGCCATGCACAACCCAAGTTCACTTACGGATTAGGTAATAACTTCCATTATGGTAACTGGTCTTTGAACGTCTTTATCAGAGGAGTATATGGGAATCAAATCCTGAATTCAACTCGTGCAGTGCTCAGCAGTGTAAGTCAAGCTTACCTGAGAAACATTCCACTTTCTGCTGCCGATGAACCTATGACGGATGTCAACAACAATTTTTATTCAGACAGGTACTTAGAGTCGGGTTCATTTCTAAGAGTAGATAATGCTACCCTTGCTTACAACTTCCCATTGGTGAATCGCAGCCATGTCAAAAACTTAAATGTCTACCTGACAGGTAACAACCTGTTTGTCTTTACCAAATATTCAGGCATTGATCCTGAAGTAAACCTCGGTGGATTGACTCCAGGGTTTGATAATAATAATTTCTATCCTAGAACCCGAGGATTCATGCTTGGGATGACTTTAGACTTCTAAAATTAACAGAACATGAAAAAACTATTTTATACAATACTATCATTAGCTGTGATCTCATGTACAGATTTGGATGTGCCAATCGAGTCCAGTTATACATCTGATGTTTTTCCTAAAACAGAAGCTGAATTTGCTTCTGTGACAGGGCCAGTGTATGTGCAAATGAGAAACAACATTGCACTAGACTACTACTATTTGCAAGAATTGTCTACAGATGAAGCTGTTCTGACAGCTAGAGGAGCTGATTATTATGATGGCGGGCGATACATTCAGCTCAATCTTCATACTTGGGATGAGACACATCCACATATCGCTACTACATGGACATGGGCTTATAGGGGAGTAAGCTTGTGTGGAGAGATACTTGCAGCCTTGGAGCCAGCACCTGAAAGTGAAACAAAGGAAAGGACTTTGGCCGAAATCCGAACCATGCGTGCATTGTACTATTTCTTCGCACTTGACCTCTTCGGGAATGTTCCTATCAGTCCTGCATATGGGAATTTGGAGCTTCCTTCCAATAGCAGTAGTGGAGAGGTATACAACTTCTTAGTCAATGAAATCAATGATGCTTTACCCTATTTGTCCAAAGAAATTGGGACGGTGACTTATGGTAAGCCTACTTTCTGGATGGCGCATGCCTTGCTAGCCAAATTACATATGAGTGCAGAGATTTACGCTGGAACTCCTAAGTATCAAGAAGCCCTTGAATCGATCAACTTGATCATGAATGCAACTAGCAATGGTGGAAATCGATCTTTTGAACTAGAGGCAGATTTTATGGGGATGTTTGATGTAGCTAATGGCCCACAGGTTAGAGAGATAATCTTTGCTATTCCATTTGATCAAAACTTTGGTGCCAATGGAATGAGATTGGGTAGGTTTCCGCTACACCCACTTTCAAGGGTGAACTATGGCTTGCCTACTACGATTAGTGTGGGCAACTGTCAACATACTTGGGCTGATTTTTACTACTTGTTTGAAGAGGATCTAAATGATGTTAGAAATCAAATATGGCTTGCTGGTCCTCAATTCTATAATGACGGAAGCCCAATGATGGATGGGGCTTATCATGTCAATCATGACCCGGAGATAGCTTTTGTGAATGTAGAGACCTTTGATAGAGGTAGGTCGCCACAGCAGATAGCACAAGGAGCTAGAAATGTAAAATATACCCCAGATGGCACATGGACATCAAGCCGAGACTCAAGAAATGATTTCGTTCTCTTCAGGTACGCTGATTTTGTGCTCTTGAAAGCAGAAGCTATCTTAAGAGGGGCGGCAGATCCAATGGGACAAAGTGCTTTAGAATTAGTCAATCAGGTTAGATCGATAAGAAATGCAAGCCCTTATACCTCAATAGACCTATCTACTTTGCTAGATGAACGTGGCAGAGAAATGGCAGGTGAAACATGGAGGAGAAATGATTTGATTAGGTTTGGTACTTATGAATCAGCATGGGGAAGGGATGCTGCTACAGGCTTGCCCGTCAAAACAAACCAAGAAACCTACAGGAGATTTTATCCTATTCCACAAGGGGAATTGGCTACAAATCCAAGATTGGTTCAGAATCCAGGATATAGGTAGGTATGAGGTTTATTTATTTAGTATTCATAATACCATTTATGGCTTTGGGACTGGAAGTTCAGTCCCAGACCATTGATCCTGCGGATCGATCTGGGAAATTTATCGTGATAGGAGATTGGGGAAGAAATGGTGACGATCATCAGCTAGAGGTGGCAGACCAGCTTCTTCATCAGGTAATCAAATATAAGCCCGGGTTTATCATTTCTACTGGGGATAATTTTTATCCAAATGGGGTAAGAAGTGTGCAAGATCCCTTGTGGAAGTATTCCTTCGAAGAAATATATAAAAGTTACCATTTGCAGATCGATTGGTATGCCATCTTGGGAAATCATGATTATCTAGGTGATCCTGATGCTCAGGTCGAGTACAGCAAGCTCTCGCGCAGATGGAACATGCCAGGGCGATATTTTGCAAAAACTATCGGTGTGAGAGGTTCGGAAAAGAAAGCACTTTTCCTATTTATAGATACCAATAGTCTTATCCCACAGTTTTATGATAATCCCACTTATGGGCCGAATGTAGCTAAAACGGATACATTAGCTCAAAAGAAATGGATGAAGGAGATGCTGACAAGCAAGGATGAGGAAATCGGCTGGAAGATCGTAGTGGGACATCACCCGATGTACACGGGAGGAAGGACAGAGGGCTATGATACCATTGCAATTAGAAAATCTCTCGAAGCTTATTTTAAGGAATTAGGAGTTGACCTGTATATCAGTGGGCATGACCATAGTTTGCAATACCTCGAAAAGGATGGAATTCGTCAGATCATATCAGGCTCCGCATCTGAAGTGACTCCGAGCAAGACCTTGCCATATACCAAGTTTACAGCATCTGAAGCAGGCTTTATGTTATTTGCTTTGGATGCGGATAAAATACAGTTTGATGTTATCAACAAGCAAGGCAGGACAATCTATCATGGTGAAATAGAAAAGTGACCTGGCTAATTGCCTTTCACTCGGTCTGGGTTTTCTTCTAAGAAGGACTTCCATCCCGCATTTCTCCCACGACTTTGAATTCTTCCTTCATGGAAATGATGACATATTGCCACTGCCAAAGCATCTGTAGCATCCAGAAGCTTTGGCAGTTCTTTGATGCCTAATAAAGTCTTGAGCATTTCGGCAACTTGCTCTTTAGAGGCATTTCCATTTCCAGTTACAGATTGTTTTACTTTTTTTGGAGCGTATTCTGTAATGGGGATTTCTCTGGCAAGTGCTGCAGCCATAGCTACCCCTTGTGCTCTGCCAAGCTTGAGCATGGATTGGATATTTTCTCCATAAAAAGGAGCTTCAAGAGCGACAGTGTCTGGATGGAACTCATCTATGATGCCAGTGACCCTTTCGAAGATTTTTTTGAGCTTTAGCTCATGCGTTGTGTATTTTTTGAGATGAATCACTCCAAACTGAATAAGACTGTACTTGTTGCCCACGACCAGGATCAATCCATAGCCCATGACATTGGTTCCAGGATCTATTCCTAATATTATTTTTTCCTTTGGCGCTTTTTTCTCTATTTTACTCATCTCCGCAATTTACGCTTATTCATGATAACATTATTCCTTTTTCTTGGGATTGTTTATGCCACATTGATGATCCTATTGGGTCTTTTATGGCAAGGAAATACATCATTTGCTAAGACTGAAGGGTGTGATTATCAAGCGACGATGTTGGTTCCCTTTCGCAATGAAGAGGGTAACTTGCGACTGATTTTTGAATCTGTAGAGCGGCAGATTATCAGGCCGATGGAGGTGATTTGGATCGATGATCATAGTGAAGATAGATCGATTGCATTGCTTGAAGATTTGATTAAAAATAGCACCTATACATCTCAGCATATACTTTTGAGGTCTTCTCATCAAGGCAAAAAGGCGGCCATAGAAGCGGCAGTGAACCAGGCCAAAGGGGACTTGATATTTACCACAGATGCAGATTGTGAAGTTACTCCATTGTGGATCATGAGTATGCTAGAAAAGTTCTCTGATCCAAAAGTGATGCTAGTCGCAGGTCCAGTGATGAATAAGCAAAAAGTTGGATTTTTTGATGCTTTTCAACAGCTTGATTGGGCAAGTATTATTTTGGTTTCCCATACAGCTATCCGATTGAAAAGGCCTTTGATGTGTAGCGGAGCCAATTTGGCGTATAGGAAAAGTGCGTTTGTGGAAGTTTCAGGATATGAGGGAAATAGGAGCTTGCTTAGTGGTGATGATGAGTTTTTACTCAAAAAAATTGCACAGAAGTATGGGAGTGAGGCTATAGCATACGAGAGATCAAACTCATCCTTGGTAGTCACAAATTCACATGGTGATTGGGGTACAATGCTTTCGCAGCGGGTTCGCTGGGCATCAAAGTGGCGAGGACATGATTTTGTTCACGGTATTTTTTCATTGGTTCCATTTTGCTTTCAGCTTTTTTGGATTTTCACCATTGCATTTCCAGTTTTGCATGGTTTTGAGGGTTTATTGCTACTGATTTTCCTTTGGTTTTCTAAGTGTGTAGTGGAGGGATTTGTGCTTGGAAAAGTTTGTAGTCATTTCAATGTATTTCCCACCTGGCAGCATAGGATATTGACAAGTATGATACATCCTTTTTATGTGATTGTGGTTGGAATATGGAGTATAAGAGGCAGGTACAAATGGAAAGGAAGGGTAAGTTTTTGAGTATATACTCTTAAATATTCCAAAAATCCTGTATAGTCTATCAAAAAACCATAATTTTACTTTAAAATTATAACCAATGACTACCAAAGAATTTGATTTGTTAGATGAGCTGTACTTTGTACAGCACTACAACTACTTGAAAGATGCATTGGATTGGGAGGATGATGTACTTTTGTCTACCTTGCAGTCTCTGTATGATCAAGGCTATATCAAGTGTCTTGCAAGTCCAGATGAAGAGGTTTTTAATGATGTAGACTTGCCAAATCAAGGTGTGGATTACTATTACCTCGCTACCAAAAAAGGGCTAATGGATCATAATACCATTTAATAAGAATCCGTGTTGACGACAGAAACAGTAAAATATCAAAGGAAGGAATTAGAGCTAAAGGCACTGCTTGAAATCACCCAGGCAATCAATGAAAACAAACCTTCATCAGTATTGCTTAATATCTTCAAGTTTACTTGTTTAGTTCACCTCAATATTCGCTCTATCGTGCTGTATGTGATCAGCCAAGAAGGCTATAATCTCAGCATCATTCACGGTATCAAATCCAAGGTGCCAGAGCTGATACCTTTGGACAAGATTCAAGATGATAAGTCTCAAGGATCACTCAATATTGTGGTTGATGAAGGATACTCTTTCGATGAATTGGCGACATACTTGCCCGTGTATCACAAAGACAAAATGCTTGCCGTACTTTTTCTGAAAAGAAAAGATGAAGAAGCTGAATTGGACTTGGATTTTACCCAAGCACTTGCCAACATCCTGGTGGTGGCATTAGAAAATAAAAGGTTTGCTAAGCGCCAACTTGAACAAGAGCGCCTCAAAAAAGAAGTTGAAATCGCATCAAATGTACAAAAGATGCTTTTTCCAGCTGTTCTTCCTCAAGATGGGAAATTGAAAGCCAAGGTGACATACATTCCGCATTCTACAGTAGGAGGAGATTACTATGACCTGATCTGGAAGTCTGAAGAGGAGGTATTTTTCTGTATCGCGGACGTCTCAGGTAAAGGTATGCCCGCTGCTTTGCTCATGTCCAATTTTCAGGCGGCACTTAGGACCTTACTGCGAAGTACGTCTGATCTCAAAATGATCGTCGAGCAATTGAACTTCACTATCTTTGACAATACGAAAGGAGAGCGATTTATTACCTTTTTCTTAGGGCACTACAATTACAAAGAAAGATCGCTAAGCTATGTCAATGCAGGGCATAATTCTCCTGTCCTGTGTTGGGAAGCAGAGATGAGGAGTGAATTGCTACAAGCTGGCACGACTATACTTGGGGCTTTTGAAGAATTACCATTTTTGGAGGTTGGGAAAAGGGAGCATCTCAAGGGATTCAATATTCACCTGTATACCGATGGCTTGACAGAGAGTTTTAACCTGGAGGGAGAAGAATATGGAGATGAGCGATTTGAAAAATACATCAAAACCAAATTGTGTGAAGATCCTGATGTTTTTCATGAAGGATTTTTCAAAGAACTTGATGCTTTTTCCAACGGGAATGGTAAGACTGATGATATCACATTGCTTAGCTTAAGATTCCAATAAACTATGGTCATACACCATGTTCCAAGCATAATACCTAGGTTGTTCAAGGGTTTCACTTGGAACAAATCTAGGGATGTCAATAAAATCTATTTGACTTTTGATGATGGGCCAGTTCCAGGAGTGACAGATTATGTGTTGGACATGCTTAAGTCCTTTGAAATGAAGGCTACATTTTTCATGGTTGGAGATAACATCCGCAAGTATCCTCAACTAGCACAGCGTGTACTAAATGAAGGACATGCAGTAGGTAATCACACTTTTCATCACCTCAATGGTTTCAAAACCAAGGATGAGCTTTACTTGGCAGATATTCAAAAATGTCACGAAATCATTTCATCTATATTGGGGATTGATGTACGTTGCTTTAGGCCACCCTATGGGAGATTGAAGAAAAGCCAGTATGAAAAAATCAAATCCGAAATGGAGCTAGTAATGTGGGATGTCCTATCTGGAGACTATGATAAGGATCAATCTAGCGATACCTGCTTGGTAAAAACGAAGAAATATACTCGAAATGGCTCAGTGATTGTATTTCATGATCAACCAAAGGCTTTTCCGATTCTACAACAAGTTTTGGGACCATATTTGGAGTTTGTCAAACAAAATCATTTCCAAACTGACACCCTATGACACTTGTGGCTATCGAAATTATAGGGGTGATGTTAGTATTAACTCAGCTTTTGTTTCTGATCATTTTGTGGAGTACAAATTTCCGTGGCTACCCGGCGAAACTTCATGAAACATGGCCAAAAGTCACCATACTCATGGTAGCGCGCAATGAATCAAAAATTTTACAAGCTTGCTTGCATGCTTTTGAAAAAATAGACTATCCCAGCGACCAACTTGAAATTATTTTAGCTGATGATCACAGTGAGGATAATACTGGAGAAATTCTTAAGCAATGGATTGATGGTAAGCCTTATGCACAGTTGGTAAGCATAGAATCTTACATAGAAAATAAGGCTGTCAATGGCAAAGCAAATGCTTTAGCTCAAATGATACCGAATGCTTCAGGAGAATACCTGCTTTTTACAGATGCAGATTGTATTGTACCAGGGTCGTGGGTGAAAAGTATGGTAAATGCTGCCACTATAGAAGGGGATGATAAAGTCAAAAAGCGATTTAAAAAGCAAAAACCACGAGGGCTAGTAACTGGAATTACTCAGGTAGAAGGATTGGGGTTTTTGGCGAAGATGCAAAATATAGATTGGTTATTTACCCTTGGAATGGTCAAGGTACTATCAGACACTGGTCAGCAGGTGACTACCATGGGCAATAACATGCTTATTTCTAAAGAGGCTTATTTGTCAGTAGGTGGGTTCGGTGAAGTAGGTTTTTCGATGACGGAAGATTTTCAAATAGCCAAGGCAATACATGCAAAGGGTTTTGAGGCAATTCATTTGGTGAGCCAAGAAAATATGGTCACAACCCAGGCAGAGCGTAGTTTTGCAGCTTTATTGATGCAGCGCAAAAGGTGGATGTATGGAGCTATGAGGCTACCTTTCAAATTGAAATTACTGCTGGCATTGCAAGCGCTTTTTCTTCCTCTTGTTATTCTTTTACTAATCAATTATGTGTTTTTAGGCTGGCTGTTTTGGTTTGCCAAATGGTGCATGCAATCCTTTTTTATTATCCTTATCCAAAGAAAGCTAGGGCAGAAGGTAAGTTTGCTCAACTTAATCTTATTTGAAATATATTATCTTTTTACAGCATGGGCGACGATAGTTTGTTATTTTTGGCCCTCGAATACTACTTGGAAAGGTAGAAGGTATTGATCACTTTACCTGAGTGCTACAGGCAAGTGAAGGTTTTGCATTTATTTATTAACTTACATCATGGATTCAAATCAATTTTCCGACACGCATGCTCATATCTATTCAGAAAAATATGATTCAGATCGGGAAGATGTAATTCGGAGGACATTTGAAGCTGGAGTTTCCAAGATCTACATGCCCAATGTCGATGTGACAACCATAGATGCCATGCTTGAAGTAGAAGCAAATCATCCCACTCAATGCCTACCCATGATGGGACTACATCCATGTGATGTGAAGAAAGACTTTGAAAAGGAGCTCTATGTAATGGAAGATTGGATTTCAAAGCGTGAATTTGCTGGGATAGGAGAGACAGGGCTAGACTTGTATTGGGACAAGACTTATTTCGAGCAACAAAAAGAGGCTTTAAAGATCCAGATTCAATGGGCAAAAGATAAAAAATGGCCATTGATATTGCATTGTAGAGAGTCAATGGATGAAACAATTTCCTTGATTCAAGAAGCCAAAGATGCGAACTTAAAAGGGATCTTTCATTGTTTCACAGGATCAGTAGCCCAAGCCAAGCAGATCACAGACCTTGGCTTCCTGCTGGGAATCGGAGGTGTGTCTACCTATAAAAATGGAGGGCTGGATCAAGTACTTCGGGAGATAGGTTTAGAAAACCTCGTCCTCGAAACTGATGGGCCATATTTGGCTCCAGTGCCTCATAGAGGAAAACGAAATTCTCCAGAATATATTCCAGTAATCGCACAGCGGGTGGCAGACCTCTGTGAGACGACATTAGAAGAAGTATCAAAAATTACCCAATATAACACCCAAAATATCTTTCATAGTTTTCAGCCATGAATTACAAAATCGTAAGACTCAATACAGCAGCAAAAAGTGAAATAACATCTTCAGTATTGATTATATACACCGGGGGAACGCTAGGCATGGCCTATGATGATAGCGGCTCCCTGGTTCCATTTAATTTTGGACAAATCCTGGAAAAGATTCCTACGCTGACCAGCATGAATGCTGCCATTACAGTGATCTCGTTTCCCGAACCTATAGACTCTTCCAATGTGAATATGCAGCACTGGGCTGATATGGCTTATATCATTTATGAAAATTATGATAGCTATGATGGCTTTGTGGTACTTCATGGAACAGATACCATGGCCTATTCAGCGTCTATGCTTAGCTATATGCTCAAAGGACTCAGCAAGCCTGTGATTTTTACAGGTGCTCAGCTTCCAATATCAGCGATGCGATCAGATGCAAGGGAGAATTTGATGACTTCTCTGGAAATTGCTACTGCCAAAGCCAATGGAAAACCAGTTGTGCCAGAAGTTTGTATTTTTTTCAATCATATGCTGCTCAGAGGAAATAGGTCAAAGAAAGTACAGAGTGTGCATTTCGATGCTTTTGAATCTGAAAATTATCCTCCATTGGCAGAGTCTGGCATTGTGATAGATTATAACTATGCAGCTATCAAGCCTTTTGAAGAAGGAAGGAAGTTGAAATATTTCAATAGGCTAGATAATAGGGTGATGATTTTGAAGTTGTTCCCTGGTATTACTGAGAAGCTTATGGATAGCTGCTTTGCCACCGATGGGCTCAAAGGTGTGGTTTTAGAAACTTACGGATCAGGAAATAGTCCAAGTGAACCATGGTTTATCGCCTCTTTGGAGCGGGCAGTAAAGCAGGGATTGATTATCCTTAACGTATCTCAGTGTAATGGTGGTCGGGTGATTCAAGGAAGGTACGAGACGAGTAAGGATTTGAAACGTATAGGTGTACTAAGTGGAGGGGATATTACTACAGAAGCAGCAGTGACCAAGTTGATGTTTTTGCTAGCCAATGAGCCAAGTGACCACGATATCAGAAGAAAGCTGATCACGCCAATAGCAGGAGAGATGTCCTTGACCACGCAGTCTTAAAGGTGTTTTTGATTTAAGTAGCTTGATGTTAGAAGTTTAGGTTCTTTGCTGTTTTCTAGTCTTTCTGTTTCCCCTGGAGAAGGGGGAGTGATTGGCTAGAAAAAGTGTTTAAAGCTTGTTTGGGCAAGAATTTATAATTTTCTTTGCACTCCAATTCAACTAGAGAGGTGTCCGAGTGGTTGAAGGAGCACGCCTGGAAAGCGTGTATACCCGTGAGGGTATCGAGGGTTCGAATCCCTTCCTCTCTGCATATGAACCCTGTAATTAGCTTTAAAACAGTTAGTTACAGGGTTTTTTCTTTTCCTTAGTCACAAATAAGTCACAAGGTTATTAGTACTTTTAGCTTGATTAAATTATTTTTCAGATAGTATATATTTATATAGATTTTTAATAAATATCTAGTAAAAATTGGGTTTTCTTGATCCTGATCTCCCTTAAAAATAGAAAAGCCAACTAGTGATAGTTGGTTTTTCTTGTTGGTGTCTTTACGCTTCTTTAGCTTTCGCAGCTTCGATTTCAGTCTCAATTTTAGCAATTGCACTTTTTACAGTAGGTGATGTTATACCCAATTCTTTAGCTATTTTAGAGTTGTTCCAGCCTTCTTTTGTGCTTTGTTGATGTATTGTTCTCTTTGTGACTAAAGAGTAAACAGGGGCTGCTTTTGTACCTTCCACGAGTGCTTGTGCATTTGAGATGTCTTTCTTTGCTGCTTCAATTCTACAACTAGGTTTCAGTATGTTAGTTAAGAAATCAATGATTCCCTGATAATCCTGTGCTGCTTGTAGTTTATTAATCTCTGGGTCAATTGTAGCAATCTTTAATTCACTGATACTTACAATAATACCACCTTGATTAATCAAATGCCCCCAAAGTTCAGGTTTTGAGAACGGATAGAGTAATTCACTACCATTTAGTTTAAAAGCTTTTTCCTCGCCAATAAGATAAGGAGCATTTACATCTTTAGACGGTTGGAATTGATTGTTTGATTCTGTTATATTAAACATAGTTTGATAAGATTTTGCAGTTTAAACTGCATATTAAAAATCATCTAGTTGATTACCACCTTGGTAATCCTATTCTTATCTATGTGTCTCTGTACATTAAAGCCTTATTTGACTTTCAATGTGATACAAAAGTAGTATGATTCAGAATTGAATTCCAAATTTTACAAGCTATTATTTTCCCGCTTCCTTATAATAAACTGATTATCAATTACAAAATATTAATCAGTCAAAAAGCTATCAAACAATATAATACCTTGCTTTTTCTTTAATTACCTTTAATAAATTGTGTATTGCCTTTAATAAAATACAAGTAGTATGAATTGGGATTAAGATCCCACTTAAGCAGCAGAACTGGGTAAATAAGTTAAGTATGAATGGATATTTTTTGATTAAGGGGTACGGGGGTTGAATATTGGATTAAAGATATGTTTAGTACCATTTACCCCTACCCCAAACACACTATGCCAATTTTTTAAGAAATACCCCTATTAAACTAGTAGGAAATTAAGCTTTTTAGACAATGATACCACAGGAAATAAAGAAACATCAGGGTACTTACAGAGCGAACAGAGATAAAAACAAAGATGTAGAATTTGATAAGGTAGATTTTAAGAATGTTAACTTAGGATTTTAGAAACTAATTCTTAAATTAGTGTAAAGTTTACTAAAAACTATAACTAAACGCCAAATGGCTATAAGTTAATTATGGATATCTTTTTAAGATAAAAGCAATTATAAACTTTGTAGTGAAATTCAGTAATCATTAGGATTCAATAAATCAAGGCAATAGGCTAGTGATACCAGACCAGTAATAAAATGACATTTAAAGGAATTAGTAATTAATCCCTTTTCCAATAAAATCAGAAATACTGTAAAAAAGAAAATATGAAAGAAGAATTTCAAGAGTTTACAAATAAACTCGTTGATGAACAAAAAGCTATACTTGACCAAAAACCACATACAGGAACTATAGCCAATATGTCAGAAAGATTAACACTTTTTCAAATTAGTATAAAAATACTCAATGAAAAACTTACTGATAAAGCCAATGAATTTCTCAGTAACACTGAGCATGTCTATGAAAATAGTGAAAATTTAAAGGATGAGTTGCAATCTGTAGCTA
>NZ_JAKZGP010000139.1 GCF_022549775.1 Belliella filtrata | reverse complement strand
AAGATTCTGTGTTAAATTTCAAATAAAATCTAAATTTTTTACCTTTGATTTGTAAATCAGCTTAAGCTAGATTCAAAAGGTCCTGTTATTTCTGGCAGGGCCTTTCTTTTTTCTTCATAATCTATATCAAAAACCGATTCTGTTTTATAAAGTATATACATTAGTTCCAGTAATTTTCTTTGAACAGCTACAAGTGCTTTCATTTTTATACCATGTCTTCCTACTAGTCTGGCATAGTTGTCTTTGTAAAGTTTGCAGTGTTTTACCGCCGTCAAAGAAGGTAGGTGTAATGCTTTCCTAAGATACCTATTTCCTTTTTTTGATATTCTAGGCTTTCCTTTAACCGATATTCCCGACTGTTTTTCTTTTACATCCAATCCGGAATAGCTTGTAAGCTGTCTTTTATTGCGGATGAATTCAAAGCCGTTGGTTTCAGCCAAAACAATCGAAGCAGTAAGCTCTCCTACGCCGGGTATTGTGGTTAAGTCGTTAATCTGTTTTTTGAGCTTTTCATCTTCTCTGATCAGATCGCTGATCTCCTTTTTAATCTCTTTTTCCTGTTGGTTGAGTAATTTAATTCTCATGTTCAGCCTTTTTAGCGTGCCCAGGTTAGGGAAAGCTTCGGAGTTTTCTGCATGTAATTGGTTTTTAATAATCGTTCTTTCAGCTACAATCTGTTCCCTTTCCCGTGTCAGTTGCTTAATTTTCCTGAAAATCTGACGAGGTGGCTGCCAAGTCTCCAGATTCCTTTCAAGTCCAAAGCGAGATATTGCTTCTGCAGCTGTTCTATCAGTTATAGTTTTGATATCAAGTGTTCTTGCGTAATTACTGATTTTATTTGGAAGAACTATAACAACCTTTTTGGATCTTTCATAAAGCCAGTTTGCAAGCTTTTCATGATAAACCCCTGTAGCTTCCATCACGAATAGAATTTCTATTTCAGCTGAAGCACATTTTTCTGCCCACTTAATCAATTTGATAAACCCCTTGTCATTGTTTTTGAATACATCATTGAATTTGAGTTTAACATCTAGGTCATCGGAAAGAACACCGAAACTGCACACCAGTTCCTTCATAGCTACATCGATACCAACCACTTGTTTGAGAAATTTCATAAGATTTGGTTTAAATTACTAATATTAAAGTGGATGTCTCCCTTCGTTTTTTCTCCTGACTGGATATTCTTGCTACACCGGAACAAATCGCGATATGCATTACATTCTGTTTAAACTCCAAGAGAAAGAAAGAGATGGGGCAAGATCTT
>NZ_JAKZGP010000138.1 GCF_022549775.1 Belliella filtrata | reverse complement strand
AAAATTACGAATTCATCTGAAAAAATCACACCTTTTGGAGGTTTTAATTTTGTTATTGAGTCATTTAAAAACTCAGGTCTTTCGATGCTTATCGATAATCATCTGGGAAGCAGGGTGAAAACTGTTGGTTTTTCCTACAGTGACATTTTCATCAACCATCTGGCCGTATATCTTAATGGTGGGGATTGTACCGAAGACATCAATGACCATCTCAGGGGACATCTTAAAAATGTTAGGGGTATGCGGGTATGTAGTGCAGACACCATTCTCAGGGGGATCAAGGAACTGGCTACAGACACGCTGTTTATGGAAAACCCAGATAGTCGTGTAAAGCACAGCTTCAATTTGAACCCCAAACTCAATGACTTGTTGATTAAGGGGTTGATACAAACAGAGCAGCTCAAAACAGACATTTTTTATGACCTTGATTATGACAACCAAGTACAGCCAACCGAAAAGTATGATGCCGAAAAAACCTACAAAAAGACCAACGGATACCAGCCTGGCATTGCTTCGATCAGCAACCCTGAGACAGGACAGGCGATGCCAGTTTACATAGAAGGCAGGAACGGCAACAGCCAAGCCAAGTATCTCCAAGAGGAAACCCTAGAAAGGGTGTTTTCAAACCTAGTGAACAATGGGGTAAAAATGGGAAGGTTCAGGGCTGATTCGGCATCCTATCAGAAAAAAGTTATCGAATTGGTGGAACGGCAGGACAGCTTGTTTTATATCAGAGCAAAGCGCTGTGCCAAGATGGATGGCATGATAGGTTCTATTGCCAAGGGAGACTGGAAGAAAATACGTCTGGGTACCCAAGAAATGGAAGTGGCCGACATCTATGAGTATTTTCCTTTTGGCGGGGAAAAGCCCTATAGGCTGGTGATCAGCAGGGTAAAGAGAAAGGACTACCAGACCGACATATTCAGTGGCGAAGCCTATACCTACAGGGGAATCCTGACCAGTGACAGTGAAAGTTCCAACAGCGAAGTTGTGGCCTTCTACAATGCTAGAGGCCAAAGCGAATGCCTCTTTGATGTAATGAACAATGACTTCGGTTGGGCAAAAATGCCCTGTTCTTTTTTGTCGGAGAATACCGCCTTTATGATTATGACGGCCATCTATGCCAACTTTTACAGTTATCTGATCGCAGAATATTCCAAGAAGCTGTCTTGGCTAAAGCCTAACTACAGACTCAAAAAGTTCATTTTCAGATTTATAACAGTATCAGCCAAATGGATCAGGACGGGAAGGAAACATGTCCTCAAGCTCTTCACACAGAAAGATTACACACCATTATTGACTTAGATTCAATC
>NZ_JAKZGP010000137.1 GCF_022549775.1 Belliella filtrata | reverse complement strand
GCTTTAACCCGGTATTCCGTCACCGGGCGTGTCTTTCATCACTCCGTCACTCCATCACCTGTATATCAAGTATGGGAATATTAACCCATTTGCCATCGACTACGCCGTTCGGCTTCGCCTTAGGTCCCGACTGACCCTGATCCGATTAGCGTTGATCAGGAAACCTTGGTCTATCGGTGTGCGGGTTTCTCGCCCGCATTATCGTTACTTATGCCTACATTTGCTTTTCCAATCGCTCCAATGCACATCGCCATGCACCTTCTCTGCTATTGGAATGCTCCCCTACCACTGATACTTGGTATCAATCCTACGCTTCGGTATTACACTTGATGCCCGATTATTATCGACGCCCTGCCGCTCGACCAGTGAGCTGTTACGCACTCTTTAAAGGAATAGCTGCTTCCAAGCTAACCTCCTGGCTGTCTCTGCAGCTGGACCACCTTTGTTCAACTTAGTGTAAATTTTGGGACCTTAGCGGTAGGTCTGGGTTCTTTCCCTCTCGGACTCGGACCTTAGCACCCAAGCCCTCACTGCCGTTACTGTATGTCGGCATTCGGAGTTCGTCAGGATTTGGTAGGATATGACTCCCCCTAGTCCTATCGGTAGCTCTACCTCCGACATACATTCCACGACGCTGTTCCTAAAAACATTTCGGGGAGTACGAGCTATTTCTCAGTTTGATTGGCCTTTCACCCCTACCCACAGATCATCCGGAAACTTTTCAACGTTTATCGGTTCGGTCCTCCATACTGTGTTACCAGTACTTCAACCTGTCCATGGGTAGATCACAAAGTTTCGCGTCTACCGCCACTGACTAAGCGCCCTATTCAGACTCGCTTTCGCTCCGGATACAGAACTTAATTCCTTATCCTCGCCAGTGACGAGTAACTCGTAGGCTCATTATGCAAAAGGCACGCCGTCACTACACTTAGTAGCTCCGACCGCTTGTAAGCGCACGGTTTCAGGTTCTATTTCACCCCGTTATTCACGGTACTTTTCACCTTTCCCTCACGGTACTTGTTCACTATCGGTCTCTCAGGAGTATTTAGCCTTTCCGGATGGTGCCGGATAATTCAATCGGGATTTCTCCTGTCCCGACCTACTCAGGATACCAACCACCATAATCAAAATTCCAGTACGGGATTGTCACCCTCTACGATATGCCTTCCCAAACATTTCCTGTCTCTTGATCATAATTTATGTCGGTCCTATAACCCCGACGCTGCCGTAACAGCATCGGTTTGGGCTGTTCCAATTTCGCTCGCCACTACTCTCGGAATCACTGTTGTTTTCTCTTCCTCCGGGTACTTAGATGTTTCAGTTCCCCGGGTTTGCCTTCCTTGCGGAATATCC
>NZ_JAKZGP010000136.1 GCF_022549775.1 Belliella filtrata | reverse complement strand
CCTCCTCCTCTGCATACAGACCCTGTAATTAACTTTAAACCAGTTACTTGCAGGGTTTTTTCTTTTTAGTAGTCACATATAAGTCACAAGCATTTTAGTATTTTTCCAGTATCGTAATTATTTTTTAAAAAATGAATATTTATAAGGAGTCTAAATAATTACCTACTCAAAATTGGATATAAAGGCTAAAGATTCAGCATAATAAGAAAAGCCAACTACATGATAGTTGGCTTTTGTTGTTGGTGTCTTTATGCTTCTTTAGCTTTCGCAGCTTCGATTTCAGTCTCAATTTTAGCAATTGCACTTTTTACCGTAGGTGATGTTATACCCAATTCTTTAGCTATTTTAGAGTTATTCCAGCCTTCTTTTTTGCTTAGGTGGTGGATTGTTCTCTTTGTATCTAAAGAGTAAACAGGGGCTGCTTTACTGCCTTCTACAAGTGCTTGTGCATTTGCGATGTCTTTCTTTGCTACTTCAATTCTATCATTTGGCTGTAGAATTTTTGTTAAATAATCTATGATGCCTTGATAATTCTTTGCTGCTTGGAGTTTATCAATTTCAGGGTCAATTATAGCAATTTTTAATTCACTTATATTTACTATAGTACCACCTTGATTTATCAAATGACTCCAAAGTTCTGGCTTTGAAAAAGGATAGAGTAATTCACTGCCATTTAGTTTAAAAGCTTTTTCCTCGCCAATAAGATAAGTTGCATTTACATCTTTAGATGGTTGGAATAAATTGTTGGATTCTGATATATTAAACATAGTTTGATAAGATTTTGCAGTTTAAACCGCACTTTAAAAATCATCTGGTTTGATTACCACCTTGGCAATCCTAATCTTATCTATGTTAAGCCTTATTTGGCTTGAATCTGATACAAATGTAGTGGCATCCCCAATTGAATTCCAAACTTCATTTACTTTTATTTTTTTGTCTTTTCATAATGCATTGACTATCAATTACAAAATTTTCATTAATAATAAAACATCCAAACAATACAATACCTTGCTTTTGCTTTAATTACCTTTAATAAATTGTGTAGTACCTTTAATAAAATACAAGTAGTATGAATTGGGATTAAGTTGCCACTTAAGCAGCAGAACAGGGTAAATAAGGTAAGTGTGAATGGATATTTTTTGATTAAGGGGTACGGGGGTTGAATATTGGATTAGAGGTATGTTTAGTACCATTTACCCCTACCCCAAACACACTAAACCAATTTTTTAAGATATAACCCTATTAAACTAGTAGGAAATTAAGCTTTTTAGACAATGATACCACAGGAAATAAAGAAACAGCAAGGCACTTACAGAGCGCACAGAGATAAAAACAAAGATGTAGAATTTGATAAGGTAGA
>NZ_JAKZGP010000135.1 GCF_022549775.1 Belliella filtrata | reverse complement strand
TGCATGTAACTCAGGTTCAGTTATATAGGATTTTTTACGTTCCTTTTGAATAGCCCGAAGATTAATTCTTAAGCATAGTTGTAACAACCTAACAATCAACTTGAAAATTTATGCTCGGAATTGCTGTGGAATCAAGGTCCTTGAGAATTTGATGATAAAATGCATTATGAGCATCTGACCCGTCATATATCCTATTGAAATGATCAAGAATTTTATACCTTTCAAGCCCAAGTCTATCGGCAAGGACTCCATGAAGAATCTTTTCATCTACCTGCTTTTTGGAGTTTTGTAAATATTCATCAGAATCTACAGCAGTCGTGAGTTTTGAAACCCATTCTATTAAATACTTTAAAGTTGCCTGATTAGAATCCAGAATGGTCATCACAGGTCGCACAGGATCATCTTTTGCTGACTGATATGCTTCTGAAAATCTTTCAATTAATCCATCAGCATTCGGTGTTACAATTGCGTTTGGTTGGTTCAAATCATTAGAAGCATTTATGATTTTGGCTTGAGATTGAAAAATAAAGCTCTCAGCCGCAGGACCTGAAAATGATGTTCTCAGCATTGTAAAATCAGCGTTTATCCTGACTGTATCTCCAGGAATTACTTTATAGTCTTGAATTAAAAATCCTCTTGCATGAAAAATACTAATTACAGCAATTTCATCAATTGGCTCTGTTGAAAAGTAAAATGTTTCAAACCCTAGCGTACCTGTAAATAAGTTTCCAGATTCTGTTTTCGCATTTACTTTTATAGGACTAGGAAATTTACCATTTGGTGTCAGGTAATGAGTCTGAACAGTTAAGGTGAGTTCTTCAACTGGCATACTAGATTTAATTTCCCCATAAATCACTACAGGGGCAGAATCAACTGATTCAGTCATAACTGAATCTTGTGCTCGACTAGTCAAGGAACACAGCCAGAGCAAGCAGACTCCTAATATTTTAATGTTATTATCTAATTCTAATATTTTCATGATTTTAAATTTTGATGAACTGTATTGTTACTAGGCGCAGGATCTTTGATAATCAGGATATTGACCAGAGGTCTATGGCTGCCATTTGGCAGAGGCTTAGGCATCGGACCGAGCTCTTCTCTCCTACCCTTTAGTTTGATTGGTGTTTCTGTAAGCATATTTATTTGGGTTTTATAAGTGTTAAATGTTAAGCGTTAAGTGATCAATCGGACTAGTCTTGTCTTCCCCATGTGTACTAGGACAGACTTTCATACTTACTGTCGCGTCCTGAAATTACTTGACACTTTTTTTATTGTTTTTCTTTTGTTTTCATCATCTTAAATGCCCCCTAGCTCAAGTAAGGAAACTTGTCAAGGCCGGAGCAGAGCGACGTTTATATAGCCTT
>NZ_JAKZGP010000134.1 GCF_022549775.1 Belliella filtrata | reverse complement strand
TGTCATGTCCTGAAATAGCTTGACAAATTAAATCAAACTAAAATTGGGAAAAACATGACAAAAAGTGTTCGAGAGTTCAAGCGGTACAGTATTAGCTTCAAGAAGCAAGTAGTAGAGGAATTGGAAAAAGGTAGCTCCTATTCGTATCTTCAAAAGAAGTATGATATCAGAGGAGCAGAGACGATCCAGAAGTGGGTACGTTCCTTTGGAAGGAATCATTTGTTAAATAAAACAGTGCGAATAGAAACAATGGACGAAAAACAAAGACTTAAGGAACTTGAGGAAGAAAACCGTAGGCTTAAATCGACCTTAGCGGATTCAGTAGTAGCCAATCATATGCTAGAGACATTGATAAAAGTAGCTAACAAAGAGTATAATACAGATTTAAAAAAAAACTTTGGCAGCAAGTTATCAATCAAAGGGGAGTAAAGATGAGCATGAGTTCATGCTGTAAGTATTTTGGTTACAGTAGATCAGCCTATTATGATTGGACAAAGAGGAAATCTGAGCAAGAAGCTAAAGAAGGATTGGTATTAGAGTTAGTTCGAGAACATCGTCGGATACATCCACGGATTGGAGGTAGAAAACTTTATAAGTTAATTGAAGGAGATCTTACAAGTTTGAGCATCAGCGTGGGAAGGGATAAGCTATTTGACTTATTGCGTAGTTCCGGCCTACTTGTGAAGTTAAAGCGGAAGTATATGGTTACTACTCAGTCCTTTTCAAGGTTTAGTCGATATAAAGATTTATATAATGGACAAGAATGGAACTCAATAGATCAAGCTTGGGTGTCAGATATTACTTATATAAGATTAAAGGACTCCTTTAGATACCTGTATTTAATCACAGATGCCTATAGCAGAAAGATAGTAGGTTGGCATTTAGGGAGTACACTTGAGAGCCAGAATGCAGTAGAGGCTTTAAAAATGGCATTAAGCCAGTGTAAAAGGAGCAAGGGTCTTATACATCATTCAGACAGAGGATTCCAGTATTGTAGTAAGGTTTACACGGAACTACTGAAAAAAGCAAAGATAGAGTCAAGCATGGGTGAGGCTGGTAATTGTTATGACAATGCAATGGCAGAGAGGGTAAATGGAATATTGAAAACGGAATACCTGTTAGATGGAACATTTAAAAGTTTAAAAGAAGCTTATTCAGCTGTGAAACATGCTATATGGGCATACAATGAAAAGCGTCCGCATCTTTCTTTAAAAATGGCAAAGCCAAGTGAGGTGCATAAGGGTGTTTCAGTGTTCTCATCACTGAAACGCAAAAGTAGCACAAGACAGAAACCTGTCAAGGCTATATAAACGTCGCTCTGCTCCGGCCTTGACAAGTTTCCTTACTTGAGCTAGGGGGCATTTAAGATGATGAAAACAAAAGAAAAACAATAAAAAAAGTGTCAAGTAATTTCAGGACGCGACA
>NZ_JAKZGP010000133.1 GCF_022549775.1 Belliella filtrata | reverse complement strand
ACTGGTGTCTTACCGTATTGACCAGCCAGTAAGCCAATATCCCCAGATGGAGATGTGCCATGGTGGCATCGTCATTTTTGTGGTAGATTGGCCTTAGGTCAAGATCTGTCTTCAGGGTACGGAAGGCATTTTCTATTTCTCTGATGGTATTATAGATGTTCCAGACCACGTGCTCCTCCTTTACATTCAGGTTGGTCCGTAAAAAATAAACACCAAGGCTTTCATTTTTTTCCCGATGCCTTTCCGTGTCCTTTTTCCAAGTGATTTCTGTGGCAATTCCTGTTTTTGCATCACTGCTTACAGTAATCTCATAGTAACGCTGGACCGAGGGATACTTCTCTTTGGCCCTGCCTATACGCTGGTGGACTTTATCCGCTTTCTTGGTTCCTCCCTTGCTGTGCAGTGCGTTGTGGATCTTTTGGAGTTCCTGCTCAAACCTGTTTTCAAACTGGAGCTTCATCCCTTCCTCTTTCTTCTCTTTGGATGGGCTTTTGACCTCCAGATAATAATCCGTGTTTTTCTCTGTGGTGACCGATCTCAGCCTGATGGTCTGCTTTGATTTTGTGTCCAACAAGGTGGTAAGTCTGCTGGGAACATAACTGTAATCTTTCAGCCGGGTACGGCTTACACAGAGATACCTGTATCCTTTGTTTTGAATGAGATTGAGGTTTTCTTCTGTGGCTATACCGGCATCAAGTACCACCACGGCCGGACCGGGGCAGGTATGGGAGGCGAGTTTATCGATCATGGCCGAAAGGGTATTGCTGTCTGCCATGTTCCCTTCTAGGATGGAGGAATACTTTATAAAGCCTTCAACATTCACCACCAGGGCGAGCACAACGAGCTTTGCGTCACTTCTCTTTTCCTTGCTCCTGCCGAACTTTGCCAACTGGCTGTTCCGCTTTTCCCCCTCGAAATAGGTATTTGTCAGGTCGTAAAGAATGATTTTGTCTTCCAGATCGAACAACTCATTGGTACGCCGGGACAGGTGACTTTCGATTGCATCCTTGGCCTTATAGAGGTCCAGGGCACTTTTATAAAGTCTGTCTTTGGTCACTTTGTCCATGTCGTATCCGGTAAGTTCGCACACTGCGGAGTTTTCCTTTATCCAGCGCACGGTTTTCAGTTCGGAGGCAGGGTATACTGCCCTGCTTACAACCTGTGTGGCAGCAAGCATGGCCTGTTCGGGACTGAAGCCCACTGATAGCAGCAAGGGAGTGAGATTCAGCTTTTCCCATGTCTGATAGGCTATGTTCTCCGCTCCGATCTCCCGGGCATTGCTGTGCTGGAGCGTGTCCATGTCAACCATGCGTGAAAGCTTCTCCGGTGACTTGATGTCAAGTTTTTGGGATGACAGGATACGCTGCCAAAAATCATCAACATATTGTTTGACGACAATATCATCCTCCTGATCAAAAAGAGAGGTTTTTTGTTCATATTTATCGCTAAGGTGCTTCTGGATTTTGT
>NZ_JAKZGP010000131.1 GCF_022549775.1 Belliella filtrata | reverse complement strand
CCCTTTTTTACTGTAAAGACGTTCTTTCAAACGTTCACTCATCTCAGGATCATTTAAAATATCCTCAATTCTCTTTTTCTTGTTCATCTTTTGTAAAGTTAGCAGACACACTTAAATGAACAGTCTCTTTGAGTTTCATCAATGAAAAACATATCTCCAAGCTCTAAATACTCTCCTTCTGCTTCACCTTTCCTACCCAATTGTTTTACAAAATTACCTTCCCCATCAAAAACAAAAGCCGCATTTACAATTCTCTTGTCTAACACATATATGAGATTTTCGTCAATCAGCACCTTATCAACTTCTCCAATCAAACAAGCCTCACTTGTTTCTAAGGGTATATAGTCAATAGCATTAACAAATTCTGAAAAGTAAATCATATCCACTTCATTATGATCTACGATATCGAACACTACAAATCCTTCTTGATCATAGTAGACTTTCTCCAAACTAGCTCTTGACCTATCGCATGATAGCAAGAATAAATTTGCAAGCATGATCATGCAGGTGAAATTTCTCATCTCTTCATTCTTTTTGAAATCAAAAATCTTTCAACCTAAACTTTACCAAAATAATGCTTTCCGCATCCCTTTGACTCTTTTCCAAATCCAGTATTTTTTGGGAAAGCTTATTATCATTATTTCTCACCATTCTGGAAAAAATATTTGAATTAAAGTAACCTACAAACTCACCGTCGGCAGTTACAGTCTGCACCATTGGCATGGAAATACTATCCATATCATTGATCCAAACAGGACCTATGTTGACCTGATGATTGCTTCGTTTTGAATAAAACGTCATATTATTATATCCGTTATAACTGTATGCAGCACAAATAAAATCTTCTGTTTCACTCACATTAGAAAGAAAAGCCCAACCACCTACTTTTTTGTTTTTATAATCCTCTAAAAATATAGATAGCTCATCAGCATCCATATCATAGATCCTTGGAGGATTCGCATTGGTAAATTCAAATGCAAACCTAGGAAACACACTCCCCTCTTCTAAATCAACCCCATAAACAACCGAATTGATTGACTCCATAAGCCTCAACGAATCCCCAATTTGATAAAATCCGGCTCTAGGAATGGGATACGAAAGTAAATGTTCTCGATAGGTGGTCTCCAAATCTTGTTTTTCAATTTCTTCGCTTTCATTGGCAATAAAAAATCTAGGCTGTACTGGAAAAGTGTTTTCAAAGATATGTCCATTTGACATTCGAGAATTGTACAGCGCCATAGAAGAATCACTTATTGGGAAAAATGAGGAAATAAATAACTTATTTTTCATAGAACTCAAATACTCCCCTGATATAGCATACGTGAGGATTTTTTGACTCATATGCGAATGTATCAGCACATTACCCGTTCTAGGATCAACATTAAAGTCATTGATTTCGCCATACTCTTCTGGCCCCTCACCTTTACTTTGAATAGCATTTATAAATTCGCCCTCATCGGTAAATATAAAAACTGATTCTGTAAGGCGATCGGAAATATAGACATGTCCATTATGATGAATCATTTTCTCTATCTCGCCTATAATCATATCCTCTGGCAAGGTAAGCGGATAATAATCTATACTCGACACGATTAGCGATGCTTTCATAGAATACTCCTCATCTATATCGTTTTTAGGATCTATCCTGATGATCTCTGCATCCCCATAAAATTCATTTGT
>NZ_JAKZGP010000130.1 GCF_022549775.1 Belliella filtrata | reverse complement strand
TAAATTTTTCACAAGTCCAGATGAAAGGATCTTAAAGATCCGGAAATTATTTGAATTGAATAATACTATAATTCAATCTATTAGCATATTAGCATTCGCTATATTAGTTTTTGATTTGGGTTTTAGGGAAGAAGTTCACAGTGGAATAGTTGGCAAATTGTATTTTTCACTTTTGCTAATTTTGTCATTTGGATATATCATAAGGCTATTTTCAAAAGCGGAGAAGTTTAGATTGGCTAGGCTTTTTGTAGAAATCTGTATTATTCTTTTTCTAGTCTTTGCTTCGTTGGTTAATTTTCAAATCATTGAATTAGATAATACTTTGACTATCGGAAATCTGCAAGTCAAGGCATTCTTTGTCAATTTATTAGTCTTTGTGCTGTTTTTAATTGAGCTAAGTAAATTAGCTTTGAATGCCAATCAGTTGAGAATACATCCAGCGATGGTTTTTATTCTAAGCTTTTTGTTGGTGATTTTAGTAGGAACAGTCCTATTGTCCCTTCCTAATGCGACAGTTAACGGAATCAGCTTCATTGACGCTTTGTTTACCTCAACTTCTGCTGTTTGTGTGACAGGACTGATTGTGCTGGATACATCATCAGACTTTACATTTCTAGGCCAGTTTATCATCATGATGCTCTTTCAGATTGGTGGATTAGGGATGATGACCTTTACATCCTTCTTTGGATTCTTTTTTAAAGGTTCTTATTCTCTTCAAAACCAATTGTTTCTCAAGGATTATATCAATGAGGAAAATATAGGCGCGATCAATTCCACCTTACTAAAAATAATTCTATTTACTTTATTGACTGAGGGTGTTGCTGCTTTGATGATCACTTCGGTAATTGATAGCAATTTGTTTGAAAACAAAGGGGATCAATTGTTTTTTTCTGTATTTCATGCCATATCGGGGTTTTGTAATGCAGGATTTTCAACGCTAGGGAATGGGTTATATGAAGCTGGGTTTAGAGAAGAGTATACTGTACACCTGATTATTTCCTTTGCAATTATCTTGGGTGGTATAGGTTTTCCAGTAGTGTTGGGATACTATACTTACTTGAAACATGTGCTAGTTGGGACCAAAAAGTTGATCACTGGAGAAGAAGATTATAAACATGTACCTAGGGTCGCCAATGTCAATATCAGGTTGATTGTATACACAACGATGATCTTGCTTGTTGTAGGATTTGTTACCTACTGGGTCTTTGAAAGCGAGCATACATTGAAAGGACTTTCAGGATATGGAAAATTTGTAACGGCCTTTTTCGGTTCAGTGACTCCAAGGACAGCAGGGTTCAATACAGTAGATATGTCTGCGCTAGCTATGCCAACTGTACTCATCTATTTGATATTGATGTGGATAGGAGCTTCACCTGGTTCGACTGGAGGTGGATTGAAAACCAGCACCATAGCTGTGGCAGTGTTGAATGCTATCAGCATAGCCAAAGGGAAAAACAGGGTTGAGGTATTTAAAAGGCAAATAAGTAATGAGACGTTAAGAAAGGCCTTTGCTGTGATTTTGCTTTCTTTTCTGGTAATTGGTTTAGGGGTGTTTTTGGTATTGCTCTTGGATCCCGAATTGCCACTCATCAGTGTGGCTTTTGAAATATTTTCCGCATTTTCTACGGTGGGTCTTAGCCTTGGCATTACAGGGGATTTATCTACAGGAAGTAAGATTATTGTATCCATTATCATGTTTCTAGGTAGGGTTGGTACTTTGACTGTTTTAATTGCTTTCATACAAAAAGCTAGAACGTTAAGATATAAGTATCCTGAAGAAGGGGTTTTCATCACTTAATGATTTAAAAAGGCAAAAAAATAAAGCTGTAAAAATGAAGTATATCATTGTAGGACTGGGAAATTTTGGCGGACATCTAGCCGCTAGACTCACTGCTTATGGTCACGAAGTGATCGGTGTAGACAGTAGTGAGGACAAGGTAGATGCGGTAAAAGATAAGATCACGCATGCTGTTGTCATGGATGCTACAGATGCTCAAGCTGTGAAAAATCTTCCTTGCAAGGATGCCGATGTGGTGATTATTGCGATTGGAGA
>NZ_JAKZGP010000012.1 GCF_022549775.1 Belliella filtrata | reverse complement strand
AAGGCTATATAAACGTCGCTCTGCTCCGGCCTTGACAAGTTTCCTTACTTGAGCTAGGGGGCATTTAAGATGATGAAAACAAAAGAAAAACAATAAAAAAAGTGTCAAGTAATTTCAGGACGCGACAATAGATTTGCAAACAGGGACGAGAAGCATGAAATTAGAAATAAGAAACAAGAGGCAAGAAAACGCGACAAAAATTTAGAACTTTGAAAGGGTCTGGTTGGAGTCTGACAAGGTTACAAAATCCCCGAGTCGTAACTCGGGGATTTTGTTGAAATGAAAAATGCCGATTCAAATTTGTTTGACCGAGGAGAGTTCTCCTCTCATTTATTTTGGGATGTAAATTTAGACTAATTAGATTTTCAAAAATAAAGCCTATCAGATTATAAAAACTCATGGGCTTTGTTTTACAGATTGCTCAGTTTGAAAAATCATTTAAAGGATTATTTGAAAATATTAGTATTTATTTAACTTTTTTTAATCTTTGAAAAATCATATAAAAAAGCACCTTTAGTTTAAAACTGAGTGTTTTATTGAATTTTTATTCAGCTTAGATAGGATTATTCCATTATCTCCTAAGTTAGGAATATTATATTTTCCTTTTTATATTCAAAAAATTAATTTTATAACTAATAAATTTTTATGTAATGAAAAAAGTTATCTATCTATCTATCTATCTATCCTTTTTATAGGATTTATTTTACTTAACTCTTGTCAGGATGCTGCTCAAGATGAAATTGAAGTCGAAGTTCAGGAAAAACTGAAAGTTAATGATCCTGTCGCTTATGAAAATAAGCTCAAAGAATTGACCCTTTTTATGGGAGAAGTGTTCAAAGAACCCGCAGCAAGGAGGGAGTTATTTGATTTAGGTGAAGCAGATGAATACAAGGAGGATATAAATTACAGTTTAAAGAAACTTTTGGATGTTAAAGAGAATCCTTATACGAGACAAAGTTCTGCTATTGTTAATGCATTTTATGCGAATGTAGAAAACCATAGAATCATGGGGGATGATGGGTTTAGTGAACAAGAGTTGATTGAATTTATTAATACTAATAATATAAGTATGTTAGCACCTTATATGATAGGGTATTTTGAACCTGAATCAATTAAGGAATTAACGATGTCTTGGTGGACAGAAGAAATGGAGAAATCTGCACTTAAAGATAATCCAGAATGGAAAGGAGAAACTCCAGCTGTTAAACTTAGATTAGACGAAAGAGGGAATTTTATTCAGTTTAAGAAGTCTGGGATTAATTATTTTACAAATGAGTTGATATATGTGAATGATAGCTATGCGATTTCCAACCCTACTGTTGTTTTGGGAAGTTTCCATGATGATAGAATTGATATTCCAATTGATGGTGATTCAATGATTGGAGGGAATATTATCGATTACAGCTTAAACACTCCTTATTGTGAGGATTTAACATCTAGTACAAATGAAATTGTAGTTTTAAGGGCTCCTGAATTACAATTAGATGGAAACATTAGGAATTGGCCAAATGCTAATTATATACATATGTGGGTTGCAACTGGAAGTTTTGAAGTAGATTCAAATGGTATCCCTAAAATAAATTCTTCAGTAAACTACCCAATTGCTGATTTGAAAGTAGTTAGAAGTGATGCTAAAAATAGAAGGTGGGTTTCCTCTCAAACTTCATTCATCATTTCAAATTGGAAATTTGATTCTCAAGATGCATATATCGTATGGGGAAGTAAAAAGACTTCTGCAAATATTGATGTTACAGGAACTGTAAGTGCAAGCTCTGGGACTTCTGGTAATACAGGATCCTTAAGTGTTAAGGTAGCATTTCAAAGTAAAATAGAATTAGTATCAGCAATGTCATATGATAAATGCTTTGTATTAAAGAATAATAGAGATAAGATAATTCAAAATAATTTACCACTAAGAAATAGAGTTCCTGTATATAAATTCGGCAAAATTAATTCATACTTTGAGGTTCAAAAATTATAAGTAATATGAAAAGAATTTTAATAATAAGTTTACTTAGTTTGTTGATGACTCCATTGCATGCGCAATTGGCTCAAAAAAACAATATTTATGTAAACTATGCAAATGTCACAGGAGATAGAACCTTATCTGGGAGCTTCCTAGGTCATGGATATGCAATAGGATATAGCAGGTATTTGAAACCAAGACTTTACGCGGACATTTCTGTTGGTAGGTTGGACTATGAAGGGAAGCAAAGTCCTTTCTTCCTTACCAAGGATGAGACTGGTCGTTTTGATATGGCTTTTTTCACATTAGGTTTTGGGTATGATTTGGTACAACGAGAAAAGTTTATCTTATCAGCGGAAGGTTCATATTTGCGAATTAGTAACACAATGCTAATGAGTCAGATAGAAAGTAATGGATTGACGATTAGAGAGATTTCTAGAAGTCCAGACGTTTCAGCCCGTGTAGGGATAAAAGCCAAGTTCTTTGTGAACGATCATGTTCAAGTTAGTCCATCTGCATCTTATGGTTTTGCAATTGAGAATTTTAGAACTATTTGGCTTAATTTGGGTATTGGGTATTCTTTCTGATTGAATGAAATTTTAGTGTAACTTACGTAGGGCTTAAAAAATTAAGAAGTCGATATTAATCTTCAAGTATTAAACACAAAAAAAGCTGACCCTTTTCAAGGTCAGCTTTTTTGCCAAAGTAAAATTCAGATATAAGATTTTTTTAATGTTGTTCTATTTTACGTAACTTTGTTTTGATATATAGAACAAGTAGAATCTTTCAAAAATTAATGAGAGTTGTAACTTATAAGCGAATACAAGAATTTGCAAAAAAGCATGCTGATGCTGAATTGCCATTGCGATTCTGGTATTCTACAACGAGTAAGAAAGAATGGAGCTCTCTAAATGATATTAAAAATGATTTCAATTCAGTTGATTATGTCGGAAATCATCGTTTTGTTTTCAATATTAAAGGGAACTCGTACCGGTTGATTGCCATAATTTCATTCAATGCCAAAAAGGTTTACATTCGATTCATAGGCACCCACGCTGAATATGATAAAATACAGGATATCCAAAATATTTGAGATATGATTAAGTCTGAAAAAGAGTATAATGCTATTATAGTAAGGATTGAAGAATTGCTTTCTAATCCTGATAATATAGAAAACACAGATTCCAAAAATTATATAGAATTGAACTTACTCTCTGATATGGTGGCTGACTACGAAGAGAAGTACTTTCCCATACAGACACCTACATTATCAGAGGCAATTAGACTTCGTATGCAGGAACGGGGATTAACCCAAAAATCCCTGTCAGAATATCTTGGTGTAAGTACCTCTAGAATCAGTGAGTATTTGAATGGGAAAAGTGAGCCTACGCTTAAAATCGCCAGAGAAATCAGCAGAAAATTAGATATCGAAGCTTCTATTGTATTGGGAGTATAAGTTTTTCCGTTTCATGCAGACGCTAAGCAAAGTTTGTTAGATTCTTTTTAATGTAAAACGTTGATCACTTTGAATACAAAGCGGGGAAAAGGTAAAATGAAAAAAAGCCGACTCCTCACGAAGTCAGCTTTTTTAGTATTTCTAAATTTTAAATCTAAGATCTTACATCTAATATTATCCAATAGATACTCTTTTGAAAGCAGCTACAGTCATACCTTTGCTTACTTTGTCAAGATACTGAGCGATAGACAATGAACCATCTTTCACAAATGCTTGGCTAAGCAAAGTGTTTTCTTTGTAGAATTTGTTCAATTTACCCAAAGCAATTTTCTCAAGCATTTCTTCAGGCTTACCTTCTTGTCTTGCTTGGTCTTTACCTACTTCGATTTCTCTTTCGATTACAGTAGCGTCAACGCCATCTTTATCTACGGCTACAGGGTTCATAGCTGCGATTTGCATAGCTACGTCTTTTCCAGCTTCCTCTACATCAGCACCGCTTGTGTTAGTCAATGCTACCAACACACCAAGCTTACCGTTAGAGTGGATATAAGGTACTACAGCTTCTCCTTTTACTACTTCGAAATTTGAGATTTCGATTTTCTCACCGATTTTTCCAGTCAATTCGATGATTTTCTCACCTACAGTGTTTCCTTCAAATGGAAGCGCCTGGATATCTGCTACGGAAGTAGCGTTGTTAGAAGTAGCCAAATCTAATGCAGTATTAGCGAAAGCTACAAACTCTTCGTTTTTAGCAACGAAGTCAGTCTCACAAGTCAAAGATAATAAGTAACCAGTAGCGCCATCAGCACTTACTTGTGTTACGATAGTACCTTCTTTTGTTTCTCTGTCAGCCCTAGAAGCAGATACTTTTTGACCTTTTTTTCTAAGGATGTCAATAGCTTTTTCGAAATCTCCTTCAGCTTCAGTAAGGGCTTTTTTACAGTCCATCATACCAGCTCCGGTCATTTGTCTCAATTTGTTTACTTCTTGTGCAGTAATAGCCATTGTATTAGTTAATTTATGAGATTAAACTTTTGTTCTGTTTCAATTAAACTTCAAAAATCTTGATAGTAAAGATCTTCGAAGTTTAAGGATATGTGTTGCTCAACCTGAATTGTAAAAACCTCAAAGGTCAGGCAAAAACAAAAAATTGAACATAGGTGAGTACCGTATGTTCAATTTTTGCAATTTATATTTCAAAGTAGTGGATTACTCTTGTGTATCAGCGTCCACAGCTCTTTTTGCTTCCTCTTCTTCAGAGAGTTTAGCATCTTCTTTGTCTTTCTTTCTTTCAGATAGACCTTCTTCAATAGCTGCACCAAATGCCTTTACGAGCAAAGAGATTGATTTGAAAGCATCGTCATTGGATGGGATTGGGAAATCTACCTCATTTGGGTTAGAGTTCGTATCTACCAATGCGAAAACAGGGATACCAAGCTTTTGTGCTTCAGCGATAGCGATGTGCTCTCTTTTAATGTCTACTATGAACAAAGCAGCAGGAAGTCTAGTAAGGTCAGCAATACCGCCCAAAACAGATTCCAATTTTTCTCTTTGTCTAGTGATCATTAGACGTTCTTTCTTCGCTAAGTTCTTGTAAGCGTCTTCTTTCATCAATTTGTCGATGGAAGACATTTTTTTCAAGGACTTTCTGATTGTAGCGAAGTTAGTCAACATACCGCCTAACCATCTTTCAGTTACGTAAGGCATGTTAAGTCTTCTAGCTTCATCGGCTACCAAGTCTTTCGCTTGCTTCTTAGTAGCAACGAACATGACTTTTTTACCTGAGCGTACGATTTGCTTGATTGCATTGGATGCTTCTTCTAGGCAAACAAGCGTTTTGTTAAGGTCGATGATATGGATACCATTCTTCTCCATGAAGATATATGGTGCCATTCTCGGATCCCACTTTCTAGTCAAGTGTCCAAAGTGAACACCAGCATCCAGTAAGTCTTTATATTCTATTTGTGCCATTAAAATATGATGTTGTTTCGATATAAAATGTAAAGAATCTCCCGATTAACGTTTAGAGAACTGGAATCTTCTTCTTGCTTTTCTACGTCCTGGCTTCTTACGCTCTACCATTCTAGAGTCACGAGTTAAGAATCCTTCTTTTTTCAATGCTTCTCTGTGGTCTGCATTGATTTCGCAAAGTGCTCTGGCGATAGCCATTCTTGCAGCTTCTGCTTGACCTTTGATTCCACCACCGTCTACGTTGATTTTGATGTCAAAAGCGCCATCTTCTCCTACTAGAGCAAGAGGCTGCTTTACTACGATCTGGTGCAGATCAAATGGGAAGTAAACTTCGATGGATCTGTTGTTTACAGTGATCTCACCTTTGCCTGGTTGCATATAGATTCTAGCAACAGACGTCTTTCTTCTACCTAAAGTGTTGATAATTTCCATAGACTGCTTTGATTAGAATTTGTGTTCTTTTGGTTGCTGTGCAGCATGTGGGTGCTCAGGACCATTGTACACGAATAGGTTTCTGTACAATTGTCTTCCAAGTCTATTTTTTGGAAGCATACCTCTCACTGCCTTTTCTACCAAGATTGAAGCTGACTTGTCTTTCAATAATCTTGGTGTAGAAATACGCTGACCTCCTGGGTATCCAGTGTGACGAACATATACTTTTTCGTTCCACTTTTTACCAGTCAATCTAACCTTGTCTGCATTGATGACAATCACGTTGTCTCCGCAGTCTACATGAGGGGTATAAGATGGCTTGTGCTTACCTCTCAAGATTTTCGCTACCTCACTAGAGAATCTACCTAATACTGCAGCCTGGGCATCCACTACGATCCAGTTCTTTTCTACAGTTGCGGCATTCGCTGATACGGTCTTATAGCTTAATGTATCCACTGTGTAAATGTTTAATTATTAGCTTGTTAAATATATTTCACCCTCAAAAAGGGACACAAAGATAGAAGTAATTTATTTTCTATGCAAAAGAAAGATCATTATTCCCCACATTTTCATCACTTTATGTCTAATTTTCTTCTATTTAATTGTCGAAGATTGAATTAGACAGGAAGTGAATCTCAGTGGGTAATTGTACTCAATGACTTTAAGCCGTTTTCTCCAATTGCTTGATCAGTACTTGCATGTCTTTAGGGTATGGAGCTTCTACATAGATAGGCTCTCCCTGTATACTAGTAAATTTCAAAGCAAATGCATGGAGCGAAACACGCTGCATGATCGGTAATTCTTCCGTGTCTTTTTTGAGATTGAATCGTCTCTTAAGTTCTGAAAGATATAACGGCTTGCCTCCATAAGTCTCATCTCCACAGATTGGAGACTTCAAATAGGCCAAGTGAACCCTAATCTGATGAAGTCTTCCAGTGATAGGTTTACACTCTATCAACGAATGTTTGAAATAAGTCTTTACAGTATTGAATACTGTCTGTGCCGGCTTGCCATCTTTACTGACTTTGGCGATTCCCTTATTGTTTGCAAGTAGGTTGCGGTCCAATAGTAAATCTTTGTACTCGTGAATGCCTTCTACTACTGCATGATAGATTTTATCAACTTTCCTGTCTTCAAACTGAATGGCGATATGACGGTAGGCCTCTGGATGCTTTGCTATTGCAAGGCAACCTGAAGTCTCCTTGTCCAATCGATGACACACCTGGGCATCAGGGATGTATCCTTTGGCCAAGTCCAGGATGTTCTGGGCCTCATGCCGGTCACTCAATGTCGATAAATATGGAAGCTTATTGATCACGAGGTAATCCTCATTTTCAAACAGAATAAGATCTTTAAAATCAATTTTCTTCATGCAGCTTCTTTTCCCAATAAGGGCGCAAAGGTATATAAATAAATTAATGTGATGAAATTTTAACAATAGATTATTTTGGGTAAGCTTTGAAAATCTCATAGTTGTGATAGATCTTTTGAGAATGGATTTGACTCCACTAGTGTCTGACTTCTGATTCCAAGTGTTTGTTGAGTTTGAATTGATTACATTTACGCTTTATGTTTTACCTTTGAGATAGGAAAACTTTCAAAAATGGATAGTCAAAAAACCAATTCTACACTTCGTACGGTAAATGTAGTCCGATATGTGATGCCGTTGCGAGAGGGTGGTTCATTACCAGCTTTGGCTGATGCTGACGATGGATTTAGCTATGTGCTTAAGTTTAGAGGTGCAGGCCAGCGTGAAAAGGCGCTTATTGCCGAGCTACTCGGAGGAGAGATAGCAAGACTTCTAGGATTGAAAGTGCCCGAACTTGTTTTTGCTAATTTGGATGAGGCATTTGGCCGATCTGAAGGCGATGAAGAGATTCAGGATTTGCTGAAAGGTAGTCAAGGATTGAATCTAGCACTTCATTTTTTGTCCAAGGCACTTACTTATGATCCAGGTGCTACAATAGTGGAATCAGTTTTAGCGTCCAAAATTGTCTGGCTAGATACTTTCATTACCAATGTAGATCGGACTTACCGAAATACCAACATGCTGCTGTGGAATAGGGAGCTTTGGCTTATTGATCATGGTGCATCATTTCTTTTTCATCACAGTTGGGATAATTGGGAGAAGCAAGCAATCAGCTCTTTTCCTTTGATCAAAGACCATGTTTTATTGCCTTATGCCAATGATTTGAAAGCTGTGAGTGAAGAGTTTGTTGCTATAATCACTGATGAAAAAATCGAAGAAATAGTAGCAATGATCCCCGACGAATGGATATTGGCTTCTCGTGACGTAGAGACTGCAGAAGAAGGCAAAGAGGTTTATGCTAGTTTTCTTAAAATGAGGTTGAAGAATTTTGAAGTATTTATAAAAGGAGCTGAAGATGCAAGGGAAGCACTTATATGAATATGCCATTCTCCGTATAGTACCAAGGGTCGAGCGTGAGGAATTTGTAAATGTAGGCGTGTTGATCTGCTGCAAGCGAGAAGGGTTTCTTAGCTGTAGGCTTACGGCGGACTTGTCAAAAGTCCAAGCTCTGGATAAGGATGCAGATATACAAACCTTTGATCAATACTTAAAGTCAATAGAAAAAATCTGTCAAGGGGAGGAGTCTGATAGTCCTATTGCAAGACATGATGCCCCATCAAGATTCCGCTGGCTTACAGCCAATAGGAGCTCAATGATTCAGACATCAAGGCCTCACATTGGGTTTGCAGACGAATTGCAATGCGCTTTGGATGAACTCTATGAACTTTTTGTAGCTTGATTATTCCTCTACTTTCTTTTTTTCTTTTTCCAGAGGGAGTGAAAAACTGAATATAGATCCTTTGCCTACTGTGCTGCTGACAGAAATCTTGCTCTTGTGTGCTTCTAGTATATGCTTGACAATGGCAAGACCAAGTCCTGTTCCGCCTTTTTCCCGAGATCGACTTTTTTCTACCCTATAAAATCTTTCAAAAATGCGTTTTAAGTCCTCTGGTGGAATTCCTTGTCCATTGTCTTTGACATCTACAATATGTTGATGTTTGTGCGTGTGCAAATTTACCTCCACTTCTCCACCATCATGATTGTACTTGATTGCATTAGAAATTAGGTTTTGGCAGACGCGGAAAATCTTATCTTTGTCAGCGGTAGTAGGAAAAGTTTTCGATTTATCGTAATAGAACCTTATGAGCACATCTCTTTTAGAAGCTTTTTGCTCCAACTCTTCTATCACTTCCAAGATTATGTCTTTGAGATCGAACTTTTCAAAGTGAAATTTAATCACTCCGCTTTCCATTTGATTCAAAGTGAGTAGGTCTTGTACGAGTTTGTCTAATGAATTGAGGCTTTTGGCAGCACGCTTGAGAAATTTGTACCTAACTTCTTCATCATCCACAGCACCGTCTAGAAGTGTATGGATAAATCCTTGAGCTGCAAAAATGGGGGTTTTTAGTTCATGAGAAATGTCTGCAATAAACTCTCTCCTGAATGTAGCGTTTTTTTGCAGTGTCTCTATTTCCTTATTTTTCGCCAAAGCATAGGAGTTTATTGTTTTATTAATTTTCCTAAGGGGTGAAATAGAGGTTCTTGTTGATTTTTCATTGATATTAGACAAGTCCTTTTTTTGGATTTTGTCCAAAACCGTATAGATGTTGGAGATTTCTTTGAAGATCAAAAACTCCAAAGTAAGGTTCATCAAAATATAGGCGACTGAAAATGAGATTGCTCCAGCTACCAGTAGTAAAGTGGCGGTGGCATCATCCAGTAGAAAGAGGAAAGCTACAGTAAGTGTAGAGATAGCTATAGCTAGCAATAAGGAAATTCCTCTAGACGTGGTAAGCATGTTGTTTGAATCAGTTCAATTCGAATTTGTACCCTACTCCTTTTACAGTAGTGATGTAATCATCTCCGATTTTTTCTCTTACTTTTCTGATGTGAACATCCACTGTACGAGCCAATACATAGACATCGGCTCCCCAAATATTTTGCAAAAGTTCATCTCTACTGAATACCATATTAGGGTTTTTTGCGAGAAAATACAAAAGTTCGAATTCCTTTTTAGGAAGGATGATCGTTTTGCCACTTTTGTCAATCGTATAGCTCGTCCTATCTATGACGAGATCTTTGATCTTAATTTGGGTGAGTTCTTGCTCTTTTTTGGCTTCTCTTCTAAAAAGCGCAGCAATTCGGCTCATCAATGCTCTAGGCTTGATAGGCTTGGTGATATAATCATCTGCTCCTACATCAAAGGCGGCTACTTCGGAATATTCTTCTGAACGTGCAGTCAAAAATATGATAAAAGTGTTTTTAAGTTCGGGGATTTCACGAATCTGACGGCATGTTTCTACTCCGTCTTGTTGAGGCATCATGATGTCGAGAAGTATGACATCAGGGATGAATTTGGCGGCGGTTTTTACGGCCTTGATCCCGTCTTCGGCTGTGGCCACGTCGTATCCTTCTTTGTTGAGGTTGTAGGAGAGGATTTCTACAATATCTGGCTCATCATCTACTACTAGGACTTTGACTTTCTGTTTTTCGCTCATGGGGTGTCTGACGATGGTTTCAGGTTGTTTTCCAGTACAAATCTATAAAAAGACCTTGCATAAATTTGCCTTATATTATTGGAGAAACCTAAATACAACATTAAATTTTTATTTGAGCACCTAATGTTATTTTAATGTTAAGAGAACTTTAATGTTTAATTACGTAAACCCTTTGCCTCAGTGATGTCCATGTTCAAAGCGCCGACCACAAGCCTTGCTTTTATTTTGAGAGGGATTTTGTTCTCATCATCAGAGACCCATACAGTGACAGGATGTTCTCCCTTGAATAGTTTATTTGAAGGCATTATGGGGGTAAACATGAAAGTGTCGAAATCTCCTACGCTGGTTGAAAGCTTCTCTTTCCCCCCGTATATTAATTTTATATTATATATTTCTTTATCGAAAAAACCAGTGATAGCTATGGTGTCTCCTTTTTTGTATTTGGATAAGTCCATGGTGCGCAATAGGTAAAAGCCACTGACTATGTCTTGAACATTTGAAGGGACTTTGAAGTCCTTTGTTTCTACTACTTTTTTATTCTCTTTATCATATAGTCGCACCATTGCATTGCCTTTTTTATGGTCAAAGATGATACGCTCATTTTTTCTAAATTTCCCTTCTTCTATATGTTGATAAAATTGGTGGGGGATGATTTTAGCAGTATCAAGATAGCTTCCCCAGACATTATTAACTTTGAATAGTTTGAAAATGCCAAGGGTCTGACCAGTGACATCGATTTTGTATACAGGATTACTATTGATTGTACTTACGTGGGGGTTGACTTTCATCTTTGCTTCTGCAGCATCGAGAAAACCATAAGACACCTTGAATGTAAGCTCTTCACCATGCTTGAAAGCGCTGTTTTTTGACTGAGCAAATCCAGAAAGACTTGCTAAGCAAAACACAAGTGCGACAATTACTGACAATTTGAGCTGGTTTTTCATTTATTTATAATTTTCAAACAAATCTTTTCAAATCTTATTCCAATCTTTACAGACACATAGTTGATACGCAAAGAAATGAATCGTGTTGTAGATACGAAATTATCCGACTAGGTTGATCTATCGGGTTGTCGTTCCAATAATCAATGATTAAATTCACAAATTCAAATTAGGAAATAGTTAATTTTAGAAATATGAGCGCAAATACAGAAAAACTTAAAGCATTACAGTTGACCATAGATAAGTTGGAAAAAACCTATGGTAAGGGAACAGTAATGAAGCTTAGTGACAATAAAGTTCAAGATGTACCAACGATTTCAACTGGGTCATTGGGCTTGGATATGGCTTTGGGTGTTGGCGGAATTCCTAGAGGTAGGGTGATAGAGATATATGGGCCAGAATCTTCAGGTAAAACAACACTGACCATGCACTGTATTGCAGAGGCACAGAAAGCTGGAGGATTAGCAGCATTTATTGATGCGGAACATGCATTTGATAAGACATATGCTGAGAAATTGGGGATAGATACGGAGAATCTTTTGATTTCACAGCCAGACAATGGTGAACAAGCATTGGAAATTGCTGAACATCTCATAAGGTCTGGAGCTATAGATATTATCGTGATTGACTCTGTGGCAGCTCTAGTGCCAAAGGGTGAACTGGAAGGTGATATGGGAGATAGCAAGATGGGTCTTCAGGCTAGGTTGATGTCTCAAGCACTTAGAAAACTCACAGGTGCTATCAACAAAACAGGATGTGCATGTATATTCATTAATCAGCTTAGGGATAAGATTGGGGTGATGTTTGGTAGTCCAGAGACCACAACAGGGGGTAATGCTTTGAAGTTTTATGCTTCAGTGAGGTTGGATATCAGGAGAATAGGCCAGATCAAAGAGTCGGCGGATAATGTGTTGGGTAATAGGACAAAGGTGAAAGTCGTGAAAAATAAGGTGGCACCTCCTTTCAAAGTTGTAGAGTTTGATATTATGTATGGTCAGGGAATCTCCAAAGTAGGGGAAATCATTGATCTAGGTGTTGAATTTGATATTGTGAAAAAGGCAGGTTCATGGTTTTCTTATGAAGGAAATAAATTGGGACAAGGAAGAGATGCTGTAAAGTCTCTCTTACTTGATAATCCTGAGCTTATGGAAGAATTGGAAAAGAAGATCAAAGAAAAAGCTGGAGTGGGTTCAGCTTCACTGCCTCAGGAGTTGGGAGAAGATTGATCTGAAGCTTTGTATATGGAAGCTATTTAATACATATATAAAATCTAAACCTATTGAATTGGGATCAATGCATGAATGAATCAGTTTGATTTTGTGCAAATTCAGCTTTGCTTCATTTCAGAAGACGATAAAATAGCAAGTTTGATCTTATATGATAACAAAAAAAGCACCTGTTGAAAGGTGCTTTTTTTGTTAATTCTTTAAATGCCTTAATTAAAAGCTAGGCAGATCTTATGGCTTCTACAGGATCAAGTCTTGCCGCTAAGGTCGCAGGCACTATACCTGATACAATTCCTATAAGTGATGATACGCCCAGGCCCAATATAATATTGGATAAGGAAAGAATCAGCTCAAGCGAACCAAGGTCAATAAAGGTAATCAGGAATACCATGATGATTCCTGTAACACCTCCGATTAGGCTAAGGAACATCGCTTCAAATAAAAACTGGAAGAGAATAAAGTAGTTTTTTGCCCCGAGTGATTTTTGTATACCGATGATGTTCGTCCTTTCTTTTACGGAGACAAACATAATATTTGCAATTCCAAAGCCTCCAACCAATATAGAAAAGCCTCCAATAATCCAACCTGCACCGCTAATCACATCGAAAATCGATCCGATTGTATTCATGATGTATTCAGATTTATTGATAGAAAAATCATCCTCTTGAGTAGGTTTGAGTCCTCTTTTGGCTCGCATGAGCCCCCTTACTTCGTTTTCTAAAGAAATCAAGCCAGTATCATCCTCTTGACCTTTGAGTGCTATGCTTGGTCCCATGCCATACCTGCCTACATTGTAAAGCTTTGTAAAACTCCCGTATGGAATCATGCATGCTTCGTCTTTGGAAGGTGTGTCAAAGAGTGCTTCTCCTTCTTCCTCGAATAAGCCAATCACCACGTATTTTTGCCCCCTAATCTTTACCTCTTTTCCAAGAGGATCACTATTTGGGAAAAGTGATCTTGCTATTTTGACACCTAATATAATGACGTTTCTGGCTGAAGTGATTTCAAGCTCTGTAAAATACCTACCCACGTCGATAGGCACATCGTAGACATCTTTATAAGAGAAAGCTACGCCTTTAAGTGATGTTCCGCTATAGCTATTGTTTCCAGCTTGTATTGTAACATTGGCATCTGCAAAAATAGTGACGGCATCAGCATTTTTGACACTTGAGCTTAAGAAGGTATATTCTGAATACGAATTGTTTGGTCTGCGAAAATACTTCCACCAAGGATACTCTGGTCCGCTTGACACATAGTCAAACTTATCAATACTCATTACATTGTTTCCTAGAAAGCTTAGACTGTTTTTGATGTTATTTTCTAATGAATCTACTAAGGTAAATACAGCAATAATGGCAAAAATACCCACAGTAACACCGAGTAGAGATAGAATGGTCCTGGTGAGGTTGGACTTCAGGGCTTGAATAGCAAATCTTATGCTTTCCCAGATAAGTTTGATTACGATCACGGTAAATGCTTGTGTTTTTGAAAACTAATTCCCAATATAGGATAGTTTTCGGAATTTTTCTTGTTAACTTTGCAGTTTTTACAAAGTACCGTAAAATTTAACAAAAGCACACTACATCATTCTATATGAAGTTATCAGATTTTAAATTCGAAATTCCGAAAAAACTAATTTCCTTATATCCAGTAGAAAACAGAGACGAGTCTCGTTTGATGGTGGTTCATAAAAAAACAGGGGAGATTGAGCACAAGATGTTCAAAGAAATCACTGATTACTTTGAAGATGGAGATGTGTTTGTAATGAACAATACGAAAGTGTTTCCTGCTCGTCTTTATGGGAATAAAGAAAAAACTGGGGCTAAGATTGAGGTTTTTCTTCTAAGAGAACTCAATCAAGAACTTAGACTTTGGGATGTTTTGGTAGATCCAGCAAGAAAAATCCGTGTCGGAAATAAGCTTTATTTTGGTGACAGTGATTTGGTAGCTGAAGTAATTGATAACACAACTTCTAGAGGTAGAACGATCAGGTTCCTTTTTGACGGAACGGATGAAGAGTTTTATAAGACTATAGATTCTTTGGGTGAAACTCCTTTGTTGAAGGAATTCATTGATAGAAAAGTTGAGCCAGAAGATAGAGAGCGGTATCAGACCATTTTTGCCGAACATGTAGGAGCCGTAGCTGCGCCTACAGCTGGATTGCATTTTACACCACATTTGCTCAAAAGACTTGAACTCAAAGGTGTGGATGTGTCGCCTATCACTCTTCATGTTGGGTTAGGAACTTTCCGTCAAGTTGATGTGGAAGATCTTACTAAGCATAAGATGGATTCAGAGAATTATGATATTCCTGAAAAGACTGTGGAGTTAGTAAATGATGCTTTGGATAATAAGAGAAGGGTTGTAGCTGTAGGTACTACAGTACTCAAAACTGTAGAGTCTTCAGTAACAGCGAACAATAGGCTTAAGGTAAGTAACGGCTGGACTGATAAGTTTATCATTCCTCCATATGACTTCAAAATCGCCAATGCTTTGATTACTAATTTTCACCTCCCAGAGTCAACTTTGCTTATGACGGCTTCAGCTTTTGGTGGGTACGATTTGATAATGAAAGCTTATCAGGAAGCAATCAAAGAAAAATACAGGTTCTTCTCCTATGGAGATGCGATGTTAATCATTTAATAATAGAAAGGCTCAAATTGAGCCTTTTTTTATTTTCGACAATTTGTCAACTTTGCGCATCCAAAAAATCAAAGGAATAATGTTGAAACATGCTATAATAGTAGCTGGAGGTAGTGGGACAAGGATGGGAGCACCCATGCCCAAGCAATACCTTCTACTTAATGATCAGCCGGTATTGATGCATACATTGAGAAAGTTTGCACATGCTGAACCAGAGGTGAAGTTGATTCTTGTGATTCCTGAGAATGATTTTGATCTATGGAGTGAACTCTGTGAAAAGCATAATTTTCAAATTCCTCATCATTTGGTTGCTGGCGGTAAGAGTAGGTTTCAGTCTGTGAGAAATGGACTAAAAGCCATAGAAGGTGAAGAGGGGCTAGTCGCTATACATGATGGTGTTCGGCCATTTGTCAATGCTTCGGTGATCAATGAATCTTATACAGTTGCAGCTTCTCAAGGAAGCGCTGTTGCTGTGATTGCATTGAAGGATTCGGTTCGGAAGCTACTCGATGATGGGAAGTCCGTTTATCAAGAGAGACAATATTTCAGGTTGGTACAGACTCCACAGACATTTCAATTAGCAAAGATCAAAAAGGCCTTTGAGATTACGGAGCTACATACTTTTACTGATGATGCTACTGTGTATGAGCATCAAGGGTGGCAAGTAACCCTGATCGCTGGCAATCCCGAAAATATAAAACTTACCACGCCAGAGGACTTGGATTATGCCGCGTTTTTATTGAGCCGTTAGTTTTTTACCGAAGAGTCAGGGCTATTTACCGAGTTTTTCGCTTTCTCTGCCTATTCTGTAGGTTTGAAAAGTGATGTGATGTCTAATTTTGGGATATTCTAAAACATCAAATATTCAAAGACATGGCAAATCAGAATTTCAAAAATCAGAGTAATAATTATACTTTGGGGATTATCCTCATCGTAATAGGTGGCATTATCTTAGTGAAAAAACTAGGCTTTATTTTGCCAGTTTGGTTGTTTTCATGGCCGGTAATCTTCCTTTGTGTTGGTTTAGTGATTTTGATCAACTCACAATTCAAAAGCGGAGCTGGATATTTCTTCTTGATTTTCGGTTCATTCTTTTTGCTCAAAAAATATGTTGACCTCCCTTATGGTTTTGAGGGATATGTGATAGCCCTTGGTTTGATAGGGGCTGGATTGTATTTCTTGGCCAATCAGAAAAGAAATATCCCAAATACTTTTGATTCAAAAGGGCAAGTGTTTGGTTCACCTTTTACTGGCGGTGGATTTGGGAATCAAGGATCATCGACCGTTGATGCGGAGGCAGAGGAAGTTAAGTTTGATGGGGCGGCGTTTGAACCTGAGATTATTACTTCTCAAGCATTTCTTTCAGGAGATCAAAAGCGAATTTTATCGAAGAATTTTAGAGGGGGGAAAATATCCGCCATACTTGGGGGTTCGGAGATAGATCTCTCACAAGCGGATTTGACTGAGCCCGCTATGCTTAATGTGGAAGTGGCTCTAGGTGGTATCAAATTGCTAGTTCCTCCACACTGGAATGTTCAAGTGAATGTTTCTAATGTGCTAGCTGGTATTGAGGATAAGCGAATGTTTTCGAATGTAAGCCCAGATCCGAAAAAAGTATTGAAAATTTACGGTTCTGTAGTGCTTGGTGGTTTGGAGATTAAATCATTCTAAGCCAAATTGTAACTGTGATTACAAATACCCTAAAGCATAGCGCTGCTCATAGATATAAAGCCACTTTGATTATCCTTATTTGGATTTTTGGAGTGGCCTACCTTATGCACTTGTTTGTACCAGGTTATTTGATGGCGCTTTTGGTCTCTGCCATACATACTGGTTATCTATTTGTTGGACTTTTTTTGTTGGAAAATATTTTCAAATATTATTCTCCACAAGGCAGGCATTACTTAGTATTCTTGCTATTTCCTTTACTTGTTTCGATTTTGGTAAATGTTGCTGCTGGGTTTACACTTGAGTACTCTTTAAATTCTAGTGATCCATATCATGCTTTTGTATTCCAAATTGATTTGATCAGGTGGTTTGTTTTGTTTCTAGTTTCATTAAGCTATGCGCTGATCTTGCTTTTACAATCTAAGCTCGAGTCTCAGCTGCAAGTCAAGGAACGTGAAGAGCAAGTTAAACAACTGGCTAAAGAAGCTGAATTGTACCAACTAAGACAGCAATTGCAGCCACATTTTCTGTTCAATAGCCTGAACTCCATAAGTTCACTGCTGAGAAAGAGGCCAGAGGAAGCCAGAGCAATGATTGTACAGCTTTCTGAGTTCTTGAGGAAAACAATTAGAAAGGATGAGCGGAAGTGGGTTTCTGTTGAAGAGGAGCTAGAATACCTTCAGTTATTTGTGGGGATAGAGCAGGTTAGGTTTGGATATAGGCTAAGTACCTCTTTTGATATACAGGAAGAGGCTAAGTCTTGTAAGGTGCCTCAATTGTTGATACAACCAATTTTGGAAAACGCCATCAAACATGGATTGTATGGAGTGTTAGGTGAAGTAGGTATTGATGTTTTTTTTGCTTTAGAAGATGTTTATTTGAAAGTGAAGGTGATAAATCCTTATGACCCTGCTGCTGGTCAAGCTCCAGGAGAAGGCTTTGGTCAGCGTGCTATCAAGAGGAGGTTGTATTTGCTTTTTGGCAGGCACGATTTGTTACGTGTAGTAGAAGAGTCAGACAGATATATAGTAGAAATCAGTATACCACAGAATTATGATCAAAGTAGTAATAATTGATGATGAGCCTTTAGCGGCTGAAATCGTGGAGGATTTTTTGGAGTCTTATCCAGAAATTAAAGTGCTTCAAATCTGCCATGATGGGTTTGACGGATTGAAGGCTATTAAAAATCATGAGCCAGACTTGATATTTTTGGATGTGCAGATGCCCAAAATCTCTGGTTTTGAAATGCTAGAACTGCTCGAAGTACAGCCTGCTGTGATTTTTACCACGGCTTTCGATGAGTATGCAATGAGGGCTTTTGATGCTCATGCAGTTGATTACTTGTTGAAACCCTTTTCCAAAGTTCGTTTTGAGCAAGCTTTGGAAAAATTTATGAAGATGAGAGATAGTAACACTCCCCTTGGTAGGGTATCGGAAGATTTGGCGACACCTGTAGAGCGAATAGTTTTAAAAGATCGTGGTGAAATCAAGATTGTCCCTTACAGCAATGTAAGGTATTTTGAGGCAAATGATGACTATGTAAATATTTATACTGCTGATGGTAAATTTTTGAAAAATAAGACGATGAAATTTTTTGAGAAGCATTTGCCACCTACTCAATTTGTGAGAGTACATCGGTCTTACATTGTCAATGTCACAGAAATTACAAAAATAGAGCCTTATGAAAAGGATGGGTATGTCCTATTGCTGAAGTCGGGAGCGAAAGTTCCTGTAAGCAAAACGGGATATCCCAAGTTGAAAATGGTTTTAGGGCTTTAGGTTGATATCAAGTGTAGATTGGTTTATGCAAAAGTGCATTGGTTTTTTTCGTAAACAGTTGTGAATGTAGATAAGCATAAAATAAAAAAAGAGCTATCTAGCTCTTTTTTTATTTTAATATTCGTCCTCGTTGAAGAAGAAATCATCCTTGGTCGGATAATCCGGCCAAATCTCTTCGATATTCTCGTAAGGCTCACCGTCATCCTCCAGCTCTTGGAGGTTTTCTACAACTTCCAATGGAGCACCAGAACGGATAGCGAAATCTATCAATTCATCTTTGGTGGCAGGCCATGGAGCATCTTCTAGGTAAGATGCGAGTTCTAATGTCCAATACATAGTGTCAATGTTTTAAAGTTTACCGCCTTAACGGGTTGCAAAAATAGAAATTGTTTTAAATTTTCAATCTTAAACTGATTATTTGTTGGAAAGTTCCTTTAAGATGAAATTTTTTACGTCTATTTTTCTACGGAAAGCACTAATTTTTCTTCTCATCATGATCTCAAAATCAGGCTCCTGACTTCTGAAATTGTCAGCATTTTCCTTGATTGTTTTTAACTCACTCTCATCTCTTTGAAGTAAGTCTTTGAGTATTATGGATTTGATTTTCGCTTGCTCTTGTTCTGACTTGTCTCTGAAGTCGGCATCCTTTGATACGGCAAGCCTGTTGAGAAAGGATTTTTCAAATACGATCTCTGAATAAAATATAAAATTCCTTGTAATGAAATTTGCGTCTCTTGGCCTTGTTTGGCTAAGGGGTTTCCATTCTGCTTGTAATTTTTTAGCCTGAGAGACTACCATTGGTGTGCTGTCAAGGTATGCTAGCTTTTTCATGGTGTCTGTGATTTGCTCCATTTTCGCTAGCACTTCTCTTGGGTTAAGCCTCGGACCAGATTGCATCTCTCTTTTGAATCGACTGAATATTCTGTTGTTGAGTTTAGAAAACTCATCCCAAAGTGGTTGTCTTTTCTCCGCAGGAACTTTTCCAGAAGCTTTCCATTCCTTTTGAATTCTTTTACTGACCTCAAAAGCTTTTTTTGCGTCTGGATTATTGAAAGCTTCTTGCGCCTGTCTTACCAAGTCCTCATAAATTTTGATGTTTTCCTCGGCTTGAGCGGCTAGTTCTTCGAAGAACTCTTTTCTTTTCTCAAAAAACGAATCAACTGCTTCATTGAAACGGTTTTCAATATCTTCTTCAAACTCCTTTTCTACTGGACCTGTTTTGATCCACCTAAGCTTAAGCTCTTTGAACTGCTCTGAAACTTCCTTCCAGTCTGTCTGGTTGCTCAAAGCTTCTGCTTCTACAATTAGCCCTTGCTTGATTTCAAGGTTTCTCTCTCTGTTTTTTTTGATGATATCCTCTAGAAAGACTTCTTGCTTGTCCAGCTCTTCGATCAGAGGGACGAAATCTCCCAAAGCATCATACTGGTACAGAGAATCCCTGAGGTGTATCAGTTTCATTAGGAATGAACCTTTGTTTTGGTTCTCTTCAATATTTGTTTTGAGATTCTCTACTTTCATTTTGACAGTAGCAAATCTATCTTCAAAGTATTTCAAGGTCGATGCTTCGTCTTCTTTGACTTCGCCGATGATTCTATCTGGCTGATTAAGAAAACCTTTTAAATACACTTTTCCTTCTTTGATGTATCCGTGTGGATGCTCCATTTGATTTAATAGGTTGTGGTGGTCTATAGCTTTACTAAATGCAAATTAATTAATTCGAAATGATTTATCCTAAGAAAGGGCTTTTTTTGCATCTTTGTTCCATAAGATGTAAAATTTTAATAAAAATTAAAACTTATGAGTGGAGAAAAGATCATATTTTCTATGGCTGGGGTATCCAAAATCTACCCTCCTCAAAAGCGAGTACTCAAAGATATATACCTTTCGTTTTTTTATGGTGCCAAAATTGGAGTATTAGGTCTCAATGGCTCAGGGAAAAGTTCCTTGCTAAAGATCATAGCGGGTATTGATAAAGAATTTCAAGGAGAAGTTGTCTGGTCACCAGGCTATTCTGTGGGGATGCTTGAGCAAGAGCCTCAGCTTGATCCAAACAAGACGGTGAAGGATATTGTAGAGGAAGCTGTATCGGAGACTGTCAACCTGCTGAAAGAATTCGAAGCGATCAATGAGCAATTTATGGATCCTGCAATCATGGAAGATCCAGATGCTATGGATAAGCTGATTACCAAACAGGGAGAGGTTCAAGAAAAGTTAGATGCTGCCAATGCTTGGGAACTAGAGACAATGCTTGAAAAAGCCATGGATGCCTTGAGACTTCCTCCTAGCGATGCGGTTATTGGGAATTTGTCTGGTGGTGAGAAACGAAGGGTTTCGCTATGCCGATTGCTACTTCAAGAACCGGATGTATTGCTTCTTGATGAGCCTACCAACCACCTAGATGCCGAGTCAGTTCACTGGCTTGAGCAACATTTGCAGCACTACAAAGGTACAGTGATCGCTGTGACCCATGATAGGTATTTCTTAGATAATGTAGCTGGGTGGATTCTTGAGTTGGATAGAGGTGAGGGTATTCCTTGGAAAGGTAACTATTCATCATGGCTTGATCAGAAACAGAGTAGACTGAAGCAAGAAGAGAAGACGGAGTCAAAGAGGCAGAAAACACTCGAGCGTGAGTTGGAATGGATCAAAATGACTCCTAAAGCTCGTCAGGCTAAAGGTAAGGCGCGTTTGAGTGCATATGATAAACTGATCAGTGAAGAAGGAAAAGAGAAGGAAGCTAAGCTGGAACTTTACATTCCACCAGGACCAAGACTAGGAGCCAAGGTGATCGAGGTCAATGGTGTTTCTAAAGCCTTTGGTGATAAGTTACTTTTTGAAGATTTATCTTTCAACCTTCCTCAAGGTGGTATTGTAGGAATCATTGGTCCAAATGGTGCTGGGAAGTCTACCCTTTTCAAGTTGATTACTGGTCGAGAGAAGGCAGATGCAGGTAATTTTGAAGTTGGGGAAACCGTCAAGCTGGCTTATGTAGATCAAGAGCATGATAGCTTAGATCCTAACAAATCAGTGTTTGAGTCTATCTCTGGTGGAAATGAGATTATTAAGTTGGGTAATAAAGAAATGAATTCCCGGGCTTATGTTGGGAAATTCAATTTTACAGGTTCTGATCAAGAGAAAAAAGTAGGGGTGCTATCTGGAGGGGAACGCAATAGGGTTCACTTAGCAATGACCTTGAAAGAGGGCGGAAACTTACTTTTACTCGATGAGCCTACCAATGATTTGGATGTGAATACGTTGAGAGCTTTGGAAGAAGCGTTGGAGAACTTCGGTGGCTGTGCGGTGATCATCTCCCACGACAGGTGGTTCTTGGATAGGATTTGCACCCATATTTTGGCATTTGAAGGAGACTCTCAAGTGTATTGGTTTGAAGGAAACTTCTCCGATTATGAAGAGAACAAGAAGAAACGCCTAGGCGACTTGACACCAAGAAGAATCAAGTACAAGCCATTGAGGTAAGTTAATGGTTAATTCTCGGAATTGAGAGGATATTTAAAGAGGCATCCGAGCTGATTTTTGTTAGTTCGAATGCCTCTTTTTATTTTTTGAATCATAAGTATGATTGGGTTTATGATAAAACCCAAAGCTGTCTTTTAAGTAGATATGGCTATTTTTTTATTCAATGAGTTGGAAGGTACTCGTTTGTTATGAGGAATTCTTTTGTCCACCATAATCGTCAATAAGCCACCTAATGCACACAGTGCCATGATACTCACCATAGGCAGGGCTGTGCCGTTGTGGATGAAACTGACTGTAGCGGAGACTACTCCTCCCATGGCCATTCTCATACTTCCTAATAGGGCAGAAGCACTACCTGCACTCTTTGCAAAAGGTGCCAAAGAAAGAGCTGCTGCATTTGGTTGATTAAGTCCGTGTGCCGTAAGGAAAATGAACATAGTGAAGACTAATCCATATACATTGAATAGATTCAGCCATAGTCCAGCCACTAGCACCAAGCCGGTAATGGTCTGATACCAAAGTGAAAATTGTATGATTTGTTTGCTGGTGAATTTTCTAAGTAAGTAATGATTGAGTTGTGTGGAACCTATCATTGCAAATGCCAAAACACCAAATATCAAACCATAAGTCTGCTCCGATACCTGATAGATATTCATAAATACATTGGCTGAACCTGCGATGTAGGCAAATGGTGCTGCTCCAGCAATTCCTCCCGCAAGCATGTAGGTTAGAAACTGGCGATTATCTAACACTGACCTGTAGTTTGATATAACCTTCATTGGTCTAAGTGAAAGGTTGCTTTCTGGTGCTGCTCCATTGGGTAATAGGAATATTGCAGCAACCAAAATTACAGCCGTTATAGCGGCCAGTACAATAAAAATGGCATGCCAATGAAAATGTGCGCTCATGTACCCCCCTACTGTAGGTGCAATCATAGGCGATACGGCAATCACCAAAGTAAGCAGTGCCAGAACCTGAGCGGTTTTATTGATAGGGAAGATATCTCTTACCAAAGCTTGAGCTGCAACCATACCAACACAACCACCGACGGCTTGCAAGAAGCGCATCAAGATCAAGCTATCCACAGATGAGGCATATGCACAAAATATCGAAGATACGATATAGATCAGCATACCTATGATCAGTGGTTTCTTTCTTCCATATTTGTCCAAAAGCGGGCCATAGAACAGCTGACCAATGGCAATTCCAACAAGGTAACTTGTCAGAGATAGTTGGATTTGGGAAATATCAACTCCAAGGTCTTTCGCCATAGCGGGAAACCCTGGGAGGTACATGTCAATCGAAAATGGACTGATGGTACATAATGCACCGAGTATGAGTATGATTACAAAATTCTCTCTATTTTTCATTTTATTCCTTCGAGATTCTGAAAATTGATAAAGCTTTTTCAGTAAGGAAATTTTGGGTATCAAAAATCAACAGGGATTTCAAACTTTGAGTTCTTTTTTGCAAAGATAAGTTGGAATAATTCTTGGTCAAAAAATTAAGTGATTAAGAAAATGTTTAGCGACCTTCCCAAAGGTCTGGATTTCTACTCATGTGAAAAACTGCCGCTATAATGATTTTACCGCTATCTTCGTCAAAAACGTAAGGTATCGTAAGTGTACTGATTTCAAATTTATAAAACTTGCAAAAGAATTTGAAATGCTATTATTTCCAGATACATTTAGTTGTTTCCATAGATTGTTTTCTAGGTTTGTGGTTAGGAAGAATCTCATTTCATTTTTTATGAAGGTTTGAATATCTTTCTTTGAAATTAATTAGTCTTCACATAGTTTTTTGTTTCTTTGCTGACGATTTTCTAAAATTTAAATTATGAGAACTTTGTTGCTTAGGCCAGGCGCCGAAGAGTTGAATTATGAGATCAGGGGAATTGTCAAAAAGGCAAGACAAGTTGAGGCTTTGGGACAAAGGATCACTTGGGAGAATATCGGTGACCCAATTCAAAAAAACAACAAAGTGCCCGTGTGGATGAAGGACATAGTCGCTGACCTGGTGAAGCAAGATCATTCTTACGGTTACGCAGACTCCAAGGGTGTTTTGGAAACCAGGGAGTTTTTGGCCAATTTGAATAATGAGAAGAATGGAGTTCAGATTACGGCCAGCGATATTTTATTTTTTAATGGTTTAGGTGATGCTATAGCTAAACTTTATCAGTTTTTGATTCCTACAGCTCGGATTATTGGACCTTCCCCAGCTTATAGTACACATAGTTCTGCTGAGGCTGCACATGCTAACACTTCTCCGATCACTTATAAGCTTGATCCAGACAACCAGTGGCTTCCAGATATGGAGGATTTATATAACAAGGTGAAGTATAACCCTAGCATAGTGGGTATATTGATTATTAATCCTGATAACCCTACAGGCATGGTCTACCCCAAGGAAGTGCTTGAAGGCTTTGTGAAAATAGCTAGGGAATTCAAGTTGCTTTTGATTGCGGATGAGATCTACCAAAATATCACCTATAATGGGATAAATGCAGTGGCGCTTTCCGAGGTAGTTGGAGATTTGCCAGCGATTTCGCTAAAAGGCATTTCTAAGGAATTTCCATGGCCAGGCTCTAGGTGTGGTTGGATGGAGTTTTACAATAGAGATGCTTCCAAAGAATTTGGAAAGTTGGTTCAGACTTTGGAGAATGCCAAGATGATAGAGGTGTGTTCGACCATTTTACCTCAACTTTCGATTCCAAAGATCATGTCGCATCCAGCTTACAAAACTTACAGGCTTGAGGAAAATAGTAAAATTGGGAAAAGAAGCCAACTCTTAAGCGATTTGCTTGAAGGAATTCCAGGTATCAAATTTAATCCTACGCAAGGGGCATTTTACAATACCATTGTTTTTGACGAGACTTATCTTCATCCAGATCAGTTGTTGCCAGTCGATAATCCAAATGTGAAAACCCTGTTAGATTCATGGCTGTTGGAAAAAGATATGCCGCTTGATAAGCGATTTGTGTACTGTTTGTTGGCATCTACAGGGATTTGTGTGGTGCCGATTTCTTCTTTTTGCTCAGAACTTAGAGGTTTTAGAGTGACACTGCTAGAGGATGATGAAGCTACTTTTCGGAGTACTTTTACAAAGTTGGCAGATGCCATAAAGGAGTATTTGAATGTTTAGCCTATAAATGAGCTCCTTGATGTTTTAAAGTTGTCAATTCCCAGTTCTCCACATAGACCTGTAAAATGATCTGCAGAGTTCTTCTTGAGATTCTTTGCTAGCAAGTCCTTCGTGTTCTCGTACGTTGAGTGGAGTGCTGGGTGAAGAGAACTTTTCTTCGAGATCTTCCACAGGTTTGTCCAAAAGATCATTGAGGATTGGTTGGCCAGCATCTATCCATGCACTATACCAAAAATCCGCTATCATTTTGATAGAACGCTTCATCTGTCGTTTAAGATTTTTTCAGAATGAAGGATAGAGTCAAGTGTCAAATGTGCATAGATTATTGCGTCCTAGGCAGCAAGTTGGGTATTTGGGATGATTTTAGCTTGTCCAACCAATAGGTCGTAATCATCCGATAATAGTTCTGGAATTCTACTTTCCCAAAATGCGTGAATTCCATATACATTTGTCAATTGGCCGTTATAGTTTTTGGTGGTATGTAACGGCACATTGATGTCGCCAATATAATGGACAAGATCAACCGCAAGTCTTAGAATGGCTTTTTTATCCTTTCTCTTAAATGCTTCCGTAAGTTGGCTTTTGGTGTTGTATGCATTCCAGGTACCTATTCCGTATTTGCCTAGCTCTTCTTCTCCGAATTTTTCTACCGCTTACTGCCAATACCTCGGAGGGGTGTAGAAAGCACTATGGCCATAGATGTCTGCGTCCAAATAATGTTTTTCAGCTTCGCCAAATACGGCGTAGCGCCTTCTGTCTGGGTTGACAGCGTTTTCAGTAATAAATTGGATATTTGACTTAAAAAAGCCTATCATTTCAGGTGGGAGTGAAAAAAAGCATGCCTGTTAATTTTTTTGTGAGCAAAAAATCCCAAGCCGCCATGACCATGTTACCTATCAGAAGAAGAACAATATCAATTAAAAGTATCTCATGATTAAAAAGAGTTTGTATTGATGAAATTTAAAAATATGTATTGAAAAATCAATCCTTTAAAATTTGCTAGCATTAAAAAAATCAGAGCAATATCACTGATTCCCTTGCTAGTATTTATAGCAAATCGATTTGGATACTGAAATTATATGTTACCTTTGCAGCACTAAGGCGGAAAAAGAAAAAAAAACTCATGCTGATTTCTCAACTTTACTAGGTTTAGTTAAGAAATCCTTTTGTGTTTAAAAATTAATCTATTAACTTTGCACTCCGTTTAGGAATAACGGGATTGTAAAAGAAATTAAGCAAATAAAGATATGGCAAATCACAAATCGGCACTTAAAAGAATTCGTGCAAACGAAGCCAAACGTTTGAGAAACAGGTATCAGGCCAAGACTACAAGGACTTTTATCAAAAGATTGAGACTTACTACTGATAAAGTTGAAGCTCAAGAATTGTTGAAGAAAGTTACTTCTATGATCGATAAATTGGCTAAGAAGAATATCCTTCACAAGAACAACGCTTCAAACAAGAAATCAAAATTGACCAAATTGGTTAATTCTTTGGGTTAATTGTAACCTGAAAAATATAATTAAGTCCTGATCTGTGAGGTTAGGACTTTTTTTGTGTCCAATATTTTTTTAACTTGTTAGAGATTATTTTTAACCTCAATGAATTTTTATGGATACATACCAGTCTATTAAGATCTCTATGCTCGCAGAAGAGGATAGACCTCGAGAAAAGTTACTGCTCAAAGGTAAGTCTGCCTTGTCAGATGCTGAGTTGATCGCTATATTGATCGGTTCTGGAACTAAGTCAGTAAGTGCAGTTGATTTATCACGCTTTATTCTCAGCAAGGTCAACAATAGTCTAGCTGAACTTGCTAGGCTTTCTGTCAAGGATTTGCAGCAGTTCAAGGGTATCGGTGAAGCGAAGGCAGTTACTATAGTGAGTGCGCTGGAGCTAGGAAGACGAAGAAAGCTGCAAGAGCCAGCAAAAAAAGATCGCATTACGTCTTCTACTGAGGCCTATCATATCATGATCCCCTATTTGCAAGATGAGATAGTGGAGAATTTTTGGGTAATTTATCTCAATAGAAACAACTATGTGATCAAAAAGCAGTTGATATCCAAAGGAGGATTAAATGCTACAATCGCTGACCCAAAGATAATCTTTAAGTATGCTTTGGAGCTGATGGCGAGTTCCATGATCTTGGTACATAACCATCCTTCGGGTAGTCTGAACCCTTCACGACAAGATATAGCATTGACGGATAGGCTAAAGCTTATAGGTCAAAATTTGGATGTTAGTGTATTGGATCATTTGATTTTCACAGATAGTGGTTACTTTAGCTTTGCAGATGAAGGAAAGATTTAAAAGATGAACAAAAGAAATATCGTTTTATTAATGGTTGCTATTGGTGTAATAGCTTCAGTAGCATATATGCTAACAAGTGCAGATGACCAAGAGGTGTATTTTGAAAGTGTAGAGAGGGAAAGGGATAAGCAGTTTAAGTTTCTGAGGTATAGCCCAGAGTCTCCTCTTGATGATGAGCAAAAAAAGGATTTGAATACTTTGACTTATTACCCTACAGATGCTAATTACAGAGTAAGGGCCAAGCTGGAGCCGGTGGAGGATAGGAAGATGATTGAAATCCCAATGACTGATGGTACTGTAGAGAAATATATCAAACATAGCTACGCAGTATTTGATTTGCAAGGGAAAACAGTCAAGTTGCTTTTGTTGCAGGCAAAAGATGAGTCAGATATGAGAAATTTTTTTCTTGCCTTTGCCGATGAGACTAGTGGAGCAGAAACCTATGGTGGAGGCCGTTATTTGAACCTGAGGCAGGATGGGAAAAATAGTGTTTTGATAGACTTTAACCTGGCATACAACCCTTACTGTGCATATAACCCAGAGTTTGCATGTCCATTGCCTCCCAAAGAAAATCTATTGGATGTGGCGATTACGGCTGGGGAGAAAGATTACGAGAAATAGAAAATGCTTTTGATAGGCTCGTAGAATTTTTATCACATTTTTTAATTGAGCTAAAATGGCCAAAAAAATAGGCTGATTTAGCCTTATGCCTAATGCATTTCTCTTAAATTTGTCCTTTATTCTGAAATAATAGCAAATTCATGAAGATTTCTATAAATAGACTCAAGCATTTTATTGAACTGGATCAGACTGCTGAAGAAATCGCAGCGCTATTGACTGGGTCAGGCTTGGAAGTAGAAGGTATCGAGACCTTCGAGTCGATAAAAGGTGGATTGGAAGGTGTGGTAATTGGTGAAGTATTGACATGCGAAAGACATCCCAATGCAGATAAGTTAAGCATCACTACCGTAGATATTGGCACAGAGGTAGTTCCTATCGTATGCGGAGCACCAAATGTAGCAGCCGGTCAAAAAGTAATTGTGGCTACTGAGGGGGCGATGTTATACCCTTTATCAGGTGAGCCTTTTCAAATTAAAAAAGCAAAAATCAGGGGAGAGGTTTCTCAAGGAATGATTTGTGCGGAAGATGAAATTGGCATTGGAGAAAGTCACGCAGGGATCATGGTTTTGGACACTGATTTAGCTAATGGTGCACCGGCAGCATCTTACTTCAATATTGAATCTACCGAAGTGTTGGAAATTGGCCTTACACCCAATAGGGCCGATGCAGCTTCACACTTGGGAGTGGCACGAGACTTAAAGGCGCTCTTGGGAAAAGATATTCAATTGCCTTTGATCGAACATTTTGATGCACCAAAGGGGAAAGATGGCATCGCAGTCGAGGTAGAAAATACAAATGACTGTCCAAGGTATGCAGGGATCACCATAGAGGGTGTTCAAGTAGCTCCTTCACCTGAGTGGCTGCAAAATTACCTCAAGGCTTTAGATTTGGAGCCAATTAACAATGTGGTCGACATTACAAACTTTATCCTACATGATCTCGGACAGCCACTGCACGCTTTTGATGCAGCAAAGATCGAAGGGAACAAGATTATAGTTAAGAAGCTTCCAAAAGGAACAAAGTTTACTACCCTTGATGAAAAAGAAAGGACACTTTCTGGTGAAGAGTTGATGATTTGTGATCAGAATGGAGGGTTGTGTATAGCTGGTGTGTTTGGTGGAAAAGGTTCTGGGGTGTCAGAAGAGACCACTTCAATATTCTTGGAATCGGCATATTTTTCACCTGATGTGATCAGAAAAGGGAGTCAGTTTCATGGCTTGAAGACTGATGCTTCTTTTAGATTTGAAAGAGGCACAGATCCAAATATGCCCATCTATGCGCTAAAGCGTGCGGCAAATTTGATAAAAGAAATTGCTGGTGGAGAATTCGCATCGGAAGTAATCGATATCTATCCAAACCCTGTCGAGGATTTTCAAATCGAAGTGAGCTACAAGCATATAGACAGGCTGATAGGTAAGCATATAGCTCCAGAAGAAGTTAAAACAATTTTAGAAGGCTTGGATATTCAGTTGAGCAATGAGTCAGCGGATGGATTTACTGCTACGGTAAAGCCTTACAGAGTGGATGTAACGAGAGAAGCTGATGTGATAGAAGAGATCTTGAGGATCTATGGTTTTGACCGGGTAGCATTGTCTGAAAACCTTGATGCAGATTATCTTGCTGAGCATCCGTCCAAAGACCTGAACAAACTTCAATATAGATTGAGTGAGCTGCTTACTGGACTTGGCTATTTTGAGATCATTACCAATTCATTGACTAAGCCAATATATGTTGAGAAGTCCTCATATTTGCAAGAAGCTGATAATGTGATGATTTTAAACAAATTAAGTGAAGATTTGGGTGTGATGCGTCAAAGCCTGTTGTTCACAGGACTTGAGGTTTTGGCTCATAATATCAATCGTAGGCAAAAAGATTTGAAGCTTTTTGAATTTGGATCTGTCTACTTCAAGGAAGCTCAAGGATATAGGGAAGAGAAAAGGTTGTCTTTGTTTTTGACAGGCGACAAGGTGGCAGAGAGTTGGCTAGCGCCTTCAAAATCCGTACAATTTCCAGACCTTTATGCCGTTGTAGAATTGATTTTGGAAAAAATGGGGATAGACAATGTGAATGTGTCTATTGTGCATGAATCTCCATATGACTATGCTTTGCAGTTGATGATCGGAACCAAGGTGCTGGGTAGTGTAGGGATGCTTAGTACTTCATCTGCTAAGCTTGCGGAGGTTAAGCAAGAAGTGTTATTTGCAGAGCTAAATTGGGGTTTGATTTGTAAGAAATCAAAGGGCTTGAAGAAGTATCAAGAAATCTCTAAGTTTCCTGAAGTTAGGAGAGACTTGTCTTTGGTGATTGACAAAGCGATTACTTTCGATCAGGTGAAAACTGTGGCATTGAAAGCCGGTGGGAAATTGTTGCAACGCATTGGGGTTTTTGATGTGTATCAAGGAGATAAAATCGAATCTGGCAAAAAGGCCTATGCGCTTAGCTTTTACCTTCAAGACACAGCACAGACGCTAACAGATAAAGTAATCGATAAAACAATGAATCGACTGATTCAGACATTTGAGAATGAAGTCGGAGCAATGATTAGGAAATAAATATGATTCACGAAGAACTCCAAAGGCTAGAGAAGCTCAGCAACCAAGTAAGCAAAAAAGTTGAACAGTTGGAAGAGCAAAACCTAATGCTAAAGCATGAGGTAGATTTCTTGAGATCTAGTGTCAAAGAGAAAGATGCAGCCTTGGAGGATTTTAAAAATCAAATTAAAATCACTAAACTTGTAAACAGCATACCAGTGGAGAACATTGAGTCTGCCGAGTTGAGAGAGAGGATCAATAATTATATACAAGAGATCGATAATATAATTGCCTATTTGTCTGAATGATATGGATACACTTTCGATAAAAATTAAAATAGGAGATAGGGAATATCCCATGAAAGTAAAAGTGGAGGATGAGGCGAAAATCAGACATGCAGGAAAATTGATTAATGATAAAATAAAAAGATATAGAGAAGAATTTGGTTTGGATGACAAGCAAGATTTGCTCGCAATGGCGGCATTTGATTGTATGGTAGAATCCATGGAACAAGACAAGGTCAATTCCGACGATAGTGAATTGATCAAAGAAAATTTGCATAAAATCAATCAAAGACTGACTAATCTATTATAATTAGATACTTGAACCAATCGGTACTTTTTGTTTTCCTATGAGGTATTAAAGCATAATAAACCTATGGGAGAATCAATATACATGATCGTCGCAGGCCTAGTAGGTCTTGGTATCGGCGCTTTGTTAGTTGGCCTATTTATGAAAGGCAACAACAAAAAAATTGAAGAAGAAGCTAGAGAAAAAGCTAAAATCATCACTCGTGAAGCTGAAGTGAATGCTGAGGCCTTGAAAAAGGATAGGATTCTTGAAGCTAAAGAAAAATACCTGAAGCTCAAGTCGGAGTTTGAAGAAGAGGTGAATAAGAAGAAAAACATCATCATCACCAATGAAAACAAACTCAAGCAAAAAGAACAGTCTCTCAATAAGGAACTAGAGCAAATCAAGAGGAAAGAAGCGGAGCTTGAAAGCAAAAAGGAAAACTTGAATGCACAACTTCACTCCGTGCAAGTAAAGAAAGATGAGCTTGATAAAGTAACTAGTCAGCGAATTTCAGACTTAGAGAAAATTGCTAACCTGACCAAGGAAGAAGCCAAAGAACAACTAGTCGAAATGCTCAAAGATGAAGCAAGTACAAAAGCTTCTTCTCATATCAAGGACATCCTCGATCAGGCTAAATTATCAGCAACCAAGCAAGCTAAAAAAATTGTTCTTGATACTATTCAAAGAACGGCTACTGAGCATGCAATCGAAAACTGCGTATCTATCTTCAACATTGAGAGTGATGATATCAAAGGTAAGATCATCGGTAGAGAAGGTAGGAATATCCGTGCATTGGAAGCGGCTACGGGTGTAGAGATCGTGGTAGATGATACACCAGAGGCGATCATTATATCAGGGTTTGACCCTGTAAGAAGGGAAGTCGCGAGGCTATCACTTCATAGATTGGTACAGGATGGTAGAATCCACCCTGCCAGAATCGAGGAAGTTGTAGCCAAGACGGAGAAAAATATAGAAGAAGAAATCGTTGAGATCGGCGAGAGAACTTGTATTGACCTAGGAATCCATGGCTTACACCCTGAGTTGATCAGAATGGTAGGAAGAATGAGGTTCAGATCTTCTTATGGCCAAAACCTACTTCAACACTCAAGAGAAGTAGCCAAACTTTGTGCTACTATGGCGGCTGAGATGGGCTTGAATGCCAAGCTTGCCAAGAGGGCAGGATTACTACATGATATCGGGAAGGTCTATCCAGAGGAGGCAGAATTGCCTCACGCTATCTTGGGTATGGAGCTTGCCAAAAAGTACAAAGAGCATCCTGAAGTATGTAATGCCATCGGAGCTCACCATGATGAGATTGAGATGACTTCGATGATATCACCGATTGTTCAAGCTTCTGATGCTATTTCTGGTTCAAGGCCTGGAGCAAGAAGGGAGATCATGGACAGCTATATCAAGAGATTGAAAGATCTTGAAGACTTGGCTTTGAGTTTTGATGGTGTCAACAAATGTTTTGCAATGCAGGCAGGTCGTGAGTTGAGGGTGTTGGTAGATGCCGACAATGTCAATGATCAAACAGCCAGTCAGCTTTCATTTGATATTTCTCAAAAGATCGAAAAGGAAATGCAATACCCTGGTCAGATCAAGATCACTGTGATCAGAGAAATGAGATCAGTGAGTTACGCAAAGTAATTGATAGCAATAGGCAGGATTCAGTTGTCGTTGAAAGAATAAAAAGGTTTGTGTTATCACAGGCCTTTTTTTATGCTCAACTATTCGGGTTTTGTGTCTCTACCAAACATTAATTTACCTTCACTTTGTTCTTTATTTCTTATTTCCCATGGTTTGTGTCCTCACAAGCTATGAGGAATGAGTAATTCATTTAGTATATTGTTTGCTTTTTATTACAAATGTAAAAGGTGTGTTATAGTCTGGTGAGGAAGCTAGTCAATGGGTAGTTTATAGTGACACATAAACAGTACGATAAGATTGACGCTAGAACAATTTAATTATGAACATTAGACCAATAAAAACAGAAGAGGATTATCAAGCTTCTTTAAGTAGGATTGAAGCATTGTGGGGGGGGTAAAAAAGATACTTCAGAAGGCGATGAATTAGATTTGTTGGTGACCTTGGTGGAATCATATGAGTTAAAACATTATCCTATTGCACCACCAGATCCAGTGGATGCCATTAAATTCCGCATAGAGCAAATGGGTATGTCTAGTGCCGATATGGTGAAATACCTAGGTAGCCAAAGTAGGGTAAGTGAAATTCTTAATAGAAAACGTAAGCTGACTTTGGGTATGATAAAATCCCTTTACAAAGACCTAAAAATACCAGCAGAAATTTTATTGTCCTGAAAAGGATTGAATCCTTACATTATTATGTGTCCTCAGTGGATATTCATGCCGCCAAGTTAACGCTTATTGCAAAACCATTGGTTATTCAGCCAATTTTCTTTTACCATAAGGTTTGTGTCCTCAAAAATCATGGATGATTCAAAAAGCCTTGGATCGATAATATGTTTTGCAAAAAAGCGTGGATATGTGTTAGCTATGTTCTATCTCTGCTAGCGTGTTCTATTACTTTTCATTATCTTTGCAGCTTCAAAAAAGTCGAACTATAATTTTAAAATATTATTGGTTTTTTAGACTATTTTATAACAATGTTTATTATTTCAATTATGAATGCGAAATTACAACCTGTCAAGGCTTGCATGATGCTGTGCTTATTATTAAGTTTTTTATCTATTTCATGTTCGGAGGATATGATTTTAGAAAGAAACAGTACGTCAAGATCCGAAAATGCTGTTTTAAAAGAGGAGAATTTGGTGAAGTTTGCCATTATTTTGTCCAAAGCTGTACATCAAAGAATGGATTTAAGAGATTTCCTCAAGGAAGAAGCTTTGAAACAGTTTGATAGGAATTATGATGTCTTGTATTATTTGGTTAAAGATGAGGTTATTGGAGATGAATCTTTTCGAGATATTTTGATTTCTTACTCCTCTACACAGGAATTGGAAAGTATAGAAAGAAGTATTCCATTGCTGAATATTTATTTGTCAAAAATTGAGTTTTTTGATGTTTTGCCTGAAAACTTAGACACAAATGATGCGGATGTCCCAGTGATTGTATCAAAAAGCTCAGAAAATGTGCTATTTTATAATGGGAATGAAGAATTAACTTTTGATAAAGGTGAGGTTCCTGATTTTCACGTGTTTGTTGTAAATGAGAATACTAGGGTTACTCTTCCAGAGAATAGCCATATGTTGAGGGGTAGAAAAGGGTTGAACTTTAGGTCGCCTATCTATGATGGAATTAATCCAAACTCCGTAGGTCAAGTTGAGACAGCTATAGGTATTGAAAATGTCGATTTCAAATCATTAGAAGCTTTTAAACATTTTTATAAAGATGATGAGAGTATTAATCGAAAAGGTTTTCAGCGAGACTATATATATTATGGTATTACTCCTGAAAAAAGGCAAGGGAGCTTAAACCTCGGAGTAACAGAGTATATTCAGTTTTTGGAAATTGACCCTGTGGTCTATTATGATATATCAAACCAAAGAAATGCTGAAATTTATAATGGAGACCCCTTTGTGAATAATACTGTAGCTGTCAGGAAGTCAAGAAAAGGATTCAGTGAAGCTGAACTAGTTAATAAAATGTGGTCAAAGGGTGCGTATAATTTTCGATTTGAGGTTTTCACTACTGAAGGTTCACCTTTAATTGTGTATGCCCCACTAAGGCCTGAGGAGATCTGGGATTTTAACATTGATCATACTTATAGAAACTCAACTTGGTTGAGAAAAGGTAAACATACCTATAAAATTGATCCTTCTAAATTCACTTCGAAGAAGGTTTTTTTACCCCACCCAGTCACAATTGGGAAATGGGATATTCGAAATGAATCAATTATAAGATATATCAAAGTTTATGAAGAAGATCAAGGTCTGGAGGTTTTAGAGAAGGATGTAAATGAAATGTTTTTTGTTCATAAATCAAATTTTATAGGAAGTAGTAAGATTAGCCTTGGGTTAAAAAATGAAGTAAATGAAGAAGTAGGTGTGTTTGGTGTTGTGAATTCTCCTATGACTAAGTCTAAATTTATCGAACATCAAATATATAGAAGTTCCGAATCAGATTATTTAGGACATGTTAAAATGTCTTTTTACGATCCTGTAATAGATGCTGTGGATGTTTCTAATAATTCAGTAGATGTTTTTACTTATAACACAGGGGTTGTTAAAATAGGTATTTTGGTGGAATGATTAAATAGTGTTTGGACATCTCCTACGTGTTTTGAGTCCTTACAGAATATGTTCAATTATTATTTGTGTCCTCACAAGCCACGGCCTAAGAAATGAGCAAATATGGCTGGGGAGGACACCAGACATGGGAGAGTATAAATTGCTGGTGAGGATACCAGCCTTGGGGTGGGGGAAAGAAAAGGAGCACATTAGCAAAGTAGCTGGTAAAGTAAAAGAGTGAATTCAGAAGCTTTTGTTATTTTGCAGGAGTCTTTCAATTTTAAACCAGCTGTTTGGATGTTTTTCTTCACACGTTTATTCTTTTCGCTTGGAGAGCATGTGTATGCTTCTTACAGAAATCTCAAATTGAGATTGATCAAGCAAAAACTTTCACCCCAAGATAAGAATGTATTAACAAACCTGTTTTCATATTATGCGGGGCTTTCCAACGTGCATAAGGAGGAATTTGTTGAAAAAGTGGAGTGGTTTATAGCCGAAAAGGAGTTTTTGCCACGAGGAGACTTGAAAGTCGTCACTCAAGAGATGAAACTTTTGATCGCCGCCACTGCGGTGATGGTCACATTCGGGTATCCTCGGGTCAGGCTGAAGCATTTCAGTAAGATTCTTATCTATCCAGATTCCTATTACTCGACCATAAACAAGCAATATCATCAAGGTGAAGTGAATCCTAGACTGGGTATCATAGTGTTGTCTTGGGAGAATTTTGTAAAGGGTTTTATAGACCAAGAGAATGGGGTGAACTTAGGAATTCATGAAATAGCTCATGCCATGAAACTGGAGAATCAGATTCATTACAACAGAGAGAGTCGTTTTTTTAATCCTGATCTTTGGGAAAGGTATGCGGAACAGGCCAAATTGGAAATGGAGAAAATCCGAAACAATCAGAAATCACTTTTCAGAGAAAGTGCAGGCATAAATGCTCATGAGTTTTTTGCTGTTGCCTTAGAAACCTTTTTTGAGAAATCATCCGCTTTCAAGGCTTACAACAAAGAGCTCTATCAGTCCTTGGTTTACTTACTTCGGCAAGATCCGCTAGTAATTGCTAGTAGGGGGTGATTTTTTCTTTGAATGTCTGGTGAGGATACCAGCCATGGAGTGTGGATAGGGGAATGGTTTGTGGGGACACAAACCATGGGGTTAGATCGGTTTCCCTGATAAAGTAGGGAAGATTGCGATTTATTTCAATTTATTTCGCGAAGCATTTATCCATCTTATTTCCCCCGTGCTCTGTGTCCTCACAGAACACTTGATTTGGATGGCTCGTGCGATATTGGCTGGTGAAGGCACCAGCCATGGGTATATATCTAATCTACTTCCTCTCCACATCTCTCAAATTCTCCAATTTCTTATTTCTCAGGAATCCATTGATGTCTTCAAAGTGTTCTTTGACACGCTTATTGCCAAATTCGAATACTTTGGTGACCAATCCATCCAAGAAATCTCTATCATGCGATACGATGATCAAGGTGCCGTCAAAGGCTTTTAGTGCATCTTTGATGATGTCCTTGGTCTTCATGTCCAAGTGGTTGGTTGGCTCATCGAGAATCAGGAGATTGACAGGCTCTAGCAAAAGCTTGATCATGGCAAGCCTGGTTTTTTCTCCTCCAGAAAGTACTTTTACTTTTTTGTTGATATCATCTCCTTTGAACATAAAAGCACCAAGCAAGTCTTTGATCTTGGAACGAATCTCACCTACAGCTATCTGGTCTATGGTCTCAAATATGGTCAAACTCTCGTCAAGTAAAGATGCTTGATTCTGAGCAAAATAGCCAATCATTGCATTGTGTCCAAGCTCGCACTTGCCTTCATAGTCAATTTCTCCCATGATGGCTTTGATCATGGTGGATTTACCTTCTCCGTTTTTTCCCACGAATGATACTTTCTGCCCTTGCTCGATGATCATGCTCGCATCTTTGAATACCACATGGTCTCCATATGCCTTGGAGAGGTCTTGTACGATCACTGGGTATTTGCCTGATCTTGGCGAAGGAGGGAACCTGAGCTTCAAAGCCGAAGTATCCACTTCATCTACTTCCACGATATCAAGTTTCTCTAGCATCTTCACCCGAGATTGTACTTGTAGCGTTTTGGAATAAGTTCCTTTGAATCTTTCTATAAACTGAGTAGTCTCTGCAATGAACTTTTGTTGCTCGTCATATTGCTTTTGTTGCTGCTCTCTGCGCTCTTTTCTCAGCTCGAGGTAATGGGAGTATTTGGCTTTGTAATCGTAGATTCTTCCCATGGTGACCTCGATGGTACGGTTGGTGATGTTGTCTACAAAAGCCCTATCGTGAGAGATTACTACCACTGCCTTAGCTTTTTCTGTCAAAAACTCTTCAAGCCACTGTATGGATTCAATATCCAAATGGTTCGTTGGCTCATCGAGAAGGATGAGGTCGGGCTTTTGAAGGAGGATTTTTGCGAGCTCTATGCGCATTCTCCAGCCACCTGAAAACTCAGAGGTTGACCTGTCCAAGTCAGCTCTTTCAAATCCTAATCCCAATAGCACCTTTTCGACTTCAGCTTCATAATTGACTTCTTCTATAGCATAGAATTTTTCGCTGAGTTCGGATACTTGTTCGATGATTTTATAATAATCTTCAGAATCATAGTCTGTTCTGACAGTAAGCTCTTCATTGAGCCTTTCGATTTCAGTTTTCATGCTCAGGTAGGAGGCAAATGCTTTGGCTGCTTCATCTCTTACTGAGCAATCGTCAGATGTGAGCAAATGCTGCGGCAGGTATGCAATCACTGCATCTTTTGGTGCAGAAACTCCACCTTTTGTGGCTTTGGTTGCGCCTGCAATGATCTTAAGCATGGTGGATTTTCCTGCACCATTTTTACCCATAAGGGCGATTTTATCATTCTCGTTGATTGAAAATGAAACGTCACTGAACAATGCATGTCCTCCATGCAAAACTGAAATATTGTCTACTGATATCATGATTTTCGCTATTCCCCTGCAAATGTAGGGAATTGAAGGCTGAAATTTATGGCTAGGCCTGAGATCGAATTTAAAAAATGGTGTTTGGATTTATAATATTGATAATACTTTTAAGTAGAATTATAGAAATCTAATCTAGTTTTAGCGCTACTTGCCATTTCTTGTCTCGCATTTTTAGTTCAAGAGCATTGTCAAATATTACACCCTGTTTTCTGTTAATGCCTTCAAAATCAATGAAAACCATTTTATTTTCAATCGCACGATCGAACCGTTCTTCAAGAATTGATCTGTTTCTGGGCTGGACAATTATGTAAATGGTCTGGCTATTTGTAGTTTCTATTTCGTTAAAGATTTTTTCTTTGCATGGTGCACAGCTGAAGTCTGAAACCAGTATGTATTGGTGATCTTCTTGAGGTTTGGAATTAGTGATTTCTTCAACATAGCTCAATATCATATTTTCCATGGAGCTTTTTGAGCTACAGTATGAAAGAAGCTGAAACACAAATATGAAATAAATATACCTCATTCTACTAAGTAGGTTTTGAAGTAAAGTTTATCCTCATTTTCATTGCTGACATAAGTGATATTGAACCCTTTTTCATTGACAAAACATCGGTCCAGATAAGTCCCATTTTCTGATTTTTCAACTAGGAGTTGAGCGATTTTACGATAGTTTTGCTTTGGGTCAAAAGCCATAATCGTCATATTCCGAGCTCGGTGAATTGGGTCACGTAGCAATCCTGGTTTATAATTTTTATTTGGCTCCTCAACTATTCTATAGATGAGTTTTCGAAATGGATCCCAATGAATAGATCCAAAGATGTGGTGGTTTTGATAATGAGATCTGTACGCATCATTGTTTTCGATTTCTTTAGAGGATAGAGGTGGGGCTTTTTTGTAGTTTTTCGGAAATGCGTCAAACTCTTCTATAATATTCAACTCCCTGTTTGCCAAGTAAGCTTTTTCGTCCGCAGCATAACTTAACAAGAAGAAGTCCTCATCATAGCTATAATCCATTAATACTTTCCCATAATATTCTCCTAATCCTTTACCTTGCAACTTTTCTGGAAAACCTAAAAGTGATTGTGTCTCGCCGTTGACTAGACTTTTGGAATTGAGAAGGGTTTTTACACTAGTTGCTTCGGCAAATACTGCATTGATATTTGGTGCGCCAGAGACATAGACCTTATCTTCGATCTTCCTGAAAAGTCTATTCCTGCTGAATACAGGCATAAATGCCTCTTTGGATTTCGGCCAACCTGTGTTTTTATCTATTTCATCATTTTCTAGAAAAAAATCTAAGGTTTGAACAATGTCAAACTCCTTGTTGATGAGGTACATTTTATATGCTCTCCGGCGATTTAGAAAGATGCTATCTTCATTTAGAATGAAAAATTCATGAATTCCAGTTTGAAGGTTAGGTTGATTTTCTGCATATGCAATACTTTCTATTAGCTCTCCTGTCTCTAGACTGTATAGCTTGATTTGTCCTTTTGCCTCAACATGAAAAGCATAAGCTTCTTTACCTTTCCAATCACTCAAATATTGAAAGTACTCCTCAACAGGAGAGGTGAATCGGTCAAGATGAATTTCATATGTGTGAATTTCCTTAAAGCTGAGTTCAGGTTCCGAGCTTTGATTTCCAGCGCAGGAGTACATGCAGACTAAAATAAGCTTTAGCAAAATAAGCTTAATATTGATTTTCTTCATGGTGTATCGGTTTGAAAAGTTTGTAGCTTCCGATTGCTCGAAAGCTACATTAGACTCATTTGTAATTTAATTAATCCTGGACTTCAACTTCTGGAATACATAAATAATTACCAGGTTCTTCACAAAATTCGCTACCTGCCCATGGATTAAACCCTTCTTGTGCATGAGCTTCTGTTAGTGAGCCATGGAACAATAAACCAAAAGAGACAATCATTGCGATAGCACAGGCAACTGAGAAAATTGATTTTTTAATTTGATTGTTTTTCATAGTATTTGTTTTTTAGTTGGGGTCAATTAAAAAAAAATAACATTAAAGCAAGTTTAATTTAAATAATTTTAAAATCAGGATGCTGCTTTTTGAGCTACAATATGAAAGAAGCTGAAACACAAATATGAAATAAATATACCTCATTCTACTAAGTAGGTTTTGAAGTAAAGTTTATCCTCATTTTCATTGCTGACATAAGTGATATTGAACCCTTTTTCATTGACAAAACATCGGTCCAGATAAGTCCCATTTTCTGATTTTTCAACTAGGAGTTGAGCGATTTTACGATAGTTTTGCTTTGGGTCAAAAGCCATAATCGTCATATTCCGAGCTCGGTGAATTGGGTCACGTAGCAATCCTGGTTTATAATTTTTATTTGGCTCCTCAACTATTCTATAGATGAGTTTTCGAAATGGATCCCAATGAATAGATCCAAAGATGTGGTGGTTCTGGTAATGAGATCTGTACGCATCATTGTTTTCGATTTCTTTAGAGGATAGAGGTGGGGCTTTTTTGTAGTTTTTCGGAAATGCGTCAAACTCTTCTATAATATTCAACTCCCTGTTTGCCAAGTAAGCTTTTTCGTCCGCAGCATAACTTAACAAGAAGAAGTCCTCGTCATAGCTGTAATCCAATAATACTTTTCCATAATATTCTCCTAACCCCCTACCTTGCAATTTTTCAGGAAAACCTAAAAGTGATTGTGTCTCGCCGGTGACTAGACTTTTGGAATTGAGAAGGGTTTTTACACTAGTTGCTTCGGCAAATACTGCATTGATATTTGGTGCGCCTGAGACATAGACCTTATCTTCGATCTTCCTGAAAAGTCTATTCCTGCTGAATACAGGCATAAATGCCTCTTTGGATTTTGGCCAACCTGTGTTTTTATCTATTTCATCATTTTCCAGAAAAAAATCTAAGGTTTGAACAATGTCAAACTCCTTGTTGATGAGGTATATTTTATATGCTCTCCGGCGATTTAGAAAGATGCTATCTTCATTTAGAATGAAAAATTCATGAATTCCAGTTTGAAGGTTAGGTTGATTTTCTGCATATGCTATACTTTCTATTAGCTCTCCTGTCTCTAGACTGTATAGCTTGATATGTCCTTTTGCCTCAACATGAAAAGCATAAGCTTCTTTACCTTTCCAATCACTCAAATATTGAAAGTACTCCTCAACAGGAGAGGTGAATCGGTCTAGATGAATTTCATAAGTATGAATTTCCTTAAAGCTGAGTTCAGGTTCCGAGCTTTGATTTCCAGCGCAGGAGTAGATGCATATTAAAATAAGCTTTAGCAAAATAAGCCTTATATTGATAATCTTCATGGTGTATTGGATTGAAAAGTTTGTAGCTTCCGATTGCTCGAAAGCTACATTAGACTGATTTGTAATTTAATAAAAAGTAACATTAAAGCAATTTTAGTCTGAATAATTTTAATATCAGGGTAGAATCAAAGTTTGTTATTTCTGGAACAGTCTTTGTACTTATCTTATCAAAAATTATATTTTAGATATGAATAACAGAGAGAAATTAGAGAAAATGGATAGGGCATTGAGAATGCTTGAGGACTTAAAGCACAGTCAGGTTGCCATGATCGAAAAATCCTCCAAACTTCAGTTGGACGCTATGGAGTTCAATTTTTCAGAAATGGAGAAAAACATGTCGGATTTGTTTGCAAGATACAATGAATCCCTCGACCTAGTAAATGCAGAAATCGAACGTTTCGAAATCAAGAGGAATCAGTTTGAGCAAGAGCATGGTCTAGACAAGATCGAAGAATAATTAAAATGGCTGTTTCGAATTTTCGAAACAGCCATTTTTTAGTTTTGATATATAAAAAATCGCTTCAAGAGAATTCCTGAAGCGATTTTTTTATGGTATTTTTAGATATTAAGCTTCCACCCCAAGTGCTTTAGCCATTACAGCACCAATCTCAGCTGGTGATTCGGCCACATGGATGCCATTTTCTCTCATGATTCTCATCTTGGCTTCTGCTGTATCATCTGCTCCGCCTACGATGGCTCCTGCGTGACCCATACGACGTCCTGGAGGTGCTGTTTGTCCTGCTATGAAACCTACTACAGGCTTTTTGTTTCCTGTTTCTCTAATCCATTTTGCAGCTTCAGCTTCATAGTTTCCACCGATTTCACCGATCATTACGATGGCATCAGTTTCGCTATCTTCCATAAGAAGTTGTACCGCCTCTTTGGTAGAAGTTCCGATGATTGGGTCTCCACCGATACCGATTGCTGTTGATACACCTAATCCAGCTTTTGCTACTTGATCAGCCGCTTCATAAGTTAAAGTACCTGATTTTGACACGATACCAATTCTACCTTTTTTGAATACAAAACCAGGCATGATACCTACTTTGGCTTCTCCAGGAGTGATTACTCCTGGACAGTTAGGACCTATCAAAGTAGCTCCTCTTTGCTTGATATATGGCTTAGCTTTCAACATGTCAGCTACAGGAATTCCTTCTGTGATAGCGATGATTACCTTGATACCAGCATCAGCTGCTTCCATGATGGCGTCAGCTGCGAAAGCTGGCGGTACAAAAATAATTGAGGTATCTGCACCTGTTTTTTCTACAGCTTCTTCTACTGAATTGAACACTGGCTTTTCAAGATGAGTAGAGCCGCCTTTGCCTGGGGTTACACCACCGACTACATTGGTTCCGTACTCTATCATTTGCTGTGCGTGGAATGAACCCTCAGATCCAGTGAAACCCTGCACAATCACTTTTGAATTCTTATTAACTAAAACACTCATGTTGCGATTTTTATAAGTTTGACACAAAAATAAAAGAATAAGCCCTTAGACAAAAAGAATTCTCAAACAATATCCATTTTATTTACACACTCATTATCTTTTTCCTATTTTAGACCCGCCTAAGCCCATTATATGAAGAGAATTTACGTTATCCTTTTATTTATGCTACTGGATTTTGATCTCTTTGGTCAATCTTTTCAATTCAATAGTGAAATCAAAGGTGTATCATTACCTACTTCCAATGTCAAACAAGTAACTCAAGATCATGAGGGCTTGATTTGGTTCAATACGAATGATGGGGTCTATTACTCAGATGGCATGTCTACATACAGTATACCAGATAGCGTATCTGAGGACCTTACGAACAAAGTGAATTTTCAAAAGGACAAAGATGGAAAGATTTGGATATTCAATACAGTCAAAGAGGCTAGGGTTTATTTTCAATCAAAGCAAGGCTGGGAAAGGCTTCAACTTCCTCCAGACTTGGAAGAGACGAATACACTAAAATATCTCAATGTGACCGTCCTGGGAGGGGGTAAAGATAAAGTTGTTTGTATCATCACGCATGATGCCATTTGGACTTTTTCAATGTCAGATGCAAAATGGGCAAAAACTAAATTTCCTACCCTAGAATATGGTCCTTTTGTATCGGGATTCTTTTATGATGGCAAGTCCTACTTGTCTTTTGAGTATGCGACTTTTCTGCTTTCTCCTGCTGGATTAGAGGAAATTCACTATGATGGGGTGGAGACTCCAGGTCCAGTATTGTATATAGCTTATTGTGAGATTAAGAAAGAATTTTACTATTTGGGGAAGGACTTTTTGGCTAGAGGCTCCTCATTTTTGAAAATTGATAAGTTGGTTCATAGAGGGTTTGTGAAGAATATTTACAGTGTGGTTGATTACAGCGGGCTTCAGTTTGAAAGTGGTAGGGTGTATTACTTTTTCAATTCACAGCTCTATAAGTATAATCCTGAAAATGATCAAGTCCAAGAAATAAGTGTTTTGGATGCGCTCAAGGCTTACAATATTTACACAGCTTTTGTAGATCGAGAAGGAGTAATATGGATTGGAACCAACCGGGGCTTAGTCAATATTAATTCGCTGTTGTTTTTGAATTATGATTCAAGAAGATTTCTAGAGGATGAGGTCACTGCAGTTGCCAAGTTGGGTGATGGGAAATTTTTGTTTGGTTTCAACAACGGGGTACAACTTTTTGAAAATGGCGCTTATAAAAATTTACGTCATGATTCAGCGCTGGGTGGCCAGCCTAGAAACAGGGTGACGAATTTTTCAAAAGATAAAAATGGCATATTTTGGTTTTCATCAAATCTTGCTGGTGTTGGGAGATACGATCCTGTCAATGGAGAGTTGACTTATGAAGAGAGTGGTGAGGGTAAATTTGTGACTTCTGTAAAAGCAATCGGAGACTCTTTATTCGTAGTGACTCGTGATCGAGTGTACCTTTCCGATATTTACAAAAAATCAGGTTTTTTTGAGAATGATATCACCCTAGAGCTATTGAAGGATATCCCAAAGGAACAGGTTTTTTTAAGAAAAGTTGACAAACTCAAAGATGGTAGATTGATTTTTTTACAAGGTGGAAATGAGTTGATTCAAGGAACAATGTCGCAAACTGACAAGTATATCAATGTCATAGGGTATGATTTTTTGGAAGAAGAAGGACGAATGCTTCTTGGCACAGAAACAGGACTCAAAGTATGGGAAAATGGGATGATTGAAGATTTTGAACTTAGAGGTCAGCGTATCAGGAGGCCAATATTTGTATTGATGAAAGATTCACGAGGGAAGATTTGGGCAGGATCAGATCAGGGTGTGTATATGATAGACGAAGTTTCAATTAGGAAATTTGATCAAAAAAGTGGCTTGATTGGGACAGAGGTGAATAGAGGTGCTATGTTAGAAACAGATAGGGGAAGGATCATGATAGGTACTCAGAGAGGTCTTTCTGTTTATTTCCCTTCGGAAGATAACGTCAAGCTGGTTGCACCTTCGACTTCTATATTGGGTGTTTCTTTGATGAATAAGGAAATAGAGCATCCGAACTTAGGAAGAATAGCTTATCAAAATAATTCCATTGAAATCCATTACAGAGCAATTAGCTTTCTTCAATTTACCGATTTGGTTGTGAATTATAAGCTGGAAGGTTATCATGAAGATTGGCAGCAAGTACAAAACCCGAATACAGGTGTACTTACCTTCAATAATCTTCCCGCAGGTACTTACAGGTTACGGATGTTTTCTAGTTTGGGTGGTGTTATTTATTCTGATGAGGTTCTCAGTGAGTCATTTACGATAAGAAGGCCTTTTTATTTTCAAGGTTGGTTTATTTTACTAATCCTTGGAGTCTTTGTAGGCATAGGTTTTTTGTTAAATACCTTGATCAATCAAGGAAAGAGTCAACTCTTACTCAAGAAAACGATTGATGAAAAGACCAAGGAGGCTTTTACTTTGGAGAATCAGTTTAGGAATGTTTGGAACAGTTCAGTCGATGGATTGATTTTGTCTCTAGAGGGAGGTAAGATTCTCACTGCAAATCCCAGTATGGAAAAGATGGCAGGGTTCTCCAAGCAAGAGCTTGAAAAGATGCAGATTGAGGAGATGTACACTGATCCACATTTTTATTCGAATCAAAGGGAAATCATATTGTCCAAAGTAGGAGCAAAAACAAAAAACCAAATCATAGAGCATGAAGCTGAAATGCCTTTTAGGTCGGGTAAAAGAATTGTGTCTATGTTCATCACTTGGTTAGATACAGAGTATCAAGGTAAGACAGTCTTGCTTACGGTTTTCAGGGATGTCACAGACAAGAGACTTTATGAAGAAAGCTTGAAGCAAGCAAAAGAGAAGGCCGAAGAGTCCAATAGACTAAAGTCTAGCTTCTTGTCCAATATGAGTCATGAGATTCGCACACCTCTCAATGGGATTCTTGGGACGGCAGCCCACATAGCGGAGACTTGGAGACAAGATCAAAAATTGCAGAGCCAACTTGAAGTCATCCGTGAATCTGGTGAACGACTTTTACATACTATAAATGGCATTTTGGACCTCTCAAAAATCGATGCTAACAAAATGGATGTGTTGCTTGAAGAGACTCAAGTCAATGATTATGTCCGAAAGATCTTGATACCGCTGAAGACTCTAGCAATGAAGAAGGGTTTGTTGCTTTCAGCGAAATTTGAAACAAAACCTTTTGTAGCAAAAATCGACAGGAGGTATTTGGAAATGATCATAAATAATCTCGTAGGTAATGCAATCAAATACTCTGAAAAAGGACTTGTCTCTGTGAAGGTTGGTGAAAGCAATGGAAATTTCAAGTTAGAAATCAGAGATCAAGGAGTCGGTATTAGTGAGGATTTTATGGATAAGCTGTTTAATCCCTTTGAGCAAGAGAGTGAAGGATATAGCAGGATGTATGAAGGTACAGGGCTAGGCTTAACTATTACTAGAAGCTTGGTGGAGATTTTAAAAGGCGAAATTAAACTAGAAAGTCAGAAAGGAAAGGGTACTTTAGTATTGGTAGAATTTCCATTATCAACAAATTGATTTTTCGGAAAACATTAAATCATGTAATTTGCAATTGAATTTAATCATCAACTATGTTTCCATTAAGGATATTAATCACTGAAGACGATCATGTTTCGGCTCTTTTACTCAAAAAAGCACTAGAAAAGAATAACCACCATATTATTGGGATTTCAGACTCTGGCGAAAAAGCTTTAGAGATTTTAGAAAAGCATACAGCTGACATTGTAATGATGGACATTAACCTTTCTGGTGAGCTAGATGGGATCAAAACAACGGAAATCATAAATGAAAAATATGATATACCTGTAGTATACCTTAGCGCAAGCTCAGATTCAGAGACATTGACCAAGGTAGTCGGTACCAATCCTAGTGCCTATGTGATCAAACCTTTCAATATCCGTGAACTCAATATGGTTATAGAGTTGGCTATATTCAAGGATAGAAAAGAGAAAGAATTACAAAAACTCAACAATGAACTCGAGGAAAAGGTAAAACAAAGGACAAAGGACCTTCATGAGGCGAACAAAGAGTTGACCAGGGCATTGGAAAAGGAAAGAGAGATTGGAGAGCTTAAGTCACGGATTGTTTTGAATGTCTCACACGGCTTTAAAACACCCTTGACATCCATACTGAGTTCAGCTCAGTTGCTTCAAGTGTATGCTGAGAAGGAGCATCCTTTTAAGGCAAAGATCACTAAGCATGCAAACAAAATAGAAAGTTCTGTTCGTAGTTTGAATGGCTTGTTGACTTCCGTGCTGTTTTTTGGAAAAGCAGATGCTAATAAAATTGACTACAATCCAAAGAAAATGTACCTAACCTCATTTTTTCAAGAGATCGTAGATGTGGTCAGGGCTGGCGCAGAAAATGATGTGAGAGTTACCCTTGAGATTGGTAAAATACCCAGATCAATGGTGACGGATGTCGATTTGATGTATCAAGTATTTGAAAACCTACTTTCTAATGCTGTCAAATACTCAAAAGACGGTCAGCAAGTCAATTTTAAAGTATGGGCTGAAGGAAATTTCATTGTTGCTGAAGTCAAAGATCAAGGGATAGGTATTCCAAAGAAGGAACAAGAACAGTTGTTTGACCGTTTCTTTAGAGCGAAGAATGTGGGGATTATAGAAGGTTCGGGGTTGGGACTTTCGATTGTGAAGAAATGTGTAGAAGTACTTAAAGGAGATATAAGTTTTGTCAGTGATGCAGGTAAAGGCACTACCTTTCATGTGAAAGTGCCAATAAATAGAGAATAATGCTAGAGATAAAAGGTGTAAAATTTCAATACGATAAAGGTAAACCATTTGATATTCCAGACTTCCAGTTGAATGCGGGTGATCAGCTTTTGATTTTAGGAAAATCAGGTAGTGGAAAGACTACTATTCTCAATATTCTTGGAGGCTTATTGAAACCTCTTGCTGGAGAAGTCAGGCTAGGTGATACATTGATCAATCAGCTCAGTGGAGCCAAATTGGATAAATTCAGAGGGAAGCATATTGGTATCGTTTTTCAAAAACCTCATATTCTTTCCCCGTTGACTGTAGAGGAGAACCTCAAATTAGCTAACTTTTTTTCTGGGATAAATGGGGATAGGAATCTCGAGTTGCTCCAAGAGTTAGGAATTGCAGATAAGCGCAAAGCAAAAGTAAATACCCTAAGTGAAGGAGAGGCACAGAGGGTCTCGATAGCCAGGGCATTGGCTAATAAGCCTGATTTGATCTTAGCCGATGAGCCAACAGCCAGCTTGGATGATCAAAATGCGGAAATTGTAGTAAAGCTACTTCAGGAGCAAGCCAGAAAGCATCATGCGGCACTCATCATAGTGACACATGACCAAAGAGTCAAAGATCATGTTGTGAATCAAATAACGATAGGAGGTTTGTCATGAATATGTTAAAACTAAGCTGGAAATATTTGATTGCAAAACCTTTAAATACAGGTTTGAATATACTTTTGTTGGCCTTAGGTCTTTCTATTATTACAGTGCTGATCTTGATACAAGATCAGTTTGAAAACAAAATGTCCAAAGATGCAGAGGGTATAGATCTTGTTGTAGGCGCCAAGGGGAGCCCGCTACAATTGATACTATCTAGTGTATACCATATCGATTTCCCAACCGGAAATATTGATATGGAAGAAGCGCAATCACTCTCTAGGAATCGACTTGTGAAAAACATCATTCCGCTAGGGATGGGAGATAACTATCAAGGATATAGGATCATCGGGACCAACCATGATTACCTCCAATTGTATAATGCAGAAATTGAAGACGGCGAGATTTGGAAAAAACCGTTTGAGGTAGTCTTGGGAGAAGAGGTAGCCAGAAAACTTGAACTGAAGGTTGGGGATAATTTCATAGGCTCGCATGGTATAGGGAGTAGTAGCCACGAGCACGATGAGCATCCTTACCTCGTTACGGGTGTTCTTAACAGAATGAATAATGTATTGGATAAATTGGTGCTGACAAGTATAGAGTCGGTATGGTATTCACATGATGAGGGGCATGATCATGATAAGTTTACTGCCGATGTAAGTACGACTGGTTTTCCTCCTACAGAAGAAGATCGTGAGGTTACCTCACTACTAGTGCAATATAGAAACCCTATGGCCGCTGTACAACTTCCGAGATACATCAATAGCAGAAGTTCTATGCAAGCAGCGTCTCCTTCTTTTGAGATTTCAAGATTGTTTGAGCTTTTAGGAGTAGGGGTGAAATTGATCCAAGGCCTTGCCTATGCCATTATATTTATTGCAGGCTTGGGGATATTTATTGCTTTATTCAATTCATTGAAAGAAAGAAAGTATGATCTCGCAGTTATGCGGACATTGGGGGCGTCTAGTTTACAGTTGTTCATGCATATTGTATTAGAAGGGATTATTTTGACTTTGCTTGGAGCATTGGTCGGTATTACGATTGGGCATGTTTTTCTTGCCGTATTGGTAGCGCAGAATGAGCAAGGTGCTATAAGTGGACTTTCTGCGGCAGTGTTTTTGCAAGAAGAAATGTGGATTATCGTATATGCAGTAGCTGTGGGTTTTGTTGCATCACTTATACCTGCTTACTCTGCATACAGAACAGATATAGCTAAGCAACTTACAAGATCCTGATAGTCTTAAATAGTCAAGTTGTTACGATGTTTGTGTTTTGTTAAATCCAAACAGATAGGCATGTAAAGTCAGCGCTTTAATGTAGTTTTGTGAAGAGAGAATTAAATTGTCAACCTAATATAATTGAATTAATGAGATTGAAGAGAGCACTATTGCTATTGGTATTGGTGGGTTTAAGTACGTTTACCTATGCCCAGACCAATGGTAATGTTTGGAGAGCCTTGTCTGAGGTGACTTATAAAATTGGCGAGGATGATTTCGGAGAATTATACATTCCCGTATTCAGTGATAATATCAAGAAACTGGAAGGAAAAGTCGTCGAGGCTGATGGTTACATCATCCCTTTTGAAGGGATGTTCAAGCCAGAGCATATAATATTATCTTCACTTCCACTTGCAGAATGTTTTTTCTGTGGTTCTGGTGGTCCAGAAACAGTGATGGAAGTAATGATGAAGTCCCCAATAAAGTACACTTCAAAGCGAGTGAAAGTAAGGGGGAAGTTGACTCTGAATGATAGTGATCCAGAGAAGTTAATGTATATCGTGGTAGATGCAGAATTAGTCAACTGATAATGCCAAACTTCCAATAGTATTATTAACAAAAAAGCTTCCAACAAACAGATTGTTGGAAGCTTTTTTTGTTTGATTTATATTCTTTTTTGTAAGTAAATCTAAAATAGCAAGCGCATTTACAAAGTTACTTGACGCAATGCTTCTCAATCAGGTGGGGGTTATTTTTTTGTATGCGTAGCCTCCATTTTTTTAAAATCGTCCATGAGTTGTTGGGTAATTGTACCTACTTTTCCATTTCCCACTTTAGCATCATCGATAGTTGTGATCGGCAGGATTCGCTTGGTGGTACTTGTCATGAAAACTTCATCGGCTTCCATAAGTTCATCTAAAGTGATAGACCTAATGCTTGACTGGGGAGCCAGTTCTAATACTCTCTTTCTTGTGATTCCATGAAGGATGTGCTCATTTGGAGTGCTGATTTCTCCATTTTTGATCATAAAAATATTACTTCTTGAGCTTTCAGAAATGATTCCTTGATGGTGATAGATTACATCTTCAGCATTTAGCGATTTCCATTGAGCACTTAGCCATACTGGGTAAGCATAGTTTGTTGTTTTGATGTCAGCTATTGCTCTTACATAATCGGCCGTTACAAGCTTTACACCATTTTCATATTTCGATAGAGCGGGAAACAACAGCTCTTCACAGAATATGAAAAGATCACTTTTGGCTGGACTAAAGTGGTTTTCAGAGACGCCACCTGTCAGAAGCATTCTGATACCACCATCTTCTAGATCATTTTTCTCGATTAATTTCAAGATGATTTCTTCTAATTCTTTTTTGGAGAACCTTAAATCTAAATGAGTTTTTTCAGCAGATCTGATGAACCTGTCCAAATAATCAGATAAAAATAGCGGGACATAGTTTGAAGTCCTGAAAAAATCAAATATCCCATACCCTCTGATCAGCCCTATGTCCATAGGGTGCAATTGTGCATTTTGGGATTGAATTATATCAGTTTTTGAAAAGCAATATGGTTTCATAGGTCTATATTTTTTATGCTTATGATTGAATTTTATTTAAGATTAAAGCGGATTGATAAATTTTAATATATATTTGCAACTATGTTGCAAAAACTTAAAAGAATATCCTCAAAGTCAGCTGACTTGATGGGCATATCGGCCTCTCTATTGTGTATGATTCATTGCTTAGCTATTCCAGTGATGATTTCATTAGGATTCATATTTGGTCATGATGATCATGGTCATGATCATACGCATGCCCATGATCATCATATTCATTTCCATGGACATTGGATGGATTTCATTTTTGTGGCATTGGCTATTTGGGCGGTTTTAAACGCCTCTAAAAGTACAAATTCCAAAGGGATAAAAATAGCGCTTTATGCTGCGGTATCGATTTTTTCTGTAGCAGTTTTGCTACATGAAAGTATCTCTTGGATGATCTATGTTTCCCTTGTTGCTTCTTTAAGTTTAGTTATTGTTCATATTATAAATTGGAAGTTTCACAGGAAATGCAATGTAAATGTTAAATAATTTCTTTTTTTAGTGAAATTATTTTTTCTTTGTGTAATTAGTAGAGAAAAAATAATGAATGCTTATTTAAGAAATTTTTACATTTTGATATTGATCTCATTGTCCTATTCTTGTACTGAGGATAAAGCCCAAGAGAATCAAAAACTTAGAGACGAAGTGATTCAGATTCACGATGAAGTCATGCCTTATATGGGTGAGTTAAAATCGCTTAGAAAGGATGTTATTGCCAAATCACATGAGATCGAAAGAAACCAAGGAGAAGAAGGTGCTAAAGAGGTAGAGTCTCTCAAACTTTTGGCTAAACAGCTTGATGATGCTTTTGATGGTATGTTCGTGTGGATGCGTCAATTCAATCAAAAGGAAGATGAGATGTCCGATGAGGAATTGGAATCTTATTTACTCAACCAAAAGGAAATGGTCAAAGTAGTGAATGAAGATATCAAAACAGCCATAGCTGATGCTAAGGCTGTTTTGAAGGATTAATTTTCTTTCAGGTAATCAGCTACGCTTTGGCTACTAATGATTCCCTCATTGCTGCCCCAGATATTGTAAATATATGTGGTGATTTGTGCGATTTCCATATTTGTAAGCATGGGATTGGCAGGCATGGGTTGATTGTACTTTTGGCCATTGACATAGATTTCGCCTTTTAGCCCATTTTTTATGATTCCTACTGTTCTTCCGATATCCTCAAGCATGTAGTCAGCACCATTGAGTGGAGGAATGAGCTTTCCAAGTCCTTTTCCGTCAGTTTGGTGACAGTTTGCACAGTGATTTTCGAATAGAACCTTTCCTTCTATTGCATATTGTAAGACTTTCGCATCCTTGATGTCTGATAGGCCTTTTTCATCATCGCTTTTTTCTGGTTTACAAGCAAGTATCAACCCAAGGCTTAGGAGGCATAAGACAGTCTTTTTCATTCCTAATTGTTAAAAAGTTTAGGAATGTCTCTCATGAGTTTGTTCACTTGGTCTTCTTTGGTTCCGTCATACACTCCTCTGATACGCCCTTTTTGATCTACTAGGACAAATGCACCCGAATGTAAGATACCTCCTGGTTCACTACTGTCTTCCATTGCTGTGGTTAAGTAGCTTGTTTGCCCTATTTCAAATATTTTCTCTTGGTCTCCACTTAGAAACTGCCAAGTGTTGTCATCTTCGATGCCTATTTTTTCGGCAAAGTCTTTTAGAAGTTCTGGCGTGTCATGTTCCGGATCTAAAGTGTGGCTTAAGATCATAAACTGGTCCTCTTCTTTGAATTTTTCGTGAACCCTTAGCATTTGAGTTTTCATGATAGGGCATATGGTCGGGCAAGTGGTGAAGAAAAAATCTGCCACATATACTTTGCCAGCTGTTGTGCTGTTGCTTACCTCTTTTCCTTCCTGATTGATAAAGCTGAAATCAGCGATTTTGTGAAAAACTGTGTCTTGAATGGTTTTTCCTTCCATTTCGAACTCATTGATGTGCCAGTTTCCCAAAATAGGTAATGTGTTTGATTCTTCTTCTTGTTGCTTTTGACAACTTATGACAAGGAGAAAAACAAGGGCTAATAAGAATACGGATTTCAATTTATGATTCATTTTTTTCTCTGATTTTTTTATAAAACTTGATTCCTATCATCATGAGTATACTCAGTAATAATAGGCCCACAATTCCCCAGACAGCGCTTAGGAGGCTTTTTAGCACGATGATAAATACTATAGCAAATAACAGTACGGTGGCAATTTCGTTCCAAATGCGAAGCTTTGTTGATGTCCATTTGGAGGTTCCCGATTGCAAATCTTTGAATAACTTGTGGCAATAGAAATGATAGATATACAAGACAAAAACAAATGCTAACTTAGCATGCATAAAGCCTAACTGCATGTATCCCCACCTATAAGACAAAGTCCAAAATCCAAAAATCAATGTCAAAATTGCTGAAGGCCAAGTGATGATATACCAAAGCCGAGACGCCATAAGGTTCAATTGGGGGATCAGGATCTTTCTTTCAAACTCGGGCTTTTCCCAAGCCTCAGCTTGATAGATGAATAGCCTCACGATATAGAACAGGCCTGCAAACCAGGTGACTATGAAAATGATATGCAGTGCTTTTATATATTCGAATGCCATTGTCCTTTTTTTCTGCTAAATTAAGGCTTTAAATGCAAAAAACATCTCTTATATGAAGTTCAGTCGCCTCATTTATATTTTGTTCGCTTTGGTAATTGGTTTGATGGTTTGGATAGTGAAGGATTCATTTACCCAGCCGGGTGTTTCTAATTTAGATTTGGTTTATGAAGAGCTTGCTTTTTATAGAAATGAGAATAATACTGGACCTATTCAGCGGGTGTATGTCGTGTATGTGGAGGATGATTCTCGAGAGTTACTCGAGGCTTATGGCAACTATATGCCACATACAAAGTATGGAAATACCCAAGTTTTTTTCTTCACAGACAGTACCAAAGCTCCTAAGGATGTGCTTCATGTTGCTCCTTTTATTCCAAATGAATATCAAGCATATTGTGTGGCAAAATATGAAAAATCAGCGATGGGTGATGTGAAATTTTCAAATAGACCTTTTGGAAACAAAAGTGTGGTGAATCAATGAAAAGACGGAAAAGGTTATCAGCAAAATCATATGTGGAAGGTGTTCTGAAAGGAGATAGGGTGATTCTAAGTCAGGCAATTACCTTGATAGAGAGCTCTTTAGATTTAGATCAAAATCTGGGTGATGAAGTAATGGATGCCATACTTCCTTATACTGGCAAGTCTATCAGAATAGGTGTCACAGGGGTGCCGGGGGTAGGGAAGAGTACTTTTATAGAGCAGTTTGGTCTTTTGCTTGTGGAGAAGGGATTCAAGGTGGCCGTTCTTGCCGTGGACCCCAGTAGTCAATCAAGTCGTGGGAGTATATTGGGGGACAAGACTCGGATGGAAGAGCTTTCTATGGATCAAAGAGCTTACATACGACCAAGTCCAGCGGGTACTACTTTGGGTGGGGTGAGTGCAAAGACAAGAGAGGCCATGTTGCTTTGCGAAGCGGCAGGCTTTGATGTGATATTGATAGAAACCGTCGGAGTGGGTCAGTCTGAGATTGCGGTCAAAGCAATGGTGGATTTCTTTTTACTTCTGATGCTGGCGGGAGCAGGAGATGAGCTTCAAGGGATCAAGAAGGGGATTGTTGAAATGTGTGATGCATTGGTTGTCAATAAGGCAGATGGAGAGAATATTGACGAGGCAAAAAAGGCAAAAAGAGTTTATTCAAATGCCCTTCACCTTTTTCCAATGAGAGAAAATGGATGGAGTCCCAAGGTGCTGACTTGCTCGGGGTTGAAAGGAAATGGCTTGCCTGAAGTTTGGGAGGTGATCTTGCAGTACAAAAGTATGATGTTAAGCAATGGCTACTTTGAAGGCAACAGGTCAAAGCAAAGGGTGAGTTGGTTGAATGAGCATGCGAAGTACCTCTTAGAGACTGCGTTTTATAAGAATGAATCTGTCCAGTCAGTTTTAGCTTCATCTTTGCAAGAGGTAGAATCTGGAAAAACATCAGCCATAAAAGTCGCTAGAGCCTTAGTCAAATTGTTTATAAATCAAGAAACAGAAAATGAAGAATAAATTTTATTTAAACTTAACATTCGGCTTGTTATTAGCCTCTTGTGGAGTCAAAGAGTCTGATAAGCCTCTGATAGCTGAGATCAAAACGTATACTGATGAGCAGTGTCATGGCGATGCTTGCGCTAAGGTGGATTTGTCCTATGTGTATTACACAGGGGAGAGTGAGGTTGATTCCTTAGTCAACTTTAATATTGATCAGGTTATTACAAACTTTGTGTCATTTGAAGAACCAGCGGAGACTTTGGCATTGGCAGTGGATCATTTTTTTGATGAATTTGATCGTTATATCGAGAGTTTCGATCATGGGATAGGTTGGTTTCATGATGTGAGTGCCAAAGAAGATTTTCAAAATGATCAAGTTTTGACGGTTACTGTGAGAGGGACATCATTTTTGGGAGGTGCTCATCCTAATACTTTTCCTAGGATATTGAATTTCAGCAGGCAGACTGGTAAGTTGATCTCTAACGAGGACTTGATCTTAGATCAAGAGGCACTTTTGATTAAGGCTGAGGAAAAGTTTAGGGATTACCATGAAGTAGCAGAAGAAGTGTCTCTAGGCGGAGATGGGCGATTTTTTCTGAAAGATGATAAATTCTTCTTCTTACCAGCCAATATGGGTTTTTGTGAAGAAGGATTTTGTTTGTTGTATAGCAGCTATGAAATAGGGCCTTATGTACTTGGGGAGACTTCTTTGGTGTTGACCTGGGATGAGCTTGATGGGCTGATAAAAACTGAGTTTTAAAAATAATGCGATCTTTTAATAAGATCGCATTTTAAATTTTTTCTTAAGTTCATTTACAGAGTTCCTAAAAGAAGTATCCGTTTCCATTAGGTCATTTACTGTTTGGATGGCATGTATTACAGTGCTGTGATCTCTGCCTCCAAAGTGGTAGCCAATCGATTTCAGAGAGTGATTGGTGTATTCTTTTGAGAAGTACATGGCTACTTGACGAGCTGTTACGATTTCTTTCTTTCTCGTTTTTGCTTTGAGGTCGTCAAGTTTGATTTCAAAATAGTCAGAAACAGATTTTTGGATAAAGTCAATGCCTACTTCGGTTTCGATATCTTTGACGATGTTTTTCATGATCGTCTTGGCCAAAGTGAGGTCTATCTCTACACGATTGAGAGAAGCATGAGCAATCAGCGAGATCATCACTCCCTCTAGCTCACGGACGTTGGTGTCTACCGTATAGGCCAAATATTCAATTACATCATCAGGAATATAGATCCCTTCAGATTGCATTTTTCGTTTGATGATGGCTACCCTTGTTTCGAAGTCTGGCATTTGCAAATCTGCAGTCAGTCCCCATTTGAACCTCGATAGAAGTCTTTCCTCTAGTCCTTTCAGGTCTCTAGGAGGACAATCTGAGGTCATGATGATTTGTTTCTTATTCTGGTGCAGGTGATTGAAGATATGGAAAAACATTTCCTGCGTTCTATCTTTTCCTGCCAAGAACTGGATATCATCAATGATCAGCACATCTACCTGCATGTAGAAATTTGTAAAGCTCTTCACATTTCCGTCTTTGATGGAGTCCATGAATTGATTCACGAATTTTTCAGAAGACACATACAATACAAATTTCTCCTCAGGACCATTTTTGATTTCATTCCCAATGGCTTGCACCAAGTGAGTTTTGCCTAGACCTACGCCTCCATAGACCATGAGTGGGTTGAATGAAGTGATTCCTGGCTTTGTCGCTACTGCAAAGCCTGCCGATCTTGCCAACCTATTACAATCCCCCTCAATGTATGTATTGAAAGCATAGTTAGGGTTCAGGTTGGATTGTAAAAGCATTTCGCTATTCAGACTCTGCATCTCAAATGGACTCTTGCTTTCAGGAAGATTGGCTGTGTTTTGCTTTTTATTTGAATTGGAAGCATTTCCCTGCGGGAAACTCACCATATAGGGTTGGTTTTGAGAGTTTCCACGATCTACTACTACTGCATACTCAAGACGCCCATTTGGGCCTAGGGTGGTTTTGATGGCAAGTTTGAGAACTTCTACATAATTATCTTCCAGCCATTCATAAAAAAATTGGCTTGGAACCTGTATGGTAAGGCTACCGCCTTCCAACCTAACTGGGTTGATAGGTTGAAACCAAGTGGAAAAGCTTTGTTCATTAACGTGTTGTTCGATCACACGCAAGCATTCCTTCCATACTGCATTAGCCTCTGAACTCATTTACTTATGATATGAATAGAATTAATTGAAAAGATTTAACTTGCCTTCATGGTCAAAATGAAGGGGAACAAAATTGGGGAAAATATATTTAAATAAAAAATCAAATTCTGCTTGACTTTTTAATAAACTTGAAGATTTCTTGCTGATGCAAAGGAAGTTTGGAGATTTTTAGAAAATTCAAAATCTAACTTACCCAACCTTAGCGCTCCAGTACCTACTTGATTGATGATCGTTTTGTGGTTGTGTGCATCGAGTTTAACAATAGGTTCATCCAAAAAGGTGTGCGTATGCCCACCCAAGATAAGATCAATACCCGTGACTTCATCAGAAAGTTTGAGGTCTGATTGGTATCCTAGATGAGAAAGACAGATCGTAAGATCACATTTTTTTGCTTTGAGCTCTTGAATCATTTCATTTGACACGCCAACAGGATCTAAAAACTTGGTGTTTCCATAATTTTTTTCAGAAACCAATCCTTTGAGTTGAATACCTAGTCCAAAAACCCCAATTTTCAATCCTTGTTTTGTGAATATTTTGTAAGGAGAAAATGCGTCTTTGAGTATGGTTTCAGAGAAATCGTAGTTGGCGCACAAGATGTCAAATTTGGCATGTTCGATTTGATTCGCAATGCCCTCAAGTCCATTGTCAAATTCATGATTTCCAAGAGTGCTTGCGTCATAGCCCATTTGACTCATCAGTTTGAGCTCTAGCTCGCCCCCATAGAGGTTGAAGTAGGGTGTTCCTTGGAAGAAATCACCTGAATCTAACAATAGAATATTTTCTTCTTCCTTTCTTACCTTATTAATTAATGAGGCTAGTTTTGTCATTCCGCCTTGATTAGCATTTCTGCTGCCATCATTGGGGAATGGCTCAATACGGGAGTGCATATCATTGGTGTGGAGGATAGTCAGTTTCTTTGCATGAGTAAATTCGCTTTCTGAAGCCCAAAGGGAACTTGAAAGTCCCAACCCTATACCAGCTAAAGTACCTCTTTTTAGGAATTCTCGTCTCTGCATGTCAATTATATTTTTGTCTTCCTTCGATTTCAGCATTAAGCTGCTCTCCATTAGAGCTCATCTCTCTGATTACTTCGATCAGCATGTCTCTCAACAGGATGTCTGTTTTTTCTTTTGCAGGTAGCGCTGACAAAAAGCCCATATTGTCTCCACCATTTGCTAAGTAATCATTGATGGCGAGCAGGTATGTTCTATTTTCCTCCAAAGACTTTCCATTGATGAGGAACTCATCCAGCTGGTCTTCCCTTCCCGATATTTGCATACCGCTTACGGACATGTTTTTATATTTTGCCATGAAAGTAGCAAGGGTACTGACATCTGCGGCACGCAGTTCTAATATGGTAAGATAGTTGTCAAAAGGAGAAAGCTCATAGATATTTCCTAAGGTAATGTTGCCCTTTGGAAGGTCATTTCGCATGCCTCCATTGTTGATGATTGATATGTCAATAGGGAGATTCAACGCTTTTTCGGTATAATCCCTTTGAACATCTGCTACAAAATTGCCCAAAAGCGATTCGCCTTTGCTTCTAGTAAGTGCTTGACTAGAAACGCCTATCACCTCATTCATTTCTTGCTCCAATTTCACTTTATATGGTGTGATCATTTGAACAAGCTCTTCTGATTCTTGGATTTCTTCCGAGACTGGAACAAAGTTCCCACTTGATTGTAATGAAAGCTGCGGAGCACAGCACGTCCAAAATATAACAGCAAAGATTAAAAAAGGATGATAATGCTTGGATAGGTTTTTCATGTCAGTTTTGTGTTCCTGATTTGTGCGGCTAAGATAGGTTTTTTTTTATTTTTAATCCTTGTAAAATTACAAGTCAAGGGTTTGAAGCAAGTCAATCCAATGTTATTTTATTGAGGATATTATAAACTAGGTGATCAAGTCCTGAATTATATTTTCTTGGACAAGAAGACTATAAAAATTAACTTTGATGATATGATCAAGGATTTTCCGTAGCTTGTGGAAGTCGATGATCAGTTGAAATAGCCCAAATAGTTACCAGTTTTATGAGAGATAAATTGTTTGAAGATTTTCGTGCCACGAGTAAGTCAGACTGGATGGAACAGGTGCTCAAGGATTTGAAGGGTAAATCCTTTGAAGACACCCTGATAAGTCAGGCCGAAGGAGGGATTCATATAAAGCCATTTTATACAAGAGAGGATTTAGGGGCAGAGTTTCCGTTGTCTACCATTCATAATCAAGTCAATCCAATACCTAGTCTGCCAGGACTTTCTCCCAGGCAGTGGAGCAATACGGTTAGGGTAGCGGTAGGTGAACAAAATGAAGTTTCGGAGAATAAGAAGTTGATAAATGCCTTACAAACCGGCGCTGATGGACTCGTCTTATCCCTGACTGGTAAGGAAGATTTGGCAGTGCTTCTCAAAGATGTTGAGCCTTCATACATTCAAATTTTCATTGAACCAAAGGATCATGTGCTGAATGTTGCAGAGGTATTTGAAGCATGGCTGGAAAGCAAAAATGTGGATTTGAATGATGTGATAGGTGGGTTTTTATGGGATCCTGCGACGGTTAGCTTGACACTGGAATTCTATCGGTCTGAAGGGTTGGAAGTGATAAAGAAGCTACTTGTTCAGTTCGAAAAGTATCCTAATTTCAAAACGTTTACCATAGATTTTGCTCACTATCATCATGCGGGGGGGCTTAGTTTCCAAGAGTTATCCTATGGATTTGGAGCTTTTCTTGAGCATGTTGATAGGTTGACTGAAGAAGGTGTGTCTTTAGAGTTGATTTTTAAAAATGTCCTTTTAAAATCGGCTGTGGGATCTGACTTTTTCTTGGAGATTGTCAAATTGAAAGTAGCAAGGATGCTGATTTTTCAAATTGCCAACCTTTTCAAACATAAGCTAGACCCAAAATCTATACCTTTCTATGTACAGACAAGTTATTGGTCAAAAAGCAAGTTTGATATGGATACCAATATGCTTCGGAATACCACTGAGGCCATGTCTGCAATAATCGGAGGATGTACAGCATTAGAAGTGCTTCCTCATGATCTCTCTATGGGTTCTTCTAGGGACTTTGCCTCAAGGATGGCTAGAAATGTGTCCAGTATATTGAAGGAGGAGGCTTATTTGGATAAAGTATTAGATCCAGCTGCAGGATCTTATTATATTGAAAAGCTTGCAGAAGAACTTTTTAATCGAGTTATCAATGGGATTTTGACAGTGGACGCAGAAGGAGGGTGGTGGAGTATGTCTAGCCTTCATGATATTCAAGCTGAAATCAAAGAAACGAGATCACAAAGACAAGATGAATTGATCAGTGGGCAAAGTGTGAAAGTAGGAGTAAATAAATACAAGCAAGAAAAAGCTAATGCCTCCATTGATGATGAGTCGGAAATGTTTGACTACCAATTGAACTGGAGCAGACATGCGTTGAAATATGAACTTTTAAACTCTAGTAACTCATGAAAATTGATCTTCTAAAATTGGGCTTTTACACACGAAGAGAAGAGTTTATAGTTGACAGAGAAAGCGAAAGTTGGGAAACCGCAGAGAAAATCATTGTTCCACCAGTCACTTCAAGTGATTTGATTGAAGGAATGGAGCATTTGAATTTTGCAGCGGGAATTCCTCCCTACCTTCGTGGGCCTTACAGTACCATGTATGTGACTAGACCATGGACGATTCGTCAATACGCAGGCTTTTCTACAGCAGAGGAGTCAAATGCTTTTTATAGAAGAAATCTAGCCGCTGGTCAAAAAGGGCTTTCTGTTGCTTTTGATTTGGCGACTCATAGGGGGTATGATTCTGATCATCCTCGGGTAGTAGGTGATGTTGGGAAAGCTGGAGTTGCAATAGACTCTGTTTTGGATATGAAGGTTTTATTTGACCAGATTCCTTTAGATCAAATGTCGGTTTCTATGACCATGAATGGTGCTGTTTTACCTATTATGGCATTTTACATTGTAGCTGCCGAAGAGCAGGGAGTTACTTCAAATCAATTGACTGGAACAATTCAAAATGATATTTTGAAGGAATTCATGGTGCGGAATACGTATATCTATCCACCCCAAGCTTCCATGAGAATCATTGCGGATATATTTGAATATACTGCGAAGTACATGCCCAAATTCAACTCGATATCCATATCTGGGTATCATATGCAAGAAGCGGGTGCTTCGGCTGAATTAGAATTAGCTTATACTTTGGCTGACGGCTTAGAATATTTGAGGACAGGCGTTGCAGCTGGTTTGGACATTGATGATTTTGCGCCTAGGTTGTCTTTTTTCTGGGCGATTGGGATGAATCACTTTATGGAAGTGGCTAAGATGAGAGCGGGAAGATTGCTATGGTCAAAAATTGTTAACCAGTTTGCTCCAAAAGATCCAAAATCCTTGGCTTTGCGAACGCATTGCCAGACCAGTGGCTGGTCACTCACTGCGCAAGACCCCATGAATAATGTGGCTCGAACGGCAGTTGAAGCACTGGCAGCAGCATTGGGGCATACTCAATCTTTGCATACCAATTCATTTGATGAAGCCATAGCACTTCCTACAGATCATTCTGCTAGGATTGCAAGAAACACACAGCTTTATCTGCAAGAAGAAACAAGGATTACTAAAGTTGTGGATCCATGGGGAGGTTCGTTTTATGTGGAATTTCTCACAGATCAGCTTGTGTCTCAAGCGTGGAAATTAATCCAAGAAGTAGAAGATTTGGGCGGAATGGCAAAAGCAATAGAAGCCGGTATACCTAAAATGAGGATCGAGGAAGCAGCTGCAAGGAAGCAAGCGAGGATAGATAGTGGAAAAGATATCATTGTAGGTGTGAACAGGTATATTTCCGATGAAGAGGAAGATTTTGAAATCTTGGAGGTGGATAACGATGCCGTGAGGAATGCTCAAATTGCCCGACTCCAAAAGCTGAAGGAAGAAAGGAATAGTGAAGAAGTAGCTGAGAGTTTGGAGGAAATTAGAAAATCGGCGAAGTCTGGTAAAGGAAATCTTCTTGAACTAGCTGTCAAAGCTGCGCGTAAAAGAGCTACATTAGGGGAAATATCAGATGCTATGGAAGATGCTTTTGGAAGACACAAAGCCACAGTAAAGTCAATATCTGGGATATATAGTGGTGAAGCAAAGGATAATCAAGGATTTCAGGAGGCAAAAAAATTAGCAGATAAATTTGCTTCACTGGAAGGGAGAAGACCAAGGATCATGGTGGCGAAAATGGGCCAAGATGGACATGATAGAGGAGCAAAAGTAATTGCTACAGGTTTTGCAGACCTTGGTTTTGATGTGGATATTGGGCCACTTTTTCAAACTCCAGAAGAAGTTGCAAAACAAGCTGCTGAAAACGATGTTCATATAGTAGGTGCCTCTTCATTGGCAGCTGGGCATAAGACCTTGGTGCCAGCCTTGATCAAAGAGTTGAAGCGCTTAGGTAGAGAGGATATAATGGTAATTGCTGGTGGTGTAATACCAGCTAAGGATTATGATTACCTTTATCAATCAGGAGTGTCAGCGGTATTTGGTCCAGGCACAGTGTTGCCCAAAGCAGCAGTTGAAATATTGAATAAATTGATGGAAGGTTGACATTCAACCTTTCTTTTTTTTAAATAACTATATGAAGTCGATTATTTTAATTTATGATGAAAGTCAGGTGGAGTTTGTGGAAGATACAGTGTTGCCATTGTTTTCTAATAATGTCAAGCTAAAACTCCCTTACAAAGACTACCGAAAGCATGATTTTTCTGAAAGCGATTTCATAGTGACATACCTTTCTGATGAGCAGATCAGGTCTTTGCTGGATATAATCATAGAAGATCATTGGAAAATTGGCTTTTTGCCACATCCAAAGATGGTTGAGGCAAGGCAAGGGTTTGGGGTGTCCTCCAATCTTGAAGTAGCCGTGGAAAATATTTTGACAACCGAAGAGGTTTTTGAGATTGATGTCTTGACTGCAAATGGACAGCCTGTTTTGAATAAGTTGATGGTAGGTGATTCATTTAGTTTATTGTATTCAGTAGACAAGGAGAGAAATTGGCTATCTCAATTTGTAAGAAGATTCAAAAGGCTTATAGGGTCTTTTAGAAGGGTGAAACTTCAGCCGTATGCAATCAACTGGAGTACGGAATCTGGAGATTTTAGAGAAAAGCCAATAGATACAGCTGCCTTGGGTATGGTAGTCGTACAGCATGGTCAAAGTTCAATTTTGTCACGACGAATTATTGAAGGTTCTTATGCAAATGATGGTCTTATGCACTGTCTTATACTCGCCCCTAGTAGCATATGGGAAATTTTAAAGTTTGGGTTTTTCAGTCTTTTTAATAGTTCGAAGAAAAATGGATTGCCTGATTATGTCGCTCACATCAAGACAGATAAGGTTAAAGTAATAAGTCGGGAGCCTATTAATTACACCATAGATGATGTGTTGTTGACTTCGAAATCTATAGAGCTTGAAGTACATCCTCAATCCTTGGCTATTGTTCCCGGTAAATCACTTAAAACAGAGGAAAAAGTAGAAAAAAGCAAGGCGTTTAAAATCCAAAACCTTCCTCAAGGAGAATTGAAGAATGAGTTACTAGAGCGCTTTTTGCCAATTACCAATCATGCTACTACAGAAGAGTTTAAGTGGCTTTTTTCTATATTAAGAGAGAATTCAAAGCTTAGTTCTAGCTATATGGTACTCATGGCTTTGTCAACAATTATTGCAACATTTGGTCTATTTGGTGATTCGTCCCCTGTGATTATTGGGGCCATGATATTAGCTCCCTTGATGTCACCTATTATTTCCTTAGCAATGGGAGTATTGAGACAGGATGAAAAGTTGATCAAAGAAAGCTTCAAAACCATTGGTTATGGCTTAGCCATCGGGTATTTGTTTGCTGTTTTGATTACATGGTTCACGCCTTTGAATGTGATGAATAGTGAGATTACAGCTAGGATAAGGCCGAATCTGCTCGATTTGGGAGTAGCCGCAGCCTCTGGTATGGCAGGAGCATATGCTCATGCCAAAAAGGAAATAGCAAAGACACTTGCAGGTGTGGCCATTGCCGTAGCTTTAGTTCCGCCTTTAGCTGTTTCTGGGGTGGGATTAGGCTGGGGAGATTGGTCGGTATTTTGGGGAGCGCTTCTATTGCTAGGCACCAACTTGGCAGGTATGGTATTGGCTGCGGCAATGACTTTTCTCTTTTTAGGCTTTAGCCCATTCAAATTGGCAAAGAAAGGACTTATCATTTCTTTAGTTTTTGTAGGAGTGATTTCCGCGCCTTTGGCTTTTGGTTTTTCGAAGATGGTAAAAGAGAATAAAATCATTCAAGAGTTGAGTGGAAAAGAATTGTCTATCGGTACACTTAGAGATGTAAAAGTGATCAAAGTGGCACCATTGAAGTTGTCTGCCACGATTGTTTCCGAGTCCCCCCTTGATGTCAATGAGCTAGGTATAGTCAAAGAAGATATTGAGGAAGTTCTATCACAAGAAATTGAGCTTGAACTTTCTGTTGCTATTGAACTGTAAGGGGCGTGGAAATCAGGAGCAATAATCATGTTTCCAGAGAAATAAGTTTCTTTTGATTATGCTACCAATAATTTGGAAGCTAATTATTTAATTTTTCTAGCTTTAACCCCAAACCAATACCAGTGGTCCGCTCGCCATTTTGGGTTGCTGCTTTAGGGTTATAATAAAATGAGACTTGAATGGCTGCTATTTTATAGCTGTAAGTAAACCCTATACCTAGGTTAGGAGTTACAAAGCTGTTTCGCGGAATGTTTCTGTCTTCTTTGAAACGAAGAGAGGGCAGTGTGCCTAAAATGACTTTTTAGTTTTTGTAAGTCGAATTGATATTAGGGCCAGTGAAGTTGATAAATGCATCCTGTTCAACATATCCTATGATACCGATACCTTCGTAGAAAGCTGCCTGTGTTTTTAAGTTTTGAGAGAAGGTGGGAAAGCTCATGAGGAGTAAAACGAATGTTATTGCCTTTTTCATTTTCCAAAAGTTTAAAGGTATTTAAAAGTAGTTTAACTTGCTATTTAGCAAAAATCAAAGATTTATACTAAGCTATAAGATTAGATTGAAAAATTTTCTTTAATATGTTTGAACATATGAACAAAATATTTAAATTTAGATTCTCAAAATTACAACCCAATTAATAACCCGCAATTTTAATGGAAAGAAGGCTTTATATTGGTAAAATCACCTTTATAAGTTCTCTAGGAGGACTTCTTTTTGGATTTGATATGGCCGTCATCTCAGGAGTGCTGCCTTTCGTTCAGACACAGTTTGACCTGAGTCCCTCCCAAGAAGGATGGTTTGTATCATCAGCACTACTTGGTGCAGTGATGGGAGTAGGTTTGTCTGGGGAGCTTTGCGATCGATTTGGGAGACGAAGTTTACTCTTTATCGCCGCTATTTTGTTTCTATTGTCCGCTATAGTCAGTACTGTTCTTCCTACCTTCACGCTTTTGATCATAGCAAGAATACTTGGCGGGATTGGTGTTGGGATGGCGTCTAATGCTGTTCCGCTTTACTTGTCAGAGATTGCTCCATTGAAGATTAGGGGGCGATTAGTTACTTGTTATCAGCTTGCAATTACATTTGGTATTCTATTGGCATATTTGACCAATTCAGGAATGCTAAAGTTATCCGGCTCTTTTTCTGACAGTTCAATAAATGAATCATATTTGGGTTATATTTTTAAAGATGAGGTTTGGAGAGGAATGTTTAGTGTTGAGATAATTCCAGCCACATTGTTTTTGATAGGATTAGTGCTGGTACCTGAAAGTCCAAGATGGCTGCTCCAGCAAGGTAGGGTTAAGGAAGCGATTGCGACATTTTCAAAACTGAAAGATGGGTCTGAAATGAAGCAAGATTTGGAAGAGCTTGATGTTCAGAAAAATGATGGAATCAATGCGTACAAAACACTCTTTTCAAAAAGATTGAGGAGGCCCTTGCTTATTGGTGTTCTATTACCACTTTTCTCACAATTCAGCGGAATCAATGCGATAATATATTATGGGCCAAGTATTTTGAAGGATGCTGGAGTATCTTTAAATAATGCTCTTATAGGTCAGATAGTATTAGGAACTGTCAATATGTTATTCACTTTCATTGCAGTATGGAAAGTTGATAGCTTAGGAAGAAGACCATTGTATTTAGTTGGATCAATGTGTGCATCTATTAGTTTATTCGTTACTGGGTATTGTTTTTATGAAGGAATGACGCAGAGTCTTCTGCTACTACTTAGTGCTACGATATTTCTTGCAAGTTTTGCATTTTCAATTGGTCCTTTAAAGTTTGTAATAGCCTCCGAAATCTTTCCTGATGCTATTCGTGGTAGAGCACTGGCATTGAGCATTATGGTGATGTGGATAGCTGATACTATAGTAGGACAGCTTACACCTATAATGTTTTCGACGCTTGGCACCTCAGGAGCTTTCTGGGTGTTTGCATCATTTTGTTTGATAGCTTTCATCGTAGTATCCAAAATGGTGTCAGAGACTAAAGGAAAGTCCTTGGAAGAAATACAAGAAATTTATGTAGATCATAAAGATGAAAACACATGATCCATACCAACTCATATTACGGTGGTTTCAATTATGGCCTCTCTGCATTTGGTTTAATTGCAGTTGAAAATAACTTTGCCAAAGTTTGTTCTGCATTATGGTATGATGCTTTGGATAATATTATAACAAGGAAGAACTATTTATTAGAAAGTTGCCTTTCTAAAGTGATTCTAATTTCGAGTAGGTTATTGAGTCAAGTAGATAAAAATAAAAATGTGCTATATTGTAGCTTGTTTAGACATAGGTACAATAATATAATTGAAGCGGTGGATATAAAAGTAGATCATGAGAGCCCAATTCCATTACATATTCAGGTGGAAGAGTTGTTGAGAAAATTAATAGAGCTTCCTGAATTCAAAAATGGGGCATTTTTACCAAAAGAAGTTGAGCTTTCCAAATTATTAGGTGTTTCTAGGAATACTATTCGTCAAGCAGGTAACAAGCTCGAATATGAAGGGTTGATATCAAGGAAAAAGGGGGTTGGGACAAAAGTTTCATCAAAGTCAATCGTGACAAATCTTGGTGAGTGGCATAGTTTTACCCAAGAAATGAATTCAAAAGGGATTCCATTTAAGAATTTGAGAATTGAAATAGAATGGGTCTCTATAAGTAAACATATTTCTAATTTTTTGAATGTCGAAGAAGGAACAAAAGTCTTGAAATTAAGTCGGTTGAAGGGGTTTGAAGAACCGTTTGTATACTTTGAAAGTTACTTTCAGCCACGTATAGGCCTTACTGGAAAAGAGGATTTTAGTAGGCCCTTATATGAAATTCTGGAAAAGGATTATTTTTCAATACCAGCTGTTTCAAGGGAAAAAATTAAAGCAGGCTTAGCTGGAGATTTTGCTTCTGTTCTAAATGTGAAGCCAAAAGACCCAATCCTGATCAGGGAAAGATTTGTTTCTGATCCTGGAGATAGGCCACTTGAATATAATATTGGATATTATAGAAATGACTTATTTACTTATTCCATAGAAATTAGACGTTAAAAACATGTATAGTATCGGAGTAGATATAGGAGGAAGCCACATTAGCTCATGTATGTTTGAACATTCAGACAAAAGGTTGTTGTTAGAAAGTATGGTGTGCTTGCCTGTAGACAATAAAGGCTCAATAGAAGAAATATTGAGCGTGTGGATTCAGGCAATTAGACAAACAATAACAATTTCCAAAGTTAAGTTTCAAGGAATAGGCATAGCCATACCTGGACCATTTGACTACATCAATGGGATAAGTTTGATCAGTGGAGTTCAGAAATATGAGGCTTTGTATAATGTAAATGTACGTGCAGAGCTTTCAGAGCAACTGGATATTCCTGCTTCGGAGATTTATTTTATAAATGATGCCATGGCATTTGGTGTTGCAGAATCGACAATTGGGACTACTTCAAACTACAATAGAGTGGTAGCTATTACGCTAGGGACAGGTTTGGGGGCGACCTTTTGTATATCTGGAGTTCCATACATCGAGGGAGAGGGAGTGCCTCAAAATGGGATTCTATTTGAAAAGCAATACAAAGGTCAATTAGCTGATGAGTTTTTTTCGACTAGAGGTATAATCAATCACTACAAGTCAATTTCGGGAGAGAAGGTCGGTTCAGTTTTAGAACTTAGCAATAAAATATCATCTGATAGCAATGCAATGGCTACATTCATATGGTTTGGGAAAGAACTTGGTACTTTTTTACAACCGTTTCTTGATTCCTTTGGTGCGGAAGTTTTGGTTCTCGGTGGTAATATTTCAAAATCATTTGAGCTTTTTGAAGAATCATTGAAATCTCAGGTGAATGATATTCCAATATGCATCTCAACTCAGACCGAAGAATCAGCAATATTGGGAGCGGCTATGTATTATCAACTGAAGCACCATTTTGCAGTTTGAAGAATGGAATTTAAGTATAGAAACAATGAACCAAAATAATTTATTAATGAAACGATTTCAAAAATTAGCATTTTCATTACTCAGCCTTGTTGTATTGGCTTCATGTCAGTCGACATATACTGGGTATTTGGATAACAATACCGAGGAAGATCTATTGAGTCTTGTAGATCCAAATATTGGCTCGGTGCATAGTAGGTGGTTCTTTTACACTCCAGGAGCGCTTCCTTTCGGAATGGCAAAACCAGGTCCTTCTACAGATGGAAGCTATGGTAATCCCAATGGTTGGGAGGCTGTGGGGTATGATGGTAGACACGAGAGTATTGAAGGGTTTGCAAATTTACGAGAATTTCAAGTAGGAGGCTTTCTTTTTACTGCGATGACAGGTGATGTAAAAACAGTGCCAGGGAAACTTGAAAATCCTGAAGAAGGATATCGTTCAAGGTTTGATAAGAAGGATGAATATGCAAGACCTGGATATTATAGCGTGAAACTGCTAGATTATGATGTGACTGCAGAACTTACGGCCACAGAAAGGGTTGGATTCCATCGATATACATTCCCACGATCAAAGCAATCGCATGTTATCATGGATATTGGAAATCAACTCGGAGAAAGTGGGAAAGTGAAGGATGCTTATGTGAAGTTTAATGATGATGGCACTGTTGAAGGTTGGGTGATCACTTATCCTGAGTATGTCAAAAAATATCAACCAGAAGGTGAAATTAGGATGTATTTTTCTGCTATTTTAGATAAGAAGCCTATATCAGTCGGTGTGTTCAATGGAAAAGATAAAAGAGATGGGCAGCGTGAAGCTTCAGGGCCAGGGGCTGGTATTTATTTGACTTTTGAGACAGATGAGAATGAGTCTGTTGAAATAAAAGCAGGGTTCTCATACACATCTTTGGAAAATGCTAAGAAGAATCTTTTATCTGAAGCAAGTGACTTGACATTTGATCAAGCAAAATCATCAGCTCAGAGTAAATGGGAGAGTGAATTGGGGAAAATTCAAATCAAGGATAATTCCAAAGAGAACAAAGTTAAGTTTTATACAGGCTTGTATCATGCCCTTTTAGGAAGAGGTTTGGCTAGTGATGTGAATGGGCAGTTTCCTGAAAATGATGGAACTATTGGTCAGATTCCTCTGGATAAAGATGGCAATCCAAAATTTAAATTTTATAACACAGACTCTGTTTGGGGGGCATTTTGGAACCTAACACAGCTGTGGTCCTTGGTTTGGCCAGAGTATTATAATGATTTTGTTCAGAGTCATTTGGCCGTGTACAAAAATTCTGGTTGGATGAGTGATGGTTTGGCAAATAGTAAATATGTATCTGGCGTGGGGACTAATTTTGTAGGACTGGTTATTGCTTCTGCATACCAAGCAGGAATTAGAGATTTTGATTTAGAATTGGCATTTCAAGCAGCTTATGAAAACGAGTTGAGGTATGAAGATAGAAATGAAGGAGCTGGTAAAACCGATTTGAAACCTTTTGTGGAAAAAGGGTATATACCATATGTTCCGGGTTGGGATACTTCGCCTGAAGGATCAGCATTCTCAGTTTCTCATGCTTTAGAATATAGCTATAGTAGTTATGCTGTAGCACAATTTGCCAAAGCTTTAGGAAAGCAGGATGAGTACGATAAACTAATGTCCTTGTCCAATAACTGGAAAGCGTCTTATGATGATAGAATAGATTTTGTAAGACCAAAAAACCAGTCAGGAGAATTTATTGAGGATTTTGATCCATTTGCGCCTTGGGTTGGATTCCAAGAAGGCAATGCATGGCAATATACATTTTATGTGCCACATACTCCAGAAGAGTTGGTTAACAAAATGGGTGATGAAAAATTTGTGTCTCGACTAGACTCCATCTTTACAGTGTCAGAAAAGACCAATTTTGGTGGAGAAGATATAGATGCTTTTGCTGGACTTACTTATCTATACAATCATGGAAATCAACCAAACCTTCACATATCTTGGTTATTTAATTTCACCAGTAAGCCTTGGTTGACGCAACAGTGGGTTAGAAGGATTTGTGATACTTTTTATGGAGTGGAAGAGGTGCATGGCTATGGTTTTGGTCAAGACGAAGATCAAGGTCAGCTAGGTTCGTGGTTCGTGATGGCGTCTATGGGATTGTTTGATGTCAAAGGACTGATAGAAATTGACCCATCTTTTCAATTTTCAAGTCCTCTGTTTGATGAAATAGAAATTAAAACAGGCAATGGGAAAAAGTTAAAAATAACGACAAATAAGAAAGGTGTCGATGATGTATTTATTCAGTCTATCAAGCTGAATGGATCCAAATATACTGATCGCAATATAAGCTTGGAAGCGCTACTAGAGGATTCTCATTTAGAGTTTGATCTTGGGAGACAACCCAATAAAACGCTTTATTGAAAAAGTTTTGAATCGCTGTGGAAGTAGGTTCTTTTGATCCGAGTATCCATGCTTTGATTACATAAGTTCTCACAATTTTAATAAAATCAATAACCCAAAACCAATAATATGTTTAAACATATGAACCTAAATTTTACAATAATTTGGTCAGCCAAACTTAAGTTATTGGCGATCACCTTGCTCATGTTAGTGAATTGGCAGCAAGGATTCGGACAGAGTAGAATGGTATCAGGTACCATTACAGCGGAGGGGGAGCCCCTTCCAGGAGCATCAGTGCTTGTCAAAGGAAAGTCACAAGGGACAGTAAGTGATATTGATGGTGTATTTCGGTTGGAATTGACTAGTTCAGGAGAAACGACCTTGTTGGTATCATTTATAGGTTTTATTTCTAAAGAAGTAATTATCTCTCCTAATCAAACAACAGTGAACGTTGAACTTGAAGTGGATTTAAGTGATATGGATGAATTTGTTGTCGTAGGTTATGGGACCAAAAGGAGGGATAACATCACTGGAGCGATAAGTGAGACGGGTGAGAGGGCCATAGCAGGTAAGCCCTTGACCAATGCCTATCAAGCACTTCAAGGAGAAGTGCCTGGTTTAGTTATTCAACAAGGTACTTCAGAGCCAGGCTCTCTTCCAGAGATCAATATTCGTGGTCTGAGTACGATGAGTGGAAATTCACCATTGATTGTAGTGGATGGCGTGATAGGCTCGCTCAACAATGTCAACCCAAATGATATCGAAAATGTAAGTGTTTTAAAAGATGCTGCCTCAGCGGCAATCTATGGGTCAAGAGCGGCCAATGGAGTGATATTGATTACGACAAAAGGAGGGAAAGAAGGTAAGCCCAAGTTTTCATACAATGGTCAGTTTGGGGTACAGCAGCCAACAAATTTTCCTAAAATAGCAGACTCTTGGGAGTATGCCACTTTGAGAAACGAGGCATTGGTAAACTCAAGGATGAATCCTGTATTCACACCAGAGCAAATTTTAGGCTTCAAAGAAAATGGACCTAATGTGTCTCATTATGAAGCATTATTCAAAGATCAAGCCATACAAAGTAATCATAATTTGTCAGTGAGTGGCTCGGAGAAGGGGCTGAATTACATGATGTCACTAGGGTATATGGATCAAGAGAGCTTGTTTCATGGTCCAGGTTATGGGCATCAGCGCTATAATGTCAGGATAAATTTAGACAAGCAGGTCAATGATAAATTAAAAGTAGGTGGTAGAATATCCCTTGCTAGAAATGACATCAAAGGACATGCTTGGTGGACAGAGTGGCTTATAGAGCCTACAGTGAGGATGCCACCGATTTACAATATTGTTGATGCAAATGGTAATTATACCCTATCAAGTGGGAGCAATGGAAATCCACTGGCCCAGCTAGAGCAGGGTGGAGCGAGGAAAAATCAAAATGATGAGGTTCTCGTCAATCTAAGTTTGGAGTATGAGCCTATAGAGAACCTATTGATCAAAGGTGTAATTGGGGGCAATACCACGAGTAATTTGACTCACGAGTTTAGAAGGGCGATATCATATGCATATCCTGGTGGAGGAAATAACCAAAACTCTGTGGCAAATCAATATGGTAGGTCTTTATACCTTAATCCTTATATTACTGCATCATACAAGTTGAATATAGCTGAAAAGCACGACTTTGACTTCCTTTTGGGAGTTTCTTCGGAATCATTTAAGAATGAGTTCTTTGGTGTGTCAGGTTTAGATGTTCCTGGTAATGAGTTTGGAGTGATAGATAATGTGTCTGAAATATTACAAAGTGGGACATATGGATCAGGTAATGAGTGGGGGATTCAGTCTTTTTTTGGTAGAGCTGGGTATAGGTATGAGGATAAATACCTACTAGAAGGTAACTTGAGAGTAGATGGGTCATCAAGGTTCACATCAGCGAATAGGTGGGGAGTATTCCCCTCTGTATCTGGTGGATGGGTGATTAGTAGAGAAGATTTTTTCGCCCCAGTTGAGGAGGTTGTTTCATTTGCGAAACTTAGAGCCTCATGGGGACAGCTTGGAAATCAAGATATCGGAAGCTTGTATGGGCATCAAAGCCTAGTGAATATGGGAAGTAATGTTTACGCATTTGGAGGAGTAGGAGTACCTGGGGCATTCTATTCGGTGTCCAATCCCAATAGAACTTGGGAGACTTCTACCATGTCAAATATAGGTATGGATTTGGGCTTTTTTCAAAGAAAATTAAATGTAAGCTTTGACCTATTTGATAACCTAACCCGAGATATTCTATTGCAACTTCCTGTGCCTGCCGCATATGGACTTGGACAGCCAATACAAAATGCAGGAGTAGTTAGAAACAGAGGGTGGGAAATTTCAGTAGATTATGGTTTCAAAACAGGTGCAGTAGATCATTCAGTAATATTAAATTTATCAGATAGCCAAAATGAGGTAGTAGACCTTAGGGGTCGTGAATTTATAAATGGATCAGATGTTCAGACTATTCTGAGAGAAGGATACCCAATGAACTCTTATTTTGCTTTGCGGTCTGATGGGTTTTTCAATTCGCAAGAGCAGATAGCGGGAAGTCCTACACCAATTTTTACCAACAGCGTGCAGCCGGGAGATATCAGGTATGTTGATAGGAACAATGATGGGGTCATCAATTATGAGGAAGATAGATTTGTACTTGGTCATGCATTTCCTAGGTATACTTTTGGGGTAACTTATGCAACAAGTTTTAAGGGTTTTGACTTTTCGATCTTCATCCAAGGAGTAGGAGAAAGGTCTCAATGGGTCAGAGGTGAAATCATAGAGGCCTTCCATAATAATAATGAGGGGCCTGTATTTAAGAGGCACTTAGACAGATGGACTCCTGAAAATTTGGATGCATCCTACCCAAGACTTACAGTGGGAGCCGAATCCGTCAATAATGCTGCAAGATCTGACTTTTACATATTTAATGCTCAATACCTTAGGATTAAAAATGTGCAGTTAGGTTATACCTTACCTAGCACACTAGTTTCTAAAATTGGCTTAGGGCAAGCCCGCTTATATGTTACAGGTTTCAATTTACTCACATTTAGTCCGCTTATGGATATTGGTTTAGATCCAGAGACTTATGGTGGGGCAGGCTCCAATGGCAGAGTATATCCTGTATCAAGAGTGATATCAACAGGTATTGACATTAATTTCTAATCTAAAATAGCCATTCCATGAAAAAGTATATAATAGTTTTAGCATTGGCGTTTCTTAGTTCAGGGTGTTTCAATGAGCTAGATTTAGCGCCTATAGATGCTACAAGTGAATTAACATTTTGGCAAACAGAAGAGGATAGCAGAATTTTCTTAAACTCTATGTATGCAGATTTGATGAGTGCTGACACGTATTTATTTCTAAGTGCGATGACAGATGATGCATATTCTAGGGCAAGAGAAGATGTCAGGAATATAGGTAGTGGAAGTTACGGATCATCCAATGGTATGATAGCAGGTGTATGGTCATCTAGGTATGAAGGGATTAGAAGAGCGAATATCTTTTTCAACAATGTGGATAGAATTCCCAATATCAATGATGAAACAAGAGAATCTTATAAGGCTCAAGCTAGATTTATCAGGGCTTGGCATTATTTTCACTTGAGGGAATTTTTTGGAGGTGTACCTCTAATTACAGATGAGATCAGCCTAGAAGAATCTATACAAATCACTAGAGATGATCAAAGCGTCATTCTGAACTTTGTTTATGAAGAATTAGAACAGGCGATCAACAACCTTCCTAATTCATATCCTTCAGATCAATTTGGGAGGATCACACGTGGAGCAGCCATCGCTTTCAAGTCGAGAGTTCACATGTACAATCAGGAGTATGAACAAGCGGAATCCTTGGCCAGTCAAATCTTAAGTTCTTATTCACTTTATCCTAACTATGGAGAACTTTTCCAAAACCCCAATTTTGGAAACAATGAAGTCATACTTGCGCTACAATATGTGCCTACAGATAGAGAGCATAATATTCAGTATTCTCTAATACCACCTAGCTTGTCAGGTTATGCTAATTTTTCTCCACTTCAAGAGCTAGTAGATAGTTATCCAATGATAAATGGTCTTCCTATTGATGACCCAATGTCAACCTATGATATAGACAACCCTTATCAAAATAGAGATCCAAGACTTCAGGCATCTATAATTTATAATGGATATGTGATGAGGAATTTTGCGGGGAATGATGTTGTCATCAATACCATGCCTGGTGCTGCACCAGATGGACTTAATTATTCTTCCAACTCTACACCCTCTGGATATTATGTGTCAAAATTCTATGATAGAGAAGCGAGGAATCAGGTGAATTCGGGTAGAAATCTAATTTTAATAAGACATGCAGAGGTTTTGTTAAATTATGCAGAGGCAAAGATTGAAAGGGGGAATTTCACGCAAGAGGATTGGGATGCAACAATCGGAGCTATTAGAGCACGCGCAGGACTTAATTCTTCAGCTTTATCTTTTCCAAATGTGGGACAGGATGGACTTCGTGAAATTGTAAGAAATGAAAGAAGGATTGAGCTGGCTTTTGAGGCAGGTCATAGATTCTTTGATATCAGAAGGTGGAGAATTGCCGAAGATGTACTCAATGGATGGGCAACTGGCATGCGAATCACAGGTGCTGATGGGAACAGTGAATTCGAAAGAGTGGACTTGAGAACCTTTGAATCTTCTCGACACTATCTGTGGCCAATCCCTCTTCGTGAAACAGACCTTAATAATAACCTAACCCAAAACCCAAATTGGTAATGAAATCAAACATAAAAATATATTGGATTATAGCCATTACCCTGTTGGCTTTCCAAGCTTGTCAAGATGAGTCATTTCAATTAGATCTTGAATTTGCAGAACTAGGAACTTTACAAGGACCTCAAAATAGCGGTCACATAGATATCAATCCAGAAAGCAATGATAGAGTATCGTTTAGTTGGTCTGAGGCGAAGTCTCGTGGAGGTGGTCTTGTACTTTATAGGGTGCTCTTTGATACAGAAGATGGAGATTTTGAAGAACCTATTGCGACTTTTGTATCTTCGAGTGGTGGGGCTGGTCTTACTCTCAACCTTACACAGCCTGCGCTAAATAACATAGCTTCAGAAGCTGGGATCCCACAATTGGGTACTGGAAGAATCAAATGGACCGTAGAAGCATCGATAGGGTATCAAAAAGTGCATTTTGAAGACGTGAATATTCTTTCTTTAACTAGACCTGAAGGTATAGCGATTCTTCCTGAGGAACTATATATTTTCGGCTCAGCCACTGAAAGTCAATCAAGAGAAGATGGAGTGGCTTTCAAAAGGTTAAGCAACCTATTGCCTATTGATGACTTTGTGAATGGAGTTTATGAATCAATTACATACCTCAAACCTGGGGATTTTCAAATTATAGATTCTACAGACGACACGGATGGAATAACGCATTTCTATATTAATGATGAGGGTAAAATTAGAACTGGAGAGCAAGCAAGCTCATTTGAAGGAGATGAAGGGGTGTATAGAATTCGTCTGAATTTAACACAATCCATGGTTTCTTTTGAGAAAATCGACAACCTAGAGCTTTATATACTTGCAAATGGGGCAGGCAAGGCTCAACTGAATTATATTGGGGATCATACTTTTGAAAGTACAGAAGGGTATTTTGATTTTCTTACTCCTGGTATGCCTGAGGCTCCTTCTTGGTTGGGATGGGAAGAAGAAAGGTATAGGTTCAGATTTTCTATAGATGGACAGACCTCATATCTAGGAAGCAATCAAAATGATGACATGAATGCATCTTTAGTATCAGGTTTAAGCTCTCACAACCCAAGACCAAATGGCAATCAGCCAGGATATTATCATCAAGTGTTTATGCTAGGACAGAATGCTTCGTATTGGCAAGGAGCATGGAAGTTTGCTGATCAATTCAATGGCGTATCATTCACGGTTAGGGTTGTTTTTGATCCAAAAGCAGATAACTATTACCATGAGATTGCAAGAAACTAAACCATTTAAGATTAACTACTTACCATTATGGCTAAATTTAAAATGTATATAATATTCTTGATGATTCTTAGTTTATCGCTGAATTGCAAAGATTCACTTGATGATCAGCTTACTTTTCCTGACGAGAAAGAAGAAGATCCAGTTGAAACTTTGACCTATAGAGAAAGAGCAAAAGCAGTGTATGATATGATCCAGATGCATTATAGAGAAGGGGAACTCTACAAGGAGAACTTCCCTTCTCAACCTGGTGAAAACAGGTACTGCTACCTTTGGCCTTATGTAGGTATGCTTACAGCTGGAAATGTTTTGTATGAATTGGGATACGACAAATCCATCTTTGATCGTGAGTTTGAGGGTCTAGAGAGGTATTATGATGATAGAGACTTATTACCTACATATCAAGCCTATCCTAGATCGGAGCAAAGTACGGATCATTATTATGATGACAGTGCGATTGTAGCTATGGAATTGATTACTGCATATAGGTTGACAGGGAATCCTTTTTACCTGGAAAGAGCAAAACTAATCACAGATTTCATCATGTCTGGAGAAGATGACAGAATGGGTGGAGGATTATATTGGTTTGAGAGAGTATCCACAAACTGTATGACAGACCCAAACTGTATAAAAGCAGCTAATACCACAGCTTATGCAGCATATGTCACAAGTGAGCTCTTTTTGATAACTAATGAAAATTTGTACAATGAGTTTGCAAAAAGGACGTACCAGTGGAATTATGATAACCTGAGAGATCCCGCAGACAATGTTTACTGGAATGATATTCATATTGGTACTGGAAACATAAATACTCGAAAGTGGACATACAATGCTGCTATGATGATCATGTCAGGAATAAATTTATATGAAATTTCAGGTGATGAAAAATATATAGATCAAGCCAAAGCTACAGCAGCAGGGGCATTTTCAAGGTTTACTAGTGTGGTAAATGATCAGCTGTTTTACCCAGATCACGATTCATGGTTCAATGTCGAATTGATGTCTTCTTATATAGAACTTGCAGCATATGATCCAAAAGCTAGGGATTATATCCAGGTTTTCTTGCGGAATCTTGATTATGCATGGGAAAATGCGAGAAATGACAGAGGTCAATTCTATGAAGATTGGTCAGGGAATAATCAAGGTAGGTATTACTGGTTGCTCCATCAGGCAGCTTTGATTGAGGCTTATGGTAGAGCTTCTTTATTCCTAGAGGAATGATGGATACATGTTTTAATAGATAAGATTCAGCTTAAAAAGACCAGTTGAAAGTAAGAGTATTTTGTAGTTACAATTGAAAATTGGCTAATAGAATGATGAAATACTCAAATTAAGGGAACAAAGTAAAATTTTATAGAAACAGATGGAAGAAGTTAATGTAGAAAAAATCAGGGAATCGACTCAGTTTGAACTGCCTGTGAAAAGTCCACAGATTAATGGCACATACAATATCTATCCCACTCATGAGATTGAAGGGAGATGTATTCATATTGGGTATGATTCACTTGCAAAGGAGTTGGCCAATCATCAATGTGTGAAAATTGACGGCTATATAGGTGTCTTTTTCCAAGATCTGAAATACAAGCTTGATTTGGCTTTCTCTCAATTAGGGAAGAATCCTGTTTGGGTAAATGTAGAAGAAGCATTGAAGAGTGAAGATGCTATCGATGAGTTAATAGCTCCGTACTTGGGTGGAGATGATCCTGTATTTGGTAGGCGTGCTGAATTGGGTCTGGAGGATTTTTATGATTTAGACAAGCTAGAATCACTTTCCAATATGGTAGGAGATGAGCAAATGGTATACTATGGGATAGGTGCTAGCTTAATCCATAAAAAGGGAACTTTAATATATACCGAGATCAGCAAAAATGAAATTCAATTCAGGTCTCGTGCTGGCTCGATTACCAACCTTGGTGCCAGCAATGCTTTAGACTCAAAGGTAATGTATAAGAGGTTTTACTTCGTGGATTGGGTTGTGCTTAATGTCCTTAAGAATAAAATCAAAGCTGAAATAGATTTCTTAATTGATGCTCAGAGGACAGATGAAGTTACCTGGATATCAGGTGATGTTTGGAGAAAAGAAGCGCAAAAAGCTGTCATGGCTCCTGTAAGAGTTAGACCTTGGTTCGAGCCAGGAGCTTGGGGAGGGCAATGGATCAAGGATAAGATTGAAGGCTTGAATCAAGATGTAGATAATTACGCATGGTCATTTGAGTTAATTGTTCCTGAAAACGGAGTGATTTTTGAAAGCTCTGGCATCATGCTAGAATTCTCTTTTGACTTCTTGATGTTCAATGCTGGAGAAAAAATACTAGGAGTGGATTTTGAAAAATATCGGTATGATTTCCCAATTCGATTTGACTTTCTAGATACATTCGATGGTGGAAACCTATCAGTTCAGTGTCACCCACAAACTTCCTATATTCAGAAGCATTTTGGAGAAAAAATCACCCAGGAAGAGACTTATTATATTCTAGACAGAAAGGGTGATGCACAAGTGTTTCTTGGTTTTCAAGAGGGTGTAAAACCAAATGACTTTCAACAGGCTTTGGAGACAAGCTTTGAAAATGGGGAGGAAATGGATGTAACAAAATATGTGCAATCATTTACTTCAGAAAAACATGGGCTCTACTTGATACCTCCGGGGACTGTACATAGTTCAGGCAAAGATAATTTGGTATTAGAAATTAGTTCGACACCTTACATATTCACTTTCAAAATGTATGATTGGCTTAGAGTAGATCTTGATGGAAAGCCAAGACCAATTAATATTCAAAGAGGTATGGATAACCTGGTGTTTGAATATTCAGGAGATGAGGTTGAAAAAAGTCTAATTTCCAAACCAGTCACAATCAAGCAAACCGAAGATTGTCTTTTAGAACACCTTCCTACGCATAAACATCACCTATATGATGTCCACAGATTTATCTTGAAATCAAAAGTGGATGTCGATACAGCCGATAAAGCTCATGTTTTAAGTCTAGTAGAAGGAGATCATATGGATGTTATAGTTGGAGACAAGGCTTTTACAATTAATTATGCAGAAACACTCATTATGCCTGCAGCAGTGGGGAAGTATAGCATTGTGAACCAATCTCAAGCACCTATCATGGTCGTTAAGGCTTTCATAAAGTGATAGCTAAATTTTAATAGACATAGCGAAGTATCAAACTTCATTAGGATTTTAATTTTCGGATAAAAGTATTTTCTTTCAAGCCTATTTTAATAATTGAAAAGTCGGTCTCTAACCACGAGGCCGGCTTTTTTGTTTGAAAAAAATAAATCATCAGTGTTAAATGAAACCTTTGATTCTATTTTAAAGTTAGAACTATCTTTATCAAGTCTTCTGACAAATCTTGATTCCTTAAGTAAGATTTCAAAATTGTTATTTAAGATTAAATCTAAACTTAAACGTGTATTTTATGCTGTTTCTCGCAGAATTGAACTTCAGTTTACCATGGTCAAACCCTGTGCTGATATTTTCAAGCATACTTTTCATTATCTTATTTGCTCCTCTTCTTTTGAATAGAATTAAAATCCCACAGTTGATAGGACTCATAGTGGCAGGAGCTATTATAGGTCCCAATGGGATCAACTTGCTGGAAAGAGATAGTAGTGTGGTTCTTTTTGGTACTGTAGGCTTGCTTTATATCATGTTTTTGGCTGGATTGGAAATTGACATGGCTGATTTCAAAAAGAATAGTGGAAAATCCGTCATTTTCGGTCTTTATACATTTTTGATACCTATGGTTTTAGGAACCTTAGGTGGATTGTATATCCTCAACTTTACATTCCCTACTTCGATACTTTTGGCCTCCATGTTTGCCTCACATACTTTATTGGCTTATCCGATCATCAGTAAAATGGGCATAGTCAAAAATAGGGCAGTCAATATCACTGTAGGAGGGACTGTAATCACTGATACACTAGCGCTCTTAGTTTTGGCTGTGGTGGTTGGGGTCTCCGCGGGTGAGCTTACCAATGAATTCTGGATCAGGTTGATAGTTTCACTCTTGATATTTTCAGCAATTGTAGCGTTCGTATTCCCAATCATAGGAAGGTGGTTTTTTAAAAAATTTGATGATAATGTCTCTCAATACATTTTTGTTTTGGGGATGGTGTTCTTTGCGGCCTTTCTAGCCGAAGCCGCGGGAGTGGAGGCAATCATTGGTGCTTTCCTGGCAGGTTTGGCTTTGAACAAATTGATCCCGCATACTTCTCCCCTGATGAACAGGATTGAGTTTGTAGGTAATGCTTTATTTATCCCATTTTTCTTGATAGGGGTTGGTATGCTGATAGACTTTCGTGTCTTTTTCAATAATATAGAAACAATCATCGTCGCTGTAGTGATGTCTGTGATAGCAACAACATCAAAATTCCTTGCTGCATGGGTCACTCAGAAGACTTTTAAGTTTTCAAGAGCCCAGAGAGATGTGATATTTGGATTGAGTAATGCACAGGCAGCAGCAACCTTAGCGGCGGTATTGGTGGGTTACAATGTGGTTTTAGGTGAAGATGCCAATGGTGAGCCTATCAGGCTGTTGGGGGAAAGTATCCTTAATGGTACTATTTTGATGATTCTGGTGACATGTACCATTGCTAGTTTTGTGGCACAAAAAGGGGCAACCAAATTGGCTTTAGAAGAGGAAAGTGGAAATGGAGAAGAGGAAGAAACTGAAGCGGAAGAGAAAATTTTGATCCCAGTGAACTATCCAGAAAATGTAGAAGAACTTATACACCTTGGTGTTACGATCAAGACTAAATCCCAAAAAGATGCTTTGCTTGCTTTGAATATCATCCCTTCTGATTCTCAAGATGCGTCGATGGAAAAGCAAGCAAAGAAACTCTTGGAAAAAGCAAGTGTGTTTGCAGCCTCTACGGATAATCACCTGACAGAATTGACTAGGTTTGATTCCAATGTAGTCAATGGCATTACCAATGTGGTCAAGGAAAATAAAGTGACTGATATCATCCTTGGCCTTCACAAAAGTCAAGGCATTTCGGGTTCCCTACTTGGGAAGTTGACAGAAGGTATTCTTGGAAAAATTAATTTGACGGCATTGATTTATAATAGTGTGCAGCCATTGAATACTATCAAGCGATACATTGTTGTGGTACCCCCTGGTGCTGAGCATGAAATGGGTTTTGCTTTTTGGCTTTTGAGGGTGTGGAATATAGGCAGGAACACAGGAGCCAAACTGGTATTCTATGCTTCTGAAGAGACATTGGGTTATATCAAACAAGTGCAGAAGAAATTTAGTGTCGAGGCTGAGTTTAAAGATTTTTCTGATTGGGATGATTTCTTGATCATTTCTAAAGACCTCAAAGACAATGATGCCTTGATCGTTGTGATGAGTAGACGAGGAGGAGTGTCATATAGCCCATACATGGAAAAAATACCAAAGTACCTCAACAAATATTTTAAAGAGAATAATTATGTTTTGATTTACCCGATGCAATTTGATTTTGATCAGCGTGGGTACACATCCTATGGAGGCACTCCTCTACTTAAACCACTTCTTGAGGGAGTTAGTACCTTGGAGAGTTTCCCAAAAGTTGTTGGTCAACTTTTCAAATGGAAGTAAAAAAGAAAAGAGGCTCAAAGGAGCCTCTTTTTTTATATTGTAAAAGGATTTGGATTTTAGTTGTCTTCGCCTCTAAGTTTGACTACAGCACCTTCTAAAACATCTCCTATTCGAATTTGACATGCCAATCTACTCGTAGGGAAATACTCAGGAAGATTCTCTAGCTGATCAAGCTCAACATCTGTGGCTTCACCAAGCTCATCTTTGCCTTCAAGTACCTCGATGTGGCAAGTAGCACAGAGTGCCATTCCTCCGCAGGTAGCTAATACAGGGTATTCTGATGCTTTAAGGATTTCCATAAGGCTTAAGCCCATATCATCTGGGGCTTCTATTTCTTGGCGATTGCCAGCGTGATCTTCTACAGTGAATGTTACCATGTCGCAAAGGTAAGGTTAAAATGCATTTACACCATTAACAGTCGTGTATTTAAAGCTAAGTTTTTGGTCTGGATAAACATACTTGAATGCTGAATGCATCATGATAGCTGCCTCATGGAATCCACACAGAATCAATTTTAGTTTTCCTTCATAAGTATTGATATCTCCAATGGCATAAATCCTATCAACTCCTGTAGAATAATCTTTAGTATCTACTTCAATGGCATTTTTGTCTATGCTCAATCCCCAGTCAGCGATAGGTCCAAGTTTAGGGCTCAAGCCAAAGAGTGGAATTAGGTAATCCACGTCTAGGGTAATTTCTTCCTTGCCTTTGGTTTCTAGCTTGAGTGATTCAAGGTGCTCTCCACCATTGATTTCTTTCAAGTTTGCAGAAAGTATCAAATCGATTTTACCGTTATTAGCCAAGTCAAATACTTTGGCTGCAGAATCTGGGGCACCTCTGAAGGTTTCATTCCTATGAACAAGAGTTACCCTTTCCGATACATTGGCCAAATATATGGTCCAATCAAGGGCAGAGTCTCCTCCTCCAGCGATCACTACCTTTTTATCTCTAAAGGTTTCTGGGTTTTTCACCATGTAGTTTACGCCCTTTCCTTCAAATAGCTCAAGGTTTTCAAGAACAGGTTTTCTTGGCTCAAAACACCCTAGTCCTCCAGCGATTACTACCACTTGTGCATGAACTTTGGTTTTGTCACTTGTGGTTATGATAAAAGAACCATCATCTTGCTTAGCTAAATGATCTACTCTCTCTCCAAGTGTAAAAGTAGGATTGAAAGGCTTGATCTGATCCATTAGATTGTCTACCAATTCTTGTGCTTTGACTTCTGGATACCCAGGAATATCATAAATCGGCTTTTGTGGGTATATTTCAGAAAGCTGACCGCCTACTTGTGGCAGGGCATCGATCAAATGGCAACGCATTTTTAATAGCCCAGCTTCAAAAACCGCAAATAGACCTACCGGTCCAGCTCCAATGATGCAAATATCAGTATTAATCATATCGGTAGTTTTTATGGGTAAACCCATTTTTGTTTGAGATTGTTCGTGTAAATATAATTAGTATAACAACTTTATTTATAACTCTTGAGCATTATTGCCTTCGAGGTTGTCATAGATCGTATTCAAGATTCTTCTAAATTCCTCAAAGTCCCTCTCATCCAAGTTTTCCCAAGCTTTTTCTCTAATCTTTGTTATCTGTGGTTTAAGTTCTCTAACTTTCGCCACGCCCTCATTTGTCAGGTGTAATTGGAAGCTTCTTCTGTCTTGAGGATGAGGAACACGCTCCACGTAACCTTTTTTACACAAGATGTCAATGATTCTGGTAAGGGTTGGGTGATCTTTGAAAACTAATTGCGCTAGCTCTGTTTGACTCACTAGTCCGTTCTCTGAGAGGTTTTTCAATACCAACCATTGGTCCACAGTTACATCAAAATCCCCTTGATTGAATTTTTGCTGTGCATATTGCTTTACCTTACGAGCTGTTCTATCGAGAAGGAAGGAGTATTTGCTGAATTGTTCTTGTGTCATACCAATAATTAGTGTGACAAATATAATAACAATATGATACAAAATCAATTCCCTACAAAAAAAGTAGGGAAATTGTTTATTGATTAGAAATCAAGTTGTTTCTGTAAATTAGATTACCGTCTTTATCCCATTCTGCACGAATGTAAGGGCGAGCATTTTTGGTAAATGCCTTTTCTTGATATTGAATCTCACGCTTTCTGATGGCTTGTGTGTTTTTGGTATCCCAATATTCTGTCCACAAGCCTACTTTTTCACCATATTGATATTCACCTACTACTGCGACTTGGCCGTTTTCATAAAAATGGAAGTAATTACCCTCCATGAGATCATATTCCATAGGAGTCATTTTTTCAATAACTTTATTGTTGGCATCATAATAGGAGGTTCTTGAATCTTTTCTCCAGCCTCCATTATAATGTCCTTTGTCTAAAAGGACACTCTTGCTATCGAAAGACATCCATATACCATGTTTGGTGCCAAAGTAGAACATACCTTTTTCTACAGTGATATCGCCGATGATTTTTTCATATGGGCCATGTAAAAGCACCCCTTTACTTGCGTCGAAGTTTTTGGTTCGTATGATCTTTTCTTTACTATCATACCAATAGATGTCTCTGATATAAGGGTCAGGATCTTTGTCTTGTGTTGTGTAATTAAAGAGCGTGTATTGTATCTGATCTTTCAGTACTTGTTTTGTTCGGGCTTTCCGAGTCTTTTCTCCAAAATAGATGTTCTTTTTTTCCTTTTTCTTTTTCTTCTTCTTTTTTTCTTTTTTGGATTGTTCGTCAAAAAGTAGAAGTGGGGAAGTAGTAGGCAATAGCTTATCGCTCACTATTCCAGAGGAATCTGGGTCAGAAATTGGAGTTTCAATTTCTTTTTTGTTTTTCTTCTGTGCGAAGAGGGTTGCAGGAGCCAAGAAAAATAGGGAAATCCCGATCCAAATTGCTTTCATATTTACTTAAACGTGTTCGAAAACCAAATATTGAATTTTAAAATTACTAATTGATGATCAAATCTCCGTTATGTTTAGAATTTTATATTCAAATCTTTAATTTTGGACAAATTTTAAAAACAACCAAGTAAAATGAATTCAATCCTATCAGACCGAATTAACCAAATGGAGGAGTCAGCTACGCTGGCAATGGCAAAAAAAGCCCGTGAACTGAAGAGTCAAGGTGTAGATATTATTAGCTTGAGCTTAGGTGAGCCTGATTTCAAGACCCCAAAACATATTCAGGATGCAGCTAAGGCCGCAATTGATGAGGGGAAATATTTTGCTTATCCACCTGTGGCAGGATATCAAGATTTGAGAGAAGCAATTGCCAAGAAGCTAAGAGATGATAACAATATAGCTGATGCTAAGGCAGAGAATATAGTAGTGTCTACAGGAGCAAAGCATTCTATTGCGAACATTTTTATGTGCATGATCAATGAAGGAGATGAAGTGGTAATTTTCTCACCTTATTGGGTGTCTTATGCTGAGATCATCAAAATGGCAGGTGGAGTTCCTGTACTCATAGAAGGAACTTTAGAAAACAACTTCAAAGCTACAGCTCAACAGCTTGAAGATGCCATGACTTCAAAAACCAAAGCAGTGATCTATTCTTCACCTTGTAATCCGACAGGTTCTGTTTTCAGCAAGGATGAGTTAGAGGCTGTGGCCGCAGTGGTAAAGAAAAGAGATGATGTTTATGTGATCGCAGATGAAATTTATGAATTGATCAATTTTACTGGCAAGCATTTTAGTATTGCTTCTATACCAGGGATGTTTGACCGTACCATCACGGTAAATGGATTCTCAAAAGGGTATGCGATGACAGGCTGGAGAGTTGGGTACATTTGTGCTCCATTGTTTATAGCCAAAGCTTGTGAAAAAATGCAAGGTCAATTTACTTCAGGAGGTACAGGGATAGCACAACGAGCTGCCCTTGCGGCGATAGCTGGTGACCAAACACCTTCCAAAGAAATGGAAAAAGCATATTTGAGTAGGAGAGAACTTGTGCTTGCTTTGTTGCAAGATATTCCTGGGATCAAAACACACATTCCAGAGGGAGCATTTTACTTCTTCCCAGATGTCACGGCTTTCTTTGGTAAGTCTAGTGGATCTCATAAAATCAACAATGCTGATGATTTATGCATCTATTTGCTTGAAGATGCCAACGTGTCATTGGTGACTGGGGCTGCTTTTGGTGCGCCTGATTGTGTTAGGTTGTCTTATGCTGCTTCTGATGAAGAATTGAAGGAAGCTTTGAAGAGGATAAAAGAGTCACTGGGTAAATTAGGATAATTTTATGTTTATATGAAGGAAGGTATGGGGGCACTGTTCTTCATACCCTTCATTCATTTTTTGATGCCATAAGGTGTGAATGTTGCCTTGTTTTTCTTGGTTTCTTTACGGATTGCTTTATTTTGGATCAAGTCTTCTTCTTTAATGTACGATCTTTCATGATCCAAGTGTACACATACTGCTTTGTACCTGATCTGCAATCCGGTAATTCCGTAATTTTCTAATCTTTCACCAAGCTCACGATCTTCTCCACCATACTTCATCCTTTCATCAAAACCATTTACAGCTAAAATATCTTTCTTCCAGCCAGAAGCATTGTGACCATTCCATGAGGGTTTGGTAGTTGTGATAGCATTGAGGATACTCGTGAGGGTTTTGCTATTTGATAATTTTGTATTTTTAAAGGTGCTCTCTAGTCCATTATTGGCCAACCATTCGATATCAAAACAAAGCTGTTTCTGAATTATTTCAGTAGATATGATATTTGATATTGAAAGGGGTAGTTTGAAATACCCTCCAGAAAGAAACTTGCCTTCATCTCTGTACTTTAGGTGGGTATTTATAAAATCGTTTCTTGGAATACAATCTCCATCAGTAAAAATCAAGTAAGAAGTAGTGGAGGCTTCAATTGCTTTATTAAGAATTTCACATTTTCTGAAGCCATCATCAGGATGCCATACATGAATGAGTGATTTAAAGTTAGTTTTATATTTATCGAGTAAATTGGCTGTATCCACAGTCGAGCCATCATCAGCGATGATAATTTCAAAGTCCTTATGAGATTGACATAGAAACCCAATTAGAACTTTTTCAAGCCATAAGGGTGAGTTGTAGGTGCTGATGATGACGGATGCAATCATTTTTAAAGATACTTGTTGATGCCGTTTTGTGTTTTGATAATGGTTTGATTTACAGATTTTTGATAGATTTCATCATTTATATTTTGACTAGATCGATTCGAAAATTGATGCCAAATGTGATAAACTATTGCTGAAAATTTCAAAAATCTCTTTTCTTTTCCGTTATTGATCATTCTTGTCACAAACTCTTTGTCTTCACTACCCCAACCAATCATATTCTCATTATATCCATTAATTTGAATTGCATCATCTCTCCAATATGCCATATTACAACCTCTTGTAAAGTCTCTGTATTTATTTTTTGTCTTATATTTATTTGAAAGAAATTTTGTTAAATAGGGTATTCTAAGGCCATTAAAAAAATTATTACTATTTCTTTTAATTTCAGATATAGGCGGAAGTATTCCAGAGTTTAAAATTTTTTTTGAGTAAGGTTCATGTAAATTAACTCTACTTCCAGTTGTGAAAGAGTTGGGTTTTATATGGTTAATATGATCTTTAATAAAGTATGGATTTAAAATTAAATCACCGTCAATTTGTATGATATAGGGATGTTTACATGCTGCAATTGCTTTATTTCGAATTTTAGCTAGTTGAAATCCATCATCTTCTTGCCAAATATGTTGAATAGGGGTATCAGTCTTTTCACGAAAGCTTTCTATTAAGATTCTTGTGGGATCTTTTGACCCATCATCGGCAAAAACTACCTCATCTGGCGGTGTGTACTGATTCAAAATACTTTGAAAACAAAGTTCTAAAGCCTCCGGCCAGTTATAGGTTGTTATTAATAGTGAAACTTTGGTTCTGTAACTCATTACTTGTTATTTAACAGGGACTTGTTCAATCAATATTTTAAGATCTGAAATTATTTTCTTCCAATTATAATGTGTTAAAACATATTCCTTAGCTTTTCTTGTCATATTATCTCTGTATTTTGAATTCTCTAGAGATAATTCCAATTTTTTTAAAAAATCATTTTTGGATATGAAATAGTCGCAGGCAAAGTCACTTTTTATACAGTGTTGTTTCATCACCTCACAATTTCCATTTACGATAACTGGTTTACCAAGTGCCATTGACTCGAGTAATAATAGGGATAGACTTTCTTTATCTGAAGGGTTTACGACGACTTTAGCTTTAGAGATAAGTGCTGTTTTTTCAGCTTCAGAAACAAATCCTGTATAAATAATGTCTTTATTATTTACCTTCTCCATGAAAAGTCTCCCAGTTAAAACAAGTTTAACATTTGATTTATGGTTCTTTTTAAATTCTAGAAACCAATCAATTAGTTTTCCAATTTTTCCAGAAGTAATCCGCCCAAAATATAGAATATATGAATCAGGTAAATTGAATTTTTCAATTATATGATTCTCTGAGGCTGGATCGGTAATGTCTATACCAACTGCTAGTATACTAGACTTAGAAAGTTTGTTGCCAAATACCTTTTTGCACAAATCTCTTTCAGCTTCTGTGTTGAATGCAATATGAAATATTTTCGTAAAAATTTTTGATTGGATGGATCTGTAAAGATCACCTTCTTCATGTGCTGTTGGTATCAAAATACACTTGCTAGGATATTTTTTTCCTATGAAATAAGTTGAAGGGTAAGGATAAGAAATCAGGATTAATGCTTGATAATTATTTACATTTTGATTTACATATTCAATTAAAGATGGAGAATAAAAGCCATGAGATTTTAGCATTTCCTCTTCATTTTTAGTGCCTATTGACCAAACAGGAAATATATTGGATATCCATTTTAAAATTTTTAGTCGATATAGATTACGTCTAATTTTTCGACCTAACTTACTAGCCTTGTAAAGCTTTTCGTATCTTGTTTTTTGAAATGGAATTGGTTGAAACCTTCTGACTTTTACCTCGTTTACTATTTCAAGACCTTCTTCATAGAAAGGTTCAAAAGTGCTAATATCTATGGTTGTTGATGTTAGAACCTCTACATCATAGAAAGGGGTAAGCCTCTCTGCAAGCATTTTACAGTGAATTTCAGCGCCTCCATTTACTTCTTTACCGTATTGACATACTATAAATGCTATTTTTTTCATGGTAGGCTTTTAATTAACTTGAATAAATGACGTTCTATTTGTTTTTCAGTAGGACCTCTTCCACCTTCTCCATCACCATCTCTGGACTTACTAAATCTATAGCCTCCACACCATCACAGTCACAAGGTTTGTTTCCATAGATAGAGCTTGGTCTTGATGGGTGTTCTACTTGAACACAGTTTTCCAAGGATTGTCCATATCCTAAAAAACCAATTTTGGGATGGGTAGCTCCCCAAATTGAAACACATTTTGTGCCAACAAGCGAAGCCATATGCATACCTGAACTGTCCATGCTAATCATGACGTTTAAATTTGCAATTATGTCCAACTCTTCGCTCAAGGAATGTTTACCAATAGTGCTAATCGTATTTGAATACTTTTCAGCCCAGGCTTCTGTCTTCAATTTTTCCTCTTTTCCACCTCCAAATAAAACAATAGTGTAACCTTTTTGATTAAGTTGAGCAATTATCCGACTCATTTTTTCTTCAGGAAGCACTTTATAAATGTGTTGAGCAAAAGGCGCAATTCCAATGAATGATGTTTCCTTAGAAAAAATCTCTCTTAAGTTTTCAGGAATTGGTCTAGATTTTCTATGAAGCTTATGTGAAAGATTCAAAGCGTAACCCAAGGTGCGAAAAGTATCAGCATATGCTTCTGTTACTAAAGGTAATTTGTTGCATTTTATGCTTTTGTGATTTATAATGAATTTTTTTTCTTTCCTCCTTTTATTCAATATACCTACTGGTTGATTAGAGAGTTTGAAGAAAAACCTGATGAATTTACTTCTTAGATTATTATGTAAATCCACCAAAGTGGCAGGCTTATATTTTAACAACTCAATATAAAGCTTGATCAGACCAATCAAACCTTTATGAGTAGACTTCGGCTTAATTTCATGAAATTTTACCCTTGGGATACCTTTAAAAAAATCAGCAAAATGAGTCCTTGAAACCATTATGATTTCCACATCTCTGTTTTGTTCGACAAATTCTTCGATAACAGAAGCTGTCATGGCCACATCGCCCATTGCAGAAAAACGCGTCACTATGATGCGGTTCATGTTCAGCTTTTAGGATTCCCGTATAATACTGGGTTCATTGTAGGGTCATTATACATTTTCATTTGTCGATAGACTTTCATGTATTTTTGCCCTGATTGAATGTCCGCGAGTAAGTCATCAATACTTTGAGATAAATCCTTTCTTTGCTCTAGTAAGATGTCAAGTTTTTCTTTACACTTTGAAAAGTGTGCCTCAGAGATGTCTGTTCTTAAGGTCTCTTGCTCCATGTGAAAAATCTTAAGAGCAAGAATAGATAGTCGATCTATAGCCCATGCTGGACTTTCACTATTTACTTTTGCGTCATTTTTGGGAGTTATATTTTTAAATAGATTCAAATAATAACTGTCAATAAACTCCACAGTGTCAGTGCGTACTTGGTTCTGTTGATCAATTCTTCTTTTCCAGTATAGTCCTTCTTCAGGGGCAATATCTGGATTTCGAACCACATCTTCCATATGCCATTGAGCAGTATCTATCCAACATTTTAAATACAATAAGTGCTCTAAAGTATTCTCTCCATAAGGGTTTTCTATAGGGCGATCTATCTGATCGAAAATGTGATAATCAAGTATGGCTTTTTGGAAAATTTTGTTGGCTGTCTCGCTGATCATGATACAAAAATAGAGATAGTTAAATTATTTTACAAGCTAACTAATGCAGGCTTGTCAACTCTGCTTTAAGGTAGGTTAGGAAAATATGGAAGCTTTAAAATGATTTTAATTTTTATTTACTATTTTTCACTTAGGAATTCAAGTTTTTTCCAAGTGAATTTCATCGCTTTTAGTCCGTTTTTTGTGATTTTTTAAAAAATGTCGATGCTAATCAAATTAGTAGATTATTTAATTTTGCGTATGTTTAATATGATTAAAAGAATAAAAAATTAGACTCATACGATTTAGTGTTGTGACATATAAAATATTAGTTGGGTTTTGATTTTCGGTAAATCCGTGTTGTGACATGAGTTAAGTTATCTAAGGTGTTTAAGTCATTTTGGTTTTAAAATAATGTATTTCATGTGTTTTATTGAAATATTATTTTATCTTGAAGCTTGTCTAAATTTAATGCGATTGTTGTGATATTCGGTATTGCTGTGCAATCGTTTACACATTTTTCATGAAATGCATTTTTGTTGCAGGTGTTACTATTTTTATATTTTATCAAAAAAAACCGTGAATTAATGTTTGGAAATTTGGAAGAAATTTATCTACCTTTGTCATGGGTGATTAAGCAACTTTTTCTGCTTAGAATTTTTGATTAATGTAAATGTGAAGGTCATTATGACAATGGTTTTTTCTGGCCTTCACATAATTTTAAGGTCCTGCCTTTGGTGGGACTTTTTTATTGTGTGCCGTGCATGGTAACTAACTAGGTGGTGAAAGTCCACTGTGGGGGTTTGTAATCGCCAACCACTAGCCAAGAGCAAGGGTGTCCAATGCGAAGTGGAATCTGAAGGAAGCTGGCGGCAAA
>NZ_JAKZGP010000129.1 GCF_022549775.1 Belliella filtrata | reverse complement strand
AAAGAAAGAGATGGGGCAAGATCTTTCAGTGAATATACCATTGCTAAATGGCTATTTGGGTCTAATTTCGCTCCCATCTCCAACCACTTTTTGTTAAATTTACAATCATTTCAAACATAGGAGGTCTTTTGTTGCTATAAACCATTCGGGGCACAATTTTCTCTTTTGGATTTATGGGGATTGTTTTCTGTTCCGGGAGCATTCTGTTTGTAGAAAAAAAATAATTCCGTGTTTTTTAGCTCCGTAGTATAGGAGCGACCTGTATTATTCGATCCATTCAAATAAATATTTTTCATCATAATTTATTTCAAACTTATTAAGAAAAGCAAAGTAGATTCTACTTGAAATGTTGATACTAGTGCTAATACGAATAACCATTTTCTACACAAATTTTACACAAATCATTTCCTTTAGTGTAAATGCGGGCAACCAAAATTTATAAAAACCTCGAAGACTTAGAAAAACTGTCTGTTTCTAGGAGTTTTCTGTACTGTTTGATCTCATTAATTAATAAAAATACTTGTGCCTCTGATACCTTGCATCTATCTTCATGGCATGATAAAGCTCATAGAATGCCCAAGAGATGCCATGCAAGGTTTCCCAAATTTTATAGATACCGCTATCAAAGCAGCATACATCAATCAATTGTTGCAAATTGGATTTGACACGATAGATTTTGGAAGCTTTGTCAGTCCTAAAGCGATACCTCAGATGAGAGATACTGCCGAAGTTCTGGAGTACTTGGACCTATTCGAAAGCAAGTCAAAACTCTTGGCCATCGTTGCAAACACAAGGGGAGCAGAAGATGCCTTGCACTTTGAACAGATTGATTATTTGGGTTTCCCCTTGTCTATCTCTGAAACTTTCCAACAACGCAATACCAACAAATCTATCAAAGATGCCATGGTTGCTGTGGAGGAGATTCAGAACCTCACAGAGGTAAAAGGTAAAACCCTTGTGACTTATTTGAGTATGGGATTTGGAAATCCCTACGGAGATCCTTATGCTCCTGAAATGGTAGCTGAATTTGTCGAGCAGCTTGAGCAACTTGGGGTTAAGATTATATCCTTTGCAGATACAGTGGGTACTGCAAATGTTGATCTGATCAAAGAACTTTTTGAGTTAAATATCCAAGGATATCCCCATATAGAGTTTGGGGCTCACTTTCATGCCAGGCCAGATCAAGTGGAAGAAAAGGTTCTAGCGGCATTTCACGCAGGTTGCTTGAGATTTGATGGGGCTTTGAAGGGGTTTGGAGGATGTCCGATGGCCAAAGATGATTTGGTAGGGAATGTGGCCACTGAAAAATTGATCCAATCCTTAGAAAAGGAAGGACAAACCTTATCCCTCAATAAGCAAGAGCTTGAAGAAGCCATGAAAATGGTGGATTTTGTTTTTAGATAAGAGGTGTTTTAACATAGAGCTTATTTCAAATATATGCACCTGATTGGAGACGGTTAGGTGTGTCTTTTTTTGCAAATCGTTATAAGTATGAATTGTTATAACGAGTATATAAAGAAGGTATATTTTGGTTTGTGGGGATACAAATCAAGGTGTGTGTTTCGGTTTGAGAGGACACAAACCGAGGGGACAGATGAGCCAGGATGCATGGTGAGCCTTTTTACGACAAACAGGTGAAAAAACTGTGTACCATCCCGATTCGTCTTTGCGAAAATAGGATTTGAGATAAAACCTTCGAGGTCAAAAAAAGACCTCAAAGGTTGATAGAGTACCACAATCGGTTTGTGGGGACACAAACCGAGGGGGGAGTAGGTTCATAATAAGGTGAAAATCATATGGTGTATGGATCAAAAAACCTTCGAGAGGCTCTGTAAGTACTTAACTTAAATATTATTTGAATTTTCTTCTATGATGAAAATTTTTTAAAAAACAGAATCACTTTAAATCTGATATGTTTGGGTTTAAATATAGAGTGTTTGAGTTTAAATTCGTAAATAATTACATTTTTTCAGCAATTCCGATTTTAAATAATTGAAGTAGTTTGATCAATTTGCTTTAGAAAATAGACATAGGATTCCCATGACCCTGTTTCCAGGGAATTCTTTTTTTTAATTAAACCAGTTTTTGTGTTTTT
>NZ_JAKZGP010000128.1 GCF_022549775.1 Belliella filtrata | reverse complement strand
AACTGAAAACAACGTCAACCCGTTCTCTTAGAGGGCGTAAAGCAAGGAACCGCCGTATACCGAACGGTACGTACGGTGGTGTGGGAGGTCGAAACGGGAATTAATCCCGTTTCTCCTACCCGATTTAAAGAAATTATCAGAATTAGCTAGTACCTCTGCCTCCTCTACTACTTCCTCTGGAGCTTGAACTCGTTCCAGAAGAAGATCTTGAGGAGCTTCCCCCACTTGATCTAACAGTACCACTACTTCTATTAGCAGATCCACTTGACCTTACTGCAGATCCCGAATTACTTTGTCTCTGCGGAGCTGGAGAAGCTTTTGGTGTATTATTGCTTCTTTGAGGGGTTGCCCTTGTGTTGCTCTGTCTTTGCTGCGGAACCGCTTGTCTAGTTTGCGTCTGTTGACGAGCTGGTCTTGCTTGCTCTTGTCTGTTTTGCTGAGGAGCCGCTTGTCTAGTCTGACTTTGTTGAGGAGCCGCTTGTCTGGTTTGATTTTGTTGAGGAGTAGCCTGCCTAGTTTGGTTCTGCTGAGGAGCTGCTTGTCTAGTCTGACCTTGTTGCGGTGTAGCAGATCTAGTTTGAGCATTACGTTGCTCTGTAGCAGCTGATCTGGACTGATTTCTCTGCGGTGTTGCTACTTGACCTTCGCTGTTTCTGCTATTTTGAGTAGGAGCTGCCGTTCTTGAATTTCTAGGTGTATTTGCCTCTCTGACTTGAGAATTTGCAGCCGCTCTACTTTGCACTGCTGGTCTGCTTCTATACTCTTCAGCTGAGACTGCTCTAGAAGGTCTAGCTTGAGCATTTGCTGCACGTGAGTTGTCAATTTCAGGCCTATAGATATTCAAACCTCGACTATTAACTGTTGCTCTACCTGCTCTACCTGCATTATTTACTTGATGAACTGGTACATTTCTACGTGTTACATTTCGAATTTCTTGCCTACTTGGTCCAGACACATAAGTTCTGTTATTATAGACATAAGTATTGTTGATGATCGTAGTTCTATTATAAATACTTACGACATTTCTTTGAGGAACATAGTAATTGTAGAAATTTCTATGCATAAACCTTCTCTGGGGTACAAACCTCCAGTGATTGCTATGAAACCCAAAGGAAACGTTAATACCTACACCTGGTCCCAAAGGTGCCCATCCATAATAGCCACCACCTGTTCTCCAGTTTACCCAAGCAGGACCCCACTCATAACCTGGAACCCAAGCCCAACCGTAGAAGTCGTTCCAAAACCACCTTCCGTAGTGAAATGGAGCCCATCCCCAAGCAAAGTCAGATACCCAAGTATTGCCATAGTTTGTCATTGTCCAGTGACCATTTGTTCCATAAGGGTGGAAATTTGGTCCTGCATTTGGAATCCAAACATATCCGTGAGTTGGATCAGAAACCCAATCTCCGTGAGGACTCAATTCATTATAAAATACTTGGAAACTAACTCCCATTGCTGGAGGCGAAGCTTCTGCATTATTTTTAAGTCCAAATCCAATGCTTAGCATCAGGACGAGACTTAGTCGGATTAGAGTTAGATTTTTCATGATAGTCTGGTTTAGTATTATAGTTTGTTTTACGTTGATATCTAAAAATATGTTTTGAAATTTGAGACACTATTTAATTAAAATGCTGAAAAATTTCATTTTACATTTTTTATTAATTGTTTATTTGATGATTACTGGTGATATATACGGACTAAAACGAAAAAGCAACCAGATCATTTGAAATGGTTGCTTTTAAGGAAAATTATATGGAATTTGATAATTTGCTTTAAAACCAGAGGTAATATCTTAGAAATATTAAAAATTACTTCTGGATAAATTCCGGAAAAACGGGTTAAGTTATCAACTAATTACTTCTACCCATGCATATCTTAATTTTCAAAATATTCATTGGATTTGTCAACAGCGGGTTTAACAAATAGAAAAAAACCGTGTTAGAGAAATTATAATATTATTTGCTATCCTTTAGGTCGTCTATTTTTTTTGCTATTTCTTCAGCTTCAGCCATCAGTTTATCTGCTTCAATTCTATTTGAATGCGATAATTTGTGGACTTTATCCAACATGTCTTTGTATTCAGCTTGAAGTTTTTCCAAGGCGGTTTTTTTCTTGAATAATCCGAACATAGTTTTTCTTTTTATAACTTCTAGAAATACAAAATGTTCTAATCTCAGCAATTCCGAGCATAAATTTTCAAGTTGATTGTTAGGTTGTTACAACTATGCTTAAGAATTAATCTTCGGGCTATTCAAAAGGAACGTAAAAAATCCTATATAACTGAACCTGAGTCACATGCA
>NZ_JAKZGP010000127.1 GCF_022549775.1 Belliella filtrata | reverse complement strand
GGGTATGTATTCTTGTCCGACTACTACCAAAAGGTTAAAATCAAAACTTAAAGAACCGCCGTATACCGAACGGTACGTACGGTGGTGTGAGAGGACAGATAGGGAAGTAATCCCTATCTTCCTACTCATTATGTCAATTTTCAGGTAAAAATTTTGAAATTGTTACTAGAAACCCTAAAAAATACCCTGATCAGGGTATTTTTTAGGTATTCAATTGCCCGTACCTTTGACATAACCAACAAACGAACCATGGTTTTTTATCTTATTTGTATTGGTCTGGCGCTGTTAGCTTCACTTTTATATTGGGGAGTCAAGAACAAACCAAAATTCAAAAATCACAATGTAATTTTGATCATATTGATTTTAGTGTCAATAATGGAAGTTGCTGGATATTACACAGCTCGAAGAAGTATCAATAATTCATTGTTGTATAACATAGGGTGGGTGTATGCCGAATCGCTTTTATTGATTTTTTATTTTTATTCTTTTCAACTTTCCAAAGGAGAAAAAAAAGTGATTCGATGGTTGACTATCTTGATATTTTCATGGGGATTATGCAATTCTTTATTTTATCAGGATATTACCTTCACCTTTCAATATTTTAGTTTTTTGCCATTTGCAATTTTTATAGTGGTCTTAGCCATGTGTTTTTTATATAAGATATTGACTTTAAAAATCTATGCTGAAAGGAATCTCCTTGAAGTGCCGCATTTTTGGATAGTCACCACTATTTTGTTTTTTTACATAGAGGCAATTATACTTTTTGGAACTTATCAGTTTTTTCCAGAAATTGTTGTGTCAAATGTGAAGCTATTGTTTGGGTTCAATAGGTTTATTGCATCTCTGATGTATCTATCATTTGGCTTCTCTTTTTTAGTCCCCCTTATCAAATTTCAACATCATTCAAAAAGTATTTCTTGAAATCACCTAAGTAAAGTAAAATGAAAAAAGCAACACTAAAAAAATTTAGAGCCTACTACCGAAAACATGGAAAAATCAATAACCCTGGCCTAGATTCACATGGAAAACCAATCAAAGAACAAACCGATTGGGTTTGGTTTGATAGAGAGACTATCGAAGCTGCTCTTGCTCATGCAGATCGACATGGCAAGGTTGGTGGTTTGAAGATGTATTTTGGACAGTATGATAAAGAAACGATAAATTCATTACCCAAAGATTGTGATAAAAAAGAGGCATACATTGGTAGAATTTCGCTAGTTTTGGTACCAGCAAACAAGACCAAAGAAGGTTTAAATGATATATTGCTTTCAGAAGTTTCTGGGCCTATTGATGAAGGAGGCTGGAATGGAGGAGCTATGTGTCCACCAGACTGTTCCGAGGGAGATGATGATTAGAAAATGACATTTATTGATTGGTATACAGGATTAATTCTATTGGGGTTGCTTTTGAGTATTCCCCATTTTTTTTTGCATCACGACTATTTGAAAGTGCATAGAGCTATTTTTATCATCCTATGTTTGGGGTTCTCACTAGAAGCTGTAGGGACTTATTTGAAATCCAATGGTGGAAATAATCAGTACTTGTACACTATTTTTTTTGTCTATGTAGAAACAATTTTAATTTTTCTATTTTTCAAATCAGTGTTTGAATCAAAGAGAGAGAAGTTACTGGTCAAAATTGCTATATTAACTTTTACCTCTTGGGGCATTATATATACCGTTTTTTTTGAAAGCATATTTACCTTTCATGTCCTTTCATTCTCAATTGGAAGTTTTGTGATCATTTTGTTTTCTATCTACTATTTTATGAGCATTTTTATTTTTGATATTCAAAGTTTGGATAGACTATCAATGAATCCTATATTTTGGCTAATGGTACTCATCTTTTTGTTCTATTCAACCACATTTCTTTACTTTTCGTCAATTTACTTGGTGATTGAATTAGATTCAGGTTTTAGTGCTATACTTGTTAAGTTAGTGAAAATCATGTCAATTACAATGTATTTGGGGATGGGACTGGTGTTCTATCTTCCCTATATATCAAGAAGTAAAAACAGACAATTAACCTAAATTTCTATAGATGAAAAATTCTTATTAATAGAGTCTTGTTAATATTGACACTTGTATATAGGACTATTTTATCCAAGAGAATTTCCAGGTTTGAAAGGTCTTTTAGAGCTAGTGGGAAAGGTTGGCGAAATACGAGAGACAGTCTATCACATTTTAACCCACATTGCAGGTTTTAGTCGAAAAACATAAAATTTCAGTTTATTTTCCGGTTTTTGCCTTCCAATTATCCGTACCCCCCTACGGTTAAAGTTTTTCACGCTCTCCATGAAGCCTTCTTT
>NZ_JAKZGP010000126.1 GCF_022549775.1 Belliella filtrata | reverse complement strand
AACATTAGCCCCAGGAGCAGAGGCGTCAATAGATACAGACTATACAGTAACGCAAGCGGATGTAGATGCAGGCTCTGTATTGAACAAAGCTTTGGTAAGCACTGAAAGCCCTGACGGTGAGAATCCAAGTGATGAAGACGAGATAGAAACAGAGATTGACAGAAATGCAATAATCACGATCATCAAGTCAGACAATGGTGCAGCGATCACAGCAGCAGGAGAAGTGATCACTTACACGATCACAGTAGAGAACACAGGCAATGTGACTTTGGAAAATGTGACGATCACTGATCCATTGACAGGCTTAGATCAAAACATTGGAACACTAGCCCCAGGAGCAGAGGCGTCAATAGATACAGACTATACAGTAACCCAAGCGGATGTAGATGCAGGCTCTGTATTGAACAAAGCTTTGGTAAGCACTGAGAGTCCAGACGGTGAGAATCCAGGAGGTGAAGACGAGATAGAAACAGAGATTGACAGAAATGCGACAATCACGATCATCAAGTCGGACAATGGTGCAACGATCACAGCAGCAGGAGAAGTGATCACTTACACGATCACAGTAGAGAACACAGGCAATGTGACTTTGGAAAATGTGACGATCACTGATCCATTGACAGGCTTAGATCAAAACATTGGAACATTAGCCCCAGGAGCAGAGGCGTCAATAGATACAGACTATACAGTAACGCAAGCGGATGTAGATGCAGGCTCTGTATTGAACAAAGCCTTGGTAAGCACTGAGAGTCCAGACGGTGAGAATCCAGGAGGTGAAGACGAGATAGAAACAGAGATTGACAGAAATGCGACAATCACGATCATCAAGTCAGACAATGGTGCAGCGATCACAGCAGCGGGAGAAGTGATCACTTACACGATCACAGTAGAGAACACAGGCAATGTGACTTTGGAAAATGTGACTATCACTGATCCATTGACAGGCCTAGATCAAAACATTGGAACACTAGCCCCAGGAGCAGAGGCGTCAATAGATACAGACTATACAGTAACCCAAGCGGATGTAGATGCAGGCTCTGTATTGAACAAAGCTTTGGTAAGCACTGAGAGTCCAGACGGTGAGAATCCAGGAGGTGAAGACGAGATAGAAACAGAGATTGACAGAAATGCGACAATCACGATCATCAAGTCGGACAATGGTGCAACGATCACAGCAGCGGGAGAAGTGATCACTTACACGATCACAGTAGAGAACACAGGCAATGTGACTTTGGAAAATGTGACTATCACTGATCCATTGACAGGCTTAGATCAAAACATTGGAACATTAGCCCCAGGAGCAGAGGCGTCAATAGATACAGACTATACAGTAACGCAAGCGGATGTAGATGCAGGCTCTGTATTGAACAAAGCCTTGGTAAGCACTGAGAGTCCAGACGGTGAGAATCCAGGAGGTGAAGACGAGATAGAAACAGAGATTGACAGAAATGCGACAATCACGATCATCAAGTCAGACAATGGTGCAGCGATCACAGCAGCGGGAGAAGTGATCACTTACACGATCACAGTAGAGAACACAGGCAATGTGACTTTGGAAAATGTGACGATCACTGATCCATTGACAGGCTTAGATCAAAACATTGGAACACTAGCTCCAGGAGCAGAGGCGTCAATAGATACAGACTATACAGTAACCCAAGAGGATGTAGATGCAGGCTCTGTATTGAACAAAGCTTTGGTAAGCACTGAAAGCCCTGACGGTGAGAATCCAGGTGATGAAGACGAGATAGAAACAGAGATTGACAGAAATGCGACAATCACGATCATCAAGTCAGACAATGGTGCAACGATCACAGCAGCGGGAGAAGTGATCACTTACACGATCACAGTAGAGAACACAGGCAATGTGACTTTGGAAAATGTGACTATCACTGATCCATTGACAGGCTTAGATCAAAACATTGGAACATTAGCCCCAGGAGCAGAGGCGTCAATAGATACAGACTATACAGTAACGCAAGCGGATGTAGATGCAGGCTCTGTATTGAACAAAGCTTTGGTAAGCACTGAAAGCCCTGACGGTGAGAATCCAGAAGGTGAAGACGAGATAGAAACAGAGATTGACAGAAATGCAATAATCACGATCATCAAGTCAGACAATGGTGCAGCGATCACAGCAGCAGGAGAAGTGATCACTTACACGATCACAGTAGAGAACACAGGCAATGTGACTTTGGAAAATGTGACGATCACTGATCCATTGACAGGCTTAGATCAAAACATTGGAACATTAGCCCCAGGAGCAGAGGCGTCAATAGATACAGACTATACAGTAACGCAAGCGGATGTAGATGCAGGCTCTGTATTGAACAAAG
>NZ_JAKZGP010000125.1 GCF_022549775.1 Belliella filtrata | reverse complement strand
TGTGACTCAGGTTCAGTTATATAGGATTTTTTACGTTCCTTTTGAATAGCCCGAAGATTAATTCTTAAGCATAGTTGTAACAACCTAACAATCAACTTGAAAATTTATGCTCGGAATTGCTGTAATTTGATAGATTTATTGGTTGAATGTTTCATTTCTCCGATTCTTCCTTCAAAACAATCAATTGTAGGGCTACCTATTGTTCGATTTTGTAAATGCGAACCAGAAATTTGAAATCAAATTGATTTATGTGAACCAATCAGGTATAAAATTTGGAGCGACTTTTTTGTCCAGCTGTACCGATTAACCGTGAAATGCCAATTCTTAATAAAAAAAGGAGCATTGCAAACCCGATAAGTCCAAATTGCCAATATATAAAGTTATTCAGTGTATGCTTAATAATATTCCCATTCAAGGCAATCATGGCTATTGCAAAAAAAAGGAAGATGAAGAAATAATCTGTTTTATAATAATTTCTAAATTGAAATAGGTTTATGGTTATCCCTAAAATTGCCAAGGAAGCCAAGATATTGAGGTGATAGCCTTGCCAAAAAATAAGGCCAATAGTCAAGATTATTAAAGTTAAGGATAAAAGTGATAATTGCTTGGCAGGGTAAAGTTGAGGTGTTTTAGATCGATTTAAGGCGGTGGAATCTCCTTGGAGAATTTTTTTGTAGGGTATTTTTTCTTGGATCAAAGCAAAGATTAAGAAGATAGTAAAGAAGCAATTGAAAATAGGTGTTGCCCCAAACCCAAGAAAAATAGTCAAGATCAATAAAGCTATAGAAAGCGGAATAACCAATAAAAGACCATGAGGCGAATATTTTTGACTTAATATCAAAGAGCCAACGATAACTTCATAAATGGCAGAAGAGTACCATATAAAAATAATAAAATCAGATTTTAAAATTTCTGGTAAATAAACTGGACCAATAATATTTCCAAGATACTCAGGTGCAAGTCTACTTAATCCTGCAGATAAGTATATAAACCCAAGAGCTAAACGTATCATCAAAGCAGTAAGTTGTCGGTTATTCATCGATATTAATTTATAGGTTATAAGACTGAGATTTTAAATTTTTTGAAATAAACCTTAAATCTATTATCGCTTTGTCCGACTTTATAAATACACACATCAATTGCAAAAAACGCCTTGTTCAACTGATTAAACGTTTAACGCCATTTCATTTCCTGACGTAAATTTTTGCAAAAGGGAAGGCTTTCAATCTGCAAAAGCTCTACAGCGCTACAAATAAATTCTGTCTCCAAAGATGCTTGAGTCAATACCTCCCCTGAAGCATCCCAAATGGTACTCATCCCAACAAATGATTCATAAACACCATCTATTTCCTCTATGCCAGTCCTGTTGGAGAGCGCAATGGGAGTGTTGAATTCCAAAGCTCGTGATTTTGCAATAATAGGACTCATGTCTGACCCAAATGCACAAGGAGAACATATAAGTCCCACCTTATCAGCTTTTATTTGCCTAAATAGCGATGAGTCCCATAAGTCAAAACATGAAATCAGTGCTATTTTTCCAAAATCGGTTTCAATGGGATTTATCCTCCAAATTGGATTGGAGGCAAAAGTTATTTTCTCATCATCAGTAATATGGATTTTAGCTTGGGCGCCCAAAATGCCAGTTTCATTGATAAGATAAGAAATATTGTAAATTTTGTTATCAATCATTTTTGGAATGGCAAACACGATGTGGGTATTTAGGAAACCGGCAAATGAAGTCATTTCATCTATGGTTTTATTCCAAAATGTTGGAGAGGAATACAAAATCCATTTTTCCTTACTCAGGAAATAACCAGAAGTACACAATTCAGGAAGAACAATCAAATCTGCTTTTTTGGATAGCAACCCAATTTTTATTTGATTGAGGTTATCTTCAAAATTTGCTTGTACGACAGGAAACTGGAAACAGGCTACTTTCATAGTGTAATAGGAGTTTGCTCACAAATTTCATGTAATTTATTTTTGCTTTGTTCTACTTTCTAAATTTGAACAACAAAGCAAGTTATTGACTTCGGAATGAAGGTCTTGTTGAAAAAGTCTCTGGTATCCCAGTACTACCTATTAGTAGGAAGCTCATTATCGCTTTCATTTGAACCTTGCGATTTTTGGGAGCTATACTTTCTAGCATTGTTTCTATTGCTTTTTTGTATGGTTCAATTTTGTTATCATATAAAGAGACCTCTTTTTCACTTGATTTATTCTCCAACAAGTTTTCGCTTATTTTTATAAAATCTGAAATTTTTGATTCCGCATTTTTCAAAGCTGTTGAGTCAGCAGGTTCACTGTAAACTGATTTGAGATCAATAGCATCTACCATTTCTTTAAGGATTGATGTATTTTCATGAATTTCAATCAATAAATAATTTGTAACTACTCAGGTACATTATTTACTGACCAATATTCAAGTATTTGGAGTCTTGTGCTCCTTTGTAGCGTATTGACGCGTATTTGTATGTTAATGTACGAAAATCAGCTTTAAAGTTGGTTTATC
>NZ_JAKZGP010000124.1 GCF_022549775.1 Belliella filtrata | reverse complement strand
TTTGCTTAGTCCTGATCCCTGCCACTTGGTGAACAGCTTGTAATATTCGTCGTTGCTAATCTTTTTCATGATGCAAGATTACAACCCAAACAGTAATTAGAAAAGATGGGGTTTATCGGACGGATACAAATCAAGTATTGTTAGAATCATTCAAGAATATGTCATTTATAAATGATACAGCATTTTTAATTTTGTCTTGGTCTTCCTTATCGTTTAAATTTAGACCGCAAAATGTCCCATTGTTCGAAGATGCATGTAATGAGAGGTAATACATGGCAGCAACGTTAATTGCTGAAATTGCTCTAAAATCAATGTCTGTATTTTTAAGTTGTTCTTGGGCTATTTCAAAAAGATGATTTCCTACTTCTTCTCGTTTAGCTATAAATTTTTTCATCAGTTCATTCTCTTCCGTTACACTCCAAAGCATTAATTTTTGCAAATGAACATCTGATAAGATACTGTCAAATTGTTTATGTAGATAAAATTTCACCAATTGATTAAATGAAAAAGGGCTATTTTTAGATATTACTTTATTTAGAAGATCTACTTTGGTTGACCAGTAATCTTTTTGTTCAAAATATTTTTCTAATAGATTTTCTAAAGAACTATATTTTCTATAGATATAAGATTTGTCTACTCCAGACATAGCAGAGACCTTATTGATTCCTAACTCTTCATGTCCATGTTTTCCAAAGATCTCATCAATAGCCAAAAATAATTTTGAATCATTTTCATTATTAACCATATGCTACTTTTTTTATATTCAAGATATTATCAGCTTTCAATAGCGCATTTACAGCTTTGTCCAAGTGTTCTACTTCATGATTAGCTGTCAGGTTAAACCTAATTCTAGCATCTTTTTTTGCAACTGCAGGATACATTATCGGGTTAGCATGAACTCCATTTTCCAATAAGATTTTACCAGTTTCTAATGTTTTGTGAATATCTCCAATTTTAACTGGAATTACAGCGGATTCGGAATTCCCAACTTCAAAACCATTCTCAATTAAAGCATTTTTGAAGTAATTGATGTTATTCCATAGTTTATTTCTTAAGTTTTTGTCTGTTTCGATTATTTCTAAGGCCTTTATGGCTCCTAAAATTGAGGGAGTTGAAGTAGTGGAGAAGAGATGTTGTTTTGATTGGAATTTTAAATAACGCATAATACTTTTTTTCCCAACAACAAATCCACCCAGATTACCAATAGATTTACTTAAAGTACCAATAAATAAGTCAATATCTCTGAATGCATCAAAAACTTCAACAACTCCTCTTCCTGAATCACCTAAAACACCAATTCCATGTGCATCATCAACTGCAATCATAGCTCCATGTTCTTTTGCAAGAGGTATAATTTTATCTAACAATGCTATATCGCCATCCTGAGAATAAACTCCATCTAGAATTATCATTCTAGTTCTATACTTACCGCTTGTGTTTATTAAGATCCTTTCTAACATATCAATGTTGTTATGTAGAAAAGTTTTTACGTTAGTTAGTTGGCAGCCTTCGTAGATGCTCGCATGAACGGCCATATCTAATATTGCAAGATCCTCTTTGTTTAAAAGGGCTTGGAAAGTAGCACTATTCGCAGTATATCCTGTATTGTATAGGATAGCATCTTCTCCTTCGAAGAAATTTGCCAACTTATTTTCCAGCATTTCATGGTAAATAAAATGGCCTCCAATTGCCGGGGATGCCGCAGATCCAGCACCAAACTTCATAACAGCCTCAATTATAGAGTTTTTAACTTCTTCATTCTGAGTTAAACCCAAATAATCATTGGAGACGAAGCTTGCAACTTCAACAGTTTTTCCAAAAAGAGGGACATTGATTGAAATCGATGGTTTACATCCATCATATGATGTCAACCTATAATTTAGTTTACCGTTTGAAAATAAGTAATCTAAATAATCGGAAAATAGCTTGGCTCTTTCTTCCAGAGAAATGTGTTCAATGTTTTCAAAATCTTTGAAACTAGCTTTGTCGAAATTAATCATATCTTTTAAATTAAATCAATAATAGGTAATTAAAGCATTATTTAATATAAAATTTAAATTTTTATAAAAATAATTTTTTTTCACAGAATGAGAAATAAATTTAATTAGAAAATATTTTAAGTTTTCATAAGAGTGTCTATAATTTTTTTAAATATATTTCACCAAAAAAAACGTAAATAACATAAAATTAATGTGTTATAAAATATTTTTGATTTTTTGTTTCAAATAATTGTCTCACAACCTATGTCTCAATGCTATTGTTTTTCATGATCAATGAAAAAATTATGTACGATAAATTAAAATATTTTCAAGTAATGAAGTCATAAATTATTAATGTTATTCGTTTAAAATTCATTATTAATTTTTTGATTTATTAAATTGAACAAAATTGGTAGATTTATTGCTATAGAGTTATTAAATCAAATTAATTTGGTTGAAGGAGTTGTAATATTTAAATAATTATAAAGTTGGTTAAATTAATTTGAGTAGTTATGAGTGGCATTTTTTTTAAATATGTCCATTTCATAATAAGATTTATATTAATTTTGTGTAATTGAATGTTTTTATATGTCAAATGTAACAGAAGAAGAAGTAATAGTTTTCCTAAAGGCCAGAAGGGAAGAGTTATTAAAAGAATTAGAAAAGGTAGAAACAGCCTTAAATGCATTAGGTGGTTTGAGTATACCTGCGAATTATTTTTATGAGGAACCAGAGATACCAAATTCTTATTCAGAGAAGTTAAAGATGGACAAGAAGATCTTATTTGCACTAAATCAAATAGGATCAGGTGATAAGATGGATATTTTGGCACAATTGAAAATTCTTGAACCATCTCTGGATGTGGAAAAATTGGAAAAATCTATTGCTGTACGTTTATCATACTTAAAGAATAAAAACATGATAAAGTGGGATAAAAATGGCAGGTCGTTGACATATCATTTTTAGTTCAAAATTCTTTACTTGCCTTGTAATTGTTTGAGTTCTTTTGGTGAGATTAAAAATTAAGTTTGATAATATTGATTTATGAGTTCCTAGATTCAATCAATAAATGCAACACTAAAGGTTTAAGGAAAGGAACCTAGGTTCCTTTCCTTAGGCTGAAATTAATAAATTAGTGTTGTCATGAATAAATTTAAACATCTCAGCCCAGAACA
>NZ_JAKZGP010000123.1 GCF_022549775.1 Belliella filtrata | reverse complement strand
ATAACTGAAAACAACGTCAACCCGTTCTCTTAGAGGGCGTAAAGCAAGGAACCGCCGTATACCGAACGGTACGTACGGTGGTGTGGGAGGTCGAAACGGGAATTAATCCCGTTTCTCCTACCCGATTGTTTGAATATTTAGATATTTCACATAAAGCTTATTTTTCATTGATATTCATGAAATCACACAATGTTACTTTTTCAAGTATTCCAATTTGCTCTACTAAATATCTATTTTGATTTAATTGTTAATATTTTTTCATTTTCATACCTTCATACCTTATTAATAAGCTATGAATCCAATTTTTCATCACCACAAGATTGACAGGACTGTATGGGCTGGTGGGCAAGAATGTCTTTTTTTTAGTGGAACCTCTTACTTGGGGATGTCTGCATCCGAGGATTTTGCTGCACTGGTTTCAATGGGGCTAAAACAATACGGGGTCAATCATGGTCTGAGTAGGTCCAATAATCTTAGGTTGAGCATCTACGAGGAGTTTGAAAGTTTTGTAGCCAAGCATGCTGGAGCTGAAAAAGCCCTTGTGTATAGCAGTGGATACTTAGCAGGTCAGGCTACTTCTAGTTTGATAGCCCAAGATATGGATGCCATTTTTGTTGCACCTTCTACTCACCCAGCGATTTTGCCTCATGGAAATTCACATCACGTCTATGGTACCATAGCTGAATGGCGTCAGGACTGTCTTGACTATGCATCGAATCATTCTGGTAAAAACATAGCAATTCTTGCCAATGCACTGGATGCATTGAAGCCAGAGATCTATGATTTCGCATGGGTTGAGTCGCTACCTGATACAAACAGATACACACTTTTGATCGATGATAGTCACGCCTTTGGTGTGATGGGAGGTGATATATATGGGAGTTACAGCACTTGGAAGCATTTACCTGTTGAATTGATTGTGTCAGGCTCTATGGGTAAAGGGTTGTCGATTCCTGCAGGAATAGTACTTGGGAGTGCGTCTTTTATCGATCGGATGGAAATGCACGCAATGTATCGCGGAGCTTCACCACCACCACCAGCTTTCTTGTGGGCATTTCTGAATGCGCAATCACTATATAAGGGACAGTTTAGAAAATTACAACACAATATCAAATTCTTCAAAAGTTTGATACATGATATTAAGATTCACTCGGGTGATTGGTATCTTCCTATTTTTAGACTTTTGGATGAGGAACATGTGAAAAGTCTACAGCAGCATAAAATTGTTTTTTCTTCATTTGCTTACCCAACTGACAATGATCCTGTCGTTAGCAGGATTGTCATTTCTGGATGGCACGAAGAAGGTGATTTGATGGATCTGAAAGATGCCTTACTCGCAAGAGGTGAATAATTTAATAAATACTGGCTTAGCTCATAAATACTAACAGCACTAATTTCTCATATCTAGCCCCCAGTTGAGTTTGTGTCTTAAGGTGTCAAAGAAATTGTACTTTGGAAACTTTACCAGTTTGGCAACAAAATCAGCTTTTCTTACCCTAAGCTCATCCCCAGAGTCTATGGTAGTAGACCTAGAGTCTAGTGAAACAAGGAATTTCTCCCCTCTGCCTTCTACTTTGAAGCATAGGGCTGCATCATCTGGCAAGATGATAGGTCTTACATTCAAGTTGTGAGGACTTACTGGTGTGAGGACAAAATTCCTCGCATCAGGGGTGATCAGTGGCCCTCCGCAGCTGAGGGAGTAACCAGTAGATCCCGTCGGCGTAGCGATGATCAGACCATCTCCCCAGTATGAATTGAGGTATTCCCCATCAATGTAGGTGTGTATGGTGATCATGGATGAAGTATCTCTTTTGTGTATCGTAAATTCGTTGAGTCCAAAGTTGAGTCCATTGAACACTTGCTTGTCCGTGTCAACAGCCACAAGCACGCGATTCTCAATAGTATAGTCTCCATTGATAAGTAAAGCGATTGCCTCATCTATTTCTTCTTTCGCTACAGTAGCCAAAAATCCCAATCTCCCAGAGTTGATGCCTACGATGGGTGTTTCAAGTTGTCCTACATAGCAAACGGTGTCTAGCAAGGTGCCATCGCCACCTATAGAAAATATAAAATCCATCTCCGAGATCATCTCTTTGGATTGAATTTTGGCATATTCTTCTACATTAGCCTGATATTTCTTCAGTAATTTTGAAAAAGTATCTGTAACAAAAATGTTGACCCCATGAGCTGTCAATGCCTTGGTAAGTTGCGCTATATGGGGTGTGAATTCTTCAGGGAAGCCAATTCCATGTATGGCTATATTCATTTGGTAGGTGATTTAGATATCCAAAAATCGGAATAAATTATCGATTCTTTCTTGATCACTGTTTGATTCTTGTTCTTCTTGATAATGATCTATCACCCTATGGCCGAATCTTTCCAAAGTAGCTTTGATATGTCTTAGTTCAGATTTATCTACTTTCAGGGTGACTTTGATCTTACTGTCGTCTAGTGGGTCTACAGATATGAAGCTAGAAAGCACCTTAGCGTTTTCTGACTCTATGATTCTGGAGATTTCATACATACTATAGTCGGACATCATCATAGATAAAACCAATACTGCACCTTGCGACTGTATAGAAAAGCTTTCCGCAAATGCAGAAACTGCATCTTCCATGGTTATCACTCCACGATAAGTTTGATCGCGATCCAGTACTGCGACAATGTGGGATTGATGATCTGAAGCTACACGAAGTACATCATAGATATGCTTGTCACTAAAGACAAAACACGAAGCCATTTCTAACTCAATATCAGCGATTTTTAGGTTAGGCTCATTAAGTGTGTAGATGAGTTCATCACTTACAAATCCTTTAAACATGCCTTGCTCCACCACAGGCAGTACACATACCCTTATCTCCTCCATCCATGTAAGAGCCTTTTGGGTAATGTCCGTTTTCTTCAATGGTGGAATTAGGTTGTTAATAAATTCGTATGCCTGCATGATCTAAAGGTATTAAATTACTGATAAAATATAAACTCAAAATCAGAATAAGAAGTTTAGTTTGGGTTAAATTCGATTTAAGACAGAAGATGTAAGATACAAGATAGAAGACTAAAGATACACATGTCATGTCCTGAAATAGCTTGACAAATTAAATCAAACTAAAATTGGGAAAAACATGACAAAAAGTGTTCGAGAGTTCAAGCGGTACAGTATTAGCTTCAAGAAGCAAGTAGTAGAGGAATTGGAA
>NZ_JAKZGP010000122.1 GCF_022549775.1 Belliella filtrata | reverse complement strand
TTAAGTATATTCATGATCAGTATTTTATATTTGATCACAATTAAACCATTTCAATCCTCCTAATCAAACCATTGACACTAAGTGTCAATATTTAATTTGGCTACTGGCAAAGTTCCGTATATTCATAAAACCTAAATAGAATAATTTTGTGAGATCTATAAAAGAAGGGAAATTTGCTAATTATCTTAGAGGAAAAGCATCATCTCTTGAATTCGTTTTTTTTGATTTATCATTGTGAACATCAGTCCAAGACTTGGTATTATGAAAGTATATTGACTGTGATATTTTAAGTAGTGACGTAATGTTCGAGAAATCTAAAGGTCTGTTAATGGGAATTTAGAATCTAATGTAAGCTTGAGCCAGATTGCGATAAGGAGTAGCCAAAAGAAATGCTTCGGGTACATTCCAGAACTATGAGTACCAGTACCATCTGAAAGACCACTTGGGTAATGTTAGGACGACTTTCAAGACACAGCATGATATAGATCAATATCTGGCAAAATTCGAGAATGCATCAAGTACCTATGAGAACAATTATTTCAGCAGGTACGGGAGGACTGAGCGTAAAGAAAATGTCCACTGGACATTTTTAGCGAGGGGCCAGCTTGCAGGGTGGGAGAATCGACTCCCCAATATTTAACAGAACTTCAGGGTCTGGAAATTCATTTTCAGTCAGGCTTACTGGAGTAGGGAATTCAAAGCATGGATTAGCTAAATCCCTTGCAGTGAAGCCTGGAGATAAAATAGATGCGGAAGTTTATGTGAAGTACCTGGATCCGAGTACCACAGGAACCCCGGGGTCAGCCTTTGCGCAGCTGATCACCAATTTGGCAAACAATGCCTCAAGTGTAGTGATAGATGGAGCCACGGCTGGAACTAACCCGATGCCCTTTGCAGGCTTGATGGGTTATGGAAGTGACAACTCCACAGGGCCTAAGGCATACCTGAATGTACTGGTCTTTGACCAAAACTATCAGTTTCAGCCAAATCAGAGCACTTTCAAATCAGTAACTTTAGCAGCCAGAGAGACGGGAACAAATGTTCCGCATGAACTCGTAAAAACGATCCAAATCACAATACAAAAACCAGGATATGTGTATATTTACTTCTCCAACGAGAATCCAACTCCCGTTGAAGTGTTCTTTGATGACTTCAAGGTAACCCATACCAACACCAACATAGTCCAAAAGGATGACTACTATCCATTTGGAATGTCGTTTAATTCCTATTCAGCACCGAGTGGGGTTGGGCAAAAGTTCAAGTTTAATGAAGGAAGTGAGTGGATAAGTGAAAACAACTTGAATCTATATTGGACACCGAATAGACTTTACGATCCAGTTTTGGGGAGGTTTCAAGGTTTAGACAAGCTTTCAGATATGTTTACTTCAATCAGTCCAATGGTATTTAGTTTTAATAATCCGTTGAAGTTCAAAGATCCAACAGGATTGTCAGGAAAAGGTGATGAATGTGAAAATTGCACTGAGTTGCCTGAGATAATAGTTACGGCAACAAGATTATCCAGAAGTGGTTCAAATAATAGTATTACTTTGTTTTCATATATTTCAAGTAATAATCCAATTAAAAGAAACTTGGGACTGACAGCCAAAAACAAAGGCTTAAACGCTGCCCATGATCTCATGAATCGCGGACAAAAACTCCATTTCAGCGAGGGCGAATACATTACTGCAAAAAATTCAGACTACATGGATGGAATAAAAGCAATGGTGGCTTATGGGGTAACAGGTTCTATGATAGCTGTAGCTGCTAGTCCTATTTTGATAGAGAATATGGTTCAAACTTTAGGGACAAAAGTGCTAGGGGACATGGGGATAGAAAGTTTATGGCAAGCAGGAAACAGTCTTTTATATAGTGGAAACCTATCCCAAATAGATTTCGCTGATATTGGATTTGCAGGGATGGGCAGTAAGTATGGTTTTGTCTTGATGGCTACTTTTGATTTTACTTCTTCAGGTGAGTTTTCGATGATTGGGTTTGGAAAGAATAAAAGCCAATTTGCTACAGATATTTTGATAGGGTTTGGTAATAAATGGCACATAGATGCTATGAGTTCTGCAGGTGTAGATAAGGGCGTTATTAATGTAATCAATAATTTCAATAGTCCAATTCGAAATACGGTTGGAACTGGTATTAAGGAAGGGGTAAAAGATGAGTGATAAACAAAAACTTTATTTAGGTTTATTGTTAGGATTGTTAGCATTTATAAGTTGGAGCTTATATTACAATTCTTATGACAAGTTGTATACTATTGGTATTGTTGAAAATAAACAAACAGGATTGAAATCGGGTACTGTGGTTAAATATAGCTATTCACACAAAGGTCGAAATCACGAAGGAGGGACAGGAATTGGGGACTATAAAGTAAAAGTCAGGGATAGATATATTGTTGAGTTTGCTAAGGATAAAGTAGATTTGTCAAAAGCTTTATTTTATTATCCTGTTCCAGATTCTATTGCAATTGAAGTTCCAAGGGAAGGTTGGAAGGAAGTACCTTCAGAGCTTAAACAATATCGTAGGAAGAGGACTGAATTGTTTGGATTGTATGATATAGTTTTCAGGAAGTGACAAGATTTTCATGTATACAGCTAAATGCTATTTAAATTTATAATAATTAAGTAGGCACCTTGAGATTTGGTGTTGGTCAAGTTTCTAAAACGAAAGAATAATGAATTAAAAAGCAAAAGAATTTACCTAGATTTTTTTAGTTTTCCATAGAAATAGTATGTTGATATGGTCATGTTTTTAGATATAGAACATGAATTTTCTTTAAAATAAAATTTTTCAAAAGAAATATTCTATTTTTTTAAGTGGTTAGATGAAATTAAATTTGGTAGTATTAAAGTGGTATAAATCAAGTGATTTTTTTATTAATTCATTAAACAGTTTTATGTATTTGAAAACAAGTCTGATTAGACTATTAAAATTCAGATAGATACGATTAATATCTGATATAAACAATACCTAGAACTAGGTATTGTTTATATCTATTTATTTATTAAAATTTGTGAAAATATCTTTTGGTGGAACTGATATGTTACAAATTCTACTCATTAACTTGTGAGATTGATTTAGTAAGCAAGATGTTGTTCAAGATGATTCACTATTGAGATTTTTACAAAAATCAATATCTCAAAAATGAATATTAAAAAATTAATCTTTTCTTTCTATTAATGATATTATTTGTATTAGAAATTAGGGAACATATCATTTTAAAAAAACTGTGTATTTATAATTATATCACTATC
>NZ_JAKZGP010000121.1 GCF_022549775.1 Belliella filtrata | reverse complement strand
GTTTTGCCGCCAGCTTCCTTCAGATTCCACTTCGCAATGGACACCCTTGCTCTTGGCTAGTGGTTGGCGATTACAAACCCCCACAGTGGACTTTCACCACCTAGTTAGTTACCATGCACGGCACACATAAAAAAAGCCCGGACTTGCCAGGCTTCTGTACTCTATTCAAATTCAGGATATACAAAATCGTACTGCCCCATTTGCATTCGATGAACTATGCTATCAGGACTTATAACAATTCCTATCTCTGCCTTTCTGTTTTCGCCTTCCAATTTCCCTACTCTCGTAAAGTCATTGTCATTGATTTTCCATACATACCACTTATGAGATATTTTAATTTGCTCCCCAGGTTTTGAACCGGCATCATTGGTATCTCTAAATAAAATGTGGTCTGTTTTTCCAACATCGCTAATATTTCCAACGCTTTCCCAGTAGCCCATTTTAAGCCCAAGCTTTGTAACGCAATGGGCGTAAAACTCAACTTCTCCATTTACGATTTCTGATAAATCGGGATTGGCATTGATTGGATATACCTCCTTAAACGCCCTGATTACATCGCTGTTCAGTTGGGTAAGGTCGCTAACGATATACTGAAAATATTTCTTACTGTTGCCGTCTATCTTAACGGAAAATACATCGCCTATTTTTGTGTTTGCTCTTGCCATATTTATTTGATTCCATATTGCCACCAGTTCTTAGGTGCAATTGAGTTTATCCTATTCTACAACAAACCACCATTCTTTTGTAAGCCGTATTGGTTGATTAAAGTTTGTTCCCAAACTCTGGCTCCGGTTCTTGATAAATTCGTTGCACCAGGCACAACCTCATATCGTAAAAGTGATTTTGCTGTCCCTGAACTTAGATGCTCTCCAAACCTGACGGCTGCCTCTCTTTCAGTAATACCAACTTATCTAATAACACCAGCTTTATCAAATCCCTGATATACTAAATTCGTTCCCCCCTTAGCAGCAACTCCTTCACTTGCACCTAAAAAATCACTGTTTGCAGCATTTGTATTCGCCACAAAAAACAACATCAGGCTTAGTATGGTCAACCATTTTTTCATTATTCTATTCTACATAAAAGACATCTATTAACTCTTCCAAGATTTTACCTTCGGATGTTAATTCATAATTCAGATCAAACCCTTTTTTCTGTAATTCTTCACCTGCCCAATCACGGATTTCATCTGCTACATTTTCATCAACTTCAATAAAAACAAAGTGATCTTCTTTTCTAATTTGAAGTTTTGATTTTAAATCTGGTCGCTGTTCAGAAAGACTATTATCCAGATAGTCAAACTGATTTTTATTTAGCTTGAGTATCATTGTCCAAGTTGTTTTAAGAGTTTAGCTGCTTTACTTGAAGAAGTGGGATAAACAGATATTATTCGACCTGTTTGCGGATTCACAACTACTTCACCAAATTGACCGATAAATCTTTGGCTTTGTCTTCCAAGTTGGTCAGTAACTACATTATTTATTTTTAGAGGATTTTTCAAAGCATCAAGAATGGCACTCGGTTTTACCCCCATTCTTCCTGCGCTTCCTATTGCTCTATTGACCCCGTGCTCTGTAAATCCAGTGACTTTTAAACCATTTGCAGCTTGAATCCCCCCCTTAGCGGCAACTACTTCTAAGTCTTTAGCCCAATCTCTATAATCTAATAAATTGCTTTCACTTTTTTAAGTCTTCACAAAGCCATTTTCGATAACTCAGAGGCTTGTTTCTTCTACAATTTTTAAATCAATAGAAAAATAACTACAACATGCCTGTACGTAGCTGACTGAATTTGCAACAATCGAATTAGAAGATATTTTAAAACACAAAAGGCCGATAAGAATGATAAATGTCCTTATCAACCAATTTTTTATTCTATTGAATAATTCCATTTTTATTAATTCAAAGATTCCATTTTCCTTATCACTTCATTAAAAGGAATATTATATAACTGCATTAATTCAAAGGATTCAATAAGAGAGCTCAAAGAGTCAGCAACCCATATGGTTCGTTCATCATCTTGGTCGCTAATGTTTTCTAAATAAGATTTGAGAGTTGAAAGAGTGATTTCATTGGTGTTCAATAATTTTTTTATTTCATTGAAATAATCTTCCGTATCGTTTAGTTCATGTAAAGGATAAGTTCTCACGGCATCAACAATTAACTCAATTATTGAAACATGATTAGGCTCTTCAATTTTTTCAATACAATCTTCTATGATCTCAATTTTCATGTGTAAATATTTTTTTATTAATATCCCGTAATGCCTCTGAATGTTCTTCCCCAACCACTCGATTTTATGAAAGGATTTACATACTGACCAGTAGTAGCATTAAAGAAGTAATGCGTTTCTACTTTTGAGCCATTTAATATTCCAGCTTCATAAATTTTACTCCATGAACCAGGAGACATTGTATTTAGCTTTTGCCCTAGTTGAACTGGAAGGTGTTTACCTTGAGTTACAGCAATGGATTTATATCCCTCTCCAAACTTTTCAGTCAATGAACCAAAGGTTTTAAAACCACTTGTACTCGTCTTAGCGGCATTTCCAGCAGGAATGGCCTTAGCCCCAGCCTTAATAAACTGGGAAGCAAGCCCACCACCTATCAAGGATGTCCCCGCAAATACAGTTGCTTGCGTTACAGGATGTGCCCAGAAGTTTTGCTGTCCTCTATATACTGCTTCAATAATTGGGTTATAGGTAGGGTCCGAAAATGTGAATTCAGGAATACTTACTTGAAATGCGCAATCTTTGCACGCAAGCATGTATTGAGATAAATCACGCTTTCCACTCCAAAAAGAAGATCCATTTAATTTTGAAGAAATACCTCCTGCGATGCCTCCCAAAACACCTCCTGAAAGACCTCCCATACCTGCTCCTATAGCTCCTGCTTTTAGACTTTCTCCTAAACTTCCCCCTCCAACAGACGTGTTACCAAAACCTCCAATAAACCCACCAGCTGCTCCGCCAGCTGCCCCTGCGGCAGCACCAGCCAAAAAGCCACCTGCTTTAACACCAGCACCGACATATGTTCCGACTCCAGCACCTACAGCACCAGCTGCTGCTCCAACCGCTGCATATCCAAGGGCATCCCAAACATTATCGATGTTTTTTGCATTCATAGCTGTATTAATTATAGCCCCTGCAATTATTGGGATAAACCAAGCCAACTCCCCATCCGGATCCACCATCATCACCGGATTATTGCCCATTGCTAAATAAGGTGAGCTAAACTGATCCTGCGGATCCACACCAAACCACCTTCCTAGTGCCGCATCATACTGCCGTGCATGAAAATCATACCAACCTGTAAGTTCTTCATAAGTCTTGCCTTGAAATAACTCCTTGGTTGTTTTATCACCAGTTCTTATATTGTTTC
>NZ_JAKZGP010000120.1 GCF_022549775.1 Belliella filtrata | reverse complement strand
TCAAAGAAAAGGTAATTCAAGTATGCAGGAGGAGCATCATTATTGCTATCCCTTTTACTTAGTATACCTGCAAGGCTTCCTGTTTCAGAACCTGTATTTGCCATCCTTGCTGCCATCCCTCCATCTACTCCAAAACCAGTAGGATTACCTCCTGTAAGTCCCATCAATACAGCCATTACAGCAGGGTTGGTTTTTGCATCCCTAAGGTCTATGTATTTCCCAAATACTTCCATCCTCACTGTGTCCCCTGGAAGTACACTGACAGTCTTTGCCAAACCCATATTTTCCCCATATCCACCCGAAAGTCTCATGGCATATTCACTTTCATATCCATCAGTATGGTTCATCATTGTTGAAGCTATTCTGGTGACATCTTCATAACCGATAAACTGCTGGGATTCTGAATCAATAGCATCTAGCTCAAATCCAGCCGAGGTAGTGAACACACTTGGATCTTCTTGAAGCACTACACGTGTATTTCCTAAATAATCTGTCAGATAATATTGATAACTGAGCCCTGTATTCATTCGAACCCTGCCAAACTCATGATTGATATCAGTCAATACCCCGTTTTCATAGACTAGCTCTCCGACATATTGGATAGTTTTATTTCCTGTGGGAAATCCTGAAATTGTTTGTTTCAATACCGCTCCATTGGGTGAGTAGGTATAATTGATTTCCTTACTACTTCCAAACTCAATCTTTTCTGGCCTGTCCAGTATATTGTAAGTGATGTTGGTAATACCCTTGTTTCTATCCAACTTCAAAAACCCATTTGGATTGTACTCATAATCTATCCCAGTAGCATTTCCATCGTTAAAACCATCCGCCTTGTTGCTTGCTGATGCCGCATCCGTCACAGAGGTAAGTTGGTTGCCACTGTAGGTATAGGTCAATTGGTCAATCACTGCCGCAGTCCCCGATTTCTCTCTTCTCCTATTTAGGGTAGTTATATTGCCATTGGCACTGTAGGATATGTTATTTTCAGTAAAAAAGTCATTTGTTGTCCAAGTTGTGCCCGATTTCTGTTTGTAAACTGATGATGTCAAACGTTTAGGCACATTGTAAGTGTAGGTGTAACTTCTTTCAAGTTCACCACTGCCCATATGTTTCCATTGATTGGATGAAATCATACCGTCAAAGCGAGAAGTATTAGCGTTGCCAGCTGCCTTTTGATAATCCAGTTTCTGCTGAAAAACAACATTGTTATTGGAATAAAGATACTTTATCTCTGAGAGCCATCCCTGAATGGTGGTTTCCGACTTCTGTTTGTAGAGGTAATTATTTCCATTGTTTCTGCTGTGGTGAATCACTTCCACTGGCCCTCCCAATTCGTTGTAGGTATAGCTTGCCAGCAATACATTTGGCTGAGAGTTTACTTTATGATACTGCCTTAACACCCTACCTGCATGGTCATAAGTATATGATCTTTCTATACGAGCCATTTCAGTAGTACCTTGTCTATAAATATTCAATGTTTTCTGAACTTCACCAGAGAATGCGTATTGAGTAACCGTTTTCACAAATCCGCTAAGCTGATGGGAAGATATCTGCTGAATAGGTTGGTAATATTTATCGAAATAAGTCACACTGTACATCCATGGATTCCCGCCTCCAAGCTGTCTGGATTTCGAGCCCGTGGACAGTCCTTTGACGCTGGTAAGCCTGGTGCCGCTATATCCTGAAACAGCTCCATACTGATAGTTTGCATTGGCATTTGACCAATTGGGTAAATCAATGAAATAATAGTCATCATAATACTCAATTGTCAATAAATTTGATTCCTGTACTGTGGTTGGATAAGTCCGGTTTAGACTATATCCAACGCTGGTTGAATTCCTGATTTCATCTCTAGTTATTGAATTGGCTACAGCAGTTGTTAGCGCAGCTCTTGTAGAAGAAGAAGTGAATACTCCGGTCATAATAGGCCTATTGTGAATGTCATATTTTACAAATGTCCACTCCTTTGGGTTTTTTGATCTTTGTAGTGAATCCTGACTTAACACAGGTCGATCCCAACGATCATAAATAGTATATACCCATCCAGCCCCAGGTGTTTTTGTTCCAATTTTTCTTCCTAAAGCATCGTATTCATGCTGAAAGCACCACATATCCACGTTTGCTTGAGTGGGTGTTAATATTGTTGAAGCTTGAGGAGGAATTACAAAAATAAGCTCATTGTAATCATTGTAAACATAATAAGTATTGAGCCATGTGGTTCCTGTTGCTTGATTCTGAGATAAAACAACTCTTCCCATCCAATCTGTGTATTGCCGATTGACAAGTCCAGCACGATCAATGGTCTCAGTATATGACAGTTCACCATTCAGATAGGTTGAGGTAGATCTCGGTAATGAATTGACAATCGTCCATTTCCTAACACTGAAAACTGCTGAATTCACTTTGGAATAAACAGAATCAAACTTAGTTTCAAAGCCCGCTCCAATTTCATTTGATCTTAAAGGCGTGTCATCAGGAGAATCTTCAAATATGGTATTTAAATATGGGCGAGTATCCTGAGGGATTCCAAAATTAGCAGTGTTGTAAAAGTTCCTTTGCTGAATTGTCGGACTTGGCTTGAAAGACCCTGTCCCCAATGATGCCGTATATGGAAGAAAAGTAGTGTCTTGCCTTCCTTTATTATCATAAGCATAGGGCTGAACAATATCCTTTTTGCTTGGACTTGCTTGCCAGATAACGTCTTGAGATTTTCTCCCAAGATGATCAAAATAGGAGATACTTACCGCTTTACCGGTTGATTGGAGATTGATTACTTGTGCATCTGTAGTAATATTAGGAACGAAAATCCTTTCTTTCCTAATCAAATTTCTTTCAACAGATAGCGTCTGAGAAATAGATTCATTTATTAGAGATACATATATTATAACTATTAACAAATACCCCTTGAATGCTATATTATTAATGTATGTTTCCATAGCCTAAAATTTAAATCATTGAAATATTTTAGAAAGCTTGATTAATTATCAGAACCATCAGAAGTAATTCCTATTCCTCCCCATCCCCCACCGCAACCAGGTGTACTCTGATAATAGTCTAAGAAAGAACTTGAAACCACAGAGCTATTACACACATCTGTCACCGTACATCGTATTTGATAAGAAGTTGGTTGTGATTCAAAGCCACCAAAAAATAATGCTCTATCCGAGTTACCTCCAAATGTACTCCAATTCGTGTGTGTTGTCTGTTTAAATTCCCAATGATATGAATATACACCTTGACACCCTGAGCCATTAATTTGCGCGATAAATTCTGTTCCACTATAGGGATTGTTATTATTAACTGTACAAGTCCCATAACTAGGAGGATAAGCTCCACACAAATCCACACTCACAGGGCCATCAACACATATAGATACGGATAGCGGACTATTTACAAGCATAGGAAAAGTCTTAACCACAGGTGGATATTCATTTGAGGTCATTGTCGCTGTTACAACATATAAACCACTATTTGGGTAAGAAATATTAACCGATTGTCGATTGTCGTTATAAACAACTCCATTACCCATATTCCAACTAATCGTATGTGTACCTCCAGTTGG
>NZ_JAKZGP010000011.1 GCF_022549775.1 Belliella filtrata | reverse complement strand
ACTCTCATCAGAACCGAAGTCCCGAATCCCGTTCGACTTGCATGTATTAGGCCTGCCGCTAGCGTTCATCCTGAGCCAGGATCAAACTCTCCATTGTAAAGTTTCTATTTGCTACTCGTAAGTAGCTGTTTCCTATTGCTCTTGGATAATTAATTTGAAATTGAATAAACAATTTCCTGTCGTTTCGTCTTACAATACTTCAATGAACTTTCTCTCTTTTGAGATTTGTTTCAAACCCTTTGTCTGAAAGCGAGTGCAAATATCGGGAGGTTTTTTTTAACTTCCAAAAAGTTTATTAGAATATTTTTCTTTAATTTCTTTTTTAACTTTTTGTCGTTAACACTACCTCATATTTCAATCTGCATTTAACCATTTGTTTGATTGTTTCCCTCATTTGGGACTGCAAACATAGAAGCTATTTCCAAATTTACCAAACCAGCTATTCATTTTTTTTAAACATTTCTGTTAACCTATTGTGGACAAGCTAAATAAATTACTTTGGTGCTTTATACAAAGGTACAGTACTGCAAGGTTCTCCATACATTATGGATTTTGCATGAGGCTGGACCAAAGTAAGCAGCCGACCATAGGCATATGAGGGGACGGGAAATTTACTACAACCTTTTACTACAACTGGTTTATCCTTATAAAGGGAGGCGTCTATCTTTGAGATAGCTTGTTCAAATAAATATTGTTCTAAGACTGACAAATCACCAATTACATGCTCGACACTATTACTTGTCAAATAGGTACTGACCAACATGAATGCCCATGCAGGAATAATTGCATCAGCTGTACATGTAATTGCAACTAGCTTATTTGAATATGTCCCCCAATCTAAAGACTTCAAAGCTGACCTAAAGTCGAGTTCTTTCAAAACTAATTCTTGAAAAAGGAAATCTTTAATATCAAAAACAACCCTCTCTTCTTTTCTGTAAAAATCTTCTAAGTTAATTGTGACCAATGAACTGTTCGCAACTCTATTAATTATCTCACTCATGATAGAAATGGGTTTTTCTTAGATTGAATAACCTTAAACTCTTTCAAGTAGTTCGGTTCAAAATATGCTAAATCTTCAAAATCCTCATCTTTATACTTTTCATAAGCAATTACACCAATTGACTTACTGGAGTTCTCTGCTACAAAAAAATTGGCATTTGGGTGATCAATTATATTTTTGAATTTTGGAACACCATCGCCTAAAAAATAAACCAATCCTTTATCAAGCAATGATCTAAAAGAGTTTTCATCCAAAATCACTGGTTTTGCAACATCAATCTGAGATCCATCTCCATAGTAGGACGAAGAATACACCTCCATCCTTCTAGCATCTATCATACTCACTATTGCACTGCTTTGATGTACCTGCCCTACTAACTGATGAGCCAGTGCTTTTAGTGTGTCTACAGAAATTAAAGGTATGTCATTTGCGAAGGCCAATCCTTTGGCGACTGAAGTCCCTATTCTTAAACCTGTATAACTACCAGGTCCAGCTGAAACGGCCACGGCCTGCAAGTCTTTGATTGATAATGCTGCTGCATGAAGCAGGTTTTGGATCATCTCCATCAGTACCTTTGAATGAACATTATCTTTGTAAAGCTCAGATAGTCCAACTAACCTACCATCTTGATGCAGCGCAACTGAACAAACATTGGTTGCAGTCTCTATTGAAAGTATGGAAACCATAAGGAAAATTACTTCTTCTTCGTGTTCACACTTAATAAACTGTTGACTTTGCTGGTATTGGATAATATTTCAAGAGATTGTTTAATTGCATCATCTTCGCTTAGAGAAGCCTCTATCACTCCCTCCTGATAATAATACCTTGATATCAATTCATCTTTTAAAGCTTCTTTTATTTCAGCTTTAAATGTCTGTAAATCTTGTTCCTTGCTATGAGTTACTTTCTTTTTGAGATTTTGAATCTGATCCTTTATCTCATCAAAATACTTTTCCTTTTCAGCATACTTCTCAAGGTCTTCAATAGATTTTTCAACATAAGTGGTATAATCATACTCTTTACCCTCAAGCCAAGCCACAAAATCATTGTAGGTCTCATCTGAAACTTTGAATTCTCTTGGACTAGGTATCTCTTTATTTTTCAAAAAATACTGATTACCAAAATCAAAAATTAAGCTTCGAGCTACTAAGCTATATGTAATCGGAGCATAAGATCTGTCTTCTACTGCTTCATCTGGTTCTATACCAGCACCATCAAATACCACCCTACCATTCTTAGTGGTAAATTGATTTCGTAAAGAATCTGGAACAACCCTTTCATCATCCTCTTTCTTACTATAGTCAATCGCCTGAATACATCTTCCGCTAGGGATATAATATTTGGCTGTTGTCAATTTGATTTGAGAATTATAAGACAAAGGAACAGTAGTCTGAACAAGGCCTTTACCAAAAGTCTTCTTACCTACCAGTACTGCTCTATCATAATCTTGCAATGCCCCCGCAACAATTTCTGATGCAGATGCACTTCTCTCGTTTATAAGTACGACAAGCGGAATATCTTTATCAAGTGGTGATTTTGTGGTTTTATAAACTACATTGACACTTTCCAACTTCCCTTTTGTACTCACAACCTCTTTTCCCTTAGGAATAAATAAATTAACAATCTCAACGGCTTCTTTTAATATCCCTCCAGGATTATCCCTCACATCTAAAACTAATCTATTGATTCCTTGAGATTTTAGTTCGATTAGTGCTTTTCTAACATCCGCAGCTGCATTGGTGGTGAAATCTGTAAGTTTGATATACCCAGTATTATCATCAAGTTTTCCATAATAAGGCACATTACTGATCACAATTTTCTTTCTCTCTAAATCTACTGAAATAGTGTCTTCTCCCCTTTTGACTTGTACAAAAACAGATGTATTAGCAGGACCTTTTAACAATTTTGAAATATCAGCTGTTTCTTTTTCCCTAACATCAACAGTGTCAACTTTCAGAAACTCATCTCCAATCCTCAATCCCGCAGATTGAGCAGGAAAACCCTTATATGGCATAAGAACCATGTTTTTACCTGTCCTATTCCCGATCAATGCACCCACACCGCCATATTCACCAGTAGTAAGCATTCTGAAATCATCCGAATTTTCTTCAGGAATAAACTCTGTATAAGGATCTAGCTCTTCTAACATCGCATTAATCCCGACTGTCACCAATTCTTCAGGATCAATCTCATCTACATAATAGGAGTCTAACTCCCTAACCATAGAAGCAAAAATGTCCAAGTTTTTAGCAATGGCAAAAAGCTTATCATTCTTCAAGTTGAAAGAAAGAAATATAGAAACTATTACAAGTCCAATTACAGATGGTATGATGATTTTTGCCTTTATAAACTTCATGGTGATATGGGATTAACTTTCTTGTTGTAATTCATTCAATTTGGTGAGAACCTTGATGACCGTTGACTCGATTTTATCAAACTCAATGATTTCGGATGAAACATAAATTAATGCAATATGCATTTTTGAATCAGCTTGAGCTTCTAAAAGACCTTTATTAAGCCTATAAGTCTCTTTTAACCTTCGTTTGATCAAGTTTCGGTTTACAGCCTTTTTAATCTTTCTCTTTGAAACGGAAAAAAGTACCTGAATAGTTTCAGATTCACTAATATTACGCTGAATGTATAAAACTTTTAGTGGATATAAAAAAAAAGAGGAACCTTTATCAAAAAGTTCCTTTATAGCCTTTTGAGAATGTAATCTTTCATTCTTTGGAAGTCCGTATTTTTTCATATTCATTGCTTGCGTATAAATATACGAAATCAATGGAATGAATTACTTCTTAAGTGTCTTTTCAGAAGAAACAGTAAGTTTGTGTCTTCCTTTTGCTCTTCTAGACTTGATTACTCTTCTTCCGTTAGCAGTAGACATTCTTTCTCTGAATCCATGCTTATTTCTTCTTTTTCTACGAGAAGGCTGAAATGTTCTTTTCATGACGCGCTATGATTTAATATTTTGTATGCTTACCTGAATCCCTCGATAGGTTCACCCTAAAAAGGACTGCAAAGATAGATAGGTTTTTTTTATTTACAAATCAGAGATTTACTTTTGTTGAATAACAATCAAATTATGATATGCAATATCAATTTAGAAGACATGCTATTTCTTCCCAATTTATAGACATTAAGCTTTTGATCCACTGCAAAGCTAAAGAAATCATATCGCTCCAACTTGCTGCTTGGAGACCTGGAAGGTATGAAATCGCTGATTTTGCTGCAAAAATAAAAAACTTTGAAGTCACTCACCAAGGTGATTTCGTCAAATCCTCTAAAGTGAATAAAAGCCTATGGGAGTTTCAAGCAATTGAAAAAGGGGTTTATGAAATATCTTATAAGTTTTTTGCAAATCAAATGGATGCAGGAGGATCTTGGTCTGACGACAGTCAATTATATATAAACTTTACAAACTGTGTCTTTGACATCAAAGACAGACACAATGAACCTATTGAAATTATCATTGAATTACCGTCTGATTATGATATTGCCTCTTCTCTAAAAAGAATTGGAAAAAACTCGTGGGAAGCAAAAAATTATCAGGAAATCATAGACAGCCCCTTACTTGGTAGTTCCAACCTGACACATTTGGAGTATTCAGTTGCAGGTACAGTTTTTCATGTTTGGCTAAATGGGAAGATCTATTTCAATCAAAATGAATTAATCAAAGTTTTCGAAGCATTTACCAAAAGACAAATTCAAGACTTTGGAGGCTTCTCAGCAGCAGACTATCATTTTATTATTCAGTTACTTCCTTATAAACATTATCATGGCGTAGAGCATCGCTTCTCAACAGTAATTACAATAGGGCCTGATAAGGATTTAAAAGAAAAGAAGCTTTTTGAAGACTTGATAGGTGTGAGTTCTCATGAATTGTATCATTTTTGGAACGTCTGCAGGATAAGGCCTATAGAAATGATCCCATATGATCTAAGCAAAGAAGTCTATTTAGACTCAGGTTTTGTGCTTGAAGGGATCACTACTTACATGGGAGATCTATACTTGCTCAAATCCAAGTTTTTCACTTTAGAAGAATACTTCCAAGAAGCCATTTCAAAACGTATTCAAAGAGAGTTTGACCAATTTGGATGGAAAAGTCAAAGTATCGTGGACTCTAGTAAAGACCTATGGCTAGATGGGTATAAAGCTGGAATTCCTGACAAAAAAGTAAATATTTACAATAGAGGTTCATTAATTGCATTTTGTCTGGATATATTGCTTATTCAAAATCAAAGCTCTTTAGCTGATGTTATGTCTGCCATGTGGGAAAAACATGGTGCTAAAAACTTAGGCTATAGCATGATTGATTTCATAAATACGATAGCATCAGCTTTGAATAACCATAAATTAGCAGAAACTTTTTTTGAAAATTATGTTTATGGAAAAGAAGATATCCTACCTCTGATCATAGAAAGCTGTAATAAGCTAGGCATACAATTGACAAAAACCTATGAGCCTGAAAATTTTTTGTTGCATGATTATGGAATTCGGCATGTAGAAGGATGTGTAACTCAAGTACATCCTGATTCAGCAGCTTATCAGTCAGTCATGATAAATGATAAAATAATTTCTAAGGAATTAAGTGAAGGAGAAATCACTTTGGAAGTTGACAGGTATTCAAGAAGATTATCGCTGAAACTCTCTCAATCAAACATAAAACATTTCCCTACATTCCAGGTGACATTCAAAACCCGAACATCGCTATTAGAAAAATGGATTGAATAAAAAAGGGAGGTTTAAACCTCCCTTTTTTATTTAAAATCAATTAAAATCCTCATCACTGAGCTCTTTATTCAATTCGATTTTGACAATTTTTGTCTCCAAAGGAACAGGTAGCATCGGACTTGTCATAGTTATCGTATGAGGATAAAGTACACCACTTACTTCCTTATAATCTGAATAAACCATGTCACCTGCTGCGTCTGAGCTAGTCTTTAGCTTCAAGCCAGACTTAGTAGAGTAATATTCTACGGTTTTCATTCCGTTTGGTAGTGCCAAAATCAGCACATTTGCCTCTTCTCCTTCGACTTCTTCTGTTCCTCTAAGTGAAAGTTCAATTCCAAGCTCCTTATACATAGGCTCAGGAAACACATAGGTTTGAGTTTTGATCATCGCTATCATTTCTTCAGGAAGGTCTTGGGTCTGACCACCAGCCTCCATAAATCCTTTCCCATCCTTAAGTATCATTTTTTGTTGTACCTCACCCATTACTCTAGTTTCTTGTTTTAACCTTGAGTTATCAGAATCAGCAAACAAAATCGTCTCAATTTTCATCCCTTGAAAATCCGCTTCCATGGCTACATGTGAAGTTTTAATTTTTGAAACTTTGTCCAATCCACCAACGGCCTCAACATATTTGGCAATCACTTCATCTGGCTCTATCAAATTAGCTTTTATTTCAGCCTTAATTTTTTGATCAAGCGTATTTTCTAATGCAAATCCAGGACTTACAAAAGTGGAGCCAGCCATAATAGCTGCTGACATTAAAAGAATTTTGGTTTTCATAATTTGTATTGTTTAGTCATCATTTGATTAGCTTTACCTTAATATTGCCAAATGATTTTAGTTAATTAAACTGATTGTCCTCGATAGAAACATTAAAAGCAACATTTTCAACTTTGGCTTCCAAAGGAACTGGAATCATTGGATTACTGATAGTCATCAACATTGGGTATTTGACACCATCTACTTCTTTATATTCACTGTAAAGAACTTCTCCAGAAGTAGGACTTTCCATTTTTAACTTCAATCCGCTATCTACACCAAAAAAGAAGTCTGATGAGCTTCCAGAAGATGCAGTAACAACTAGCTTATAAGCGTTCTTTCCTTCTACTTCTTTTATTCCGTCAAGTTTTAGGGAATATCCCAAAGATTCAAAATGCAATTCTGGAAATATATACATGGAAAGCTTAGCCTCTTCATATTGCTCTTCAGGAAGTTGCTGAGTTTGCCCCATCGCCACTACTGATGCCTTACCATCCTTTATGATCGTATTTGACATTACATTCCCGCCCATCAACACTTTATTTGAGAAAGCCTCTTTATTTTCGTCATGGTAGAAGTTCATTCCCAACTTCATTCCTTGTACTTCTGCATTGGCTTCAATAATAGCTGTTTTCACCGCTTTCACTTTATCTATACCACCTAAGGCCTGAAAGTACTTCTCCAGTACCTTTTCTGCTGTCATATCAGCATCCATAGCAATTACTCTCTCCGGATCTCCTACGGTATTAAATCTATTAATTTCTCCATATGCCATCATTCCCTCAGATACTACCGACCCATTGCCGACAACTGTAATGTACATATTCTCTGGTTTCAAAAACTTCTTGGCAGCAGCATTCACATCTTCTACAGTCAAAGCATTCAACCTCTGAAGATAGGTTGCATAGTAATCCTTGGCCAAGCCATACCTCTCGATATTTATCGCGAAATTTGCTATTGTAGCGGGACTTTCAAGCGACCTACCAAATGAACCACTCAAGTTGGCTTTAGCTGCATCCAACTCTTCTTGCGTGACACCATTATCTTTCATGTTTCTGATTTCATGGATCATTTCATGTACAGCAGAATCTGTCGCCGTACCTCTCACGCTCGCATTAGCTGTAAAGCTCGCAACCAGACTATTTGAGCCTATTCTAGCATATGCTCCATAGGTGTAGCCTTTATCTTCTCTAAGGTTCATAAATAACCTCGATGAACCTCCCCCACCTAATATATATCCTGCAACTTGACTTGCCAAATAATCAGGTGAAGGCAAGTGGTTTTCAATCGGGTAGGTTAGTTCTACCACAGACTGCTGTGCAGAGGGTCTATCTACTAGTGCTACCATATTTTTCTCAGGGACTTGAGGCTTCTTATACTCATGCTTTGGAACATCCTTATTCTCCCATTTGGAAAAATGCTTCTCAACCAGCTTTTTTGCTTGGTCCAAAGTAACATCTCCTACTATAGCCAAATAAGCAATGTTTGGCCTGTAATAGGTGTCATAGTAGGTCTTTATATCCGATACTGTGATATTATCGATGGTTTCTTCAGTTTCATTTTCTCCGTAAGGGTGATCTGTTCCATAAACTAACTTACTTGTCAAAATAGAGGAAATTGTAGATGGATCAGATTTTGCCGCAGCAATCCCTGATTTGGCTTGAGTTTTCAACTTTTGCAGTTCATCTTCTGGGAAAACTGGGTTGAAAAGAACATCAGCCATTAGCTCCAACACCTTTTCTTGATGTTTAGTCAAGGTAGAAGCAGAGATTGAAGTTGATGAAGCAGAGACTCTAGCACCAAGAAAATCAACTTCTTCATTGAATTGATCTTTTGACCTATTTTTTGTGCCTGCCGTCATCATATCTCCAACAAATCCTAACATTCCTGACTTATCTCCTTCCAAAATAGGATCCCTATCCAATATCAAAGAATAGGTCACTCTAGGCAACTTGGAATTCTGAATCACAAATACTTTCAATCCATTTGTTAAGGTAAATGATTCAGCATCACCGAATCTAATTTCTGGAGCTGGACCTGCCTCTGGCATTTTTGATCTATCCAACTGTGCATTTGCTACAAATGACAGTGATACTAAAAGTAATATTATATATAGTTTTCTCATTTCTATTCAAGTTAATTTCAAAACTTATTCAGTTGCATCACTAGGTTTTGGCAAATATTTCAACACCACTCGACTCTCCTTATTCAAGTATTCGTTAGCCACCCTTTTGATGTCTGCAGCTGTCACTTCCCTGTACTTGTCAAGTTGTGTATTTACATAGTCAGCACTTCCATAAAAGACATGACCTTGAGCTAGCGACTGTGCGATACTGGCCACTGACCCAAAACCATTTACAAGCTGAGTTTCTTTGATATTGATCAGTTTTTGAAGATCTTTTTCTGCAATCCCGTTTGATTTCACTGATTCTAAAACTTCATCGATTGAAGCATTCAGCTCATCTACATCCACACCCATATTGGCAATTGCTAATACCAAAAACATTCCTCCATCTTCAAGGTCATTTGGAAAAGCGACAGCTTGTACAGCTTTCTGCTGCTGATCAACCAACTCTCTATACATTATTGAACTTTTTCCAGAAAGCAAATAAGTACTTAACAAACTCAATGCATAGGTATCAGGGTGATTCTTCTTTGGCATCAAATAGCCCTGAAAAATCGCTGGAAGCTGAATATTATCATACACAATGTCTTCTAGCTGAGTTGAGAGCTTTTCAATTTCAATATTTGGTCTTTTAAACTCCTTTTTCCCAGCGGGGATATCGGAAAAATACTTTCTTATCAGTGCTTCAGTTTCTGCATAGTCTATATCTCCAGCGATTGATAATGTTGCGTTGTTTGGAACATAATACATGTCATAGAACTCCATAAACTCCTCAAGTTTTGCATTGTCTAAATGCTCAGCCGAGCCAATAATTGGCCAATTGTATGGGTGATTTGGATATAGTCTTACAGGAATCTCTCTTTGAAAAGACCCATAAGGCTGCTCATCCATCACCTGTTTCATCTCTTGCTTGATCACTTCTCTTTGCGTATCAACACCAGTCTGATCTACTTTTGCATGAAGCATTCTTTCTGACTCCAGATAAAGCGACAGTTCTAATTTATTTGAAGGAAGGATTTCATAATAGACAGTGTAATCTTGATTCGTACCAGCATTCAAAGTACCACCTGCTGATTCGACTATCTCAAAAAACTTACCTCTTGGGATATATTCTGATCCCTCGAACATCAAGTGCTCAAAAAAGTGAGCAAAGCCAGTTCTTTCAGGATCTTCGTTCTTTGAACCTACATGGTATAAAACCGTAGTTGCGACTATTGGGGTTGTTTGATCTTGATGCAATATGACATGCAGCCCGTTGTCAAGTTTGAATTCCTTGAATTCTATCTTGTTTTGTGCAAAAACTGAGCATGTAATTAATAAGCCCAGCAAAATAGATAGGGTAGTTTTCCTCATCATGTTATTTATTTAAATTTTAACAATTGATTAAAGTTTCAAAAATTATGCAGTTTAAAATAGTGTTGGCAAGATAATTATCAAAGACAAATAAAACACACATTTAATAATTATTTATCAATGTAATAAATTATCACTACTACAATATACCCTTACATTTTGAATTCATTAATGATCATTTTCGGACGTTCAATGTTCAATTATGTCCTAAATCGGTCATTCATTTTTTCAAATTCCCATCATTGTATATGAATTCAAAAACCTTATTTATGTCTTTTATTAAAGACTTTTGACCTACTGTATTATTTTCCAAATGCGAGGTTTGAAGCGTCAAATCTACCATCATTAACTTTTCACTAAGATCATATAATCTATACCTGGTAATAAGCCAATAATTCAAATTATCTAAAGGCCCGATAGGTCCAACAAATGGGCTGTTCTGAACGGTTTCATTATACCGCATTGTAGCCCCAAGTCTACTTACTCTTAAATGCCTTTTGTCCAAAACTTCCACATCAAGCAAATACCTAACTCCAAGCTCATCGGAAAGTTTCTCTAGGTTTCTATTTGTTGAAAAATCATGAATTCCCACAGATTTTAACTCAAGCTCATGAAAATCAGTATCCCACACCTCTCGAAAGCCTTTTGACCTCAGTTCTCTCGGTAATATTTCCAAGAAAGTATTATAATCTATCTGAGAAAAACCTGAGGGAATTGTAACTAGAATAATTTCATTTCTATCCAGCGGCATTCTCATTTCATTAATCCTTGCATCCCTTACAAACTGCTGCACTGGCTTGCTACATGCAACCCATAAAAAACAACTAGTCAAAATCGTCAACATGCTTAAAAGATTAGCCAATTTCATAGGCAACTTTAATTATTGTGCAGGGACTTAAAATAAGTCATTGATCCTAGTAATTTACTCCCATACCATGAAAAAGGTTCTCCATCTACCAAAATTATTTTAGTCTTAGATAATATTTTTTTGAAATATTCAATATGCCTTTCTTTGAAAGGGTATGGTTCAGAACTCAACAAAAGGTATTGTGGGTTTAAGGTTTGAAGATTATCAACGCTTACTGAAGGGTATCTTTCAGCATTGATAAGATTATCGAAACCTGCAAAATCAAGCATTTGATCTATAAAAGTATTAGAACCCGCACACATGATAGGATCATTCCATATCAGGTAAACTGCTGAACCTAATTTTGGCAAAGGTTCATTAAATTGACTAACTATTGCATCTGCGATTAAGGTTGCTTTATCCAATGTCGAGGTAATTTCCCCTATCCCTCTAATCATCTCGCAAGCATCTGAAAGTTTAAAAATATCACTCATCCAAACTGGGTACTTTCCCGACAATTCTTCTATCCCTTCTCGATAATTTTCTTCTTTGTTACCTATAATCAAATCAGGCTTCAGTGCATCTATTTTATCAAAATGAAAATTCTTAGTACCTCCTATGATCTGTTTATCCTTTTTAAAACCTTTGGGATGTATACAAAACTTAGTAACTCCTACAATTCTATCTCCTAAGCCCAAATCCACCAAAAGCTCTGTTTGCGAAGGAACTAAAGAAACAATCCTTTGGGGATTAGATTTTATATCTATTATTCTGTGGAGCTGGTCGATAAAGGTTGGCATTTTTCTTAAAATTAAAATTGTAATAATTAAGAACTGTTGAATGCGAAATGGATTTGAAGGTTCATTTCGAAATCACTAAGTTTAACTAATATCCTAATGATTGAATTACAATCATCTATCACAATTCTACTGCATCCAGATAGTTTAAGCTTATGGTCTAAAATCTATGCAAAAACTATTATGAGTCTATAGTATCAAATACAAAATTAAGGTCTATGTACCCACAGACCTTAATGAGGGTAGATTCGTATTTTATTTATGCGAATAACTAGGCTCTTTAAACAACATACCTGAAATCATAATTAGGATCGAAATCTTCAAGAAATGCTTTAATCAATTGTATCACCTGCTCTATATCATCCTTACTTGCCGTTTCCACGGTGGTGTGCATATACTTCAAAGGCAGGGAAATAAGAGCAGAAGGCACTCCTTCATTTGAATAAGCAAACGCATCCGTATCGGTGCCAGTCACCCTTGATGCTGCAGCTCTTTGAAAATCAATTTTTCTTTTTTTGGCTGACGCTATAATTAAGTCTAGCAACTTTTTGTGTACAGAGGCACCATAAGTCAGCACAGGCCCCTTGCCAGCGACCTGTTCACCTGAAGTGATTTTATTATACATTGGCGCAGTAGTATCATGGCACACATCAGTGATAATGGCAACATTTGGTTTGATCCTCGCTGCAATCATTCCAGCCCCTCTTAGCCCTATTTCCTCTTGTACTGCATTGACGATATATAATCCAAAAGGTAATTTTCTACCTTCTTCATGAAGTCTCTTTGCCACTTCTGCTATCATATACCCCCCAATTCTATTATCTAAAGCTCTACCACTGTAAAATTTACCATTCAGCTCAGTTAACTCATCTTGAAAAGTAATAACACATCCCACATGTATGCCCAATTGATCCACTTCTTCTTTGGTTCGAGCTCCTACGTCTATGAAAATATTATCCAAAGTAGGCGCATCATCTTTTCCATTTTTCCTAACATGGATTGCTGGCCAGCCAAATACCCCTGGAACAACTTTGTCAGAAGTATGGATATTCACCCGCATCGAAGGAGCAATCATGTGGTCAGAGCCACCATTTCGGCGAACATAAATATATCCTTCAGGTGTAATGTAGTGAACAAACCAGCTGATTTCATCTGCATGCGCTTCAATAACCACCTTGAAAGTCGCTTCTGGATTTACAACTCCTACCACTGACCCATAATTATCAGTAAAATAAGTATCAACGAATGGTTTGATATAGTCCAGCCAAATCTGTTGACCTGAGGCCTCAAAACCGGTCGGACTCGCTGTATTAAGGTATTTGTAAATAAAATTATTTGATTGACTCATGATTCCAATTTTAAAATATCTTCCTTTGTTGCCTGTTATTGATCACCTTTTTACAAAGGAATGTTCCCATGCTTTTTCCTTGGCAATTTGTCTACCTTATTCTCTAGCATTTTGTATCCTCTAATAAGTTTCTCTCGAGTTTCTGAAGGAATGATTACTTCATCTACAAAACCTCTATGAGCCGCTCTGTAAGGATTTGCGAATTTGGCTGTATAATCATCAATTTTCTCCTGCAATTTAGCCTCTGGATCCTCTGATTCTGCAATTTCTCTTTTAAAAATAATTTCAGCAGCACCTTTTGCTCCCATCACGGCAATCTCCGCTGTAGGCCATGCAAAATTCAAATCTGCACCAATATGCTTTGAGTTCATCACATCATATGCACCTCCATAAGCCTTTCTTGTAATGACTGTCACCCTTGGCACAGTCGCTTCCGAAAATGCGTATAGCAATTTGGCCCCATTGGTAATTATACCATTCCACTCTTGATCAGTACCTGGCAAAAAGCCAGGTACATCAACTAAAACAAGCAAAGGCACATTGAAAGAATCACAAAACCTTACAAATCTAGCTGCCTTGGTTGATGCATTGTTATCCAACACACCTGCCATCGACTGAGGCTGATTACCGACAATTCCTATACTCCTACCTGCCAGTCTAGCAAACCCAACAACTATATTATCAGCATAATCCTTATGAACTTCTAAAAATGATTCTTCATCCACAATGCCATTAACCACATCACGAATATCGTAAGGCTGATTGGGGTTTTCAGGAATCAATTCATCCAAGACTTTTCTTGACTCATCTTCCTTTAGCTCATAGGGATATACAGGAGCTTCATCCTCACAGTTTTGTGGAATGTAACTAAGTAATGACTTAAGATGATTAATACAATCTAGCTCATTAGCACATGAAAAATGGGTAACTCCACTCTTAGTACTATGGGTGCTTGCACCTCCAAGCTCTTCCGCTGTCACTGTCTCTTGCGTTACAGTCTTTACTACATTTGGACCTGTCACAAACATATAAGATGAATTCTCTACCATCAATATAAAATCTGTGATAGCAGGAGAGTAGACAGCACCTCCAGCACAAGGCCCCATGATTGCAGATAATTGAGGGATCACACCTGATGCTAAAGTATTCCTGTAAAAAATATCTGCATAGCCACCTAAGGAAACAACACCTTCCTGAATCCGGGCACCACCTGAATCATTCAGTCCAATGACTGGAGCACCGTTTTTCATAGCCATATCCATTATTTTGCAGATTTTCTCTGCATGAGTTTCAGATAAAGACCCTCCAAAAACAGTAAAATCTTGGGAATAAACATAGGTAAGACGTCCATTGATCTCTCCATACCCTGTTACAACCCCATCCCCCAAGTAATGCTCTTTATCTAACCCAAAGTCTTTTGCTCTATGCATGACGAACTTATCAATTTCTTGAAATGTCCCTTCATCCATGAGAAGGTGAATCCGTTCTCTAGCCGTCAACTTGCCTTTTTTATGTTGCGATGAGACCCTTTCTTTACCTCCACCTTCAAGTGCTTCTTGATTTTTATTTTTTAAAAGTTCGATTTTTTCCTTGTTGCTTGGAAGGGTATAGATTCCCAGTGTCTTATTTTCCATATTATTTAATCTAAAGTTAATTTGGCTTCTTCAAATATACATGCTGCAAGTAAAGCGCAAAAGTTTTTTATCATATATAGAAAGATAAAGGGGACTTAAAGAATTGATAATACACTTGGTAGAAAGTGTCTGGCATGAATTTAAATAAATCCTCTATATTCGCACAACTTTAACAGAGGCGCTTATGACTAACAGGAAAGCTGCTATCATTGACATGGGTACCAATACATTTCATTTGTTATTGGTTGAGTTGAATGCAGAAAATTTTACGACTATATACAAGGAAAAAATACCTGTAAAAATCGGGCAAGGTGGTATTAGTAAAAACACTATTACGAATGATGCAAGCAAAAGAGCTTTTCATACTTTGGGGCATTTCAAAAACTTGATTGATGGTGAAGGAATTACAGAAGTCTTTGCTTTTGCAACCAGTGCAGTAAGGAATGCTGACAATGGACTAGTTTTTGTCTCTGAAATCAAATCAAAGTTTGGAATAGATGTACATGTGATTGATGGTGATGAAGAAGCTCAACTGATCTATGAAGGTATAAGATTCAGTGGAGCACTTGACGAATCTACTCATTTGATGATGGATATTGGGGGAGGATCCGTGGAATTTATCATTGGAAACAATAAGGAAGCATTCTGGAAACAAAGTTTTGAAATAGGAGGGCAAAGACTTTTAGATCTTTTTCATTATCATGATCCTATTTTGGATTCAGAAGTAGTGAAACTAAACAGCTTTTTAGATGAAAAACTCAAACCCCTGATCAATGCGATCGAGCTTTATCAACCAACCAAAATAGTTGGAGCTTCTGGAACTTTTGACACCTTAAGTGACATGTATTATGAAAGTACACATGCCAAGAAGAGAGTCCCAGAGCTAGCTTTCTTTTTACCAAGAACTGGCTTTGAAGCACTCGCTCACCAACTTATTTCACTTGAAAAATCTGAAAGGCTTCAAATCCCCGGTATGATTCCAATGCGAGTGGATATGATAGTAGTGGCAACCTGTCTTATAACATTTATCTTACAATATATTTCAGGAGACCACTTGATTTGTTCAAGTTTTGCGCTCAAGGAAGGTGCTATTTCCAGGTTGGTAAAAGTTGATTCTCTTGCAGGCGCTGTTACAAATTAACCCAATCATATTAGAAGAAAAATGAATAACTATAGCTACGAAGCACTTTATAAATTCACGAAAGATTTACTTTTAAAAATAGGATGCCCAGAGACTGATGCTGAAACAGCTTCAAAGGTTTTGTTATCGGCTGATTTAAGAGGTGTGGATTCCCATGGAGTAGCTAGGCTATCTGGATATATTAGACTTTGGGAAAAAGGTCGAATCAACCCTAAACCAAATTTAAAAGTTACTTATGAAACGCCAAGTACAGCTGTAGTAGATGGTGACAGTGGCTTAGGGCTAGTGGTGGCTCCATATGCCATGCAAGTAGCTATAGAAAAAGCAAAAAATGTAGGTACAGGCTGGGTAAGTGTAAAGAATTCAAATCATTACGGCATTGCAGGGTATCATGCCATGATGGCTTTGGATCAAGATATGATAGGGATATCATTAACCAATGCTAGCCCTTTAGTGAGCCCCACATTTTCTAAGGAAAGAATGCTAGGAACGAACCCCATTTCTGTAGCAATTCCAGCAAGTGAGCAACCACCGTTTGTAGCTGATATGGCAACGACAACAGCTGCAAATGGTAAACTCGAAATTCTTCAGCGAAAAGACCTCGATGCTCCACTTGGCTGGGTCCAAGATGCCACCGGAACCCCCACTACTGATGCCAATGGTGTAAAAAAAGGAGGATCTTTACTTCCTCTTGGTGGTGACAGAGAACACGGTTCTCACAAAGGCTACATACTAGGTTCGATTGTAGATATATTATCAGCCGTCCTATCAGGCGCAAATTATGGCCCATGGGCTCCACCATTTGTTGCATTCTTGGAACCAGATCCCAACCCAGTTGGGGAAGGTTTAGGTCACTTTTTTGGAGCCATGCGAGTAGATGCCTTTAGGCCAGCTGAAGAGTTTAAGGCTCATATGGACAACTGGATTACCAGGTTTAGAAAAGCAGAACCAGCTCCTGGCTTTGATAAAGTATTGATCCCAGGTGATCCAGAAAGAGAACTTGAGGCTGAAAGAAAGGTATCAGGCATTCCATTGATCAAAGCTGTGGAAGATGATTTAATGGAATTAGGCGAAAAATTTGGAATAAAACTCGACAATTGACCTTACTCTTTACTATTTAGTGTTTATCTTTTGTTAACTTGAGAATCTCAAACCACACAAAAGATAAACATGTCACACCCAAAACAATCCAGAAGAAACTTTTTAAAGAAATCATCAGCTGCGTTAGCATTAGCAAGTTTAAGCTTGGGTTCGTTTAAATCTATTGCAAATCCAGACACCTTAAAAGTAGCTTTAATAGGTTGTGGATGGTATGGAAAAATGGACTTATGGAGACTTTTACAAGTCGCTAATGTGGAAGTCGTTGCACTTTGCGACGTTGATGAAAACCATTTGGAGGAAACAAAAAACCTTCTAGCAAAACGGTCATCCAAAAGTAAACCTAAACTTTACAAAGATTACAGGTCTCTATTAGAATCTCATGATTTAGACATTACAGTGATTGGCACACCAGATCACTGGCACGCACTTCAAGCCATCGCAGCTATCCAAGCAGGCTCTCATGTATACCTACAAAAGCCCATTTCAGTGGATGTACTGGAAGGAGAAGCTGTAGTAGCTTCTGCAAAAAAACATCAAAAAATAGTTCAAGTAGGTCTGCAAAGGAGAAGCACTCCACATTTAATTAATGCGAAGGAACAAATCATAGACAAAGGTGTACTAGGGAAAATTGGCCATGTAGAGATTTGTTGTTATTACCATATGCGTGCAAATGGTAATCCATCTATTGAATCTGTACCAGATTTCTTCGACTATGAGCTTTGGACTGGTCCAGCACCGCTTCGCGAGTATGATGGCTTACCGCACCAGAGGTGGTGGAGAACATTCATGGAATATGGCAATGGAATCACTGGAGATATGTGTGTGCACATGTTAGATTGTGTCAGGTGGATGCTAGGCTTAGGTTGGCCTTTAAAAATAGCTGCCACTGGAGGTATATTGGTTCAAAAAGAAGGCAAATCAAATATAGCCGATACACAAACAGCCATTTTTGAGTTCCCTGAATTCAATGTAGTATGGCAACATAGAACATGGGGAAATCCTGTGGACCCTGAATACCCCTGGGCTTTCAAAATATTTGGTGAAAACGGTTACTTGGCAGGAAGTCCTCAAAAGGCAGATTTTTTCCCAAATGACAAATCAGAACCTGTTCATTGGGAGGCTAAATATGAAAAAGAAGAATTCCCTGAAGATACGAAAGAAGAAAAAATAGAGCTACATGCAGTACCTGCCACAAGGAGACATATGAAAGATCTTCTGAAAGCTATAGAAAGCGGTAAATCACCAGTAGCAAATGTCGAAGAAAGTCACATCTCTACTGCAAGTTGCATATTAGCTAATATCAGTATGGAGTTAGGAAGACCCCTATCTTATGACCCAAATTCCAAAACAATTCCAAATGATAAAGAAGCGACTGATTTACTCAAAAGGCCATACAGGTCTCCGTGGAAGCATCCCTTTTCTTGATTTCCCCCTGACTGCCTATAAACTTTGACCCAAGTTAAAACAGTTTATAACCAGCCTGAAAATCAAAATATTTCAACAAAACATGTAACATTATGTGATGCTCAGAGGAGCATCACATTTTTCTTTTGCGCTAAACCTCCCTTACTTTTTTTTGAAATTCATGTAGCATTTTGAAAAGATGATCCGTCTAGAGATTGGAAAGATTCAAAAAACCAACTTATGAATACTACAATGAAAATTAAAAATGCTTTGAAAATGTTGCTTGCTCCAATTGTGGTTACTTTGGGATTAAGCAGCTGTCTAAATGACAATGACGGCGCACCTGTTGAACCTTCAGCGCATATCTCAATCTATCATGGTGCCCCAGAAACAGCAGCACTTGATGTCTTTGCCAATAGCAATAGGGTTACAAACAGTCCCTTTCGATTCACCGAAACCTTACCTTACCTAAGATACTATTTAGGAGAGCGAACATTCAAGTTTTCACCATACAATTCGGTGACCACTTTATTTGAAGATACTTTTACTATTGAAGAAAATAAGGTTTATAGTATGTTCCTAGCGGGTATACCGAATGACCTCGAGGCCATACTGGTGGAAGATACCTGGGGTTCATTTAATCAAAATCAATCACAAGTAAGGTTTGTACACTTATCTCCTGATGCAGGTGATGTAGAAATCATATTAGATACTGAAGAATCTTCAATATTCGAGAACACTGAATTCAAATCATATTCAGATTTTGAAGCAGTAGAAGCAAAGAGTTATAACATCAGCGTGGTTTCCACCACTACTGGAGAAACCCTTATAACAGCCAATAATGTGGAGCTAAGAAACAACAGAGTTTACACCCTAATCCTAAGAGGTTTAGAAAGTGAAGAAACTGATGTAAACAAGCAGCTCAACTTACAACTTGTAACCAACTTTATTAATTACTAAATTCTCAGCATGTTTGATATTTTAAATCAATGCTTGTTTATTAAACGCACTTTGCTAATTCATTAATAAAGTGTCAAGTTAGGACAAAACCACATGCTAAATAAAAAAAGTCCCGAACTCAATGCTCGGGACTTTTCATTTTCATATGCTCTTAATACTACTACGAGTCGTTTTAAAACTATGTAGCTTAAGAATTGATACTCCATTACTATATTTTAATAAGCTCTTGCAAAAAGAACTCTTCCTTTGGAAGCATTACCTGTAAGCACACACTTCCCATCCTCTTCCTTCTGATCAAGTGGGACACATCTAATTGTAGCTTTGGTTAGTTCTTTGATCTTGTCTTCAGTCTCAGAGCTCCCATCCCAATGAGCAGCGACAAAGCCACCTTTATTTTCAATCACATCCTGAAACTCTTCCCAAGAATTAACTTCAGTGGTATGAGTTGTTCTAAAATCATATGCTTTTTGGTAAATGGCAGTTTGAATTTCATCTAGTTTTGCTACAATAAAGGAATCAATTTCAATTTCATTAAGATTGATAGTCTCCTTGGTCAAAGTATCTCTTCTAGCCAACTCTATGGTGTTATTTTCAAGATCTCTTGGACCCATAGCAATCCTTAAAGGAACTCCCTTAAGCTCATACTCTGCAAATTTCCACCCTGGCTTGTGTGTATCTCTATGATCAAAATGAACCGAAACACCAAGCTTTCTTAATTTTGAAACTATTTCTTTTGCCTTTTCTGAAATGCTATCTAATTCTTCATCAGACTTGAATATTGGAACAATTACTACTTGAATAGGTGCAAGTTTTGGAGGTAAAACCAAACCATTATCATCGGAATGAGCCATAATCAAAGCTCCCATCAACCTTGTACTCACGCCCCAAGATGTTCCCCAGACATGATCGAGTCCTCCCTCCTTCGTTGCAAATTTCACATCAAATGCCTTAGCAAAATTTTGTCCCAAAAAGTGGGATGTTCCAGCCTGTAATGCTTTCCCATCTTGCATCATGGCCTCAATACAGTAAGTATCTTCTGCACCTGCAAACCTTTCATTGGGTGTCTTTACCCCTTTCACTACGGGAAGAGCCATAAATGATTCTGCAAAAGTAGCGTATACATTAAGCATTTGAACAGTCTCATCTATAGCTTCCTGCTTGGTAGCGTGAGCAGTGTGACCTTCTTGCCATAAGAACTCAGCAGTCCTCAAAAACAACCTTGTTCTCATTTCCCATCTCACTACATTAGCCCATTGGTTCACAAGCAGAGGAAGATCACGATAGGACTGAATCCAATTTTTATACGTACTCCAAATGACAGTTTCGGAAGTAGGTCTTACGATAAGCTCTTCTTCTAGCTTAGCTTCTGGATCTACAACTACACCCTTTCCATCTTCAGAATTTTTTAATCTGTAATGCGTCACTACTGCGCACTCCTTGGCAAACCCCTCCACGTGACTTGCCTCTTTGGACAAGTACGATTTCGGGATAAATAGCGGGAAATATGCATTGGTATGTCCAGTTTCCTTGAACATCCTATCAAGCTCAGCTTGCATCTTTTCCCAAATGGAATAACCGTAAGGTTTGATGACCATACAACCACGTACTGCGGAGTTCTCAGCCAGGTCAGCTTTCTTCACTAATTCGTTGTACCACAAAGAGTAGTCTTCACTTCTTTTAGGCAATCCTTTGCTCATGATTTATTTGTTGATTTGGAAATTCTATTTATATTCGTCTCTCATTGAGAGTTGGCAAATATAATTCAAAAATAACAACCCTCTTAGATAACACACGTATAATAGTGTTGGAGATAGTAAACAACAACAAAATGAAACGATTTAACACATTCTTGACTTTAGGAGCATCAGCTATAGTTGCCTTGTCGTCTTGTAGCACCAGCTACAATGCCATGCAAGGCGAGTCTGATGATCTTTATTTTATGGCCTCTGACGCTAGGTTAGCTACAGAATTTGCTGTAAATAACAATAACGCCCAAAATTTTAGAGCACTTTCAGAAACAAGTTCAGATCAATTTGAACAAGAAAATTTTTCTGCTCGAAATGTAAATCCTGAATATATCGCTAAGTATCAAGCTGATTCAAATGTTAACAATGATGAAGCTGTATATTTTGATGACAATCAAGTAGCAGCAGGAGGAGATCCGAATATCAATGTTTACAATAACTATTACAGCAACGCTGGAGGTAATTTCAATACATTTGGAGGCCCTATGATGAGCCCATGGATGATGGGAGGATTTTCTCCTTGGGGAATGGGAATGGGAATGTATGATCCATTCTGGGGCCCAGGTTTTGGAATGGGTATGATGCCAGGAATGGGCTTTGGATTTAGACCAGGTTTCAACATGTCTATCGGCTTCGGTTTTGGAGGTGGATTTGGATGGGGAAATCCATGGATGATGAGAAGAGGTTTTGGCATGGGTGGATTTTATGATCCATTCTTCGATCCATTCTGGCCAGGAATGGGATTCGCTGGCGGCGGATGGGGCTGGGGAGCTCCAGGCTGGGGATGGGGCGGAAGACCTATCTATGTCATCCCAGGAAATGAGTTTGGTAATAGACAAATAGTACGTGGCGCTAGACCAACAAGAGGTTCTTCTCTTGCAGCAACTGGAGCAAGATCTAGAACGAGTAATGTAGCTGCAGCACCTAGTTCTTCAAGAGCAGCAGCAAGAAGAGATGCTACAGGAACTAGTAGAACTGGTACTTCAGTAGCCAACTCCTCAAGAAATTCTAGAGCTGATTTTGGAAGAAGTCAAAATGACTACTATAATAATTCAAGAGCAGGTTCTACAGCTACAACAAGATCTGCAGCTCCTTCTTCAAGAAACACAAGATCTGCTGTAATGGACAGAGGTGCAAGTAGAGTTGGAAGTAGTTCTGCAGCTCCTTCTTACAGAAATGCAGCGCCTTCGAATACAAGGTCTAGAGTTGGATCTACAGCTGCTCCAAGCAGATCCACAGCATCACCTAGTTACAACAATTCAAGATCTACTGCACCAAGTAGAAATACATATTCTCAACCAGCAAGAACATCTACTCCAAGCAGAAGTACTTATAGTGCTCCATCAAGAAGTACCGGAGGTAGTGTAGGAGGTGGAAGTGTAGGAGGAGGTAGCCGAGGAGGCGGAGCTAGCTCAGGAGGTTCTTCTAGAGGTGGAAGAGGAGGTTGATACTAAAACTATCTCATTTTAAAAAAAAGATACCCATGCCCTAAGGTTTGGGTATCTTTTTTTATTATAAGTTAAAATTTTGTGATCTCTCATTATCTTTTTTTTATTTATTACGTTAATAAATTCAGATCAAGCACCATATTTGATAATTGCTTGAGTGATTAACTTAAATTATTCCTATGTCATTAATCAAAAAATCACTGATAGTTGGGGCTTTGGCCTGTGGGTTTAACTTGTCAAATGCGAATGCTCAGACAAGCTTTCTTGACGATGCTCAACTTTTCAGTCAATTTCGATCTACTGGTTCGGCACGCGTAAGTGCCCTAGGTGGTGCGCAGATGTCTTTAGGTGGTGATGTTTCTAATATACACACCAACCCTGCTGGCCTTGGGTTTTATAGAAGGTCTGAATTTTCCTTTACGCCATCATTTTCTGCGAATCAAGCCCAATCAAATTTTCTAGGCCAATTACAAGAAGATAGAACACCAAATTTTTCCGTACCTAACCTGAGTTTGGTAATAAGCAAACCTAAAGGTGACTTACAGCCAGGTTCATTTAGAGGCGGGACATTTGGTATCAGTTTCAACAGAATAGCTGATTTCAACAATCAATTTGGTTTCTACTCCGATATACCACACGGGAATTCCCTCTTAGACTTCTACATCAACCAATACAGTGCTTTCGGTGAGCCACCTGTAAGAGCTACAGATGGCTTGGTTTTGGATATTGAACTCGTGCAAGGAAGCCCTGCAGATGGATACATAAGAGATCCTGAATGGGCAATAGGCCAACCTTTTGCAGATGAAACGATCATAACAGAAGGTGGTATTACACAAACTTCATTTTCCTATGGTGCCAATTTTGACAATAAGCTATTTATAGGAGCAAGTCTTGGCATCCAATCGGTGAATTTTTTCCAAAACAGGATTTATGGCGAGGAGTTCTTGGACGGAAACGGAGTACGTTCACTACTTTATTCCATAGAAGACAATACCAGAATCAATGGCTTTGGAGCAAGCTTAACTGCAGGTTTAATTTACAAACCTGTTGAGACGGTAAACCTTGGTTTGAACTTCAAAAGTCCTACATGGTACAGACTAAACAAAGAAGTGGATGCCAACATCATTGGCGAGTTTTTTAATGAAAATGGCCAATTGCAGTTCACCGAAAGAGCGAATTCTGACTTGGAAGTAAGTACGACAACCTTAAGTACACCCCTTATACTAAGCGCCGGTGGTACTGTTTTCATAGGTAAAAATGGTTTCTTAACTGCTGATGTAGATTATGTCGATTACAGCCAAAACAGATTAAACTCTAGAGATTTTGACACATCCTTTGACAATGCGGACATCAATACATTCTTAGGCTCTACATTCAACTTCAGGGTCGGTGGCGAATATAGATTTGATATTTGGAGATTAAGAGGCGGGTATGGTTTCTATGGAGACCCAACTACAGACGAATCATTTGATAGAAGTATGCAAAGAATCACTGGTGGTATTGGTGTAAGACTTCGAAAAATGTATATAGACTTTGCATTGATCAACTCTAGATCTGAAAGCCTTTATAATTCATATGCAATCATTAACAGTTCCAATCAAAATGTAGGCCCCTTCACCGAGACAAGGAACAACATGACTCAGGGCATGCTTACATTAGGATTTAATTTCTAATGTAATTCATCATTTCAGCCAACAAAAGCTCAGTGGAAGGATCATCTCCACTGAGCTTTATTTTTGCTTGGTCATAATAAGTACCTCTTGAAGACAAGAGATCCTTTAGCTTTAAGGTAATCTCACCTGCATCCATGCCTGAGAACAAAGGCCTTTGTCCAGCATCATCTTTGGTCAGTCTATTGTAGATAGTTTCTAAAGACACATCTAGGTAAACAGACACACCATGATCATTGATCAAATCCATGTTGCCATTAAAACAAGGTGTTCCACCACCAGTGGACAACACAAATCCCTCAATTTGATTCAGAACTTCATTTAGGCAGGAAGTCTCTAATTCTCTAAACACACCTTCACCCTGCTCTTCAAAGATTTCTTTGATCTCTTTACCTTCTCTTTTCTCTAAATATTGATCAAGATCAATAAAGGCAAAGTTGAGCGATTTTGCTAAGGTTTTTCCAAAAGTAGATTTCCCTGAGCCAGGCATCCCGACTAGTATAATTTTAAGAGCTTGTCTCATCCTCCCAAAACTTCTTTTACATCTTCAGAATTAGGAGTATTGCGAAAGTGATATTTACGTATCACAGTACCCTCATTTAGAAGCATCACTCCTGGATTAGATCGCATGATCGTCTTCACCACAGTGGCGTCCGCTTGAAAACCTACAACTTCCCAATTCTTTCTTTCTAAGAATGTGTCAATATCAGGTTGGGAAGAGGCCGCTACAAACACTATTTTTATATCAGCGTCCTTCAATCCAGAAATCATTAAATCAATTTTGTCGATATTTTCATCTTTCACTTTGGAAAGGTTTGTCACTAAAATAACAACCTTCTTACCTGAAAGGATTTCTTCTGTATAATCACCATCCTCATTCCAAACGGCAAAATCAGATATTTTTGGCAATGCCTCCTCATTATTGAGTTTCAATTCAACAAATTCATAAGCTTCATCAGAGGGATATTGATCAAAAATCTCTTCTTTACCATCCTTTTGCATGACATAACTATACTCAAGTGGTGCTGAAGGTTGCATTGCTTGTGGGATATTCACCCCTTCCTTGTAGGCCCTGAAATCTATAAAAGGCAGGTTTCTAATAGCTAAAATTGCCACTGAAATAGAAAACACCAAAGAAAACAAAGCTGTCCATAAAGCCCAATTTGCTCGATTATCTTTAAGTGATTTTCTAGAAAGAAAAAGGATAAGAATCATGACCAGAAGGACAATATCTTTGTAAAATGATTCCCATGGAGTTAGCTTGATAGCATCACCAAAACATCCACAATCTGTGACTTTATTGAAATATGCTGAATAGAAGGTAAGGAAAGTGAAGAATAAAATCATCAAACCCAGAGCCCAGACAGTAAATCTAAGCTTGAACCCTACTATCAGCATCACTCCTAACACCACTTCCGCCACGACCATTACTACGCCAATCTCCAAAGCCCAAGGCTTGAATATTTCAAAAAATCCAGCAATATCATAGGAAAAAACATCAAAATACTCCTCAAGCTTAATAGCTGTACCGACTGGATCATTTACTTTGATCAAGCCAGAAAAGATGAAAAGACCGCCTACTAATAAGCGGATGAGACGCAATAGCAAGTCTTTAAGCATGGTTTTGTAATTTTATAAGACAAAAAATAGCATAATTGATCATATCTTGATAGTTGGCTTCTATACCTTCGGACACCAAGGTCTTGCCTGCATTATCTTCAATTTGTTTTACCCTGTAAAGTTTCATAAGGATAATATCCGTCATCGATGAAACGCGCAAATCTCTCCATGCTTCATCATAATCATGATTTTTATTTTCTAACAAACCCCTAGTGGCATATACCCAGTGCTCATACATAGGAGCTAGCTCTTCATAACTTAGCTCCATTCGATCATCATCTTTTAGAGAAATCTGAATAAGGGCTATTATACAGTAGTTGATGATTCCCACAAACTCATCCGAAATCGGATCATCAACTCTTTGGGTTCCCTTCTCTTGTATAGATCGAATACGTTGTGCTTTAATGAAAATCTGGTCTGTGATCGATGGAATCCTCAAGATTCTCCACGCCGTACCATAATCTATTGTTTTCTTCTTAAAAAGTTCTTTACAAAGGCCAATAACTTGATTATATTCGCTGACAGTTTGCGTTTTCAAGGTAGTTTGATTTAATGAACAACTTATTCTCTTCTTCTTCGGAAATCGAAGATAAATTATTTCCTCCAAAAATAACACTTCATAGTAGAGGAAAGCTATTTTTATTGGATAAACCCTGGGTAATGGGTATCATGAACATCACCACAGACTCATTTCATGAAAAAAGTAGAGTAGCATTTGATGAAGCGGCTATACTTAATGCAGCTTCTAAAATGATAAATGAAGGGGCTGACATATTGGATATTGGAGGCTACAGCAGTAGACCTGGTGCAGATGATGTTCCTGAATCTGTAGAAATAAACCGCGTAGTTACAGCAATCACTGCGATTCGAAAAGAATTTCCTGATATTTTGATTTCCGTAGATACATTCCGCTCAAAAGTTGCTTTGGAAGCTGTAAATATGGGCGCTTCAATGGTAAATGACATATCAGCAGGTGAATTAGATGAGCAAATGATTCCGACAGTTGGCAAATTGAAAGTTCCCTATATTGCCATGCATATGAGAGGTAATCCCAAAAACATGAAGGATTTGACAAGCTATGAAGATATTGTTTTAGAATTGATGACTTTTTTTTCAAAAAAACTGAACCAATGTATCAAAGCTGGCATTAATGATGTAATACTTGACCCAGGTCTAGGTTTTTCAAAAACACTTGAACAAAATTATTGTATTCTTAAGAATTTATATTATTTTAAGAGTATGCAAATCCCGATTTTGATAGGATTGTCTAGAAAGTCGATGATTTACAAAATACTGAATATTGACCCAAGTCTTGCACTGAATGGCACCACAGCACTTCATATGGCTGCGTTGCTAAATGGCGCTAATATTCTGCGAGTTCACGATGTAAAAGAAGCCAAAGAAACCATAACTTTATTCAAACAACTATACACTTGAGTTTATTATTTAAAATAGGATTTTTAGAAATTTCCATCGTCAATATCATAGATATTACCTTGGTTAGTATGCTTTTATATCAAGTTTATAAACTTTTGAGAGGAAGTGTTGCCATCAAGATTTTCTTAGGCTTCCTTTCTATATACTTGATATACTTGATGGTAAGTGCAGCAAGGATGGAACTGCTATCTATTATTTTAGGACAATTTATGGGCGTAGGTGTGATTGCAGCTATTATCATTTTCGCTCCTGAGATCCGGAAATTCTTGTTGATTATAGGTAAGTCTTCATTTTTGTCCAATGAAAACATCTTGCAAGAACTTCTATTCTGGAGAAAAAGAGAAACCCAAGTATTCAACATTAATCCCATCATTGATGCTTCAAAATCTCTCTCTGGAACAAATATGGGAGCCTTGATGGTAATTTCAAGAAACTCTGAGCTGAAGTTTTACGCAGAAAGTGGGGACTATATGGATGCTGTAGTCTCTAAAAGATTGTTAATATCCATATTCAATAAATACAGCCCACTTCATGATGGTGCGGTGATCATTTACAATGGTAAAGTAAAGGCTGCAAGATGTATCCTTCCTGTCACTGAAAGAGATGTTCCGGCGCAATTTGGCCTACGGCATAGAGCAGCAATTGGTATGTCGGAAGCTACAGATACTTTGGTTTTGATTGTATCAGAAGAAACTGGACAAATTTCTTTGGCAAAAAACGGAAAAATTCTGCATAACCTTTCATTTCAAGAAGTAAGGGAATTTATCAATGATTACCTCACTGGTGTGGACATAGATGATAAATTTGAACCCATCACAGCTTATCAAAGAAACAGGTTGAAAACTAGCTAATACTTTCAAAGATAATTTAGACAATAAAAAAGAGGCTTTATATAAGGCCTCTTTTTTATTGTCTTTGCTCTAGGAAACAATTAAGAAATGACTCCTAACTCTTTTCCGACAGTTACAAAAGCTTCAATTGCCTGATCTAAATGAGATTGCTCATGTCCTGCTGATATTTGAACCCTGATACGTGCTTGACCTTTTGGAACCACAGGATAGTAGAAACCTATTACATAGACCCCTTTTTCGAGAAGTTTTTCCGCCATTTTCTGTGATAGTACAGCGTCGTATAGCATTATAGGAACTATGGCATGCTCACCAGGTTTGATATCAAATCCAGCTTCTGTCATTTTCTTTCTAAAATAAGTTGTATTCGATTCAAGCTTATCTCTCAACTCAGTGGTCTCTGTGAGCAAGTTAAACACTTCAATAGAAGCACCAGTGATAGATGGAGCCAAGGTATTAGAAAATAAATAAGGTCTGGAGCGCTGTCTAAGGATCTCAATGATTTCTTTTTTGCCTGATGTAAAACCTCCCGAAGCGCCACCAAGTGCTTTTCCTAGGGTACCTGTAATGATATCGATTTTACCCATTACACCTTTGAGTTCATGTACACCTCTACCAGTTTTACCCAAGAATCCCGTAGAATGACATTCATCAGACATCACAAGTGTTTTATACTTTTCTGCCAAAGCTACTATCTTGTCAAGTTGAGCTATGGTTCCATCCATAGAGAATACCCCATCCGTAACAATGATTTTGTTCACAGCACCTTTGGCTTCGGCATCCTGAAGTTGCTTTTCCAAGTCCTCCATATCATTGTGTTGATACCTGAACCTCATCGCCTTACACAGCCTTACTCCGTCAATGATAGATGCATGATTCAGTGCGTCAGATATAATCGCATCTTCAGGACCAAGTATAGGCTCAAATACACCACCATTAGCATCAAATGCAGCAGCATAAAGGATAGTATCTTCTGTACCTAAGAATTCTGAAATCTTTTGCTCTAATGTTTTATGGATATCTTGAGTTCCACAGATGAATCTCACCGAAGACATTCCGAACCCATGACTATCGATGGCATCTTTAGCTGCTTGGATTACCCTTGGGTGTGAAGAAAGTCCTAGGTAATTATTGGCACAGAAATTCAGCACTTCTTTTCCTCCAGCTATGGTAATTCTGGCTGATTGAGGCGAGGTGATTACACGTTCATTTTTGAACAAACCTGCTTCTTGAATCTCTTTTAACTCTTGTTCTAATTTGGGTTTTAAGGTTTCAAACATATAATTTTGTTTTTATTCTAAATTCATGACAATTCAAAAGAAATTAAATAAGAATCATCAATTGAAATCATTAATTTTGTTCCAATCGATACCCAAATATATCAAAAGCTAGAGGGTCTAGAAAACCTTATAGATTGAAAGTTTCAAAATGGAAAGAATTCTTATAATAGGAGCAGCTGGACAGCTGGGTTCAGAGCTCACATTCACCCTATCCCAGCAATACGGAGGTGACAACATCATCGCTTCTGACCTTAACCCGAAAGCATTAGAAAAGTTTGAATACTGTAAGACCGCAGTATTGGACATCATGGATCAAGATGCGGTAAGAAAACTTATCAAAGACCAAAATGTCAAACAAATTTATCACTTGGCGGCTGTTCTTTCAGCCACAGGAGAAAAAAATCCAAGATTTGCCTGGCAACTCAACATGGACAGCCTACTATTTGTATTAGAACTGGCTATGGAGTTCAAAATGGACAAAATTTACTGGCCTTCTTCAATTGCTGTTTTTGGCCCCAATACTCCTAAAATTAATACCCCTCAATTCTGCGTCAAAGAGCCAAATACAGTGTATGGTATATCCAAACAAGCTGGTGAGAGGTGGTGTGAATACTATTTTCAAAAATTCGGAGTAGACGTAAGAAGCTTGAGGTATCCAGGATTGATAGGATACAAGTCACTTCCAGGAGGTGGAACCACAGATTATGCAGTTGACATTTACCACAAGGCAATAGCAGGAGAGCATTTCGATTGTTTTTTAAGTGCTGACACTGCACTTCCTATGATGTATATGCCTGATGCGATCAAAGCAACACTAGACCTGATGCACGCACCTAAAGAAAACGTAAAAATAAGATCCAGCTATAACCTGGCAGCCATTAGTTTTACGCCGGAAGAAATTTATCAATGCATCAAAACTCATCATCCTGATTTTACGATCTCCTATTCACCCGATTTTAGGCAAGCTATTGCTGACAGCTGGCCAGATAGCATAGATGATACAAGGGCAAGGGAAGATTGGGGATGGAAACATGATTATGATTTGAAAAAAATGACAGCAGACATTCTCAGGAACTTGCCAGCATATTTGGTCAATTTTTAATAAAAGGGAATAGCGTTAAAAGGGAGTAGAGCAAAGCTTTACTCCCTTGTTTAATATTACTTTAGACCTTCTTTAATTTTTTCAGGTTCAAAACCTAAAACCAACTCTCCATTTGGGAATTCAACAATTGGTCTTTTGATCATGGAGCTTTTTTCAGCGAGTACTGCCAAAGCTGATTTTTCAGACTCCATTTTCTCTTTATCTGCATCGTCAAGCTTTCGGTAAGTTGTCCCCTTTTTATTGATCAGTGACTCAAATCCAACTTTATCAGCAAACTTCACTAATAAGGATGCATCTGGAGCTTGTTTCTTATAATCTACAAACTCGTAGTCAATTCCTTCAGAATCCAAGAATTCAAAAGTCTTTTTCATCGTATTACAGTTCTTGATACCATAAACTCTTAGTTGCATATTCCTATTTTTTTAATTTTTGAGTGAAAATTTCGAGTCACTAATTTATTGATTTCAAAAGGGAATTGGTATGTTTACTTTCAAAATTTAATAAAGTGAAAAAGTCGAGAAAGCTAGATCATTGTCTCAATTGTGGGGAATCCTTGCTAAATGATGAGAATTTCTGCCCAAGCTGTGGACAAGAAAACAAAGACCAAAGGGTGTCAATTGGCATCTTCATATCAGACTTCTTCTCAAACTATATCAACTTTGATTCCACCTTCTTTCGCACACTACCAAAATTACTATTCAAACCTGGGAGTCTGACCTTAGTTTTCAGCGAAGGCAAAAGAAAAAAGTACATACATCCCATACGGTTGTATCTCATTTTTTCACTATTCTATTTCTTCATCTTTAGCCTAATCATACCAAAAAACATGCTGGACACATTTCTGAGCAACGATAGGTTTATAGATGATGATTTCATCAGTATTAATGAAGGGAATAAAAAGAAAAATAAGTTAACTGAAGAGGAGGGGCTTGCCCTAGCTGAAGAAATAGAGACAGCTTCAAAAAATCCAGAGGAATCAAAGTCCTCAAAAACAAAATGGAAAGAGCTAAAAATACTCGCTCAAGATAGCGATGTTAGTATGGCAGAATTCGAACAATCACTTCAAGAGTCATCTTGGGGTATAGGGAATATCATAAGCACTGAAAAACAAAGGGCATTCATTGCAAACTCCAATTTATTTATCAGTGGTGTAGCTAGAAACTTACCGCTGATGATGTTTGCTTTGTTACCCATTTTTGCAGGAATTCTAATGTTACTTTATATTCGATCTGACAAATACTTTGTAGAACACATGGTGCATGCTTTGCACTTGCACACTTTTGCTTATTTGATTTATGGACTAGGGATACTGGGGATCACCAATTTGAATTTCAGCTCGGGCTGGGTAGTAACCATCACTTTCACTATAGTATCGGTGTATTCTTTTTTGTCGTTTAAGAATATCTACAAACAAAGTTGGATAAAGACAATGATCAAGTTTTTCATATTGGGGCATATTTACATCACATTTTTATCACTTGGGCTCATGACTGAGCTATATATCACTTTACTTCTTATGTAAGGGATAGTACCTTATTATGAATGATTATACAGTAAACAAGAGACTTTCCATAGCCAATCTATTTCTAAAAAAAACTTATAGAAAAATAATAAAAGCATAAAATAAAGGAGGCTTATTAAATCACCTCCTTTATCAAATTACTGAAAACTTTACAAACCTAAAGCCTGAATCAACGACTCCTCATGGGCAGTCAAAATTTGCTCAATCAGGTGGTCGGTCAAAGCCGTGGAGAGGAAAAGGCTTTCGAATTGGGAAGGTGCCAAGTACACTCCTCTTTGAAGCATAGCCTGAAAGTACTTACCAAAAACAGCCGTATCAGATTGCTTCGCTGTTTCAAAATCCACTATTTCCTGATTCGTAAAAAACAAGCTATACATACTACCAACATGGTTGATAGAAAAATCAAGCTGATACTTTAGCAAAGAAGATTTAATACCTTTAACTAACTTGCCCCCTATAGCATCAAGTTCTTTATAAACCTCATCATTGCTATCAAGATGCTTTAACATAGCTAAGCCCGCAGCCATTGCAATAGGGTTACCAGACAAAGTACCCGCTTGATAAACCGGACCAGCAGGAGATACAAATTCCATGATTTCCTTTTTCCCGCCATAAGCACCTACAGGCATTCCTCCACCGATGATTTTCCCCAGTGTCGTCATGTCCGGAACCACTCCAAATCGTTCCTGAGCACCACCTTTTGCCAACCTAAAGCCCGTCATCACTTCATCGAAGATCAATACTATACCCTCTCTATCACAAATTTTTCGCAAGCCCTCTAAGTAGCCAGCTTTAGGTAAAACCAACCCCATATTACCCGGTACTGGCTCAAGTATCAAAGCTGCTATTTCACCCTTGTTGGCCGAGATAAGCTGCTCTATGGCCTCCAGGTCATTGTAAGGCGCTAATAAGGTATCTTTCGCTGTGCCTTTAGTCACACCAGGAGAATCTGGGTTACCCATGGTAATGGCACCAGATCCAGCCGCTATCAGGAAAGAATCTCCATGTCCATGATAATGACCTTCCATTTTGATAAACTTATCTCTTCCAGTATAGCCTCTAGCCACCCTGATTGCGGACATGGTAGCTTCAGTACCAGAGTTTACCATTCTAACTTTCTCTACAGATGGAACCATCTTGGTGATCAATTCGGCAATCTCAACTTCTCTTGCTGTGGGTGCCCCAAAAGAAGTTCCGTTTTCCATTGCTTTGATCACGGCCTCTTTGATCATAGGGTGATTATGCCCAAGGATCATTGGTCCCCAGCTATTGATCAGCTCTATGTAACTATTGCCATCAGCATCATAAATATGTGCGCCCTCTGCTCTTTCTATAAATATTGGATTTCCTCCTACTGCTCTGAATGCTCTCACAGGAGAGTTTACCCCACCAGGGATGAAGTCTTGTGCCTTTTCGAATAAAGATTTGCTCTTATTGATCTGCATGTGATTCTTTTATTTAACATCTAAAACACCATCTCCCAAGTGTAAAACAGGGACATAGCGATTGTTTTTACTTTCTCTGAAATCTAAGCCATAGGTAATCTTACCCCCTACTCCACTTGCCTGGTCTAAACTTTTTCTAAAATCAAAACCAGATGAAATGTTCAATGTATTCGACAGCCATGACATCAATTCATAGCCAAGATGCGCATTCAATGAAGGGTATATATGATATTTTTGAAAAAAACTTTCTCTAAAATCTTCTAACTCCTTACTCCCAAGTTTCGCAGTATTGTTAGAGATAAAATGAAAATTGTCTTGCTGGATCATCTCATAGTTAGCAAAGTTAAAATACAACCAACTGTCCATCACCAGCACTGGAATATCTCTAGAAATAGATTCCATTAACTGAAAAGTAGGTGAAGCTATATTAGGATCATCTGTCAAAATCACAATCATATCAGCGGCAGGAGCCCCTCCCCCTCTCTTTAGGTTTACTTTGTCGAAAAATCCTCTAATGGACCTTTCATCAACTTTTTCAAAATTAACAATTTGAAACCCTTTGCTACTTGCCTGATCCGAGAGTCGCTTTGCAAGGCTTTCATCTCTCGTGGCCGAAGTATAAGCGACAGCTATGCGCCTGCCGCTCACTTCCTTGCGGGCAAAATCCAATATCCCATTTGATATGGCGCCAATAGAAGGCCTGAACAAATAAGCATATTCGAAATTCTCTAGCTTATCATCGATATTTGAAAGTGGATTGATAAAAGGAATCCCTTTACCTTCGGCAAAAGGGCTCATCATATCAACTTCGTCTGGATAAAGTGGCCCAATAATTACGTCTGCCTTGTCAAAAAAAGGATCAGCAAAGATGTTCTTCATTCTGGCAATATTACGTTGGGTATCAAAGGCTTTCACGTTCACCTTTACCCCTTTACGCTTGGCCTCATCTAAAGCGAAAGAAATTCCTTGATACAATTCAAAAATAAAATTCGAAGTATTGATTCTAGCTGACTGTGCTCCCGAAGATTGTGAAAAAGGCAACACCACTGCTACATCTAAAACATCATCCTTTTTACTAGTATTACTTTTGGTTGGCGTTGTCTGACTACCTAGCTCTACATTTTTGATCTGGTTGTAAATAGATCTATCAGTCGAAGACATTACTGTCTGACTTTCCAGTTTTTCCTTTAGAGACAATACAAAACCACGATTAGACTCATATTTCCTAAGATTCCCAGCCAAATAACTTAAAGAAACATCCGACAAATACTTGTACGAGGCATTTTCAGCATGCTGCTTGACTTTATCGTCTTTAATTTCAAGAATTTGTTCCAATGCATTTACGTGATTGCCTTCTTCGAAATGTATCAAAGCCATCAAGTACTTGGCATCATCTATTTTATCCCAAGTAGATTGGTTTAGCAAAGACTCAATAGTTGCCTTAGATAAGTTTGGCTGCTTATTCATAAATGCGGACTGAGCAAAATAAAAAGTAGCATACTTTGACAAATCACCATATTGCTTTTCATCCATATATGGCCTAAGTAGCTCCATTGCGTCTTTATAATTCCCATAGCTTAATAGCGTCTTTGCCCTATTGTAATTATTTAATGCATCTTGGGCAATGGAATTTGCAAAAAAAGAGACCATAATGAAGGTCAATAGAAAAACTTGCTTCATGATTTTTTTGGAGTTAACTGACAAATATCATTCCTCTTCGAACGGGACACGAATTTAATCCATTTTCATCCAAAAGAAAAGCTAATGTTGTCATACTATTAGCCACTGACTGAACTATGAAAAATAAAACTCCTCTTTGAACCCCATTTAAAACAAAGGAACAAAGAGGAGTTTCTATCAAAAATTTAATTTAAGTGCTATTCCCACTCAATCGTAGCTGGTGGTTTTGAGGAGATATCGTAAACAACTCTATTTACTCCTTTTACTCTATTGATGATTTCGTTGGAAATTTTACCTAAAAACTCATACGGAAGATGTATCCAATCAGCGGTCATACCATCCACAGAACCTACTGCTCGCAATGCAACCACTCTTTCATAGGTACGCTCATCACCCATCACGCCTACAGATTGGATTGGGAGTAATATAGCTCCAGCTTGCCATACTTGATCATACAATCCATGATCTTTCAAACCTTGAATAAATATGTAATCTACTTCTTGTAAGGTTTTCACTTTGTCCGCAGTAATATCTCCCAAGATTCTAATTGCCAGGCCTGGACCTGGAAATGGATGTCTACCTACAATCGTTTCAGGAATCTCCAAAGCCCTTCCTACTTCTCTTACCTCATCTTTGAATAAAGTGTTCAAAGGCTCTACAACTGATAACTTCATAAAATCAGGTAATCCACCAACATTGTGGTGAGATTTGATCGTTGCTGAAGGACCTTTCACAGAAACAGACTCTATTACATCTGGATAGATCGTTCCTTGGCCGAGCCACTTGACACCTTCGAGCTTGTTTGATTCATCATCGAAGACTTCAATAAATACCCTTCCAATAGCTTTGCGCTTTGCCTCTGGGTCAGTAAGCCCTTCCAAAGCATCATAAAACCTTTGCTTTGCATCAACTCCAATCACATTGAGACCCATATCTTTGTAAGAATGAAGTACTTCTTCAAACTCATTTTTTCTCAATAGTCCATTGTCCACAAATACACAATAAAGGTTACTGCCTATTGCTTTGTGTATCAAGGTAGCTGCCACAGATGAATCAACACCTCCAGACAATCCCATTACCACTTTATCGCCACCAATTCTTGATTTCAGTTCTTCAACTGTAGCATCTATAAAAACATCAGAGGTCCAGTCTTGTGAACATCCACAGATATTTACGACGAAGTTTCTAAGTAAATTCTTCCCTTCTGATGAATGGGTTACTTCTGGGTGAAACTGTATACCATAAGTTTCTTCATCCCTAACCTTGAAAGCCGCTACTTTTACAGAGTCTGTACTAGCGATGACATCAAAGCCATCAGGCAATGTCTTGATCGTATCTCCATGCGACATCCATACTTGAGAACCATGTGTCAACTCTTTCAACAAGTCGTAGTGATTGTCCAAATGGGATAAATTTGCACGTCCGTACTCTCTGATTTCTGAAGGTAAAACCTCCCCGCCATATTTTTGCGCAAGTAGTTGAGAACCGTAGCATACGCCAAGAAGTGGTAACTTACCTCTCAAACTGTCTAAGTCCAAATCAGGGGAACCTTCATCTCTAACAGAGCATGGACTTCCTGAAAGAATCACTCCTTTTACCGCTTCTGTAAGCTCAGGGACTTTATTATAAGGGTGAATTTCACAATATACGTTTAGTTCTCTAACTCTTCGGGCGATGAGTTGTGTGTACTGAGAACCAAAATCTAGGATCAAAATCTGTTCTGCCATGCGCAAAGGTAATCAGCCTATCACAATTGATAAAGTTTAAATGAAAAATTTTCGGAATATAATTTGGCTTTGTTTAAAAGGGGCACAAAAAAGCAATCTTAAAGAAGCTTTTCTACATCCTTCCCCGGCTTTGGATAGCTGAGCTTACCTAGCCTTTGACCAGTATAATATTCATCCAAACCACTTACGGTGACTGTCTCCATTTTTTCCAAATCCAAGGAACCATCTTCTCTCAATCCATTTTCTGCTACCCAAACATGCTCGATTGATGCAATAACTAGCACTGTATCATTCACCTCAAGTGTCTGACTTGATATAAGCTTACAGGCTATTTGTAAAGGGCTGATTTTCACAAATGGGGCAAGGCATTCTGGTCTATTCAAAGCTTTTAAACCTACAGCTTCAAACTCCGATCCCTCATACCTCGCTGCTGTTTGATGCGCTTCTTCATAAAAAGATTTACCTACATGATTGAGCGTAAACTCATCTGTATCTAAAACATTCTGAAGTGTATGCCTTTCAACAGTGTGTGGCCTAAATAGCACTCCTACCAGTGGTGGAGAAGCCCCAATATGAAACACTTGAGAAAATGGAGCTAAGTTGTTTACACCTGCCTTGCTTATAGTTCCTATTAAATTAAGGCTTTTATATCCCGACAAGGCATTGACAAAATCTCTTCTAAATGATGCATCACCTTGAAGCAAGCTTTCTTTACTAAAATTCTTCATTAGCTTGCAATTGCTTCATCTAAGCTGTCACAATATTTGATATTTAATTGATCAATAATATGGTCAGGATTATTTTTCATGATTTGTTCCTTTGCAATCATCACCATTTTTTCGAACCATTTTTCTGCTGGCAGAATCTTCCTGTGCTGGCGGAGTCCTAGTTCCAGCATTTGCTTTTTCCATTCTAAAAAATACCACTCCATACTAGGTTGATGAAATGCTCTGAGAGAACGTTTATCAAAGATGAATTTTTCATAGCCACCTTTCTTGATTACATCTGAAATTCTAAGAAAAATGTCTTTGAAGACATCAATAGGCACATAATCTGTCAATAACTGACATATTACTATACCACTTTCAGCATTTGCTAACACTTTCGCATCTCTTTCTTCGAATATCAACTCAAAATCATTGATACCTATAATGTTGTCAATAGCATTCATAGCTAAGAAATTAAATTACTAAATTAGTGGAAGGATTTCTTTTTAAGGCTTGGGACATTAGCGACTTCTACTTTGAGGTGATCTAAGTTTTCTTCTAATCTGATCGCATACTCTAAAGTCGTCTTCATCAGTTCCTGCTGTGCAGCAATTTGTTCTTTCAACCTCGAAAGTTCACTATTCATTGACTGCAATTGAGACTCATATTCCTTTTGAAGCTTTTCTTTCTCTAACCTTGCCTTCTTTAGCTCTTCCTTGAAAATCAAATATGATTCTGGTGGAGTCTTCATAATACTTGTACTTGTTACTCTCGGGAACATACCCTTCTATTACTACAAACAAATTTACAAATTGTTTTGAGTAAAAACTTACTAAACACCTCTTACTGAAGACATACCACCATCTATATGCAATATCTGACCAGTCATCCATGACGAACTGCCTGATAAAAGGTATGAAACAGCCGCAGCTAAATCTTCAGGTTTTCCAAATCTACCTAAAGGGTGACGCTTCATTGCGGCTTCTCTTTTGTCGTCATTTGAAAGCAACTGTCCAGCTAGTGGTGTATCTGTAAGTGATGGAGCGATGGCATTCACTCGAATGCTTAGTGGAGACCATTCCGCAGCCAATGATTTCACCAATCCTTCAACAGCACCCTTGGAGCTTGCTATGGAGCTATGAAAACCCATCCCCACACTTACCGCCACAGTACTAAAAAGCACCACTGAAGAGCTTGAAGATTGCTTTAGACCTTTAAAACAGGCCTGTAATACCTTCACTGCTCCCAAAAAGTTCACCTCAAGATCTTCTTTGACTTGGTCTACTGTCAACCTGTGGAAAGGCTTCAAGTTTATTGATCCAGGGCAATACACCAAACCATCTATGGTATCGGGTAATGTTTTAATCTCTTTGAAGTCAGACGTAACATCAAGTTGAAAATCACCTACCATACTCCTAGAATATTCGAAGACTTCAGCTCCTTCAGACTTAAGCATTTCGACAATAGACTTTCCAATGCCAGAGCTACCTCCTATAATCACTATATTTTTATTCTTCATAATGAGCCTAATATTTTTCAATTGATCTAAAATACTGCATGAATCTAATCATAAACTATTCACTCAATTAACCTTCAACTTTATGTCTATGTTTACAAAAAAAAGATATATAATTAAAAAATCCCTCTCCAAATTCATGTGAATCTGAACAGGGATTTAAAACTCACTGCTACTCTAAAATTAGGGTAAAATTCTAATTACAGCTTCAATATTATAAGTTACAAAGTGATGTACTTCATAAACTCATTCCTTGACTGCTCATCCTTTTCGAACTTACCACTATAATAAGAAGTAACGGTAGAACTATTGACATCATTGATTCCTCGCGAAGACACACACATGTGATTTGCGTCTATCACTACCGCTACGTCATCGGTTCCCAATACTTCTTTTAACTCATTACCTATTTGCATTGTCAACCGCTCTTGTACTTGAGGACGCTTAGCAAAGTACTGAACTATCCTGTTGATTTTGGACAAACCAATTACACTTCCATTAGAAATGTATGCAACGTGTGCTTTTCCATATATAGGTACAAAGTGATGCTCACAATTTGAAAAGAAAGTGATATCTTTTTCTACAAGCATTTCATTGTATTTGTACTTGTTTTCAAAGAGTTTTGCGTCTGGCTTGTTTTTTGGATTAAGTCCACTGAAAATCTCTTTGATATACATCTTAGCAACTCTTCTTGGAGTTCCTTTCAGACTATCATCAGTCAAATCCAATCCCATAATGAGCATGATCTCTTTGAAATGCTTTTCAATAAGCTCAATCTTGAGCTCATCATCCATCTCAAATGCATCTTCTCTCAACGGCGTGTCATATGAAGTCCCCACGTGCTCATCCCCGATTTCGTCAATGTCACGTGTCACATTAATTGCCATCGTATTCAACAAAGTTTCTTTCTGTTTCATATAATCGAACTATTAAGTCGTATTTTGTCTCGATTTCTTTTCTTAAAATATTCCAAACAACTACAGCTATATTTTCTGCTGTTGGGTTAATCTCTCTAAACTCCTCAGTATCCAGGTTCAAGTTTTTGTGATCAAACTTATTCAATATTTTTTCTTTGATCAGGTCACTCAATATTTTCATATCATATACGTAACCAGTGTCAGGGTCGATCTCTCCCACTAGCTTTACGATCAATTCGTAATTATGTCCATGAAAATTGGAATTATTACATTTCCCAAACACTTCATGATTCTTTTCATCAGTCCAATTTGGATTAAATAATCTATGTGCAGCGTTGAAATGCTCTTTTCTATATACGGATACTTTCATTGATATCAGAACTTGAATTCGGAAGCTTTGTTTACTTTTTTGAATCAATTGTTAAACAAAAATTACAAAGCATTGATTTATAAAGCGATAAAAAACAAGAAAGATTTATCACCGCTTCAATATTTATTGAATTTTGATCACGCAAATTAACACAGAAATCAACAAAAACAGTTCCATGCCACGCAAAGTAGTACACTTGAAACCTATTACCTGATTTTCACCGGAACTTAAACCATTGAATCCTTGTCTTTTAGACAAACAAGCACTTTCTTTGTCACACAAAGAATGAAATTAAAATAGTCAATGAAAAAATTCACCCTAGCCCTATTCTTCCTTACTTCAAGTTTATTTTCCGATTTCTTTGCAGCACACAGCTTACGCGCACACCATGAGGAAATCAATCCAGTAGCGAGCTTCAATGCAGATTTGATTTTTTCGAATCCAAACAACTCAAACATCGACCTCCCTAACGAAATCATTTTAGAGATCGGAATGTCTGGTTATCAGAAGTTAGTTGAGAAAAAGGAAATCAGCCTAGAGAAGCCTTTAAGTGTAATTGACTTTACTTTACCATCTTCTCAAAAGAGACTTTGGATCATAGATATGGTCTCAGGTGAAATTTTACATCATGGCTATGTGTCACATGGTCGCAACTCAGGAGACTTAATGGCTAAGTCTTTTTCAAATACGAACTCTTCTTATAAGAGTAGCTTAGGCTTCTATAAAACGGCAGAAACCTATCAAGGCAAGCATGGTTATTCATTGAGGTTAGATGGATTAGAAAGTGGATATAATGATAGCGCTAGAGAAAGAGCCATCGTGATCCATGGCGCAGCATACGCCAATGAAGATTTCATCAAAACTACAGGAAGACTAGGTCGAAGCCTAGGCTGTCCAGCACTCCCTTTGGCTGAAGCTAATAAGGTGATTGATTTGATTAAGAATAAATCACTCTTGTTTATATTCGGTAATGATGAACAGTACCTTTTAAAATCCCCCATCTTAAACGCCTGATTTCTTACCACGAGTTTGCTTTAATGCCAGAAGAATTTCATTATCTCTTTCATAAATATCTTTTCTAAAGAAATTATTGCCGCGAGAATCCGACCAAAAAGTCATGTATAAAATAACCACAGGAATCTTTCGGTCTAGTTTTACGATCACTTCTTTGGACTTATTCATTGATTCTTTGATCTTTTCATCCGTCCATGCACTATCGTGCTTCAGTAATACTTTTGCAAAATCTACTGGCCGCTGAATCCTAATACAACCATGGCTAAGCGCTCTATCTTCACGGGCGAATAAACTTCTCGCTGGTGTATCATGAATATATACACTATGCTTGTTAGGGAACATAAATTTCACCAATCCAAGGGAGTTTTGTTCACCTGGTTCTTGCCTTACCAAATAAGGGAAGTTTTTCCCATTAGCCTTTTGCCAATCAATACTTTGCGGATCCACCTCTTTCCCATCAGAAGTCAATACTTTCATGTTTTTGCTATTAAGATAACCAATATCTTTCTTCACTGCAGGAATGATCTCATTTCTAGTAATTGAGTTCGGAATGGTCCAGGTTGGACTGAAAACCATGTAAGACATTTCTGCACTAAACTGCGGGGTAGCATGGTAACTTTTGCCTACAATCACTTTCGAACTAAGAATTGTATCCCTTTTTGAGATATAGTCCAATTGAAAATTTGCAGTATTTACTAAAATCACTTCTTGGTCTTTTACATCTCTAGGTAGCCATCTAAATCTCTCCATATTTACCCTTGCTGTCTCGATAAGATCATCTGGTGTCTGATTGAGTGCATGGATTGTTCCCTGACCTATCACACCATCCGGCTCCATACCATGCCTTATTTGAAGCTTGGTGATCGCTGGTACAAGTAACGAATCATAAACCTTCGAACTTTCCAAAGGCAAGTCCTCCAAGTAGCCCCAAAACCTCAATCTTTCTTTAACTTGATCTAGCTGATTATAGCTATCACCTACTTTGATAGACTTATCGACCTTAAGTTTTTTCCAATTGGCGGAAGATTCAGACTGCCACCTAGCCAGATCATCATATAGAAATCTCAAAGCATCCCTCATTTTTTTATATACTTGAAATGAAGGATACAGTTCCTCAAGACTCTTTCGAATACTATGTTGCAAAATTGCTTCATGTAGTCTTTCATCTATCTTTAGCTCAGGAGCGGATCTCTGGATATCCCATGAGGACTTCAGGTTTTCTGGATCGATTTTACCTAAATACAAGTGTGACGAAATGATGATGTAGGCATCTGTAAGCAACACATCCAAACTAGCATAATCATGAACTAAAAACTCAGCTTTCCCTTTCTTGGATCTTTCGTATTTTTCAAAAAGTAAATCAATAGCTCCAAGGTGATAGTCTTCAGGGTTAAGCCCATCAAATTGAACTTGCTTGATTTCATAGCGCATTTCATAAGCTAACTCTGGAAAAACATCTCCATCAGACCAAGCTGGAAAAAAAGTGCGGTCACTGTAAAATTTTCTTATCACTACCGAACTAAACAAATCTTCATTTGCCACCTTTTTTATCCTCTCTGTATCATCCACTTCTATAATGCTGTTAATTACAGAAGACACAGAGCCAGTCCGATCTTGGGACATCACTGGAAACATATAGATCAATAGCAATGTACTTAATAAAATATTCTTCATAATTTATTTACCCTTTTTGAGTTAATATTTACTATTAAACATTATTTGTACCGTTTTTTCAAAGTTGATCGCTTTAGATGGTTTTTTGTATATGTTTATTTTATCAATAAATAGCCAAAAACCTTCAAAAACCTAAGATTTTATTCTCAGCACATTCACAAAAAAGGCTGTCTCATAATTTGAAACAGCCTTTTTTTCATTAAGTCCTGTTTAGACTTTAAAGTCTTGAAACTTTCTACCTAGTTCCCACGAAGCTTTAAGCATTTCTAAGAATCCTTCCATTTTATCTAATGGAATCAAATTTGGTCCATCACTCAAAGCTTTGGCTGGTTCAGGATGTGTTTCTATAAAAAACCCGTCAATTCCTGTTGCTGCCGCAGCTCTTGCTAAGATCGGAGCAAACTCCCGCTGACCGCCACTTGTACCTCCTTGACCTCCAGGCTGCTGAACACTGTGCGTGATATCAAAAACCACTGGCGAAAATTGTCGCATAATAGGTAAGCCTCTCATGTCTACCACCAAGTTGTGATACCCTAATGAGAAGCCTCTTTCTGTCAAGCAAACATTATCGTTCCCAGTGGACCTAACCTTTGAAACTGCATATTGCATGTCTTCTGGCGCCATAAACTGCCCCCTTTTGATCTTAACTGCTTTACCGGTATTACCAGCTGCCAAAAGTAAGTCAGTTTGTCTACAAAGAAAGGCTGGGATCTGTAATACATCAACAACTTCTGCTACCTCTGCTGCTTGATAACTTTCATGAATGTCAGTCACCAAGGGAACATCGAGTGCTGAACCTACTCTTTGGAGAACTTCTAAAGACTTATCCATCCCTATACTTCTAAAAGAGCCAGAGGAAGTTCTATTCGCTTTATCAAAAGAAGCTTTAAAAACATAGGAAAAACCAAACTTCTCAGCCAAGCTTTTTACTTTACTTCCAATCTCTATGCAAATATCATAACTTTCTACTGCACAAGGCCCTGCAAACAAAACTGGCTTATCAGACCCTAAAATCACATCGTCCGTAATTTTCATCTTTTGGGTACTTCTATTCATGATTATTTTACTAAGTTTTCTATGATTTCATCCATTAAACCCTTCGCAATCAACACAGCATCCCCAACCTCTCTAAATACTCCATACCCACCTTTTCTGCTTGATACGAAGTCTACTTTTTGCTGAACATATGGCAAAGCATCAGAAGGGCTTACAGACAAGCCTACCTTACAAAGGATAGGCAAATCTATCAAATCATCTCCAATATAGGCAACTTCATCTAGGGCAAGCTCCAAAGTTTCTAAAATCTCAGCAAGCTTTCTCCCTTTATCCTTGATACCATGGTAGTGAAAATCAAACTTCAACTCCTCGCACCTATCTTCTACTACTTTGGATTTTCTACCAGTGATTGCGCCCACCATTATTCCATTTTTCCTCAAATGTCTTACTATCAAACCATCCTTGACGTTGAACTTTTTATATTCAAGCCGATTGTCATCATATATAATTCCACCATCTGTCAATACCCCATCCACATCTGTGATGATCAACCTTATTTTTTGCGCCTTATACTTAATAACTTCTGTCAGTCCAGAAAGGTAATTCTCCATGCTTATTTTTTTCTTTTTAGCTGAACTGAATACAAATCCAACCTTCTTTGTTCCAAATTCCTTACACTTCCTGCTTTGCGCTGCTTAGTCAATAGATCCAAATCAACATCCGCCACTATAGTTGTTTCTGCATTTTCAGAAGCCTGTGCTACGGTAGCGTCGTGAGGAAAAGAAAAATCTGAAGGTGAGTAAATTGCCGCTTGTGAATATTGAATATCCATGTTTTCTACCCTCGGAAGATTCCCGACTGATCCAGTGATCGCTACATAGCACTCATTCTCTACAGCCCTCGCCTTTGCACACGTATTTACCCTTAGGTAAGCGTTTTTGGTATCTGTCCAAAATGGCACAAACAAAATATCCATCTCTTGCTCTGCCAATATCCTGCCCAACTCAGGAAACTCCACATCATAACATATCAATATGCCAATTTTACCTGCATCTGTATCGAATACTTTGATTCCATTTCCCCCTTGTAGACCCCAATATGATTGTTCGTCTGGTGTAATATGAAGCTTGTATTGCTTATCTATCGTGCCATCCCTTCTACAAAGGTAACTCACATTTCTTAGTTTTTTACCATCATACTCAGGCATACTACCAGCGATGATATTCACGTTGTATGAAAGAGCTAAATCTCTCATTCTACTCACGATTTCATCAGTGTAATCAGCCAAATTCCTGATCGCTTCAGAAGCGGGCATGTCATTGAACTCTGCTAAAAGCGGGGCATTAAAAAACTCTGGAAGTAAGCAAAAATCTGACTTATAACCTGAAACGGTATCAACAAAAAATTCCACTTGTTGCATAAGGTCATCCACATTATTGAACCTTCTCATCTTCCATTGCACCAAGCCAAGTCTTACGATGGACTTTTTGTTACCTATTAGCTTTTCATCTTTTTCATAATAAATATTGATCCACTCCAGCAAGGTCGCGTAAGCTCTAGAATCCGTATCTTCTGGCAAGTATTTCGTTATTACTTTTCTTACGTGAAACTCATTAGCTAATTGAAATGATAGCACTGGATCAAATATCTCTTTACTTTTCACCAAATCAATGTATTTCCTCGGTGTCATTTGATCATAATACTTCGAATAGCCAGGTATTCTTCCCCCCGCAATGATTGATCTTAGGTTCAGGTTTTCGCAAAGCTCTTTTCTGGCGTCATATAGCCTTCGTCCCAACCGCATACCTCTGTATTCATTGTCTACAAAAACATCTGTGCCATATAAAGTATCACCATCATTATCATGTGTGTCAAACTTTCCAAAGCCTGTGATTTGGTCGTAGGTATGGTTATCACCAAACTTGGCATAATCTACTATCAAACTCAACGCTGCAGCTACAACCTTACCATTATCTTCAATACAAATTTGCCCCTCGGGGAAAGCTTTGATCTGATTTTTCAACTCTTGCCTCGTCCATGCTCCTCCCTGATCCTTGTATATGCTGACCATGATATCCCTAATATCATCATAATCAGAAAGTTTTATATTTCTTAACTTTAATCGATGCTCTAACTCTTCTTTATGCTTAGTCATATTACAAAATTATATAAAATTCAATCAATTATTTCAAATTCGACACATCTTCGAATAGAAACCAAAGTTTATTTTGCAAATAATTGAACAAAGATTTAGCCAAATTGATTTATAAAATTAAAATTGTATTTTGCTTATTCAAAAATTTTTAAGGCACTTGCTATGGATGAGATTCTTGCGTTCAAAAAAGAGAAAATATCTGGTTTTTTAGATATAATGAATGATTTTCTAACCATTAAGCTTTTTTCCATTGGTGAATCAAGCTTGACAGTAGGGCTTCTGATTACTTTGATTTTCTCTGTTTTCATTCTCTTTTTTGTATCTGAACTCATCAGAAAAATCCTGGTTAATAAAGTACTTTCAAAATACCGAATTGAAATAGGCACCAGACAATCGGTGGGTATAATTGTCAAATATGTTATCATCATTGCAGGTGTCTTTTCAATATTACAGACCACTGGGCTAGACTTAAGTGCGTTTGGCATCCTTGCTGGCGCACTCGGTGTGGGTATAGGTTTTGGTCTCCAAAATATTACCAACAATTTCATTTCAGGTCTAATCATCCTTTTTGAACAGCCCATCAAGATTGGTGATAGGATAGAAGTAGGAGACATTTCAGGAGATGTAGTTAAAATTTCGGCTAGATCCACCATGGTAGTCACCAATGATAACATTTCAGTCATTGTTCCAAATAGCCAATTTATAGATAGTCAAGTCATCAACTGGTCTCATAATGATCGCAATATCAGGTTCAATTACCCTGTCGGCGTTTCGTATAAGGAAGACCCCGAGAAAGTCAGAAAAATACTTATAGAAATCGCAGAAGCCAATGAAGGTGTATTAAGCAGACCAGCTCCTGATGTACTCTTTGATGAGTTTGAGGATAGCAGCTTGAACTTCATCTTAAGGGTGTGGACATCAGACTACATCAACAAACCCAAAGTACTTAAGAGTCAATTATATTTCGAGATCTTTAAAAGGTTCACACAAGAAGGTATTGAAATCCCATTCCCTCAACGAGATATTCATGTAGTATCTGTATTAGAAAAATTGAAAAGTTAAAGTTTTTTCTTTTATTTACAATCCTGTTGAAGATCACTAGCCTTCACCCCATAAGTTGTGTCAAACAGTACTGTAAAATATTTAGGGACATTTCTTGCCTTTGGATTTCTATTCCTCATTGGCGGGCACACTTCTGCGCAAAGTTTATACAGGTATAGATTTGAAGAGCCCTGGTCTATCTCATTTTCAGGTGGTGCTACACAGTATTTTGGAGAGCTCTACTCTTTATGGAAATACCATGAGGGGATACAGCCTGACTGGAATGGTAATATTGCAATTAGACGGACGATTGGAACAAGATTAAGAGCAAGGGCAGATTTTTCTTACTATCAGATTTCTGGCGGAGACCTTCCTTCAGACAGAAGGGCGAATCGAATACCTAGAAACCTCCACTTTAGAGCAAGAAATGTAGAGGCTGCCCTCATAGGTGAATACCATTGGAAACCTGTGAAGCTATATAATATCACTAGAAACTTTTTTAACCTGTATGCATTTGCAGGAGTAGGAGTATCTTCCAACAATCCTAAAGCGATGCTTAGAAATGAGTGGATAGACCTAAGACCATTACAATTGGAAAATAATCCATACAATAAATACGTCATGGTATTTCCGACCGGCATTGGAGCAAAATACAAGTTGAATGTGTACATGGATCTTACCTTGGAAATGAACTACCGTTGGACACTTACTGACTATTTGGATGACATCAGTGCATATAATGTCAGTGAATTTTATTTGGATTTGGTAAGAGATTATGGCACATTCGGAGAAGGGCCAAACCCAGATCGTCTTCGTTTAGCCATCAGAAACCCGAATTTCTTAACATCAGATGGAGAACCAGACGTCGAAAGAATCCTTCAAAATGGAGGTAGAATCCGAAGAGGTTCTGGACTTGATGAAAGATTTGACGGGTATCTTAGCTTTAATGTGGGACTAGAAATCTACCTATCACCAGACATTTGGGACAACTGGATTTTTAGAAATCGACTTTACGAAAAACGATTCAGATTCTGGTAATCAAATTGGTTTACTATCAGGTAGGTCTTTTATGCCTATTTTTTCTATTTTTGCAATCAACTAGATAATATTTAAGCTTTTATTCAAAAAAATGGCCGATTACAATCCTTCCGTTATAGAAAAAAAATGGCAACAATACTGGGAACAAAACCAAGTATTCAACGCTAAAGTAAACCCTAACAAACCAAAATTCTATTCATTGGACATGTTCCCTTATCCTTCAGGAGCAGGGCTACATGTAGGTCATCCATTAGGATATATAGCCTCTGATATCGTCACCAGGTACAAAAGATTGCAAGGCTTCAACGTCCTACACCCAATGGGTTATGATTCCTTTGGACTTCCCGCTGAGCAATACGCAATTCAGACAGGGCAGCATCCCGCAATCACTACAGAAGAAAACATCACAAGGTATACAGAGCAGCTTAAAAACATTGGTTTTGCTTTTGATTGGGAAAAAGAAGTACGAACATCCAACCAAGATTACTACAAATGGACACAGTGGATATTCATGCAGCTTTTCAACAGTTATTACGACAAAGAAGAAAACAAAGCAAAATCTATTTCCTCTCTAATCGAAAGGTTTCAAACCACGGGGAACCTTGGCTTGAATGCAGTATGTGATGAAGATACTATCGACTTCACTGCGGAAGATTGGGAAAATTTTTCTGATGAAGAAAAGCAAAAAACACTTCTCAAATATAGGTTAACTTATTTGGCTGAAACCACTGTAAACTGGTGTGCGGCTTTGGGAACAGTATTAAGTAACGATGAAGTCAAGGACGGTTTTTCAGAGAGAGGAGGACATCCAGTAGAGCGTAAGAAAATGATGCAATGGTCTATGAGGATCACGGCCTATGCTGATAGACTTTTGGAAGGATTGGAAAAAGTGGACTGGAATGAGCCTATCAAAGAAATGCAAAGAAACTGGATTGGCAAGTCCAAAGGTGCAGAGATGGTATTTCAAGTAAAAGGTCATGATAAGCAAATCAAAGTTTTTACCACGAGAATAGATACAATTTATGGTGTTACTTATTTGGCTTTAGCGCCGGAGCATGATTTTGTAGCTGACCTTATCACCAAAGATCAAGAGAAAATAGCAAATGAATACATTGCAACTGCAAAAAACAGGTCTGAAAGAGACCGAATGTCAGATGTAAAAACTATTTCAGGAGCATTCACTGGCTCATATGCCATTAATCCCTTCAATGGAGAAGAGATCCAAATCTGGATTGCTGATTATGTATTAGCTGGCTATGGAACTGGAGCTGTTATGGCTGTTCCAGCGCATGATGAAAGAGACTTCAATTTCGCAAAGCATTTTGATCTAGAAATCAGGCAGGTAATCGAAGGAAGTATGGAAAACGGGTCCTTTCCAGGCAAGGGTGGCACTATCATCAACTCTGACTTTCTTTCGAATTTACCCATGCAGCAAGCTATGGATAAAGCTATTGCATTTTTGGAAGAGCATAAAATAGGAAAGGGTAAGATTCAATACAGGATGCGGGATGCGATATTCACTCGCCAGAGATATTGGGGAGAACCGTTACCAGTATATTTCAACGATGGCTTACCGTACCTAATTAATGAGCAAGACTTACCGCTGGTTTTGCCTGAAGTGGACAAGTACTTGCCTACTGAGGATGGAGAGCCACCACTAGCCAGGGCTTCCAACTGGACATACACTACAGCATCAGGAACTTATCCTTTGGAAAAAAGTACAATGCCAGGTTGGGCAGGATCTAGCTGGTACTTCTTCCGCTACATGGACCCAAAGAATTCTGAAGAATTTGTATCATCCGAAAAAGCAGCATATTGGGGCGCTGTAGACTTGTATATTGGAGGAGCTGAACATGCCACAGGTCATTTGCTTTACTCAAGATTTTGGACCAAGTTTTTGTTCGATATTGGCACTGTCCCGATAGAAGAGCCTTTCCAAAAAATGATCAACCAAGGAATGATCCAAGGAAGATCAAACTTTGTCTACAGAATCAAAGGTTCAAATAAGTTTGTAAGTCATGGTTTGAAAGATCAATACGACACATCGGCCATGCATGTGGATGTGAATATTGTGCACAATGATCAGCTTAACCTTGAGAAATTCACCGCATGGAGGCCAGACTTGGTAGATGCTACGTTTATCCTTGAAGATGGAAAATACATCTGTGGATCAGAAGTAGAGAAAATGTCCAAATCAAAATACAATGTGGTCAACCCTGATGACATTATCGAAAGATATGGGGCTGATACCTTAAGGCTTTATGAGATGTTTTTAGGACCGCTAGAACAGTTCAAACCTTGGAATACTAACGGGATAGACGGTGTCTCTAAGTTTCTTAAAAAACTTTGGAAATTGTATCATGATAACCAAGGCAATGTAGCTGTCTCAAATGATAAAGCAAGTCCTGAAGAGTTGAAAACACTTCATAAGACCATCAAAAAAACCAAAGAAGATTTAGACAATTACTCATTCAACACTTCGGTAGCTTCATTTATGATTTGTGTAAATGAGTTATCCGCTTTGAAATGTAATAAGAGGGAAATATTAGAACCATTGGCAGTGATCATTTCACCATATGCCCCTCATGTTGCTGAAGAGTTGTGGTCGCTATTAGGTCATGAGAATTCAATAGTGGAAGCAGCATTCCCAGTGTTCAACGAATCCTACTTGGTAGAAAGTAGTCATGAGTACCCAGTTTCTGTCAATGGTAAAATGCGAACAAAACTAAGTTTATCCCTTTCCCTCAGCAAGGAAGAAATTGAAAAAGCTGCACTTGAGGATGAAACAGTCCAAAAGTGGCTTGAGGGTAAAGCGCCTAAAAAAATGATCGTGGTACCAGGGAAAATAGTGAATATTGTTATCTAATGTCGCTAATCATTAATCAAAAATAAATCAGCTATATAAAGTCAATTATGCCCGACCTATTTGAGACTCCATGTTGTCAAAAATAGGTCGGAACATTACACACTCCATTTATTTGGCTTGATGTGCATCGCTAAAGTAGTGATGAAAGAACAAAAACAAAATGAACAAAATTTTCATCAACATCGCTGCCTGCCTATCCTCTGGAATTTTTGCTTATGCATACCTTAGAGAGTTTATAGGTGCTTTTTTCTTTGGTGAGAAAATACAGCTACAAACTGGCAATCCTGATGCACCTTACTACCACAACAGCTTAGACCTATATCTTTGGAACACACTCACTTTTGGCCTCATATTCACTGGAATTTTGGGACTTGCTATATATGGGATATTCAAACGAAAGCATGGACTAGTATTTCTTAGCTTTGTATTGAGTATGATGAGTATTTTTCTAATGATGTTCAATGGTGCATTTAAGTAATGCTTTTTTTGAATTCCCGTTCCACCAAAAAATAAACGTACCTTTGTTCCGCAGATGTAATCAAAAAAGGGATAGGCATTGTCTATCTCGGTTATTCTCAAGTCAAGAAATTATTTAGGCAATTCTGATTTAGATTAGCCTTTGCCATTGAAAAAAAACAAAATCCAAAAAGATGAAAATCACTCAGAATACAATTGTAGGACTAACTTACGAGCTAAAAGTAAGCAAAGAGGAGGAAGAAGTAGAATCTGCCCCATTTAGTGTAGAAGTAAGAGATGAGGAAGACCCTTTTTATTTCCTATTCGGAAATAGTGGCTTACCAGAAAAATTTGAAGAGTTGTTGGCTGGAAAGAAGCAAGGAGAATCCTTTGAGTTTACCTTGACAGCTGAAGAGGCTTATGGAAAGGCGGACGACGACATGATCATGGCTTTGCCTAAGGATCAGTTTTCCCAAGAAAGAGGATTTGAAGCAAGTATGCTAGAAGAAGGTAATTTCTTACCATTGGTAGATGAAAATGGCTATCAAATGCAAGCAAAAGTATTAAAAGACCTTGGAGAAGAGGTACTATTGGACTTCAACCACCCTCTTGTAGGCTTCGATTTGCATTTTGAAGGAGAAATCCACGAAGTAAGAGAAGCTACTGCAGAAGAAATTGCCCATGGACATGTTCATGGTGAGCATGGACATCAGCATTGATTTAAAAAATGATCACTGACTTTGGAATCAATTTTCAAAAGTCCAAAAATTGATTCCAAAGTCAGTGATACTTCTTTCAATGTGTTAAAAAGAGATCTCATTTTTCTCTAACCACTTCAAGTAAACCCGATCTCCAATTTTGAAAGACCTTTTTTTATCTTCCGCTTTCCATATTGTCCCATCTTTCAATTGAAGTGTCAGTTGATCAAAGTGAATTAAGTATTGCTTATCCACTACCTTCGCAGACAAACCTTTACGCTTATAAATCTCCAAATCTGAAGGCCTAACAAAAGTTTTATCCTTTTCTGGAAGCTCATTCAAATGGCTAAAAAGCTTGGCAGCATACATATTGTTTGGCTTCGAAAACACCTCTTCAGGAGTGCCTCTTTGAATCAATTTACCTCCTTGCATGATCGCTAAGTCGTTGGTCATTTGCAATGCATCATCCAAATCATGGGTCACAAAAAGCACAGTGACACGCAAAGATTCAAACATCTCCTTTAGTTCTCCAATCAACTCCCTCCGCTGAATACCATCCAAAGAAGAAAATGGCTCATCTAAAAGTAAAACCTCTGGCTCAAGACTCAAGGCCCTACCAATGGCAACTTTTTGTTGCTGTCCACCAGATAAGTTCCTAGGCAAAGTGTCTTTAAAAGGCTCTAATCTCAGCATTTTCAACAAATGCGCTACCCTCTCCTTTCTGTAAGCTTTATCATACTGTATCAATGGTCTAGCTATATTCTCCTCTACTGTAGAATTTGGATAAAGCTGGTATTCTTGGTAAACAAGCTGCACTTCATCATAGCCAGGCACTAACCGTTCTTTTGGGTTTTGTACAACAAGGTCGCCTATCGTAACCTTTCCAGCATCCATATTTTCTAGACCAGCTACAATTCTAAGCAAGGTACTTTTGCCAGATCCACTCTCACCGACTAGTGAGAGTACTTTTCCCTTTTCGAGAGATAGCGAAAAATCATGAACTACTTCATTCCCTTTTTGATAAGCTTTACTGACAGCTTTGATTTCCAGAAAACTCATTTTGAAGCTATTTCTAGTTTCAGTCTTTTCGTCAGACTGTTATATACTAAATTATAAGAATGATCCACCCACTGCAAAAGTTTAGAATCTGGCAAATCACTGTTGAAAACAATCGTATTCCAGTGCTTTTTATTCATATGGTATCCTGGAGACACTGCTTCGTACATTTCTCTCAGCTCTATCGCTTGTTCTGGGTCACATTTCAAATTGACACTTTCGAACTTTGTGATGTCAACAATTGCAAATATTTTCCCACCAACTTTGAAACAAAGCGTATCTTCATCAAAGGGTGTATCTTCTGTAACGCCAGGTTTGTCAAGGCAATATGATCTGAAAGCTAAGATTTCCAATGTGATTTACTGATTAAAATACACTTACAAAACAATGAAGTTAACATTTTGAATGTTCAACACAAGTGGTTTATCCCTAAAGAATTATCAAAGTACTCTCTTCAAAATCCAAATAATAATCGCCGCCAAAAACATCAGAATGGAAATCTTATTGATCCCATGCATCATCCTCAGGTTGAAATTCGATTTTTGATTTGGATCAGGTTTTTGGAATACCCTAACAAAATAATTCCCCAACTCACCTAATTGAAAGAACTCCTTTAACTTACTATTTCCCATAATCTTTTCGTTCACTTGATTATCAATTCTCTGGATCAGTCCACATACCATCTTTCCTGATGATCTCTATTAATTCATCCACTGCATTTTCTGACGGCACTGACCTTTTCACTACTTCTTTGCCTCTATATAGGGTGATCTTACCCTTCCCCGAACCAACATAGCCAAAGTCTGCGTCGGCCATTTCACCAGGACCATTCACGATACAACCCATGATGCCAATCTTTACTCCTTTGAGGTGATCCGTACGCTTTCTGATCATTGCCGTGGTCTCTTGAAGGTCAAACAAGGTTCTACCACATGAAGGGCAAGAGATATATTCCGTTTTGGACATCCTGGTACGCGCTGCTTGAAGAACCCCAAAGCTAACCGAGTGGTTCAGTTTTATGTGAGTAAAGCATTTTTCCCTTTCTATATCTTCATGTCCAGCACTTTCTATCATGATACCATCACCCAAACCATCTATTAGTAACCCGCCAACGTCCGTGGCAGCATAAAGCATGATTTGATCTTGAGTATGCTGATTATACCTCACCTTTGGGACAACGGGAACCTTCACCTGATTGGAAATCAATGATACAAATGCCCTTCTCAAGGCTGGGTAAGTATGAGAATTTTCACTTGAAAGTATTACCACCAGGTCTTTTCTTCCTTTTACAAAAGGGATGGCATCTTCAATCTCTGAATCATTAATCATCAAAAAATTAAGAGATTGGTGATACAATTTTGATTCTTGAAAAGCTTTCAATGAGAATGCTGGGTATTTATTTTGTTGATCTTCCGCATCTTCCCAAGTTGAATAATCCTGAATTTCTTTCATCCCATTAGGGAGCATGAATGGAATAGGGTTGCTACCTGTATAGATGTAATCAGCACCTTGATCATTCATCTTCCATTTATCCAGTTCAGGCAAATAGAAATGCCCTACGTGCTTCATCTCTTTTGGTAGAATTTCAGATACTTTCGAGATATCCGTAATTACCCTAGGTACATTCGTCCCTCCAAAATTAGCAACTTCAACAGACTCCCTTCTCTGATATTCAAAAGGATTGATAGGGTATGTAACTACCGCTGGAATAGAATCATGCCCAACCCTTTGATCATACCTATCGACCAAAGCTTTGGCTACAGGAGCTTCGAATTCTGGATCTTCAGTCAGAGAGACCCTAACAGTATCTCCTAAGCCATCCTCTAGCAAAGTCCCTATACCTACAGCGGATTTGATTCTTCCATCTTCTCCATCACCAGCCTCTGTCACTCCCAAATGCAGAGGGTATGGCTTAAAACCTCCTTCATCTAACTTCTGCACCAAAAGCCTATAAGCTTGGACCATTACTTGGGTATTGGAAGATTTCATCGAGATCACGATATCATAAAACTCTTCTTCTTCACAAATCCTCAAAAATTCCAGAGCGGATTCCACCATACCCAATGGAGTGTCCCCATACCTACTCATGATTCTATCAGAAAGGGACCCATGGTTGGTACCTATTCTCATAGCCGTGCCATGCTCCTTACAGATTTTGACCAAAGGTAAAAACCGCTCCCTTATCCTTTCTAGCTCTTCTTGATAGCTTTCATCAGAATAGTTGATCACTTCAAATTTTTTCTTATCAGCATAGTTCCCAGGATTGATCCTGACCTTTTCGACAATTTTAGCTGCCAATTCTGCTGCATTTGGAGTAAAATGTATATCAGCTACTAGAGGTGTACTATAGCCTCTCTTCCTCAGCTCATCTTTTATCTCTTTTAGATTTTCTGCCTCTTTCATGCTTGGGGCTGTAATCCTCACCAATTGGCAACCACTTTCAATCATCCTGATACATTGCTCTACAGAACCTAGGGTATCCATGGTATCTACGGTCGTCATGGACTGCACCACAATAGGATTATTCCCTCCGATGATCACATTCCCGACTTTGACTGGAATCGTCTTCCTTCTCGAATATGAAGTCAGGCTATTACAATAATTCACCTTCTCCATCAATGATTTGGTTTCCATAAAATTTTATAAATCTCCTAATTGTGGTCTAATCACTATTTCTTCAACTACAGCACCTGGAGAAAGTTTGTATGCTCCCCAGACTGACTCAGCCACATCTGATGCTTTCATTAACCTTTCCTCTGGCACATCAACACCTTCCCAGCTGGCAGTATAAGTGGCTCCTGGAAGTATTGATGTCACTTTGATATGATAAGGACTTAGCTCTTGACGAATGCATTTGGTAAAACCAAGCATCGCCCATTTTGAAATCGCATAACTACCCCCGTTGGGATATGCCGTAAGCCCTGCGATAGAACCCATGGAGAAAATGTGACCCGAGGATCTGGCGATCATTTCTGGCACAAAAGACCTGGTTAAGTAATAGGCAGAATATAAATTTGTCTCTATCATTCTCTCCAAATTGCCCTCCTCTTCTGTATGGATTGCTCCTGGAAGAAACACACCCGTGTTGTTCACCAATACATTTGGAGTTCCAAGCCTCTTCTTTACAACATCAGAAAATTTCTGTACATCTTCTTTTTTTGACAGATCTGCTCGAAATGCCAATAACTGTTGATTTGGATAATTACTTGAAAAAAAAGTCTCCAAATCCTTCAAATCTTGCTCATTGCGTGCACAGGTGGACACATCAAACCCCTCTTTTGCAAATCGCTCAACAATGGCCCTACCTATCCCCTTGGTTCCACCAGTTACTAAAATATGCATTGACATTTTCTTTCGTTTTTAATAGTTAGCATAACAACTATTTTCCTTGAGCAAAGTTACATTTTTTTGAAAGATTTGCGAACTTAAACGATTAATCCTAGGCTGCTCATATTTTTTTCTACTAATTTTATCCTTATGGAACATGAAAGAACGGATAGACTGGAGCTAGCGGCACATTTTGTCAACACGACAAACAGTCCAATATTTTTGACGGGAAAAGCGGGAACAGGTAAAACTACATTTTTAAGAAAATTAACTTCACTCACTCACAAAAACCATATCATCATCGCTCCCACAGGCATAGCCGCACTTCATGCTAAAGGTGTAACTGTACATTCTCAATTCCTTCTTCCATTTGGATCATTTTTACCAACAAAAGAGCCCGAGGGGAATTTTTCCGGTGACGGGAATTTCTACACTCAATACACGCTCAATAGAAAGCATCCGCTCAATGCTGCACGAAAAAAAGTCCTTAACTCCATCGACCTGATCATCATCGATGAAGTCAGTATGCTCAGAGCTGACCTGCTTGATGCCATAGATTATAGAATGAAAAGGGTCAAACAAAATTATGATGAGCCATTTGGAGGAGTTCAAGTCCTCATGATTGGTGACCTCTTTCAGCTACCCCCGATTGTCAAGGATCAAGAATGGCATGTATTGGCAAAGTTCTACAACACCATGCACTTTTTTGCAGCTAAGGCGCTTCAGCAAGTGGGGTTAGTCTATGTAGAACTCAATAAAATTTTCAGACAAAAAGACGACATCTTCATTGATGTCCTAAATCACCTAAGGGAAAACCGCGTCACTAATGAAGACATCAAATTCTTAAACACTTACTATAAAACACCAGAAGAAATTGATAAGTTAAAGGAAGTTATCATCATCACTACACACAATACCAAGGCAGAAAATCACAATAAGAACGAACTGGCTGCCCTCAAGTCACCTATTCACCGATTTGATGCAAAAATTGATAAAGACTTTCCAGAAAGCCTTTACCCCATCCCAAAAACGCTAGAGATCAAAGAAGGCGCTCAAATCATGTTTATCAAAAATGATAGTAGTAGAAATGCCTCCTATTTTAATGGGAAAATGGCAATGGTAAAATCCATACATAATGATGAAATCACTGTTTTTCTAAAGGAAGAAAAGTCCGACTACATCCTTAGAAGAGAAACTTGGGAAAACAAGCGCTACATTATCAATGAAGACACAAAAGAACTTGAAGAAGATATTATAGGAACATTTGAACAGTTCCCAATCAAGCTCGCCTGGGCGGTCACTGTTCACAAGAGCCAAGGATTGACTTTTGACAAAGCCATCATTGATGTAGGTCAGGCATTTGCTCCAGGGCAAGTATATGTAGCCCTAAGTAGATTGAGAAGTTTGGATGGGCTAGCTTTACGCACCCGCATTCAACCTCACATCATCAGCTCAGACCCGCAAGCTGTCCAATTCACAAAACAGACTACAGATCATCAACAGCCCTTGGATACATTGCTAGAGCTACATCAAAAGCATTATATACAAAAATTGCTATCAAACACCTTCGATTTCCACAAGCTCATTCTAAGCATTGAAAACTTCCAAAAAGAACATGCTAGCACCATGGTATTTGAGGATGAAGAAATGAGAATGGCTATGGGACTGATTCATCAGCTTTTAAAAAAAGAGGAAGAAAATACTTATAAGTTTTCACGACAACTACAGCACTTACTTTATAAAAAAGATTTGCTTTTTATGATGGATAGGCTTGAAAAAGGCAGTGATTATTATAGCTCGTTATTCAAAAAAGTGCTTAAAAAATTACTTCTTCACCAAGCTGAAGTGGAACAGTTTACCCAGACCAAAAAGTATTTGGAGGAGATATCCGAGATTGAAATCAATTTATTGAGAAAATTGAATGAGATCATGAAAATCAGCACCCTGGTACCTGCCATATTGAATGGAGAAGAGATTGGAAGACTCTCGTCCATCACTGACAGTATTACACAACTTCGAATCAGTTTGGCTCATGAGGCTAAGCAAGAAGTAAAAGAGAACCCAAAATTCACTACCAATAAAACTGGCAGAAAAAAATCAAAAGACGACAAGCCAAAAATGAAACTTGAGAAAGGAGAAACCTACGAGATCACCTTTCAAATGAGTCGGGAAGGAAAAAGTATTCAAGAGATTTGTGAGATTCGAAATATGGCTAAATCTACCATAGAATCTCACCTTACAAAAGGAATCGCTCAAGGGAAAGTAGATATAAATCAGTATTTAACGCATGAACAAATCAGTGAAGCCGCTGTACTTTTAGAAATTGAAAATGGTGAAATTGGAGAAGTATTTAAAAAGTATCCCGAAAAGTTCTCATACACAACCTTAAGAATGGTGGCTGCCCACATGGCTCGAGACTAATCTGTTAACGAGCGGTTGATTTTCAAGGATTCAAATTTGTTTTAATATTGCCCATAAGGTTTTGCTCTTGTCAAAACAATGCAGTCACTTGCATTCTTCCGACGTGAACCAGTCTTCCTAAGCCCTCAGAATTCCTACCTTCATAAACCATATTCATCTGCAACCCTTCTCCGATTTTTTGTAGCCAGTTGAATGTCCAAGTTAAATTATTGCCCGTATTCAAAGCTTGGAGCATTTCATAGCCAGCTGGGGAGTTAGCTTGTCCATTATAGTCGATATATATGTACTTCAATTGTGCATTCAAGGTAGTACGTATGGCACGAGCAAAACGCAAATCTAAGCCAAGTTGATGAAGAACTGCCTTTTCATCTTGCAATTCATTGCTCAGGTTGACCTTGTCTGTATATTGATACATAATCGTAGACCGAAAAGTACTTCCAAGCTGCCAAGCAAGCTCTGGACCTAGAGCATATTGCTCTATCAGGTAGTTTCTATTTTCCAAAAAATCTGATCCTGCAAACCTACGGCCTGACATCAATAAGAACCTCATATTCCAATTAGGATTAAAATTAAAGCGTGTATTCAACCTCAAGTCTTTCTGTGCCAAATCTTCAAATCCTCCAGCAAGCAACTGTTTGTTTTGACTATCAAAAATAGAAAAGTCAAAACCATACTTTGGAGAGGACCTGTTGAAGAAAAAGGAACTCCTGATCACTTGCCTAACAGACACCAGGTCTTCATCAGCAAACCCTCCTACAAAGGGATTTACCCTATCCCAAAACTGATCAGATGTAATCTTCTTCTCTATACTCAAACTGGTATTATTAGAGAATTTTTGCAAAAGTTTTCGGAGCCCAGATACTGTCCTCCAAGTATCGGGGAATTTTGCATTCAACCTGTAATTGAAAATTGTGGAGTAAGCTTGAATGAAATCTGCCGTAGGTACAAATACTTTGATGAAATTCTTTTCCTCTGGGTTTACTGCAAGATAAAATTCATTGAGTTGCTGAACTCCATCACCATTATCATCCCGCCATGCATGGGTACCTTCTCCAGCGGGTACAGGAAGAAAAACAAACTCTCGCCTAAACTCTCTCCCGTTGCCCAAGGCATAAGAAAGCTCATTTCTCAAATTACCTTTTAGCAAATTACTGTGATAATCGATCTTCCCCAAAACTGTTGTTTCTACCTCATCGGCCAATCTTAAAAACCTCAACGCTCTATAAGTAAAAGTACCTTTAAAATCATGTAGACCAAAGCGTCTTTTCAAGCCTATATTGGTAGCGAAAGCTTCAGTATCTCTCACCAGCACTCCTTCTACAGGAAACTTATCCTCTCGCTTACTCACATCTACAAAAAAAGAATAGCGTAAGGTATCATTACTTTTGATGTATGCTGTATGCTCGATAAAGTTCATCGCAGTACTCACTACAGAATCTGTGGCTGCATCTCTTACTGTATTGCGATCCACCATAAGTCTATATCCTGGCACAATCACATTGCCTCTGTAGCTGATGTCCCCAGTATATCGAAGCCAGTAAGAGTCCAGATTCCTAACATCACTATCTAGTTGAAAAAAATCCTGTTTCAGGAAAATTTTATTCCCTATTACCTGATTGACTGTAGCGAGATGTTGCGTTCCAGCCAATACACCTTCCCGGTTCCGAAGGTTAAAGCGATAAAAAAGTCTCCTGTCTGCATCTTTTTCCAAGGCAAATTGTGTATTGAATATTCGCTCTGCTCCATGCTCTATGAGATCTTCTGGATTCAAACTCCAGTCCCTATCAAATTCAATATACCTTATCCGATCTATAAAACTAAAATGCACTGAATTGTACTCAAATTCAGTCAGCGCATTGAACTTATATCCTTCAAGCTTCTCAAAAGTTCGGTTTTCGGATGAAATACCTGACTTGATTCCAAAACCAGTGTTGTCCTCATTGTCTAATGTTGAAAAAAGGTTATTGTCTGTATTCGAAAAAGCAACCTCAGTATACGCCTGTTCATGAGCACTTAACTTCACCCTACCTCCTGCAGTCAACATCTGTCGCTTATTTGGTGCAGGAAGCTGAGACAAAATGCTAAACCTACCTTGAGGCTGACCATTGACACGGGGTACATATTCATATACGGGACCATTGGTTATTTGAGCTGACCTGACATAGTCCCCATTACCTTGCCCTACTTCTGAAAACCCTACAGCAAAAAATGCTTCTTCTGGATTGGTCGAATATTCGAAAAAGGATAAGGGATTGCCAGAAACATCTATCGTATCAACTCTTCTATACAAAATCCTACTAGGGTCAAAAGACACAGAATCTACTCTTGGAACAGCCGCAGCTTCCAAATCATCTCCAACCGAAGCTAGAAGGCGTTTTTCAGCATCCGAAAACTCAAAAAACAGTGGTCTATTCCTATTATCTTGCTCACGGTAATAGTTCATGTAAAAGGTCACTTTATCAGACTCTTGGATATGATTAGCAGTCAAGATGGATCTTGAATAATTTCTCTCAGCATATTCATAATCTATCCTCACACGTGAATACTGGGTGATCAAGACATTGGGAGTAAATGTAATTTCTCCTTGATTATAATCGATCACATAGTCATAGTTGAATCCTCTCTGAAGTTGTTTTCCATCTAAAAACACACGCTCCGAGTTGGCCATAATAATTACAAACCGCTCATTTTGCGGCCCAGGGATTCTGTATGGCCCAAGTGTACCTTCAAAAACATCGAGCTGAATAGAAGCAAATTTACCCTTTGCCACAGAGGCTGATGCTTGAGTAGATGCTTTCCATTTATCATTGAGCTGATAATTTGTAGTCACTTGAGCTCCTTGCACATTTTTATAATACCGCAAAAATTCCGACTCGCGCTGTCTCAAGACGACATCACCAGCTGACAAGTTGAATCTATCATTATACAACTCCACGAGCACATTATCAAAGTCTTGTAACTGCTGGGTATTACCTTCTGGCTGAAAAGGCACATTTTGATCTGTGATACTAGCACGGATATTCAGGTTATCAGCCAACTGGCCAGACATTTGAAGATTGAGTGAGGAGTTTACAAATACGTTTTGAGTGTTCCCAAAAGACACACCTCGGGTCAAGTTACCAGATTTCTGAAGGTTAGTGGAAGGAAAAAGCTCCTCTCTAAAATCAAATGCTGGAATGGCCTGTACCCTTCGGTCTTTAAACATGGCCATTGAATCATAATCCATGTCCAAAGATCTTCTGGACACTGGTAAATGAAAGCTATATGGGAAAGTTTTATAGCATACTCGAATAGAATCTATCGCATCTATTGATCCTAAAGCGACTTTGATCATCCCTGTATTCAGATTATACTCAAACTCAAAATTCCTATCTGCACCATCGCTGACTTGAATATGTTCCTCCATTACTGATAAGGAATCAAGCAAAACCCAACTCGAAAGCTGATCTGTTGACCACCATTTACAACGCTGTTCTTGAGCGCTAAGCTCAAGAAAAACAAGCAAAGTAAACCCTAACAGTAAAAGTTTTTTCAATTGAGAACATGATGATTAATACCACCTGCTAAGGTAGTATATTCAATCAAAAAAAATAGTCGACACAAACTTTGATTATTTTCAACCCATCTGAATATCTTGCTGAACCAATTCAAAGGAAAGGAAAAAGCTAGTCCCTTTACCTTCCTCTGTCTCAAACCAGATTTTTCCACCAGCAGTTTCAACACCTCGTTTGGCAATAGCCAAGCCCAAACCTGAGCCTTCAGACTTGGTACTAAAATTAGGGATGAAAATTTTATCTTTTAACTCATCAGGTATTCCCTTACCATTATCTTTGATTTCTAAAACCACTTGTTGATATGGAACTATTTTGAGCGTTACGTCTATTACAGGCTGTTTACCCGAATCTACAGCTTGGATACCATTAATGATCAAATTCCCAATCACTCTCCCAAAAAGCTGGTCATCACCCATAATGTATAAGGACGCATTTTGACTGAAATCATGGAGGATCACGGTTCCTTTATCTCTATTTTTAAAAAGCTCAACACTCTCTTGCACCACAGTTCTGAAATCCATCAACTCATTTTTAGGAAGTGGCATTTTAGCAAATGTTGAAAAAGATGTGGCAATATCACTTAAGGTATCTACTTGATGAATGAGGGTTTGAATTGGCTTTTTTAACTTTTCTGTATCATCAAGCTTCCCCATCGCTTGTAATCTAAGCAAATGCTGTAAAGTGAGCTTCATGGGAGTAAGTGGGTTTTTAATTTCATGAGCTACTTGCTTGGCCATTTCTCTCCAAGCTGATTCCTTTTCAGTATTGGCCAAAGTTTTCTTACTTGCTTCCAACTTAAAAAGCATGTTGTTATACTCATTTACCAAAAGACCAATCTCATCATTTGTGGGCCAATACATGGGTTCATTACTGTCCAAGTCGGTATCTTTCAATTTTTGTGTTAGTAAGTTGAAAGGAAGCGTAAGCTTCTTTGATACAAAATAAGAAACAAATAAAAATACAATGAAAATCAACACAAATATATTGGCAATGTTGCTTAGGACATCCGCTATCAACATGTCAAGTTCAGCCTCGGACTCAAAGAAAGGAATAGATACAATTGCCCTAACTTGCTGACTATCGGTAGATCTTATAGCCACATAGACAGTTTTGAAACTTAAGTTACCTATTGTCTCCTCTAAAATAGCACGATTGTTTTGCTCACTAATGATTTGTGCCCAAGCAGCTGGATTGATAAATTTAGTGACGATGCGCTTATCAAAAATATTTGGCTGTGAAGTAGCAAGGAGCGTACCGTCTGACTGATAAACATTCACTTCTACACTAGTTGTCCCCGCTAAGTTATTGACCATTTCAACTAGATCATCTCGATCTGCTTCTCTCATAGATAACCTCTCCATAATAGCCGAGAGGTTGTCTGCTACCAATGAGGCCTTTTGAAAATATTGCCTATGAAGCTCCTCCTTATATGAACTCGTCAATAATCCGATGATGATCAAACTAATGGTCAAAATCGGAAAGAAAAAAGCGAAATTCAAGTACATCTGAAGTCTTGTGGCATATGTAAAACTAAACCTTTTGATTCCGTTTCTTAGGGTGAATGCTAAAATACTAATCAAAGTAAGTAGAATAAAGGCTACGAAAAAAAGTGAAATGTCAGCAAGAATATAATAAACAGGGTAAGTTGGTGAAGATACTATTACTTGCCGATCCTCATTTTCAACACTAAAATGGTGATATTTCTTCGCATAAGAACCTGTTGACTTCAACTTACTTGAACTCAAAAACTCCTCTAGATCTAAGGACCTATAGTTAAATACGCCTACGGAATACTGTAAAACACCATCCTGAAAAACAGCATAATCAAAATTCCGTTCTCCAAGATTTGCATTGTATTTCCTATCTAATATCAATCTCGGAAATACCGCTGTTGGGTGTATTTTCAATTGCTTCAACTCTATAAATACTGTGCCCACAAACGTACTTTCCCTGTATAAAGGGATAAAAGTCACATACCTATTTCCAAGCCCCTCTCTAGAGCCTTTGACAAAATACAAATCTCTTACAGAAGTGGCATTATCGCTTTTGATATAATCTAATCTTAAATCCTGTAAACTCTCTGTACTTGACCTATCAATAGCATTGTCTCCCCTAACATTGAACACTCGGATTTTCACATCATATTGTTCAAAGTAATTGGTAATATGAAACTTTCGAATCTTCCTTTCGATCACTTCATTTGGCTGGAAAGGATCTGTAAGTGTATTCTTGATAAACAAGTCTCCTTTTATCCTATCCATAATGCCACCAAGGTAAAACTCAGCCATAACATCATTTTCCACCAATTGTTGCATGCCAAACCTAACTTTTGCTTGATGCTGTCTATCCAAAAATACTTGATGAGAGGCGATCCCTGTTACTACAGCACCAATCAGGCATCCAAAAAAGAAGGTAAGGAATGTATTCAAACCAAGCTTGAATATATTCTTGTAAAGCTCAAAACTTACTATTGAAAACAACAAGAAGAAATGAGATAAAAAAGCTATAAAATAGACCCAGTTGTAATATCCTAATAAAATCCCAATAGGGACTGAGAAGTAAACCAAAATTCTCAAAGCAAAAATTTTCTCAATCCTTTCACCGCTTAACACCAAATTGATCCCCAAAATAGAAAACAATAAATACATGGCTCCACCAAAGAAAATAATCAGCAAACTGATCATTTTAAAATAGTCAAAAGAAGGTAGTGTGAGAATATTTAGATCCCATTGTGCATTACTCAATATATTGATATACAAGCTGTAGAAAAGCGCCAGTAGAATGGTAGAGACCAAATAAGAAAGAAAGACAAAAATACCTGGTCTAAAAGGCTCTCGAAATTTATTAAAGTTTACCTGAAACTGTTGGCTTGCAAATACCTTCAACACCAACCCAAACACCACCATATAACAAATGGTGTTTAAAAGCAAATCCCCTAAACTTGGGTTGAACCAGGAAGAAGCATATTTACTAGAATCAAATAACTCAAATTCAAAAAAGTCTTGTGGAAAGTGAAAAAATAACATAAATGATCTTATAATAAGAAAAATCCCACTTGTATATATAATTGCCAGGTTTCTTTTACCTTTCTTCCAAATCATGGAAATAAACCCATAACCGACTATCAATACGAGCAAAAGCAAGGAAAAGAAAAATATCAATACAGTATGATTACTTTCCTTATGTACAGGCTGATAACCACTTTCGAATCGAATAGAGAAAATAAAATCCCCCTTTATACTTTTAATATCATGAGCTGAAAATGTTTGGTCAGGGTAAAGACTCAACCTGTTGTTTCCAAAAAGCTCCGGATTAAAGCCAGATAATAAAAAATCATTCTGAATTTCTCTTTTGAAATTCAGTGGAAAAAGCTGTACAAGCCAGAAATTTCCTTCACCTCTTTTTACTTGGCGGATTTTTGCATAATATACCCCACGTGTATCTTCATACAATTGATGTGCTTTGCCTTTATTCAATGAGGAAAAGACTGGTAAATGTTCGAAATTTGACCAAAATATCAAACTATCTCTATCATCAAACAGGTAATAGGGTTGTCTATGGTTGTGTAATAATAGATTTTGGAACTTCAATTCATCTTCAGGCCTGTTTTTCATAAGGATCTCAATAAAATCCTCATCAAACTCCTTTTCTACAAGGTGTAGGTTATCCTCTATATCCTTTACAAATTGATCTGTTCGTGCTGATTGTCCAAAAAATTGATGAATTGCCAAAAGAATACCAATGGCTATAATTGATGCAAATAAAATCAGTCGTCTCTGTTTAAGCATATTGTTTGTCAAAGTAAAAAAAGCAACGTTATATTTCAAACTTTGCCTTTCTACTTGTTATATCTATTAAAATCATCTAACTCCAATTTCAAACTAACGCTATTAAAAAAAGTTTAAGCTTATTGATAATTATACGCAAAATTTTTACAAAAAACAGAAGTTTATACCTCAAACAAGGTGAATTTTAGCAACCTAGAATTTTGGTATAATATCTAAAAAATAACTACTTTGACTAAAACAGGAGTCATGGCATATCCCATTGCAATGCAGCTCAAATCACGATTTTAACTTGGTCAATTTCACACAATGGAATTCTTACGTCGCAAATATGGGTTTGCGAGCTCCTTCAGTCTTCTATTTTTGGCATTTTTATACCAAAAATATCCAATCACAGCGGCTATCAAGTAAGGCATCGTGAACAAATACAGGATTCCTGTATTAAGACCAGCTCCAATACTTGTTTCACCATTACTCACATTATTCTCCACTGATGCTCTACACATGGCACATTGCGCTATAGATTGGAAGCTCAGAATCACCATTCCAAAAACAAAGAAACTTACTTGTACTATCTTCTTCATATTTTTACAACGATAGGTTTTCAAAATTAGTTTAGAAGCTGTAATAAGGGCTTATCATCAAATATACGATTACCCCCGTGATGGTGACATACAACCAAATGGGATAGGCATATCTTACTATCTTTTTATGTTTAACTCTCTGATCCGTGTATCCATAATAATAAGCCAACAAAATTGGGAACAATGCTACAGCTGCCAGTAAAATGTGGGTTAACAGCACAAAGTAATAAACAGACTTGATTAGGCCTTCACCGCCAAAAGATGTACTTTCAGCAGCCGCATGATAGATCACATAGGAAACTAAGAAGATTGCACCTAATGCAAAAGCAGTTGTCATAGCAGTCCTATGAAGTTGAATATTCCCACTTTTGATAAAAAAAAGTCCAGCCAATAAGGCCAGGGTAGCTGCACTATTTATTACCGCATTAAGGTGAGGAAGAAAATAAACCCACTCATTCGCTAGGTCAAGTTTGGTAGGCATAAATAACAAAACAGCTACCACAACGGGAATAACTACAGCTATCACTGTTACCCACTTGATTACAGCTTTATCATTTGTATCATTCATTATCTTACTATTTTCCATAAAGTAAAATTTTAGTCTCTAATATTAATCTATCTACATCTTCTCTACTCGTACCACTATAATAGCCTCTGATCCTACCATCACCATCAACCAATATAAACTTATCAGAGTGCACAAAATCATCCGCAACTCCCTCACCGTCTATCGTAGGCAATATAAATCCACAACGAGCCAGCTCATATATTGAAGCTTTATCTCCTGTAAGAAAATGCCATTTATCAGGGTTTGCATTATGCTTCATGGCATAGGACTGAAGTATTTCTGGCGTATCGTATTCTGGGTCTATTGAAATCGAAAAAATTTGAACATCATCTTCATTTCTAAAAACATCATCAACACGTTCCATTTCAGTTGACATCACTGGACAAATACTTGGACATGAAGTAAAGAAGAAGTCTACAATCGTCACTTTACCATTCATATCAGTTCTACCAATTGACTCATTATTTTGAGATGTCAATTCAAATTCCGGTATGCTATGTTGCTTTCCTTCTTCAAACTCACAAGCTTGAAGGGGGTTGTCAACACCTGTTTCATAAAAAACAGGAATCTGGTAAGTATTTGTAGTCATCGTCTTTAGGAAGACAATGATCAAAACAGGAATCATCAAGATACAGAGTAAAACAAAGCCTTGTAATATTCTTAATCCTTTCATAATTATTAATTTTACTTATAACAAAAAAGTAGGTTGAAGAGTCTCTCTCCAACCTACTTTTTTTTAGATTATTTGAAGATTACCACCTCAAATTAAAGATATCAGTTCCTTCTCTTACTAAGGCAATCACAAGCCAAACCAAGAATATCAAAGGTACAATAATCGAATAAAACAATGGCTTAACCTCATCCCCAAGGTGCATGAAATCCATCATGATATATTTCGCTTTCCATATCGTCAAAGCGATAAATAGAAAGTAAAGTAACAATCCCCTATCCATGGTAAAAGCCATCACAAATTCTACTGCAGTAATCGCTAATAGAATACCTGCTGTCTTCCAGATTTTCCAAAACTTCGCATCATCTCTTGGAGTGACTTCCAAAGTCGATTTATTTTCTTGTATAGCCATAATGTTATGATTTATCTTTTAAGCCTTCTTTAATCTAAAGATCATTGAAAGCGATATTATTTCAATTTACAAATGATCACATATATCACCATTTGAGGTAGGATAAACCTTTGTGATTCCTCAAATCAAGTAAGTCCTATTAGATAAGGTAGAAGAATGTAAATACAAATACCCAAACCAAATCTACAAAGTGCCAGTACAAACCGATTTTTTCAATCATTTCGTAATGCCCTCTTCTTTCATACACTCCTACTGCTGCTTGGTAAAAAGCTAAAAACAATAGAACAACGCCAATAGTCACGTGGAAACCATGGAAACCAGTTATAAAGAAGAATAATTGAGCGAAAGCGGCTGGACCATATTCGTTAACTACGAGATTTGCTCCAAAAACAGTTTCATTTACTACTTTATTGACTGAATTGACATAAGTCAAAACTGTTCCTCCATCAGAACCATGTATAAAGTGGGACCATTCCCATGCTTGACAGCTCAAGAAAGCTATACCTCCTAACAAAGTCCAAAGCATCCATTTAACTACATCTTTTCTATCATTTCTATGTCCAGCTTCCACAGCAAGTACCATCGTAACAGAACTCAAAATCAATATGAATGTCATCAAACCAACAAAAACTAATGGCATGTGCACTCCATGGAAAAATGGAAATGCATCAAATACTAATTCAGGAATCGGCCAATACTCATTTGACCCTTGGAAAGTATCCATTGAGCCAGCATAACCAGGATAACTTACCCTGATAGCAGCATAAGTGATCAGAAATGCAGCAAAGGTAAAGATATCAGATAGTAGGAAAAACCACATCATTAGCTTTCCATAACTGGCTTTAAGTGGTTCATTACCACCTCCCCAGATTCCTCTTTTGGAGCTCACTCCAATCGCTGTTGCAGTCGTTGACATATAAATTAAATTAAATTATTTTTTTAATGATTTAATTGCAGAAACATAAATAGATACAACCATAGTCCTCCTAAGAAATGCCAGTAAGTAACACACATTTCCATGGGAGTCATAGCTTGTGAATGTACTTTATATCTAAAGGACGAAATTAACACAATAATTAGAAATATCACACCGCTAATCAAGTGTAATGCATGTAGACCTGTAAATACATATAAGAAGGAACCTGCTGGGTTACCTACAAAGTAAACATCTCTGTCTACTAATGCCACCCAACTATACCACTGACCAATTAAGAACAAAACACCAAGCAAAGTAGCTATTGACATTCCAACTCGCAATTGTAGCAAGTTATCCTTTTTGGCAGAAACATATGCCCAATGCAGAAATACACTACTCAACACAATGATCCCAGAGGTATAATAAAATATCGCTGGTAAATCATATTCTAACCAATTCCCTTCTGATTGACGTACAATATAAGCACTAGTCAATGCAGCGAAAATCATAACAACCGTCACCATAAACAACCAAAGTGCAAACTTCTTCGGATGCATCGCAATGGGCTGTTCTGCTCCTTCTACATACGCTAACTTCTCTTCCATTTCCCTAAACCTTATCTAATAAGTATGCTATCTGAACTATTGGTAAATACAGAAAGGAGCCAAACATAATCTTTAAAGCTGATTTTCTGCTGCAATCCTTCATCAATGAGAATGTTTGTGCCAAAAACAAAACTCCACAAATGGTGGCCACAATACCAGAGTTTATTCCTGTCAAACCAAAGTATGTTGGCAACAACCCTAAGGGTAACAAGAACAAGGTATAGATCATTATTTGAATAGCTGTATTGAGATCCTTTTTACCTCCAGAAGGGAGTAACTTGAATCCAGCTTTTTTGTAATCTTCATCACCTACCCAAGCAATTGCCCAGAAGTGTGGAAATTGCCAAATAAATTGAATCCCAAAGATAATCAATGCCTCATGGCTAATCATTCCAGTAGCTGCAGTCCATCCCAATAGAGGTGGCATAGCACCTGGAATAGCACCCACAAATACAGCAATTGGCCCTACTCTTTTCAATGGTGTGTACACAAATACATATAAGACCATACTCAAAACACCGAGTCCTGTAGTCAAAGGGTTTGTAAACAACCATAATATAGAAACACCTACTACAGCTAATATTACAGTAAACCAATAGGCTTCTTGAAGCGAGATTTGATTTTGAGGAAGAGGTCTGTTTTGAGTTCTCTTCATCAATTTGTCATAATCCCTTTCAAGAATTTCGTTTGCAGCACCAGAAGCACCACTAATTAAAAAACCACCAATCATCAAGGCAAAAAAACCAACCCATGAGAATATGACACCAGAGTCTCCAAGAATAAAACCAAACACAGCAGAAAAAGTGACTAAAGCACTTAATCTAAATTTGATTAATTCGTAATAAGCTTTAGCTCTAAAAGCTAATGCATCTAATATAGTATTTTCAGAAATATTAATAGTACTCATGAACTTTATGAATCGAATTTAATATTTTTTTGGTCATGAAGATTTAGCAACAATAAATACTGAACCCCTATGATCAATGATCCAAACAAAAGATGTACAGGCTGTAAGAAAGCTGGAATACCAAAATATGCCATTCCAATACCTGTTAATATCTCGATAATTATTAAAACCACTAACCAAAAAGACAATTTATAAATGCCTGAATGCCTAACAGCATATTTATACACTTTAAATAGAAACACAAGATGAATTCCTAGTAACAAAAGTGAATAAGATCTATGAATGAGGAAAGTCAAACCTAATTGATCTATCCAATTACTCCGAAGCAAATTACCAAATGAGTTTGCAACAACATCTATTTGTTCTCTTACTTGTGTACCCAAAACGACTTGAACGAACATTAAGATCAAACCTACCAACATCAAATAAAACAAGGATGCAGCATGATCAGTCCTTTTCTTCAATGCTTTGTCTATGTGATGAACTCTGAAATGTACATAGATCAAAACACAAACAAGTAAGAGCGCCAGTACCATATGAATGGTAATAACCCAAGACAACAAATTTGTAGAAACAACGATAGAACCTATCCAGCCTATAAAGAGCACTAACAGTAAACTAAAATTACTCATGATAGGAATCACCTTGTCGTACTTCCACAACGGAATTGACCTAACTACGGTAAGAATGATAAAGAAACCTATCAGTACTCCAATAAGCCTATTGATATACTCAATCCATGTTTTAGTTGCATTGAATTCTTCTTCAATGAGTATGGATTTATCATTTTTAATTTGATAAGCTAAATCTTGAAATCCGAGTCGCTCAAGACTAGATACAAAACGCTCATTCTTTTGAACTCTTTTGTCCAAATAAACTTCTAGATAATCATTTGGGAGCTGATCCTCGCTTGTAGGCGGAACCCAGCTCCCAAAACATTTTGGCCAATCAGGGCATCCCATACCAGAACCAGTACTTCGAACGATCCCACCAACCAATATTAGAAAATAAACAGCTATCACAGTAATCAAGGAGATTCTGCGAAAGCTGTTAATATCTTTAGACTTCTTTAGATCCATTTGCTACCAAAACTTGCTCTTCTTCAGCAATGATTTCCTTTTCCAATTTCACTAACTCTTGCTCATGTGGCAAGTTAGATTCTGGAGTAGCAGATAGAGGGACAGTTTGAGGAATAAAATCTTCTTTTGCACCTGGCTTTGAGTAATCATAAGGCCATCTGTAAACAGAAGGTATTTCTCCTGGCCAATTACCATGTCCTGGGAACAAAGGAGTCGTCCACTCAAGTGTAGTAGATCTCCATGGGTTAAGAGAAGCTTTCTTACCTCTATACATGCTGTAGAAGAAATTGAATAGGAATATAAATTGCGCAGCAAAAGTAATTATTGCAGCAGCAGATACAAACATATTCAAATCAGTATACATATTTGAGAACTCGAAGTTTGTCCATGAATAATATCTTCTTGGAAATCCTGCGATACCAATATAGTGCATCGGGAAGAATACCAAATAAACACCAACAAAAGTCAACCAAAAATGTACATAACCGAGTTTGGCATCCATCATTCTTCCGAACATCTTCGGGAACCAGTGATAAACTCCAGCCATCAAACCAAAGAATGAAGCTGAACCCATCACCAAGTGAAAGTGAGCCACTACAAAGTAAGTATCATGAAGTTGAATATCAATTGCGGAGTTACCTAAGAAAATACCGGTAAGACCACCAGATATAAAGAAAGAAACTAGACCAATTGAGAACAACATACCTGGAGTAAAGATCAAATTACCTCTCCAAAGTGTCGTAAGGTAGTTAAAAACTTTTACTGCTGAAGGTATTGCAATAATCAATGTCAGGAACATAAAGATAGATCCCAAGAAAGGGTTCATACCTGATACGAACATGTGGTGAGCCCATACTACGAAAGAGAGAATCGTAATACCTAGCATTGAAATGATCATTGCCTTGTATCCAAAGATTGGTTTTCTAGAATTCGTAGCGATAACTTCAGAGGTAATACCCAATGCAGGAAGTAAAACAATGTATACTTCAGGGTGACCTAAGAACCAGAACAAATGCTGATACAACACTGGGCTACCACCAGTATTTGGCAATGCACCTTCACCTGAAATATAGATATCAGCAAGGTAGAATGATGTTCCAAAACTTCTATCAAATACAAGTAATAAAGCAGCAGCAAATAAAACAGGGAAAGACAATAGACCAATTACGGCTGTCAAAAAGAAGGCCCAAATGGTCAAAGGAAGTCTAGAAAAAGACATACCTTTTGTTCTCAAGTTAATTACGGTAGTGATATAGTTGATACCTCCTAATAGAGAAGATGCTATAAAGAAAGTCATAGCTATCAACCAAAGCGTCATTCCCATTCCTGAACCTGGAATAGCTTGTTCTAAAGCAGATAAAGGAGGATATACTACCCAACCACCACCAGCTGGTCCATTTTCTAAGAACAAAGAACAAAACATGATCACACCAGAAACAAAGAAAAACCAGTAAGATAACATATTCATAAAACCAGACGCCATATCTCTTGCACCAATTTGCAATGGTATCAGGTAATTTGAGAATGTACCGCTTAGCCCAGCTGTCAATACAAAGAAAACCATGATAGTTCCGTGCATTGTAACTAAAGCCAAATAGAAATTCGGATCAAGTTTACCCGCATCATCTATCCAGCCACCTAATAAAGGCTTCAAGAAGTAGAGTTCCATATCTGGAAAACCTAACTGAAGTCTAAATAAGATAGATAGAAAACCTCCGATCAAAGCCCAGAAAATACCAGTAACCAAAAACTGCTTACCGATCATTTTGTGATCTGTACTGAAGATGTATTTGGTGATGAAGTTATCGTGATGCTCATGATCATGATCGTGATCATGAGTATCATGTAAAGCGACGTTAGCTGCTGCCATAATTTTACCTTTTATAATTACTTATATTCACTGATTGTGATATCAGCCAATTCTTTCAATTCAGAAGAAACATTCTCTACTAGTGTAGGATCATTCACAATGTATGGTTTCTGCTCTTTCAACCACTCTTGGTATTCAGCAGGCTCCACCACTCTGATTTCTCTTCTCATAGAGAAGTGACCTCTACCGCAAATTTCAGTACAAGCTATCTCATAGACAAACTCATCATCTCCAAGTTCTTGACGCATTTCAGCTGTAGTCTTTGTTGGCGTAAACCAGAATCTGGTCGGCATACCTGGAACAGCATCCATTTTGAGTCTCATGTGTGGAGCAAACACCGAGTGAAGCACATCTCTTGCTCTAATTTTCAATAAAACGGGTTCTCCTTTTGGAAGTACCATCACTGGTGAAGTAAAATCATCAAATGAGTTTTTATCCGAGAAATCTACACCAGAAGGATTGTTCACTTCATTGATCAACCTGTAATCATGATCTCCAAGAACATTATCAACACCAGGATATCTAATTTCCCAAGCAAACTGATAACCCATAATTTCAACTACATGAGCATTTTCAGGTGCAGGCGCTGTAATATCTGACCAAGCTTTCCAACCACCAATTACCAAGATAGCTAGGACTATCGCTGGTACAATAGTCCAGATCACTTCCAATTTGTTGTTATCAGGATAGAAAGTAGCTTTTCTTGATTCTTTATATTGATATTTATAAGGAAAAATGAAAAGTAGAATGTGGGTTATAATAAACACCACACCTGTAACAGCCATTGTAATCCAGAACAAGTTGTCAGTAACAGCACCATGCTCTGATGCAAGCGGTAAATTATAGTTGTCAAACTCTTTGATAGAATACCAAAACATCAAGATACCAGCTCCAAGTAGGAACACAATGAACAGGATAGCGTTCACTTTATTACTACTAGAAGCAATCTTTTTATCTGAACCTTTGACTACCGAAACTAAAGTTTGTATCCTGTATACCATCCATATCAAAGACAGTAATAAAAGAACACCAACTGCAATAAGAAATCCGTACATAATTATATTCTTTTCGGATAAATATTAAATATGATGATGATAAGACTCTTCCAACATGGGGTGGTTTTTCGCCACCAAGTTCTTACCTGCTAGAGATTTGAAAACAACGAAGGCAAAGGCAGATCCGTAGATCAACAACATTCCGATTTCCATCAAACCAAATCCTCCATTGTGACCTAAAGTACCTGGCTGAACCATTAAGAAGAAGTCGAACCAGTGCCCTAGAATGATCAAAGAACAAACAACCTTAAGGAATATTCCATGTCTTTTTGCATCTCTAGTCATTAAAACAAGAAATGGTAACACAAAGTTTAAAGCTAGGTTTACAAAAATGAACGGGCTATACACGTCACTCTGCAATCTTTCTACGAAGTAAACTGACTCTTCTGGAATATTGGCATAATAGATCAACAAGAACTGAGAAAACCAGATATAAGTCCAGAAAATTGAGAATGCAAAAACAAATTTACCAAGATCATGGATGTGGTTTTCGTTTACCATTTCCAAATAACCCTTACCTTTAAGGTAAAGGGTAATTAAAGTGATCACTGACAATCCAGCTACAAACCAAGAGGCAAATACATACCATCCAAACATTGTAGAGAACCAGTGTGTATCGATTGACATCACCCAGTCCCATGCAGAAATAGAAGATGAAACAGCGAACAAAATCAAGAAGATTGCTGACCATTTTCTAATGTTTGACCAATCATGCGATCCATTCAAATTGTCTTCAGCAAAAGAAAGATTCTTTAACTTATTGAAGAAAAACACCCAAATACCAAAGAATGCTACCATTCTAATGATATAAAAGATAGGGAATGAACCTTTTTCCATAGGCCAATAGAAGAAACCTCCTTTACCATCTATGATTTTATCATAATGAGGATCGTTTTTATCAAATAGATAGCTATGTGTCCAGTGAAACAAGTCGTGATTTGCTACAAAGAAAACTACAAGCATCAAGACACCAGCTATTGGAAGCCAATTTCCTAGAGAAATCATTACTCTCAACAAACCAGCAGACCATCCAGCTTGAGCTGCATATTGAATTGCAAAAAAGAAAACTCCTATTACAGCTATACCTGTGAAATAGACGTTATTGATCCAAAGGTTTGCAAACACTCTTTGATACCAATGAAAAGCATGTCCTCCAGCTTCAGCTGCCTCATCATGGTGACCACCGCCTACCATTGAAACGATTACACCTGCAACAAACAAAAGAACCCCAAGACCTAAAACGATCATGATAGACTTCTTCAACGAAGCTGTGAAATCAAATTTTTGATCTAAATTATAATTTGAAACGTGCGCCATGATTATTGCTTCTGAATTTCTTGTTTAACATAGTGAACAATTTTCCAAATTCTCTCCTGAGGAATTTGAGTTCCGTGTGCTCCCATTCTGCCTTTCCCTTTCATGATAACATGAAAAATATGACCTTCAGGTAAATCCACGTAAGCTCCACCTTTTAGATTGGCAACACCACCGATCACCTCTCCTGCAAGACCATCACCCTCTCCATTGATTCCGTGACAAGCTTTACAATACTGGAGAAACAGCAATCTCCCATCTTCAAGAACTTCATCGGTAAGCTCTACTGGATTTTCCAATTCAGCAGCTTTCTCAAGTTCAAAAGCCTTTAACCTGTAAGGAAGTAAACCGTCTTTTGTTCTAGGAACAGTGTTAGCGACTGGCTCACGCATATTCATCCTATGAGGATTGTTTATATTAGAGTTAAAAAACTCACCTTTCTCATCTTCACGTGTTGACACCCACTTTCCTTCATCTTCATTTACGATCTGAGTCAACGGCTCATAAGCCACGGAGTTATACATCTGAGGTGCATATTCGTACCCTGGATGATCTCCAGAGGCACTACAAGATGCAAAACCCAGTGCAACACCAGCTGTAGCAATTACATATATGGATCTAATCAGTTTCATATTGTCTGAGTTACTATTCAAAACTTTTTTTATTTACCTCGGATGCTCCAGAAGATTTCAAAATATCTCCGATTTTTTCTTCTCCAAGACCAGCATTAGTTGCCAAATCAATCGCTACTACATGCTTATCATCTGTAATTCTAAGATCAAATATCCTAGGCTGAGCCCAAGGCTTAAGATTAGAAGAAACAAAGAATACTCCACACATCCCAAAAGCCGCAAGAAGTACTGTTAATTCAAAGGTAACGGGAATGAAATCAGGAAATGCCGCATGGTCTTTACCACCTATGATCATTGGCCAGTCAAATTTCATCATGTAAAACTGCATGGTCAAAGCCAAAGTAGTACCTAATAAACCAAACAAAAAAGCTGCAATAGGTAATTTACTTCTTTTGTAACCAAGTACATCATCTATACCGTGAACTGGGAAAGGTGAATAAACTTCATGAATCTTCACTCCATTACCTCTCACTTTGGTAATAGCATCTAATAATACATCCTCATCATCAAATACACCGAGGACAAAATTCTTATCTCTTTCCATGATTATTTATTTACTTTTTCTGATGAAGACTTAACAATTGACTTAACCTCTGCCATGTTGATTACTGGGAAGAATTTAGCAAACAATAAGAACAAAGTAAAGAACAAACCAAAGGTGAATAAATACACACCTATATCTGACAAAGTTGGATAGAACATCGCCCAAGAAGATGGTAAATAATCTCTGTGAAGTGATGTAACAATAATTACAAATCGTTCAAACCACATACCTATATTCACTACAATTGAAAGTGCAAAAGTAGCTACAATAGAAGTCCTGATTTTCTTAAACCAGAAAAGCTGTGGAGAGATTACGTTACACGTCATCATTGACCAATATGCCCAAGCATAAGGTCCAAAAGCTCTATTCATGAAAGCGTACTGCTCGGCTGCTACGCCAGAATACCAAGCTATAAAGAATTCAGTAATATAAGCTATACCTACAATTGAACCAGTAATGATGATTACGATGTTCATCAACTCAATGTGTCCTATAGTAATGTAATCTTCTAATTTAAACACCTTCCTAGTGATGATCATCAAGGTCAATACCATGGCAAAGCCAGAGAAAATCGCACCCGCAACGAAATAAGGAGGGAAGATTGTTGTGTGCCAACCAGGGATAACAGAAGTTGCAAAATCAAAGGATACAATAGTGTGCACAGAAAGTACTAGAGGTGTAGCCAAACCAGCCAAGATCAAAGCAACTGATTCGTATCTGCTCCAAGTCTTAGCAGCGCCGTCCCAACCAAAGGAAAGTGCTCCATAAATTGTTCTTCTCAAACCAGTAGCTCTATCTCTAATTGTGGCAAAATCAGGAATCAAACCGATGTACCAGAAAACTAAAGAAACTGAGAAATAAGTGGAAATTGCAAACACGTCCCAAAGGAGTGGTGAGTTAAAATTAACCCATAAAGATCCGAATGTATTCGGTAGTGGAAGTGCCCAGTAAGCACCTAACCATGGTCTACCCATGTGAATGATTGGGAACATCGCTGCACAGATTACAGCGAAGATTGTCATCGCTTCTGCTGCTCTATTGATCGCCATTCTCCATTTCTGTCTGAATAGCAACAATACTGCCGAAATCAATGTACCAGCGTGACCTATACCAACCCACCAAACGAAGTTAGTAATATCCCAAGCCCAACCAATTGTTTTGTTAAGTCCCCACATACCGATACCTTCCCAAAGGGTCGCTACCAGCGCAAGACTTCCTAATAATAATGTACCAACTGCTACCAAAAGTCCAAGTATCCAACCCAAGGTTGGTTTGCCTTCTACCTGTCTTGATACGTCATGGGTAACGTCTTTTAAGGTTTTTCCGCCTGTAATCAGCGGCTCACGTACGGATGAAGTAACCTGCATATCTTATAAAATTATTTATTAAGCTTCTGATTTATCCTTATTTCTGATTTTGGTGAAGTACCAAACGTTCGGGTTCACGTTAACTTCTTCCAATACGTGGTACGCTCTTTCTTCATTTACCTCTTTGGTAGCAGAAAGTGTATCTTCTTGTATTTTCAAAGTTGCTGTAATTTTACTGTTTGGATCATTCATGTCTCCGAATACGATCGCATCAGTTGGACATGCAGTTGCACATGCAGTATTGATCTCTCCATCCTGAACTTTTCTGTTCTCTCTCTTCGCTGTCAATTTACCTGACTGAATACGCTGCACACACATAGAGCATTTTTCTATAACACCTCTAGCTCTTACAGTCACATCCGGATTAAGTACCATTTTACCCAAATCATCGTTCTGCGCTACGTTCACAGCAGAGAATGATTTATTATCGTGGTATTTAAACCAGTTGAATCTTCTTACTTTATATGGACAGTTGTTTGCACAATATCTTGTACCTATACATCTGTTGTAAGTCATTTGGTTAAGACCTTCTGAAGAGTGTGTAGTAGCAGCTACTGGACATACCGTCTCACAAGGAGCATTGTTACAGTGCTGACACATCATCGGCTGGAATACCACTTCTGGATTTTCAGCAGCTACCTCAAGACCGTCATTGTCTCCCACTTCAGCATCAGAGCTATAGTATCGATCGATTCTGATCCAAGCCATTTCTCTTCTGTTGAGAACTTCTTGCTTACCTACCACTGCCACGTTGTTTTCAACTTGACATGCTACGGTACAAGCTCCACATCCAATACAAGAGTTCATGTCTATAGCAAGGCCCCAGTGGTGCTGGCTATATTGATGTCCTTTCCAAAGAGAAATTTTTGAAGGCTTTACAAACTCACCTTCTTTATAGATTTTTGGTTGATACCTTCCTGCGAAAGCATCCTCTTTATATTTAGGTAAAATAGACTCTTGAACCACAAAGTCACGACCCATGTAAGTCTGATGTGTTTGTGTTTGAGCTATTTTATATTTATCTGAGGTCAACTCTACTGATACTCCTTCTGTAACAGCAAAATTCACAAATCCATCTTTCAGGCTAAGTAGTTCGTATGCGTTTACACCTACTCCATTTGCAACTCTACCTGCCTTTGTTCTACCATAACCTAATGCCAAACCAACAGTTCCATTAGCTTGTCCTGGCTGTACGAGCACAGGAACAATCACAGATTTATCACCTACGGTAAGCTTTGCTTTCTGAGTTGCTCCTTCAAACATCTTCAAGCCGTTATCATTAGCCCACTTTTGAGAAACTGTCAAATAGTTATCCCAAGTAGCCTTTGAAATTGGATCAGACATTTCTTGAAGCCAAGGATTGTTGGCAAAAGTACCATTACCTATACCAATCTTCGTGTAAACCACTAACTCAGTACCTGTATTATCAGCTTTGTAAGCCTTAGCTATAGCTGATGCAGCAGCTGAAATATCTCCAAGTGCTGAAGATGCTACAGACTCAGAGGCTATGCTATATACACCATTGAATAATGATCTATCCCAGAATTCTTGGAAATTCGAGGTTTCAGACTGAGTTCCAAAGACACTTGATCTCCAGTTTTCTTGTAAAAAATCGTAATAACTTGTAGTGTCTCCTGACCAAGTTAGGAAGCTATCTTGCGCTTGTCTTGTATCAAAAAGTGGAGAAATAGTAGGTTGAGACAATGAATACTCACCTTTTCTTGGATTGAAATCATTCCAAGACTCTAAATAATGGTGATCTGGAGCTACATATTGTACCAAAGAAGCTGTTTCATCCATGGTACCATTCGTTGCCACTGAGACTTTGGCTTTTGCAATTCCAGCAGCCAATTCGGCACCCTTTGCAAAATCATAGGCAGGGTTACAGTTGTAAAACACAACTCCACCTACTCTACCTGCATTCAAATCAGCTACAAATTGATTCATTCTAGCATCATCTCCTTTTCTAAAGTAAGAAGGCTTAGAGTAATCTACTGTGACACCATTGTTGCTTAGCAAATCATTGATAGCATTGATCACAACTTGTACATTAGGATCATTTGATCCTGACACAACTAGAGACGCGCCTCTACTTGCCCAAAGTTCATTTGCTGCCTTCTCAAGATTAGCAATTTCAACAGCAGGAGCTGTATAAGTTGATGAACCGGCCTTCTTAGCAATAGCATTGTAAAGTGCTAGTACAGCAAGTCCACTTTGAGAAGCTTTGATTGGTGTTCTATAATCAGCGTTTGAACCAGTCAAAGATAGGTTTGATTCAAACTGATAATGTCTTGACATTTCTGGTTTCTCCTTTGTGATCTTTCTGCCTTTAGCATATTGCTTAGCAAATTCAATTGGAGAAATCCATGTTCCTAAAAAGTCAGCTCCAAAGCTCACAATTACTTTGGCTTTGTCAAACTGATAGGTAGGTAGTGCAGCTGCACCATAGCTTACTTCAGCAGCTTTTGTGATTCCGTAATTAGATATTGGATCATAAGTAATGATCTCAGCTCCACCGAAAGCCTCAGCAAACTTTGCCAAAGCAGCTTCAGTAGAAGGGGAAATTACTGTATTGGTTACAATTTTTACAGCTCCAGCAGATGCAAGTTTAGATTTTACTTCTGAATCCAATTTTGCCCAGTCAGCCCTTTCTCCATTAATGTGAGGACCAGCTAATCTCTGCTTGTCATATAAAGACAATACAGAAGCTTCAACGATTGCGCTTACACCTTTTCCATTGATTGAGGAAAGCTCATTTCCATCAACTTTAATTGGTCTACCCTCTCTTGTTTTCACCACAATGGAAGCGTAATCACCACCAGAAGCAAATGTAGAAGCGTAGTAGTTTGGAATAGAAGGATTTATATCTACAGGCTTGTTCACATAAGGTATCGCCTTTCTTACTGGAGCTTCACAAGCTGCCAAAGAGGCTGCTGCCAAACTGAAACCCATTAATTTTAGGAAATCTCTTCTTGAAGGGCCTTCTTCACCGCTTCCAGAGGATGCAAACTCAGGAAATTCCTTATCTGCATTTTTAACAAACTCAGGATCGTTTGTTAATTGTTCAATTCCTTTCCAATATGTCTTGTTATTTTCTTTCATTTTATATTCAAGAAAAGTAGGTTCTCAATTGATTTAATTAATAGTGACACTTAGCACATTCCAAGCCACCGATATCTTTCACCTTCAAGGCGTTCTTGCTATCTGAATGTAGCTGCACTAATTTATCATAATACTCATTACCTGCTGTATTGATGTTGGTCTGTCTGTGACAGTCTATACACCAACCCATTGTCAATGAACTATGCTGATGAACGACCTCCATCTCTTGGATTTGTCCGTGACATGTTTGACAATCGATACCACCTACTGCCACGTGCTGCGCGTGATTGAAATAGGCCAAATCAGGTAGGTTATGAATTCTTACCCACTCAATAGGCTCATTATTCTCTACCGCATTGTAGATTTTTTGAATTTCTGGAGAAATACCATCTTTGCCTTCCACATTTTGGATATGGGTGTGACAGTTCATACAAATATTTGCAGAAGGGATGTTTGCAGATTTGCCAAGCTCTACACCAGTATGACAATACTGACATTCGATCTCATATTGACCTGCGTGCAATTGGTGAGAGAAAGCAATTGGCTGCTTTGGAGCATATCCTTGTTGGATACCAACGCTATACAAACCGTCGATTGCTGTTTTTGCTACTAAAGCAATAACTAATGCCGTAACGATTATCACAAAAGCGTCACTTTTTAAGATCTTACCGAAATCAAACTTCTGGTTGATGAATTCCTTTTCATCTTCGTCCAAATTCTGATTATTCAAGTATTTTGTCAATACTGAAATGATCAATCCAAGAACGATCAAAATCAATAACAACACAACAACCATCACTGAAATGATGATCGTCAAATATTCACTTGGCACACCTGAACCACCTGAAGAAGCTTCAGATCCTTCACCTGCACTAGCTTCAGCATCAGATGATCCCTTATCTCCATATTCAATATATGAAAGAAGATTTTCCAAATCTGTATCGCTAAGGAAAGTGTGAGAAGGCATGGCAAGGTTATTGAACTCCTTGTAAATAGCTACTGCCTGAGCATCCCCAGAAGCTATTAATGCGCTTGAATTCTTAATGAAATTCTTCGCCCAATCTATGGTTCTTCTCTCTGTCACACCGCGAAGGGCCGGGCCGGTGTATTTTTGATCTAGCTTGTGACAGGTCTTACAGTTCGCATTGAAGAGGGTTTTACCCGCTGCAATGGCTTCTTCACTGTCAGAAACATCAGGATGAGCAGCGAAGGCTTGTGCTCCTATCATTAGGAATAACACCATTGCCAGCGTGCTAATTCTTAAGGGAACACTTAATAATGAGCGTTTGATTGACATATTTATTACTTATTAAACAGTTTAATTCACGGTTTTTAAATAAACAGTGCAAATGTACTACCCCAATTCTACATTTCAAACTTGATTACATTTCTTGAATATGAAGTACTCTAAGCTGATAGTATATCGTATTTATTTGTCTATCAATTAATTATGATCAATAATATCATTTTAATATTAATTTAGAATCTTTATAAATAAATCTTTGTTTGCGGAATTTGGATGAACGGAGAAATCCTTTCACTTACAAATTTTTCATTTATATAAAATTTAAATCATTTTTTGGAAAATTTGAGATTATACCTACATTTGCATTTCATTTACACAATGGTCGGGTGGCCGAGTGGCTAGGCAGAGGTCTGCAAAACCTTGTACAGCGGTTCGAATCCGCTCTCGACCTCAAAAGCACTTCTTAATAGGAAGTGCTTTTTTTGTTTCTATTCGATACACTTTTTGATCATTCCTCATTGCCAAGCATCAATTTACATCATTGCCAGATCTACACTTTTAAAAGAAAATTTGATATTGTCACCCACTGACAATACATATCCCCCTCTCTTCAAAACACTTCTGCCTAATATGGCTTATATTAAGTATATTAATAGTTGAAAATCTCCTTCATGAAAAACGACATTTGTTAAACTATGAAAACAGTCACACTTACAGTAAACGGTAAAAAAACCAAGCATGAACTTGATCCAAAAGAACCATTACTCTATGTGTTGAGGGAGGAGTTCAAATTGTCTGGTGCAAAATATGGATGTGGACTTCATCAATGCGGGGCATGCGTGGTATTGGTAGATAATCAAGCCGAACCCACTTGCATGAACGCTTGTGAATCTTTTGAAGGTAAAAACATTGAAACTATTGAACACCTATCTCAAAACAATAAGCTCCATGCAGTTCAGAAAGCTTTTTTTGAAGCACAGGCAGCTCAATGTGGGTATTGCTTAAATGGCATGCTGATATCAGCTGTTGCCCTTTTACGAAATAATCCCCAACCTAATAAATCTCAAATCAAGGATGCACTACAACAAGTAATCTGTAGATGTGGTACCCACCCCAGATTTATAAAAGCTGTAGAAAATGCTATATCCCAAAAATAATAAGAGATGAAAGACACCACAACCAACAATCAGAACAGAAGATCATTTCTCAAAGCTAGTGGTCAATTAATCATAGGTTTCAATTTGTTCCCATTTTTACAGTTTTGTGCAAACCCAGAAAATCAGACCACTTTAAGTGCATATCCAGGCATTGAGGAAAGACCTCATACTGAAAAGGCTATTATAGACTCTTGGATCAGATTAGATGCTGAGGGATTTGTCACGGTATTGACTGGAAAACAGGAATTAGGACAAGGTATCAGAACAGCACTAATGCAAATAGCCGCAGAAGAACTAGAAGTACCCTTTGACATTTGCCATATCATCAATGGAGACACTGCTCAGACCGCAAACGAAGGCTATACCGCAGGAAGCAACTCCGTAGAGGGCAGTGGTAGTGCAATAAGACAGGCTGCCGCAGAAGCTAAATACTTTTTGATCCAAGAAGCTGCCAAACTTTGGCAAGTTAATATCGATCAAGTAGAAGTTAATAACGGAGAAATACATGGACCGGAAAACAAAAAAATCAGCTACTGGAAACTATTAGATGGGAAATTTCTAGAAGGCAAGATCACTGGTGAAGCCCCTATCAAAAACCCTAGTAATCATGTAATTGTTGGGAAATCAATTCCAAGAGCGGACATTTCAAAAATGATTAAAGGTGAGCCACATTTCATACATGATCTGCGACTCGAGGGAATGCTTCATGCCAGGGTAGTACACCCTCCAAGCTATAATGCTAAGCTAGAAGCATTAGACGAAAGTGAAATTTCTCAACTACCCGGAGTCGTAAGAATTATCGTTGACGGTAGTTTTGTAGCTATAGTGGCCAAAAGAGAATATCAAGCCATCAAAGCTCGTGAAAAGATAATAGAGATCGCTAAATGGGAGTCAACCAATATTAAGCCAGCTATGGGAGACCTTTTCTCCGATATGAAAAATAAAGCTAGTAAACCAAAAGAAATAGAAGCTAGCCCCACCATCAATCAAACGATAAAACAAGCTAAAAATCAGCTAAAATCAACTTATAGAAAGCCATATACCATGCATGGGTCAACAGGGCCTGGCTGTGCTGTTGCCCAATGGGACAATCAAAAATTAACCGTTTGGTCACCTACACAAGGTGTGTATCCATTGCAAAACACCTTAGCTGACTTGTTTTCTATAGAGAAAGAAAGTATTCGATGTATTGGTATGCCTGGCTCAGGATGCTATGGACACAATAGTGCTGATGATGTCTCAGCCGAAGCGGCGATGATTGCTAAGCATCTACCCAATCAGCCCGTGAGGCTTCAATGGATGCGAGACAATGAGCACCGCTGGGAGCCTTATGGAAGTGCTATGCAGCTCACACTAGAAGCTGGCATGGATCAAAATGGCAAAATCACATCTTGGAAAACAGAAATATGGTCTGATACCCATAGCACAAGACCAAATGGAAATGCTGGACACTATGTTTCGGCTAGACATCTTGCCGAGCCATTTGAGTTTAAAAAGGGAGGGTTTTCTGGAGGATCTTATAGGAATGCTTCTCCCCTGTACGACATCGCTGACAAGGCCTTGCTGCTTAATGATTATGAAGGCCCACTCCGAACCTCAGCGCTTAGAGGGCTTGGTGCTTATGGGAATATTTTTGCACTGGAATCTTTTATCGACGAGCTAGCTAGTAGCGCTTCTATGGATCCTTTCGAGTTTAGAATTCGAAACCTCAAAAACAATAGGGCTGTAGAGGTTTTGAATACATTGAAATCTAAAACTGATTGGGATAACCTTTCCGACGAAACAAAATCCAAATGCGGTATTGCCTTCGCTCAATACAAAAACTCGGCAGCCTATTTTGCTGTAATGGTAACCTTAGAAAATGAAGGAGAAAAACTAAAAATCAAGAAAATGATCGGCGTAATAGAAGCTGGACAATGCATCAATCCTGACGGCTTGATCAATCAGACTGAAGGTGGAATGATACAATCTGCCAGTTGGACGATACTGGAGTCGGTGCAATACAACGAAAAAGAAATTATCAGCACAGACTGGAACTCTTACCCCATATTTAGAGCTAATGATATTCCCGAAATCGAAGTCCACATCATTAATCGACCTGAAGAAAAACCACTAGGAGCAGGCGAGGCTGCCCAAGGCCCTGTTGCTGCCGCTATAGTCAACGCAGTATCAAATCACCTAGGGAAAAGGATTTATGAATTGCCATTGAGGGAGTATTTCTCATGAAAATCTTTCAAAGTTTAGGACCGACTTAAGACCGCTCAATTTACTTTCTGACCAATTGAATCTTATAAAAAGTGGTATAATCCTGCTCTTCACCGAGAAAATCATCATTTCTAAGAGCAAAGAAAACTTTGTCTACTGATTCTATATTCAGAATTGTTTTCACTTTTGAAGGAATTACCAACTCGTTAGACCAACCATATTCGCAATGGTAGATTTTGAGATAATTCTTTAGGAATTCAGGGTAGCGGGAAAAATTTCCTCTTTCCTTTAACTCATGATTAGTAAAAGTGTCTTCATCTATTCCTCCATAATAAGTGACAATGATATTATGCTGATCAGAATAAATGCCATGAATCCGGGCTTCCTCCATTTTCATTTCTTCCTGATACGTATAAGGTGTTTTTTTTCCAGGCAATAATTTAAAATCAGAAGGTAATATATCGAAACTTCTTTCCCAACTAATGCTATCCCCCATCACATACACATGCACAATTGGCTCATTGGAAAATGTTAAATATAAGCTATCATTTTCTATCGTGAAATTGAGATATGGTCTTCCAAAAAAGTCATCAGTACTATACTTAGAAGTTAGTGGTGTTTTTACGACTGGTTTTGAGGACTTAGTCTTAAGATCATATAACTCCAAAAGAGCATGGTCTCTATAAAAATAATTTTTATAAGGGCTGACACCATTTCGCCCAGGATACCAAAGAAGTAATTTATCCTTCCAAAATACTATATTATTTTGATTGTATGAGCCTCCTCGAGCTTCACCTAAAAAAGGCATGTCCAAGCTTCCCTTTAAAGTTAGATCCTGATCAAAATGGTAAATATTTTTAAATGATGTAGTTCCAAAGAATTCTCCATTATGTTCAAGTAGAGTCTCTAGCCATCTAACCGTCCCAGGTCCTTCCTTAGGAAACTCCTTCTTAACTAATACCTTTCCCAACGAGTCAAACTTCAACAAGGTGCTTCTTGAAATATCCTTAATAACGCCTATTCCATTTGAAAATGTACCTTCTCTAATATCAGCCAAGTAATCCACTTGAATGGAATCCAAAATCACAAGTTCCCAAAAATTAGAATCTACCTTGACTTGAGAATCATTCACCCGCTCTGAGCAAGCTATCATTAAAACTCCTAATATAAATAATATCTCTACTTGATAGAACTTACTCATTGTGCGGTAATTTTAACCTTATAAATCCTCAAAAATTCTTCCTCATCATCTGGGTCAGGAGTCCTTTCCATCCATAAAAACCCACCACCTGATGCAAATCCACGCAGATTCACACCTTCGGGCAACTTAAGATTGTCAAACACATTCAGACGCTTAGCATCTAGGATTAACACACCCTGAACTACTTGTTCCAATACCTTTTTATACTGAATCTCGAAACCTTCCTTGTCACCTGCTTCCCATAAAGCATTGGCGTCCTTTAGTTTTTCTTCTTCGATTCCACCGAAATAATGGATCACCAACTTTTCGTCTAAGACATGAATATTTCTAATGGCTGGAGTATTTGCTTTCACAGCAACTGAACCCTGCGTAAAAACATCTCTAGAGGTAATGGGCAAATCTCCAAAATCTGGAATTTGTAATTCGACAATTGTATCTAAACTTACTCCCTCCGGACTAAGTGCGTACACATTTAACTTAGCCTCTCCGCCAAGCACTACGTATAACTTCCCATTGTAGGCTTTAAAAGCTGGAGCATAATCACTTTCATAATACCCATTTCCATCCAAAAACTTACTCCCTCGCTCAAAGGGAACAATGTCCGTAAAACTACCTATTTCTAAATCAACAAGCTCTATAGCTTTGAACTTATCATAAAATTCCTGTTCACCAGCATATGTATCTCTTATCCGCACAGATTTACTAAGTAAATAAACCGAGCCATCTATTGTGGTGGACTCTATACCTTTGCCTGGGAAACTCATAAAAGCTGCTCCTCCCATCAATTCTGGGTGAGAAAATTTCTTAACCAATCCACCATTCAAATCATATACAAAAATACCCTTCATCCCTGTAACAGCCACTTGATCATCAGCTATAAACCCAGGAAACTCCATAAGGAACCCATAGGAATCAGGGGTGTCGCCTTTTTTAGAAAATTTACTTAGCACTTCACCAGAATCGTCAGTAAAAACAAATTCTTTATTAGAGTAATCATAAAACACCAATTTATTTCCGTCCTCACTCACGCTGGCTAGGGTAGGACTCCCCAGTATACGAAGATCTAAAGAATCTGCGATCATTAATTCATAGCCAAAAGATGTACCTAGATCTTCATCATTTGATTCAGAACAAGACACTAAAACAAAAGCTGTTAGCAGGTAGGCGTATATTTTCTTCATTCAGCAATGTGACAATTTTAACTATAATATTAAAACATATAACCCGAGCTTAGAAACGATTGATTGACAAAAAAAAAGTGGCTGTCTTTCGACAACCACTTTTGTATTTAGTTTTGAACCATCTTGGTTCTTGTATATTGCTTCAAGAGATTATTTCTTTCCGCCTTCCATTTTCTCTTTCAACTCTGCCAAAGCATCTAAGTCACCAAGGGTAGACTTTTCAGCTGGTGCAGATGATGCAGGAGCATCTTCTTTCTTCTTAGCTTTCTTAGGAGCAGCCGCTGGCTTAGCTTCTTCTCTGAAAGTAGCTGTGTGAGAAAGAACGATTCTCTTGTCATCCTTAGAGAATTCAGTTACTTTAAACTCGATAGACTCACCTACCTCCACAGAAGTACCGTCAGCTTTCTCTAGGTTCTTAGTAGTTGCGAATCCTTCCAAGCCATAAGGAAGTTCAAGTACTGCACCTTTATCATTTTTAGATACTACAGTACACTTATGATCAGATCCTACTGGGAATACATTTTCAAAAGTATCCCAAGGATTCTCTTCTAATTGCTTGTGACCAAGAGCCAATCTTCTGTTGTCAACATCAAGCTCAAGAACAGCTACTTCTAGTTCATCTCCTACTTTCACAAATTCAGAAGGGTGCTTGATTTTCTTAGTCCAAGAAAGGTCAGATACGTGAACTAAACCATCGATACCCTCTTCCAATTCAAGGAATAGACCAAAGTTAGTCAAGTTTCTTACCACACCAGTGTGCTTAGTACCTACTGCATATTTAGCAGCCATGTCACCTTTAGTCCAAGGATCTTCAGTCAACTGCTTGATGCCAAGAGACATTTTTCTTTCTTCTTTGTCAAGCGTCAATACTACAGCCTCGATTTCATCACCTACTTTTACGAAGTCAGCAGGGTTTCTCAAGTGCTGAGACCAGCTCATTTCAGATACGTGAATCAAACCTTCTACACCTGGAGCAAGCTCAAGGAATGCACCGTAGTCAGCTACGTTTACAATCTTACCTTTCACTCTAGAACCTACTTCAAGGTCAGCAGAAAGTGCATCCCAAGGATGAGCAGTAAGCTGCTTCATACCCAACGAGATTCTCTTCTTATCATCATCAAAGTCAAGAACAACGATCTGAACTTTGTCATCAAGGTTAAGAACTTCTTCTGGGTGATTGATTCTACCCCAAGAGATGTCAGTAATGTGAAGTAAACCATCAACACCACCCAAATCGATGAACACACCGAAATTAGTCATGTTTTTGATCACACCTTCTAGTACTTGACCTTTCTCAAGGTTGTTCAAGATCTCAGCTTTTTGCTTCTCAAGATCTTTCTCGATCAATACTTTATGAGATACTACTACGTTATCATTAGTGTGGTTGATTTTCACCACTTTCACTTCCATTTTCTTACCTACATAGATATCGAAATCTCTAATAGGCTTCACATCGATTTGAGAACCTGGCAAGAAGGCTTCTACACCGTAGATATCTACGATCAAACCACCCTTAGTTCTTCTCTTCACAAGACCTTCGATCACATTGTCATGCTCAAGCGCATCTTCAATATCGCTCCATGCACGTACCATTCTTGCTTTCTTTCTAGAAAGTACAAGCTGACCCAAAGCATTCTCTTGCTCTTCAATGAACAATTCTACTTCGTCACCGATCTTTAGATCTGGTAGGTCTCTGAATTCTGTTCTTGGAACCAAACCATCAGATTTGAAACCAATGTTGATGATCACATCTTTATCATTGATACCTACTACAGTACCTTTGATAACTTCTTTCTCTGTGATCTCATTCAAAGTTCCAGCATAAAGAGCTTCCATTTCGGCTCTTTTGTCTTTGGAATAACCTTCACCAAAACCTTTGGTCCCGAAATCGTCCCAGTTAAAATCTTTTTGATTAGACATATTATAAAATAATCCTGATTTTCAACAACCCTAGGATCATCGGGTTGAGGTTTTTAGTTTTAGAAAAGTCCCTGATTATCAACACCAGAAACCCCGTCCGACCGAACGGATTGCAAAGGTAGTGATTTTTAATCAATTGAAAATATTGTGTAGAAAAAGTTTTGGCATTTACCCAACCTTGTAAATCCAGCTTCACTGAAGTGGATTTTAAAAATAAAACCCTTGAGAACGCTCTCAAGGGTCAGTTTTGCAAGCAAAGAGTTAGTAAATTGTTTAAAATTGTACAAAAATAGTAAAAGCAACCGAGCTATGAAAATCATTCAATGGGTTTATACAGTATATGCAGCTTTATTATTTACCTTATTCATGCTGACATTAGGTTGGTTTGTGGTGATTCCTTATGCATTATCTCCTAAGGGAGGCAAGATAGCCTTTATCGCTATCAGAATATGGATCAGAACATGGTCTACTCTGGTAGGAATTCGATACCGAATCCATGGCAAGGAACATATCAACATAAATCAGCCATACATTTACATCTTCAATCATCGCTCATTCATAGATGCTCCGGTAATCCCTATGGCCATAAGTCAAGAAGTAAAAGCAATTGGCAAAAAGGAATTATCTCGCATCCCAATTTTTGGCATAATAGCCTCTCGACTGGCTGTTTGGGTAGATAGAAAAGATGCTTTATCTAGGAAAAAATCCGTGAAAGCCTTATTAGAAATATTGCAAACAGGAATTTCAATAGTAGTGGCACCCGAAGGGACAAGGAATAATAGCAGCCATGCACTTCTTCCTTTTCAAAAAGGTGCTTTTCGAATTGCAATAGAAACAGGTATCCACATCATGCCCATGGCAATCATTGGAGCTGACAAAGTAATGAAGAGAGGATCAATTCTGCTAAAACCTGGGGTGATCAACATCTACTTCTCAAATGCAATAGACCCAACTTCTTTCCAAACCAATCAAGATGTCATTGGACTAGCAGAAAAATGTTTCAATAGGCTAGAGGCTATGATTTTGACACACGAATAAAAAAACCGAGTGGCAATCACTCGGTTTTTTATTGAAACAAGGGTTTCTATTAAAGCTTAGAAAAACTTACAGTTTTTTGATTTCAATATTCCTGAACCACACTTCATCTCCATGATCCTGGAGCGCTATTTTACCCTTTTTGAAAGTACCAAAACCAGGCATATTTTTGAACTTACTTCCTGCTATCAGCTCTTCCCACTCTGGTGTCCACATGGTAGTCTCTACTACTTTCACCCCATTCAGATGCAATTCCAAATGCCCATTGTCAGCAATGATTTCTGCAAGATTCCATTCACCTACTTCCTTCACTGTCTCTTCTGAGGACTCAATCAAATCGTACAAATCTCCAGCTCTGTGGGTGGTGATTTTCGCATCAGGGTGACCATCATTATCTAGTACTTGCATTTCCATACCAGTGTTCCATGGATAACTGTACTCATCAGACTCATGCACAAAAAAGATAATGCCACTATTGCCGTTTTCTGCTATTTTCCACTCTAATTTCAAATGGAAGTTTTCGAACTCTTCTTCAGTTACTATGTCACCTCCGTCTCCAGTTTGCCAGTCAGCTTTGTTTGTTGCATCTAGATATATAGTACCATTTTGAACTTTCCAAGCTTTTCCAACTTCACCGCCTCCATATTTTTTCCAGCCATCGAATGATTCTCCGTCAAACAAACTAGTCCATTCTGGTTCTACTTCGATTTCTTCCGCTTGTATCGTAACTTCTCTTACTTCTTGAGTTCCTCCGCATGAAAATGCTATCGAGGCTGCAAACATCGCTGCAAACATTGGTTTTTTCATCAGTATTATTTTTTAAGTAGTAAAATATATTTGATCATATCTTCTACATCTGCTCTTTCCAAATGAGGATGTGAAGGCATTTGAATTTCTCCCCAGTTCCCAACATTACCATCTATAACATGGTCGGCAAGCAAGGAAACATTCTCGGGCGTATTCTCGTATTTTGCTGCTACATCTGCATAGGAAGGTCCTACTACTTTTCGTTCTATCATATGACATGCAGTACAGCCGGCCTCTTTAGCTTTAGCCGAGCCAGTGATAAATACCGGATCATCTTTGTACTTGTCTTCTAAGCTGATATTTGCCTCTTGTACTGAAGCTGAATTGGCACTGTCGGCCGATTGTGTTGACTCTTGACTACCTCCACCACATGCAAAAGCAAGGGTAGTAAGCGCTACAAGTCCTAGGGAAAGTGTTTTTCTTGAATTCATTATGTATTTACTATTATTAAGGTATGGTTAATTTAAATTCCTAAAATCTTTTTATTGAAAGCTTCATCGGCTCCTCTGCCCGCAAAATCATCAAACGCCTTCTCTGTCACCCTTATGATGTGATCTGAAATAAACTGTGCTCCCTCTATAGCTCCTTGCTCAGGATGCTTGATTGCACATTCCCACTCCAGTACTGCCCATCCATCGAAATCATATTGAGAAAGTTTGCTAAAGATACCATTAAAATCAACTTGACCATCTCCTAATGAGCGGAATCTTCCTGCACGCTCTACCCAACCTTGATACCCTCCATATACACCTTGCTTACCTGTAGGGTTAAACTCTGCATCTTTGACATGAAACATCTTGATTCTTTCATGATAAAAATCAATGAATTGCAGATAGTCTAAACACTGTAAAACAAAGTGGCTTGGATCATATAAAATATTGGCCCTCTTATGATTATTTACCTTTTCTAAGAACATCTCGAAGGTAATACCATCATGAAGATCTTCTCCTGGGTGTAACTCATAGCATACATCTACCCCATTTTCCTCAAATACATCCAAGATTGGTAGCCATCTTTTGGCCAATTCCCCAAAACCTGTATCTACAAGTCCTGCTGGTCTTTGAGGCCAAGGGTAAACGGTATGCCACATCAAGGCACCAGAAAAAGTAGCATGTGCTGTAAGCCCTAAGTTTTTCGATGCCTTTGCTGCATATTTAAGCTGCTGTGTCGCCCAAGCCGTTTTTCCTTTTAGGTCTCCAGCCAAATCAGAAGGAGCGAAACCATCAAATAACTCATTGTATGCAGGATGAACAGCTACCAACTGCCCTTGAAGATGGGTGGAAAGTTCCGTAATCTCTAATCCAGCCTCATTCACAATACCTTTGATTTCATCTGCATAAGTTTGGCTTTCCGCAGCTTTCTGAAGGTCTATCAATCGACCATCCCAAGAAGGGATTTGTACGCCATAGTAACCTACAGAAGCCATCCATTCACAGATACTCTTCAGGTTATTAAAAGGTGCTTGATCATCTACAAATTGTGCCAGAAATACCGCTGGCCCTTTTATTGTTTTCATAGGTTTAAATAGTTTTGGTTAATTTTTGTTTATCATCTAAAATCCACAATAGAATATTGTCAATTGGTTGATTTATAGAAACAATAAATCATCTAGGTTTCAATGGAACATTCCCAATAACTCATTGACAATCAAACCTGAAAGATTCTGTGTTAAATTTCAAATAAAATCTAAATTTTTTACCTTTGATTTGTAAATCAGCTTAAGCTAGATTCAAAAGGTCCTGTTATTTCTGGCAGGGCCTTTCTTTTTTCTTCATAATCTATAT
>NZ_JAKZGP010000119.1 GCF_022549775.1 Belliella filtrata | reverse complement strand
ATCCAAAACTACCTCGATGAGTTCTGTTATAGGCTAAACAGAAGATATTTTGGAGAAAAACTATTTGATAGACTTGTTATTGCGTCAGTTCAGCCTTACTGGCAAAGTAGCGTATAATCATATTTTTCAATTATCAATCGGAGTTTACTATATACCTCTCGTTTGGAAAAGAGTCTAAGGGATAAAAGTATTACGAGAAAAAATAATAACCCTTCGAAAAATAGCCCATATTGACTGGTTTGAATAATGTCTCCAAAACCTAGATTGGCGATTACAAATCCAAAAGCAAGAAAAATTGAAAGCTGAAGGATGTAACCATTAACATCAAAGATTTTCTTGACTATTTTTAGCTGTTTGTCCGGGCTTGGAAAAATTGGATTCACGATAACAGAAGTAAATTAAAGATAAGTCTTTCTTCATCAATTAAGGAATCGTTGAAGTTTTCTCAAATCTACTTTTTCTTTAGATAGGGAGAAAGGTTTTAGCCAATAGGTCTAATGGATTTTGAAAAAAAAGAATATGGTTGTTCGTAATAGTCGAAGTAATATTTTGACTCTTTGGTAATTACGAGTAATCAGAATTTTTTTTAATCTTAGAATTTATTGCCTCAACACTAAAATATTATTTATTTTAGAGCATTGAGAATGGCTGAAACACATCATGGCATTCTTACTCACTGGTCACCCAATATCAATCATTCCATGCTAGTTCTTTTCTTTTTGCTTTCATTTCAACAAGCGTCTTCCCTCACAGACAGTCTGAGACAGGTAATTTATGCCACCAAAGACCCAATAATCAAAGCTGACCTATATCACCAAGTGGCCAAAGCAAATTATGCGATTGATCAAGATTTATCTATAGCTTATGCGGATTCAGCGATCAACTTGGCAGAAAAGCATGGGTTTGATAAGGTGAAAGCAAATTCTTTGAATATTAAGGGCGTCTCATTTTTGATCAAATTATCATTTGACTCAGCCTTGCAAACGCATATTATGCTTTAAAAATACGAGAAAACATACAGGATGCCTTAGGTCTTATGGAATCCCATCTCAATATTGGCAATATCTTATACCGTACAGGCAGCGCCAAAGATGCCGCCAAATGATATCAAAAATCTCTAGGATATGCTTTGTCGGTCAATAACCTGTGAGCCCAAGGCCTACTATACAATGATTTGGGTAGTTATTTTAAAGATTTATGGGCTGAAACAAGTAGTCTTGAGGATTTAGACTCTGCAAGGTATTACCTCGAAAAATCACTTACGATTAAAGCATCCTTACAAGACGTTAGGGGTAGTATCAATACCATCAACCTGCTTGCTGAAGTTGCTCGAGAAAATAAAGACTATGTGACTGCCCAAAAACTGCTCACGCAGGCATTGGAGTTTTCTAATGGTCTACAGAACACCGAAATACAAATTTCCCTGCTGTATGAACTAACCAGTTTCAATTTAGAATTAAACAATAAAGTGCTTGCTTTAAGATATGCTCAAAAAGCCATGGAATTGGCTAATGATATGAACTCTCCTTATCAAATAGGGTCAGCCGCCGGAATTCTTTCAAGTGTGTCTGAAAGCTTAGGGGATTACAAAAACGCCAATGAGTACATCAAACTGAAATTGAGTTCAGAGCAAAAGCTTAATCGTGAGCAAACAAAAAATATACGGGAGGAACTCCTGATTAAATATGAGGTAGAAAAAACGCAGGAGTTGGAACAGTCAAATATAGCTTTGGTCCAGTCTAATAGAAGTAGACAATTGCTGTTTTCTATTTTGTCTCATGATCTCAAATCCCTATTGCTGCTTTGCAATCTTTATTGGAGTTGGAAGATGGTCAACACATTTCTCATGAAGAATTTCAACTAATCCTGCCTAGATTATCCCAACAAATCAAAAGTGTCAGAGAACTTATGGAAAGTATTCTAAATGTTCATGTACTCTTGCCATCTATAAATGAATTAAAAATCTCCTCTTTACAAATTTACCTTTTCTGCTTTATTAGTAATTGCCAAGTTAAAGTAGCTATTGCCCATTGTTATTGAATTAAAATTCAGAAAATTACGTTATTTTATTAGGCCTGAAAACAATGCTCCTAGCTCTGTTTTTATGACTAACCTTGTACTTTTTTATATCCTTGACATTTTTAAACTGGTGTTCTGTGATATACAAATCAAATTTCAGTTAAATTATTTTAAAATAAAAGTATATGAATATTGTGAGAAGCTGGAGAGAACAAAAAGTCATGTTAAAGTGGAGGTTTCCTTATTTGAATGATGCGGACTTTGAATTTAAAGAGGGAGAACAAGAAACAATGTTCCAAAAACTTGCAGCCAAATTGAAAATTAGTAGAAAGGCTATGGATTCATTGTTGGCAGAACTCCAATTGTATTGATTTAGCCTTTACTTTTGTGCTCTTTTGCCTGTAAATGAGTATTATAATAAAGTATGGTTTTATAAGCGGGACAAAAAACTATAATGTTAATTTTTTTAAAGTATTCATTTAAAGCCATTGTGCACCTACAAATCATGAGTAAATCAATAAAATTTGGAACCCAAACAAGCTCAATGTTTCTAGAGACAGTACGAGAAAGGATAAACGCTTATTTTGAACAGAAGAAGATTTCAAAAAAAGCTGATGGGAGAATGGTAGCCAAAACAATAGGGATTTTGACTCTTTGGGTTGGTCTTTATTTTGCATTATTATTTGCAGAAGTAAATCTATGGTATCATATGATGATCGCGATAGGCTTGGGATTAACTATGGGACTGATTGGCTTTAATATTGGCCATGATGCCCTTCATGGCGCTTATTCCAAATCTCCCCAAATTAATAAAGCATTGGGAATTCTCTTTAATCTGATAGGGGCAAATGTATATGTATGGAAAATGACCCACAACAAAATACATCATACTTATACCAACATTATTGGACACGATGCAGATCTTCAAGTAGCTCCAGGAATGATTCGAATCCACAAGGATGAGCCCAAAAAATGGATCCATAAGTACCAACATATTTATGCTTTTTTTCTATATTCTTTTGCCTCTATTTCATGGTTTTACAGAAAAGATTATATGAAGTTTTTTGATGCGTCTCTAAGAATTGGAGATGAAAAACCTCCTCGCATTGAGTATATTAACCTCTTTGCATTCAAATTGATTTATTACATGTTTTTCCTTGTTATTCCTCTTATTGTGATTAATCTCCCGTGGTTTCAGGTGCTATTACTGCTGCTGGTTATGCACCTTGCGGAAGGGACTTTGATTGGGAATGTGTTTCAATTAGCTCATTTGGTCAAAGAAACCCATATGCCCAAACCTGAAAATGAAACGGAAATTCACGACTCATGGGCAGTACACCAAATGCGTAGCACTGTTAATTTTGCTCGAGAAAGTTGGCTTACAGGATTTTTATTTGGCGGCTTAAATTTTCAGATTGAGCACCATCTTTTTCCAAATATCTGCCACGTACATTATCCAGCAATTTCATCAATAGTGAAAGAAACTGCAGAAGAGTTTAAAATACCTTACATTGAAAATAAGACCTTCATTTCGGCCTTAAAATCGCATGCAGGTTTTCTAAAGAAAATGGGGAACTAAAAAGGTGAGAAGCATATTTCAAGATTAACCTTTTTACAATGGCAACTATAAAAACAAGTGTCATAGACATTCAACACCTTTTATACAATAGCAAGCAAGCGGAGAGGAGATGGAATAATTACAAGCAAGATTAACAATTAGTATTCAATGTCGTTTAGTTAAGCAAATTAATAAAAAAAATGTGTAAATTATAGGGGTATATAGGGGGTAACTCTAATTCTGAAAAAAAGGAAGATTACAGGCTAAAACTAACTAAACATATTGACAAT
>NZ_JAKZGP010000118.1 GCF_022549775.1 Belliella filtrata | reverse complement strand
GAAATGATCTATTAATGGTTCTAAATTCAATAATTTGTATTTGAAAATTTTCTTGTTTAGATCTATAAAATTCAGCTAGTTAGGAATTTTTCCTGAACAATAAAATACCTAGAACTAGGTATTTTTTAAATACACTTAATTATTAATATTTGCGAAATATCTATTTGATCCAATTAATAGTTTGTCAAATCAATCGATAATAAATCATTGTTTTGCCTGGCTAATGTTTGTTGATGTTGGGTGATCCAGTAGCTACTGATTATACGGTTATTTTAAACATCAACAATTATGGAGCTGATTGACTCTTTTATTCTTAAAAAGTCCCAAATCACATGGATCTTGTTTTTTTTGGTCATGATTTGGGGCAGTATAGCCGAATGTAAAGCCCAAGGCAAAAGCGTAATACCAGTGTTTAACAAAGCTGTGTTTTCGCCAAACCTTTCGAGCTCACCAGTTAAAAACATCCAATCACTTCAAGAGGTAAAAGATCTTGAAAAACTCAAATCAGATTTTTACAGCATAAATGAAAAGTCAAAAGAGCTGAAAAAGCTGCTTTCTGACAGTACCTTTTATGCCCAACATAAGGATAGCATCAATGCGGTAGTTAAGTCACATTTAGAAGATCAACAACAATTAATACAAGAGCAAGCATCGAACCTAAGTGACGGAATCGAACAAAACATGGGGATTAATCAAGATGATTTAATTCCCTCAAATCTCAATGATATCCATACAGCTTATGATTACAAAGTCCTGTTTGAAAAGTTAGATGCTGCTGATCTTGATTTCCAACAGCAGATGAAGGAAATGCTGCCTGAATTATTTCAGATGGAGCAGCTAGAAGGGAAATTAAGTGATTTAATTGATGCTAATAATGGGGTTCAAACAATTCCACAAGATCAAATATCTTTAAAAACTCTTCAAGATAAAGGCCTAGCAAAAAAAATAGGCGAGAAAGTAAATTATGATGAGCTGTCAAAGCAAAAACAAAAATACTCCAAAGTTGAAGACTCAAGGGACTTATGGAAAGGTACAGAGAAAAAAAATAGTCTTAAAAGCTATAAATTTTCGCATAGGATTGAGTTTGGACTTGGAGGCAGTTTTGAGAGAGGTAAATTATCAAGGATTCAACCTTCTTTGCAATTAGGATATGCAATTAATAGAAACTTTTTAGTTGGTAGCGGATTTCACATCCATAATTTTCAGTCCAGTGAAACGTCCTTTTTTCAAAATTATAGCCTTTGGTTAAATCATAGATTGAATAAGGTATTCTTTGTTGAGGCGAGGTATTTGGGTTTAATGAATTCTAAAATAAAACCAGATAGGGACAATCAAGGAAATAAATATGAATTAGGGATTGGAACAAATGCTATGCTATTTAAAAATTTAAAAATGAGATCTATAGCATATTTTCAGACTCACGAATTTGAGTTAAATCAATTCACTTTAGGTGGGAGATTGATACTTATTTACAGGAAATTTTAACCATAAAACATATGAATAAAAATTTACATTTAAAGATCGTGTGCTTAATTCTGGTTTACGGTTTTAGTCTTTCAGAATCATTTGGACAAGGATTTTTGACACCATCTTCAGACGCAATGTCAATGATTAGATTGGTCAACACCGGAGTAAGCCATTATACTGGGACTGCTAATATTAGTGTTCCAATTGCTGAAATCAGTGGAAGAGAATTATCTTCATCTGTATCCTTGAGTTACAACTCTTCCGGGCATCGGGTTCAGGATATTGCATCATCAGAGGGGTTGGGTTGGAATTTAATTGCTGGAGGGATGATAACTAGAGTTGTTAGAGGAGTACCTGACGATCATAATGGTGGGTTTTGTACTCCGAATAAGTCTGATAAAGAACCTGATTTGTTTATTTTTTCATTTGGAGGCAGGTCAGGAAAGTTCGTACTAGATGCCAATGGTATCCCCGCAACCTTTCCTTTTCAAGATCTTATTATTAGACCTGCAATTTGTGGAACGAATACAGGGAAATGGGAAATTGTAGACGAGAATGGTGTCAAGTATATTTTTGGGTCTACACTTTCAAGTAGAGAAAATACAAATGCAAAACCAAATCTTGTTCCTTCTAGCATTAATTATGTATCTACTTGGTATTTGGATAAGGTAATATCTGCTAACGGCACTGATGAGATAAACATTTCTTACGTGAGTGGAAGCTATTCATATGTAAACTATTATTACACCCAGGGATATGATTACTGCAAGAGTCAAAACCTGCCATTGGTTAATGAAAGTGTTACTAACACAATTAGCTCAAAATACATTTCAGAAATTAGTACATCAGGTGGTAAAATCATTTTCACTTGGAATAATTCCAGAGATGATATCACGGGAGGTAAATCTTTAGCAAATGTACGGGTCACTAATATTCTGGGTCAACAGGTCTCAAAAATTAGTTTTAAATATGGCTACTTTCAGACGCCTGGATGTAGTACTCAATTGTGTAAAAGATTAAAACTAGAATCGATATTCGATCTTTCTAATCAGCCTTTATATTCATTTAATTATTATTATGATTATCAACTTCCTGCAAGGAACTCTCCACAAATTGATTATAATGGGTTGTTTAACAGTAGTTTTACTACTAACTGGATACCTGCATTGGTCAATGTTCCAGGTGGAGGTGCTACTCGTAATCCAAATGGCTTTGCAAGTCAGGCAAATGTCCTCTCAGAAATTATTGAAAGAAGCGGAGCGGTTACTAGGTACTACTACCAAGGTCACGTTGGGTTTCTAAGTGGTCAATCACAAGCTATATCTGGTAATAGAATTAGTCAAATTATAAGAATAGCTGAAACTTTTAGTCAAAGTACAGTCTACAATTATATAAAAGAAAATTCTACTGAGTCCAGTGGGTTAAGGTTTAGGTCACCAGTTTTTGGAGTTACTCTTTCGAGTAATGGAAATTCACGATATACCGAAAAGTTTTCTCATGCCTACAATGATATTGTTGATATTAATGGTACGCACATCGGTTACTCTAGGGTTGAGGAGGTAATATCTGGAAAAGGTAAAGTTATCTATACATTCACCAACTATGATGAGTATCCAGATTTAAATAATAGTTCTGAAAGTAATTATGGACCTCCTTTCAGCTCTGTAACTTCATATTTTTGGAAAAGAGGTAATCCTAAGTCAGTGTTAATGGTAGATTTAAATGGTAAAAAACTAAAAGAAGAAATATTTCAGTACAACTTTAATCTTTCTCCTAGGAAAACTGTAGTAGCTACAAAGACCTCAAATATTCAAAACAAAGGTACTTGTAGTGGACAGGCTAAAGAAGTATCGGTAAACTATAGCATGGTGTCTCAATCTTTCAGCTTAACAAAAAAAACTACCAATATTTTCGATAAAACAGATCCTTCAAATTCAAGAAAAATTACTCAAGTTGAAGATTATGTTTATGATCCAATTACTTACCAGCTAGTTCAGCAAATTTCATATAATTCTTTAAACAGCAATGAAAAAGTCTATACACAATACAAGTATGTGACAAATCAAGATTACTCTTCGAATATGCAATATTGCCAACAGCAGTATGATGATTGTATGGTAAACTGTAATTGGGATGCCTGGTGTGCTGATCAATGTTATAATCAATATTACAATTGTCAAAATAATACTGTTTCTGACCCTGTTGTCAATGCCATCTCGCTTCTAAGATCAAAACATGTTCACAATGCATTGGTAGAATCAATTACTTGGATCCAAAAAGTATCTAATGGACCAAGAATTCTGTTATCTGGGAATTATACACAGTATCAAATCTTGCCGGGAACATCCATCGTGGTACCAGCCTCAACATGGATATCAGAAAAGTTAACGGCAACCACTATTCCTACCACAACTTGTGACAATCAGGGACAATTCATAAGACCTAGTAATTACAAGCTATCTCAAGAATACCTTACCTATAACTCATCTAACGGGCTTTTGACGAAATCAAGAGGGAGGGATGGTGTTGAAGTACAAGTTTCTTATGTACACAATGGGACATTAATTGGGAGTAAAACAGTTAATCCTGGGACTACTTCCGCATTTTCTGATTCAACATCTTATATACCTTTAGTTGGAGTATCAATGAAAAAGGATCCGAACAATATCCTTACAAGGTATGAATATGATTATAACAATAGGTTGAGGATTGTAAGAGATCAAGACAATAACATCATTGAAAGGAACAGGTATCACTATAAAAACGAAACAGCAAATTTCGCTTTGAATTCTACAAGGAGCCAGGCTTTGATAAATCAGCAAATTACTTTTTCTATTGCTGATGTGGTGTTACCAACTGGAGGTACACATACGATTAGTTGGAATATGGGTAATGGAGTTGTTTATAACGACAATCGACAATCGGTTAATATTTCTTACCCAAATAGTGGTTTATATGTTGTAACAGCGACAATGACCT
>NZ_JAKZGP010000117.1 GCF_022549775.1 Belliella filtrata | reverse complement strand
CGCCAGCTTCCTTCAGATTCCACTTCGCATTGGACACCCTTGCTCTTGGCTAGTGGTTGGCGATTACAAACCCCCACAGTGGACTTTCACCACCTAGTTAGTTACCATGCACGGCACACAATAAAAAGCACCAGACAATGCCTGGTGCTTTTTAACCATAAACGAACTCTAAAACTTAATATTTTAACTACCGCACATCTCGCAATCATCTGGGTTGTCAAGTGAGCATGCGATTGCATCTTGTTTTTGTTGTGTAGCAGTTATCTCCGTCTGCACAGCCTGTCCACTATTGTTTAATGCGGATTTATCTACAGTAAACTGTATGGCACTAGCTGCTGCTTGAGACCTCAAGTAATACATTCCAGTCTTCAATCCCTTTTTCCAAGCATAGAAATGCATGGAAGTTAATTTTCCAAAATTAGGATCTTGAAGGAATACATTCATGCTTTGAGATTGACAGATGTAGGCACCTCTGTCAGCTGCCATATCAATGATATTTTTCTGAGAAATCTCCCAAACAGTTTTATACAAATCCTTGATATGTTGAGGTATACCTGGAATCTGCTGAACGGAACCATTGGCGGCTATCAGCCTATTCTTCATGTTATCATTCCATAGTCCCTGATCGATCAAATCTTTCATCAGGTGCTTATTCACTACGATAAACTCTCCCGAGAGTGTTCGTCTTGTATAGATGTTTGAAGTATATGGCTCGAAGCACTCATTATTACCCAAAATCTGAGACGTAGAGGCCGTAGGCATAGGAGCTACTAGAAGGGAGTTCCTTACACCGTATCTCTTCACACTGTCTTTCAACGCATCCCAATTCCATCTACCTGATTTTGGAGTCACTCCCCAAAGGTCAAACTGGAATTGTCCTTGAGACACAGGAGACCCTTCATAAGTCTCATAAGTTCCTTCTACCTTAGCTAGCTCCATAGAAGTTTCCATGGCTGCAAAGTACATCGTCTCTGCAATATCTTCATTGAGTCTTTTCGCTTCTTCCGAATCAAAAGGCATTCTCAAAAGGATGAAGGCATCCGCCAATCCTTGTACCCCAAGACCTATAGGTCTATGCCTGAAGTTTGATCGCTTTGCCTCTTCTACTGGATAGTAGTTGACATCGATAACCTTGTTGAGGTTCCTAGTTGCTACTTTTGTGATTTCATAAAGCTTTTGATGGTCAAAATACTTCATTCCATCCTTTCCTTCCAACACAAACTTTGGCAAGGCAATAGAAGCCAAGTTACATACAGCAACTTCATCAGGTGCAGTATATTCTATGATTTCGGTACATAAGTTGGAAGACTTGATGGTACCCAAATTCTTCTGATTGGACTTCATATTAGCTGCATCTTTATATAGCATATATGGAGTACCAGTCTCAATCTGAGATTCCAAGATCTCAAACCATAGCTCTTGTGCTTTTACAGTCTCACGAGCCAGACCTTCTCTTTCATATTTTTCATACAGCTTTTCAAATTCAGCGCCGTAGCAATCTGCCAATCCTGGTGCTTCATTTGGACAGAAAAGAGACCAAGTTTCATTTTGCTCCACACGCTTCATGAACAAGTCTGGAATCCACATGGCATAGAACAAATCTCTAGCCCTCATTTCTTCCTTACCATGATTTCTTTTCAACTCCAAGAAATCCTTAACATCAGCATGCCAAGGTTCCAAGTAAATCGCAAAGCTACCTTTTCTCTTTCCTCCTCCCTGGTCTACATACCTAGCGGTCATGTCAAAGTTTCTAAGCATAGGTACGATACCATTGGAAACCCCATTGGTCCCTTTGATATAAGACCCTTTGGCTCTCACATTATGAATCGAGAGACCAATTCCTCCAGCCGATTGAGAGATCTTGGCACATTGCTTCAATGTATCATATATCCCATCAATACTATCATCCTTCATTGTCAACAAAAAACATGAAGAAAGCTGTGGCTTTGGTGTGCCTGCATTGAAAAGGGTTGGAGTAGCATGTGTAAACCACTTTTCAGATAGTAAATTGTAAGTCTCAATAGCTGCCTCTACATCCTCTTTGTGTATACCTACAGCCACTCTCATAAGCATATGTTGAGGACGTTCTACTACTTTGCCATCAAGTCTAGTCAAGTAACTCCTCTCTAGTGTCTTAAACCCAAAGTAATCATATGAAAAGTCTCTATTGTAATCTATAGCCCCATCTAGTTTGGCTGCATGTGTTTTGATAATCCCATAAACATCGGGAGCAATCAGCGCCGCGTTTTCCCCTGTTTTAGGGTTAATATAAGTGTACAATCTTTTCATAGTATTTGAAAAAGATTGACTTGTGGTCTTATGAAGATTGGAAATTGCAATCCTTGCAGCCAATGTTGCATATTCTGGATGCCTCACTGTCAAAGATGCACAGATCTCCGCAGCCAAGTTATCAAGTTCTGTGGTGGTTACACCATCATACAAACCATCGATAACCTTCTTTGCCACTTCTATTGGCTGGATGTATCTATTATCCAAGCCATAGCAAAGGTTTTCTATTCTTGCGGTAATTTTATCAAATCTTACCGATTCTCTTCTTCCGTCTCTTTTGATTACTAACATAACGATCTTGATTTGGGCTGTTTAAAAATATTTTAGAAATCTTCTCCTATAGAGAATTTAGGTGAATCACTAGCTTCTGAAGATTTCATTACGCCAGCCTTTTGGTAATCACCAACTCTTTTCTCAAAGAAGTTGGTCTTGCCTTGTAAAGAAATCATATCCATAAAATCAAATGGATTGGTACTGTTCCATACCTTTTTGCAATCTAGTTCAAGCAACAACCTATCAGCTACAAACTCAATGTATTGACACATCAAGTCTGCATTCATACCGATCAGTCTTACTGGTAATGCATCTGTAACAAACTCCTTTTCGATCTCTACAGCATCCATGATGATTTTTGTTACCGTTTCTTTCGGAAGGGTATTGATCACATGCTTGGTGTATAAGTGACATGCAAAATCACAATGCAAACCTTCATCCCTAGAAATCAATTCATTGGAGAAAGTTAAGCCAGGCATCAACCCGCGCTTCTTCATCCAGAATATGGAACAAAAAGACCCCGAGAAGAAAATCCCTTCTACGGCTGCAAAGGCGATTAGCCTTTCTTGGAAGCTACCATTGTCAATCCATCTGAGTGCCCACTCTGCCTTTTTCTTCACACAATCTATGTGTTCAATCGCATTGAGTAGCTTATCTCTTTCTTTTGCATCTTTGATATAAGTATCTATCAAAAGGCTGTATGTTTCAGAGTGAATGTTTTCCATTGCAATCTGAAAACCATAGAAAAACTTCGCCTCGGTGTATTGTACTTCAGATACAAAATGCTCAGCAAGATTTTCGTTGACTATCCCATCACTTGCAGCAAAGAATGCTAATACATGAGAAATAAAATGTCTTTCACCATCATTAAGATTTTTCCAATCATTCAAATCCTGCCCCAAATCAATCTCTTCTGCAGTCCAAAAACTTGCTTCCGCTTTCTTATAAAACTGCCAGATATCATCGTGCTGTATTGGAAATAGGACAAAACGATTTTTGTTTTCCTGAAGGATAGGTTCGATTTGTTGCATTGTCTGATTTGGTTTAGTATTGATTGAAATCTGCATTTATGTAACAGACTTATAATAGCTTCTCTCCTAATTGCTGGGGCTAGGATGGCATTTTTGCCTGATGCTGTTTACAAATATGATCAACAATTTCGAAAAATAAAACTCAAAATCGGGCTATTTCCTTAGTTTTCTGAACATTGTTCAATATTATTTATATACCTTATTATCAACATTTTAAATAACTTTATTTAAATCTAATTTTCAACTTTTTTAAAGCTACTTTACCCATTGAAATTTTTTCAAAAAAATTTAAAAAAAAATTTAAGCCAAAAAACAGTCATTTTTTGACCATTGTTCAATTTTTTACTAAAATCCAAAGCTCTTCCTAAGAAATCCGAATTGACAACAATAACCAACACAAAACTAGGTATAAAAATTTATCCTGCCCTATCTACAGCATAGCTTTCCATACAATATCTCATCTTATACACTTTGCGAACAAATCTAAAGTTTTTGATTTGCTCGAAAATTAAAAATCAAATCAACCATTCTTCAAGGTGATAGTACAACCTATATTTATACGCTCTAACTTTAAATCAAAAAACTGATAAAAATCTGCCAAACCAAACACTTCTAATTATTAATGATAACCATTGTATTGTATGGTGTCTTTTTTTACTTTTGATCAGCTAAGATATCAGCAAACCAAGCTAATGTAGCAATAACCCATATGTTTAGCCTCCCTTACGGCTAGCATATATTTTTTCAGCAATTCCGAGCATAAATTTTCAAGTTGATTGTTAGGTTGTTACAACTATGCTTAAGAATTAATCTTCGGGCTATTCAAAAGGAACGTAAAAAATCCTATATAACTGAACCTGAGTCACATGCA
>NZ_JAKZGP010000116.1 GCF_022549775.1 Belliella filtrata | reverse complement strand
AACTGAAAACAACGTCAACCCGTTCTCTTAGAGGGCGTAAAGCAAGGAACCGCCGTATACCGAACGGTACGTACGGTGGTGTGGGAGGTCGAAACGGGAATTAATCCCGTTTCTCCTACCCGATTTTTTGATTCTTTAGAATCTTCCAGTTTACCTTTATTAATTTTCTTTGAAGACCTAGCACAGCCAATTCCTTGGGTGAGTGTTATGTCTTGTGGAATACCGCCAAAGCCTTCCTCCAAATCCCATTCTTCGGCTACTTTTTCCCCTTCGGTTTCTTTTTTTCTCTTGCTCATACTTGGTATGAACGTGTTTTGTTGATAAAGGTGACATTTATATCGGCCAATTATCTTCAAATTTTGCCCCCTTCAAGAAGTCCTTGAGCTCATACCTGTCTAGCAAGCATTCTTCAAGCTCTTGTTGAACTTTTTCTTGATCCATATGCTGACCGATGATGACTATCTCGTTCTTTCGATCACCAAAGTTTTTGTCCCAACCTGCTTCAATATGCCTTCTGTTGTCAATGTATGAGGCATATCTAGTTCTTTCTTTGAAAGGCATACTCGCCCACCATACGCCCACTGGCTCAGCCTTCACTGATCCGCCAGCCTGCGACCAAGATAATGCATGGTCTTTGCGTGAGGCAATGTAGAATAGCCCTTTGCTTCTGATTACATTTCCAGGCCAGTTGTAAGAGATGAATTCCCAGAACCTCTGTGGATGAAAGGGGATTTTACTCCTAAATACAAAGGAAGAAATACCATACTCTTCAGTTTCTGGTAGGTGTTCATTTTCCAGCTCTGCAATCCATCCTGCCGAGTTAGAGGCTTCTTCAAAGTCAAACATGCCAGTATTCAGAATTTCTTCTGGAGCAACTATGCTGTTTTGTGTCATTAAAACTTTTGCACCTGGATTTAGCTTATTCAGGATGGCCTTCAGCTCTGCGAGATGTTCTACGCTTACCAAGTCAGCCTTGTTTATCAAGATGACATTGGCAAACTCGATTTGGTCAGTAAGTAAATTGACTATACTCCTGTTATCTTCAGGGTCTTCGTTGAGCTGTTTGGAGTGCACTGTATCAGCACTTCCAAAATCTTTATAAAAATTGTAAGCATCTATAACTGTCACTAAGGTGTCTAGTCTACTAAACCGAGATAGGTCTATACCTTTTTCTTCATCAACAAAACTAAACGTCTGTGCTACAGGCAAAGGCTCGGAAATTCCTGAGCTTTCGATGATCAAATAGTCAAACCTATTTTCCGAGGCAAGCTTCTCTACTTCTATCATCAAGTCTTCACGTAAGGTACAGCATATGCACCCGTTACTCATTTCTACAAGCTTTTCTTCTGTGCGCGATAAGGTGTTTTCCTGTCTTACAAGCTGAGCGTCTACATTGACTTCACTCATGTCGTTTACGATGACTGCTACTTTGAGTCCAGCTTTGTTATGGAGAATGTGATTGAGAAGTGTGGTCTTTCCAGCTCCCAAGAATCCACTAAGTACTGTAACAGGAAGTTTTTTTTGCATTTTTAGTCTAAGATGATCTCGGCATCTTGGAGGATAAAATTCAGCTCTTCGATATCATCTTCATTGAGCCTTAGTGTACCTCTTATTTTGACGATTTCATCAGTTTTGATTTTACGATTCGGTTTCTTTTTCAAATAGCCTACCACTATACTTTCTGGCCCGGCTCCACCACAGAAAAAACATTCTGCTTGCGGGAATTTCGAAAGTACTGCGATGTTTGAAGCATTCATTTCCAATGGAATATAAAACCCTGAGACTGTTATCACTTTTCCTTCCAGCGCAGTAAGTTCATCTGGGAATTTTGGGTATAGAAAATACATTCCAAATTCCCTATTGAGTTTTTCGATAAACCTTGTTTTCGAAAATAAAGCCCACATATCTGGTTCGGGGCTTACCATGCTACTGAGGAGGATTAATCCAGAAATGAATGTCAATGCTATCTTTTTCATAGGTGTTCTTTACAAGTTTTGTTAAAAGACCCTAGGCAAAACCTAGAGTCTTTTTGTCAACCATCATCATTCGAATGAAGAGAACACTATATGAATGATATGGTTACAAAGCTACTATATTGCTTTTATAAATGCAACATTGTTGCAATTATTTATTTTATTTCAATGCCTTACAATTTTAACGAATGATCTTAATCTTAAATGAGACTCTATACCATAGATCAACGCTATTTCGTCAAAGAAAATTTGAGATCGGTTAAATTTATTCTCGTATTTATTATTTGACAAATCTCTACATTTTTTATTTCATTACTAAACCGTATTTTTACGCTTCGTTTCAAAACAGCAAAAAATATGTCATATTTATTCACCTCAGAATCTGTTTCTGAGGGTCACCCAGATAAAATAGCAGACCAAATTTCTGACGCACTCATTGATAACTTTTTGGCATTTGATCCAAGGTCTAAAGTTGCCTGTGAAACATTGGTTACCACAGGCCAGGTAATTTTAGCTGGAGAAGTCAAATCAGATACCTATCTCGATGTGCAGAAAATTGCAAGGGATGTAATCAATAGAATTGGTTATACCAAAGGTGAATATATGTTTGACGGGAATTCATGTGGTGTATTGTCAGCCATTCATGAGCAGTCTCCAGATATCAATCAAGGGGTAGATAGAACTTCACCAGAAGAGCAAGGAGCTGGAGATCAAGGGATGATGTTTGGTTATGCCACTAAAGAGACGGAGAATTTCATGCCATTAGCCTTGGATCTTTCTCACAGGATTCTTAAAGAGCTTGCAGCTTTCAGAAGATCAAATGATGAAATTGCTTACTTGAGACCTGATTCAAAAGCCCAAGTGACCATTGAATATTCTGACGAAAATGTACCTCAGCGCATTGATGCAATTGTGATTTCTACCCAACATGATGATTTTGCTGATGAGCCGACTATGCTTGCAAAGATCAAAGAGGATATGGTTTCCAAATTGATTCCAAAAGTTAAAGCTCAGCTGACTCCAGAGATTCAGGCTTTGTTCACAGAAGACATTACCTATCACATCAATCCTACTGGCAAGTTTGTGATTGGAGGACCTCATGGTGATACTGGATTGACAGGTAGAAAAATCATCGTCGATACCTATGGTGGAAAAGGTGCACATGGAGGGGGAGCATTTTCGGGAAAAGATCCTTCCAAAGTAGATAGATCAGCTGCCTATGCAACCAGACATATTGCTAAGAACATGGTGGCTGCTGGAATTGCTGATGAAATGCTAGTGCAGGTTTCCTATGCGATTGGCGTAGCAAAGCCTATGGGGATCTATGTGAATACTTATGGTACAGCTAAGGTAAAACTTACAGATGGAGAGATTGCCAAAAAGGTAGAGGAATTGTTTGACATGCGCCCTTACGCTATTGAGCAAAGACTTAAGCTAAGGTATCCAATATATGAAGAGACTGCGGCTTATGGCCACATGGGTAGAGAGAATGAAGTGGTTAGCAAGACATTTTTCACACCAGATGGAAAATCTATAGATTTGGATGTGGAATTATTCACTTGGGAAAAGCTGGATTATGTAGATAAGATTAAAAAAGCATTTGAGATTTAAATCAAATCATCTAAATAAAACAAAAAATGCAGCAATTAAGCCGCATTTTTTGTTTTATTTCAAGAAGAAGAATTAATTTGCTTTGCTCTCAGGCTTGTATATCGCTCCTGTAGCAAAATCTACAATCAAGCCTGGCATAAACAAGAGGATATTTGCCACTAAAGCACCAACCCTAACTTGCCTCTGAGGTTCTCCTGGCCCTGGCTTGGTTCTTTGGTATTCAGTAACTGGTCCACCGAATACTGTTGCACAGCTAGAAAGCGTGGCAACTATCAATAGCATGGAAAGAATGTTTGTTAACGCTTTTTTCATTTGATTTTTAGTTTATGATTTGATTAATATAGTTTGCGATAAGTGATCATGCAGACCTTTTTCAGAAATGAAATAAGATATGAAGTAAAAAGGCAAGCCTCTTAACAAGCTTCGGATTAAGATTTGATAAAATTTAGGTTTGTTCAAGGTGTTTTTATCAACCACTTTTGTTTTTGTATAGGCTTTTCCAATGGTTTTACCAAAAAACAGCTCAGAACAAAAGTAATATAGAAAGTAAACTCCAAGAAGTATATCTCTTACATAAGAGACATCGATAATTTCTTTGGTCAAGAAAATGATAGCCAATGAAAAAATCAAATAGCAACCCATGTCTATGAAGAAGTTTGCAATTCTATATTTGAAATTCATTGGATTGAATATTTTGAAATGCTAACATATCAATATTTTTTTTAACCTAAAAGAGATTGTATGTATTTTAAGTTTTGAGTTGTTTGTTTGGGACAATAAAAGTTAAAAAAACAGGGTGTAGTAAATAAAAAATTAACATTTAAAATGATCAGTTACAAACTATAAGATCTTTTCAGCAGGATCTATCATTATGTTTTTTAGAGATAAGTTTTCAAATGATTTGAATTTAAAATCTTTTCTCTTTATTTCTATTTTAATACCTTTCCGATTCTTTAGTGAATATGGAAAATAAATTTTTCACAAGTCCAGATGAAAGGATCTTAAAGATCCGGAAATTATTTGAATTGAATAATACTATAATTCAATCTATTAGCATATTAGCATTCGCTATATTAGTTTTTGATTTGGGTTTTAGG
>NZ_JAKZGP010000115.1 GCF_022549775.1 Belliella filtrata | reverse complement strand
ACTATACCCAGAGAGGGTACCGCAAAAAAACTAAATTTTCAGCCTACTGTCTTAGTTGCCTTAAGGCAACTAAGACAGTAGGCTGAAAGAAAGATTTAACCTTAGACACAGTTTAATGAACTATCCCTATCTCATAGTATGAAAATTTGATTTTTAGATATTTTTAAAAATGGAAAGAATAATTTTATAATATTATGAAAAATATGGAAAAAGGTATGGTGTCTTATTGATAGTTCATCCTTTTATTGCTTTTCGTTGTGTTAAATAAAGTTAAAAAAAAATTATATTTTATTCACTTTATTTTAAAGCCGTTGTTTTTCTAAAAAACTGGAGATTTAGAGGTGTTGATGATATAAAATTCTGTTTTTGAAAAAAAAACATAAATTATAAAACGAACTTTATTCATTACTCAAGTGTAAAATTTTATATTTTAGTTGTATTATATCAGGTTATTAGATAAAATTGAGTATCGTTAAACCAAAAAAATATAATATGAAAAAAGTTTTACTCAGCTTTGTGCTAGCTGTTTTGACAGTATGCACTGTCTCAGCACAGAGTCGGACAATAACCGGTAAGGTATTGTCTTCGGACGACAATGTGCCAATTCCAGGTGTCAATGTTGTGGTCAAGGGAACCTCTGTGGGCTCATTTACTGACATGGATGGGAACTATCAGATCGATGTCCCTCAAAATGCAACGGAACTCTCATTTAGTTTCGTAGGATATGCCACCAAGAATGTTTCGGTGGGAAATCAGTCAGTGATAAATGTAAGTTTGGATGCTGATATTGCAGCTTTGGGAGAGGTAATCGTAGTAGGTTACGGCGCACAATCGAAAAGGACTGTTACAGGTGCTATTTCGTCTATTGGTAGTGAAAAGATAGCTAATACTCCAATTCAATCTTTTGATCAAGCACTCCCAGGAAAAGTAGCAGGTGTTAATATAATTATGCCTAATGGTGTTTTGAATAATAGACCAGTAATTAGAGTAAGGGGTGTGAACTCACTTAGTTTGAGTTCTTACCCTTTGATTGTAGTAGATGGTGTTCCTACCTACACTGGGGATTTATCTACAAACTCAGCTGCTAACAACCCACTAGCAAATATCAATCCAGCTGATATTCTTTCGGTAGAGGTCTTGAAAGATGCATCTGCTGCCGCTATTTATGGTTCAAGAGCATCAAATGGAGTTATCCTTGTTACTACTAAAAGAGGAGAGGAGGGTGCTTCCAAAGTTACTTTTGATTCATGGGTTGGAGTTACTGAACCAGTAAGGTTATTTGATCTTCTAAATGCAGAAGAATATATGATGATCAAAAATGAAGGTAGGAGAAATGCTGGTCAGGCAGATGCTTTTTTTCCTACACTTGATGCAAACGGTAATGTTGTTGATACAAATTGGTACGATGTTATAATGCAAAATGGTATTGGTCACTCTCAAAACTTGGGTATTTCTGGGGGGAATGCGAGAACTAATTACTATTTTTCAACTGGTTTGACACAGCAGCAAGGTATAATCAAAAGGAATGAATTTGATAGACTAACTGGAAGATTAAATATTGATCATAAAGTATTCGATTGGTTTACTGTAGGAGCAACAATGAATTATACCAATACCGAAAATAGAGCTCCAAATACTGGATCACTTCCAGGACAAGGGTTTAATACAGCTGGTTTAGGTAGGATTCCATTGGTTACAGCACCTAACGTTCCAGTTTTCTTACCTGATGGTGGTTACAACATTACACCTAATAATCAGTTGGGTCAAGGCAATAACTTGGTTCAGTCAGGATTTGTGAATCCTCAAGCAATCTTGGATTTGAATAGAATGTCTTCAAGTAATAATCACATTTTAGGTTCAGTTTATGGCGATATAAAGATCATGGATGGATTGAATTTTAGGTCAACTTATGGTATAGATAATCTTACAATTGAAGATCAGACATTTTATACTGCCCTTCATGGTGATGGATTTGGTTCTGGTGGACTCGCTGCCAATACCTATAGAAGCTTAAATAGATGGAATTTCCAGAACACGTTGAATTACAATACAGGAATTGGAGATGACATTGATATTACTTTACTAGTAGGTAATGAACAACAATATACTCAAGATGAAAGATGGGGTGCTCAAAGAACTGTGATTGCTGATAATTTCTTTGAATCTTATCAAGGTAATTTTACTACTATTGTCCCATTAAATAACTTGCAAACTGAAAATTACCTAGTTTCTTTCTTTGCAAGAGCAAACGTAAATATCAGCAATAAGTATTTGATATCCGCAAATGTAAGAAGGGATGGATACTCTGCCTTCGCTTTAGGTAACAAATATGGTAATTTCTGGGGAGCATCAGCAGGTTATATTTTATCAGAAGAGAGTTTTTGGAAAAACTCAAGCTTATCCAATACGCTCAACTATTTTAGATTAAGAGCATCTTATGGTTTAGTTGGGAATAATGGAGTAGGTAACTTTGCATCTTTGGGTCTTTATAACACTGGATTGTACGCAGTTGATCCAACAATTATTTACTCACAACCTGCGAACTCAAACTTGTCATGGGAAACAAGTCAGAAATCAGATATCGGTATAAATTTCGGAATGTTCAATGATAGATTAGAAGGTGAAGTGACTTGGTACAATAACCTTGTTGATGGTTTGATTCTACCAGTCCCTCAAGCACCGTCAAAAGGTGTCCCAGGTGGCTCTATAGATACTAATATTGGATCAATGGTCAATAGAGGTATTGAAATGCAGGTTAATTATAAAGCCATAAATCGTCCGAACTTTAAGTGGGATATAGGGTTTAACTTCTCCACTTTGAAAAATGAGGTGTTATCACTAGATTCAGATGATTCTCAGATCCTTTCAGCAACAGCTGGTCTGGAAACAGTCAACATTACTAGAGTAGGAGAGTCTGTTGGGAGTCTTTATGTGGTAGAAACTAGAGGTGTAAACCCAGAGAATGGAAGAAGAATTTTTGTAAGAAGAGGTTCAAATGGAGAAGAAATTTTGGTTCAATATGATCATCTTGGAACAGGATGGACAACATTGGATGGTCAGCCTTCTGCGCAACCTACTCAAAATGCTGATGGGATAATTATGGGTCCAACTATACCAACTTGGTTTGGAGGGTTTGATAATACCTTTAGATTTGGGAATTTTGATTTTAATGTTTTGATTCAATATCAAGGTGGAAATTACATTTATAATGGGACTAAAGCTGGTTTGAGAGATATGAGATTCTGGAACAATCACAGAGATGTTTTGGACAGATGGACTCCTGAAAATACTCAAGGGAGTATTCCTAGAATTGTTTATACAGACAATATTTCAAATGGGTCAGCTTTTCCAATTTCTGAGAATGTAGAAAGAGGAGATTTTCTAAGAGTCAGAAACCTTGCTTTGGGATATTCATTACCAACAAATATTACGCAAAGATTGAAAATTGGAAATATGAGGGTTTATGCTCAGGTTCAAAATGCATTTTTGATAACTGGATATTCTGGATCAGATCCTGAAATTTCAACCAATGGTAATGCTCCTACTTCTTCGGGTGTAGACAGAAACTCAATCGGTCAAGCAAGGGTGTATACAATAGGTTTAAACGTTGGTATTTAAATTGAAATGAAAATGAAAAATATATTTAGAATATTCCTTGTTTGTCTTGTACTTTTAAGTACTTCTTGTAATGAAGATTTACTTACTCCAGTACCTCCGACACAATTCTCAGATTTAGTTGTCTTTGATTCTCCTGAAAGAATCGAGCAATTGATGAATGGTCTTTATGCTACTGCTAAAAATGGTCAATTTCTAGGTGGTAGATATTTCGTTTATAATGATATACGAGCAGAAGAGTTTTCAAATAGGACTACTAATGGCGTGACAGGTTTTTCTACTTGGCAGCATACTACAGTATCTACGACTAATGAGGTAGTCAATTTGTGGGAGGTCGCTTATTTATTAATAAACCGAGCTAATATCTTTATAAATGGAGTTTCAAATACTTCTACTATTCCAAATGATCAAATACAAGCATATGTTGCTGAGGCAAGATTTTTAAGAGGTATGACCTATTTCTATTTGCTACAGTTATATGCAAGGCCATACACCTTGGATAATGGGGCTAGCCCTGGGTTACCATTAAGGCTACAGCCAGAACTTGATGATCAAAATAATGACCTTGCAAGATCGACTGTTGCTGAAGTTTATGCTCAGATATTAGATGATCTTAATTTTGCTGAAACTAATTTGCCTTTAACGAACGGCAGTAATTACAGCAATACCACAAAGGCTCACAGAAATACAGCTATAGCATTTAAGACTAGGGTCTATTTGGTCATGGGGCAACATGCTAATGTGATTACAGAAGCAAATAAAATCGTTTCTCAATCTGCTCCTTTTACCGCATCATCTGGAGTTCCTCATGCATTGCAGGCAAACATAAATGACGTGTTTTCACCTCCTTACACAACAACAGAGAGTATATTTTCAATGCCTTTTACTGATTTAAATCTTCCAGGTACCCAAAATGGTCTTGGTAGTTATTATAATCCAGGTCCTAGAGGTATTGGAGATTATTCTTTGAATCTGCAAACAGGTGTATTTACAACTAGTGTTTTTGATTCACAAAATGACGCTCGTGCAGGATGGATGTTTTTCAATACTTCCAATGAGTTTACCTATTTGAATAAATTTCCAGTTGGTCCTCAACACTTAGACTATGCACCTGTAATCAGATATGCAGAAGTTTTATTAAATCTATCTGAAGCTTTAGCAAGATCAGGTCAAGATAACGCTAGAGCTTTAGCGCTATTAAATGCAGTTAGGACACGTTCAAATCCTTCTGGAGCTTTAAGTGGGTTGAGTGGAAATCAGCTAGTTGATGCAATCATGGCAGAAAGAAGATTGGAACTTATTGGAGAGGGTTTTAGATCAATTGATTTGCTAAGAACTGGTGCTACAATTCCAGGCAAAGAAAATGTTGCATCCGTTCCACCAACTTCACCTAATTACATTTGGCCAATTTCAGCTAATGAATTATTATTTAATAATCTAATGACTCCTAATAATTAATTTGAAGGTGACAGATTTATAAATTCAATTAAACTTAAAAGCCAGATTTATTTCTGGCTTTTTTTATGTGTGCCGTGCATGGTAACTAACTAGGTGGTGAAAGTCCACTGTGGGGGTTTGTAATCGCCAACCACTAGCCAATAGCAAGGGTGTCCATTGTGAGATGGAATCTGAAGGAAGCT
>NZ_JAKZGP010000114.1 GCF_022549775.1 Belliella filtrata | reverse complement strand
TTCAAATCCAACAATGGAGCTGAAAACTTCTGTGTTATAAGATCCGTCGTGGATACCCTGATCAAACGTTCGGGAAATATCTTAGAAAATCTAAATCATATAGCTAATTTACAACCTGAGTAGTTACTTTCATCCTATTTTTAAAAAAAATAAAATCATCCTAATTATGATAAAATTAAGTTGCTTAGTGTTTTTTGTTATACTCCTTACGGCATGCAATTCAAATGAGAGAATCAGTAAAGAGGTTTTTGAAGATGTCAATAAGAGTATGAAAGTCAAAAAGCTAAATGAATCACAGATCCTTGATGCTGCAATGAAATGGGGTGAGCAGATCAGTAATGCTGCGCAGACTGAGCTAATCAGTACACTACAGAAGGCAATTGAAGAAAAGGGAGTAGAAGGGGCCGTGAGTTTTTGTAACATAGAGGCTTTGCCTTTACTTTCGAAGCTGTCAGATCAATACAATGTTCAAATCAGGAGGGCCAGTAATGATTATAGGAATCCAGAAGATCAACCAAAAGCCTATGAAGTAGATATTTTGGATGCCTATGCTTATAATACAGAGCAAGGGATCAAAAATGAGTCTAATGTTCAAAAGTTAGAAAACGGGGAAGTACTCTTGTTTACCAAAGCGATTCAGATTCCGAATGGTTTGTGCCTGAGCTGTCACGGGGTGCAAGGCGAAGAAATCTCAAGTTCCACACTTAAGATTCTTGATGAATATTATCCTGAGGATAAAGCGAAAGACCATAAAATAGGAGATCTTCGTGGTATGTGGAGTATCAGAATCCCTAGAGCTGAGGTAATCAAAAAATTATAAAGAAATGATCAAGAGAATTGTTTTTTTGGCATTCATATTTGTACTTTTCTTAGCCTGTAATAGAGAAGTAAAAGAACCTTCAATTGATCTACCGACTGGCTGGGAGCTTTTGGAAGTTCCGAGTTCAGCCTCTTTGAGAGGATTGTCTGCATTGACCTCAGAGATCGTTTGGGCTACTGGGTCAAATGGCACTTGGTTACTTACTTCTGATGGCGGGAGCTCCTGGACTTCTGGAGTCATAGCAGGTTTGGATTCGGTAGACTTTAGAGATGTTGAAGCAATAAGTGCTACGACTGCCATTGCAGTGTCCGCTGGTCAGCCAGCGGTTGTTTATAAGACTGTAGATGGAGGCAATACCTGGCAGTTGAAGTATGAAGGGCCTGAAGCAGCTTTTCTAGATGGGGTATCTTTCTATTCTGATCAGAAAGGATATATCATAGGTGATCCGATAGATGGGAAATGGATGGTGTTAGAAACCATAGATGGGGGAGAAAATTGGACTTGGCTAGAAACAAGTCCAAGAGCAGAGGATGGGGAGGGATCATTTGCAGCAAGTGGGTCTACGATAATAGCAACTAAGGATTATTTACTATTTAGTAGTGGAGGGACTTTGAGCAAAGTTTACTATTCGGAGAACGGTGGCAGAAAGTGGAAGGAGAAAAAGACTCCGATAATACAAGGTGAACCCTCGCAAGGAATTTTTTCTCTTTCTAGGATGAATGATCAAAATGTAATAGGAGTAGGAGGAGATTATTTGCAGCCTGATCTAGCAGAAAGGAATGTCATTACGACCAATCTCTTGAGTGAAGCATGGTCAGTTCCATCAGGTAGCTTACCTTCGGGGCATAGATCTGGAGTTGCTTATTTCCCCAGGTATCATTGGGCAATAGCTGTTGGTCCCAATGGATCTGATTATTCTAAAGATGGAGGAGCTAATTGGGTTAGGTTTTCTGACGAAGGTTTTCATGCAGTTGTAATGGACAAAGCCCAAGGGACGGTTTGGGCCTCTGGATCAGAGGGGCGTATTGCCAGATTAGCTTATTGAAAATAATTGGCGAAATATCATTTCAAACAAATCTCAACAACTTTGCTAAATAACGAGTTGTTCTGTTATATTTAGAGATTCAATCAATAAGCCATACACCCAAAGCTTTTTAAAACCTATTACAAATTGGGGTCGAAAGGATTCTGCTTCGTGGTAGGTTGATGATTGAAAATCAATGATTTATTATTAAAAAACTTATAAACCTAAATACCATGTTCGATATCATACCTTCTATATACCTAATCAACGGAAAGTGTGTCCGACTGAAAAGAGGAGATTTTTCGACGGAAGAAGTAATCTCCAATAATCCACTTGAAATAGCGCAGGCATTTGAAGATCATGGAATCAGGTGGCTGCATTTAGTAGATTTGGATGGTGCAAGGAGAGGAGAACCTAAGAACTACCATATCTTAGAGGCAATAGCAGGCTATACCAGCTTGAAAGTTGATTTTACTGGTGGAATATCTACAGATGGAGATGTGAATAAGTCTTTTGAACATGGAGCAGCGGCAGTAACAGCAGCTTCTGTATCTGTAACCTACCCAGAGCGATTTGCTCAGTGGATCATGTCTTATGGAAGAGAAAAAATATTCTTAGCAGCAGATACCAATCCAGCTGATCATAAAATCAAAACAAGAGGCTGGACCAAGAAAACAGAAGTTGACCTTTTTGATCATATTGAAGATTTTTATGGTCGTGGGTTAAAACACCTGAAGTGTACTGATGTCACTCGTGATGGTGTTCTTGAAGGACCAAATTTTGACCTTTACAAGGAAATAGTTGAAAAATTTCCTACGCTTCGCTTAGCAGCAAACGGAGGTGTCAGAAGTATTGCTGATTTTGAGCAATTGAAAGACATTGGTGTCACAGCTGTTGTGTTTGGTAGGGCTTATTATGAAGGGAAGATTACGCTTCAAGACTTAGACCAGTTTATGGCTAAACATGGGAACTAGAGGGAGGTGCTAGAGGTGAGAAATTAGAAGCTAGGAACAAAGAAAGTACCAAGTACCAAGTAAACTCAATTTACAATCACTAAATAGAAAACAGATACTTGAATCGAGATTAAAGACAGTTTGTCTTTTGTCAATTCCTGAAATTGCTTGATACTTTGTCTTTTTCCTTGCTTCTTACTTCTAATATCTAAATCTCATGCATTTTGGCTCTCACCTTTTGTCCTTAATCTCTGGTTCCTAATTGCAGCTTTCGCTTTAGCTCAAATTGATAAAGGTATTCTCCTAGCTCTGCAAAAAAGGGAAAGCCAACCTGATCATATTCATATTGATTATCATTGAGGGTTTGGTTTTCATTTACATATATAATAGCGGACACCAGGAATTCAATGCCTGATTTTTCATCTACAAAGTAGGAAGCATCAAGTAAGTGGCCGTATGCTTGGCCTGTTTTATTGTAGATTTTGAATTGACTGGGAATAGGCGATGTACTGGTACCGAACTTGTAAAATTTAGAATAGCTATCAGGGTAACTAGATTCAGGATATGTTGGATAACTACTATCCTTAGGATACATGGACATGTATTTCAGTAAAAAGATTCTATCACTTTCTGTAATGTCAAATCGCTGATCTTTTGAGTAATTTTCAGGGAAAATCACTCTTTGTAAAATACCATGAAGGTCTGATAATGAAAGTCTATTTTTGAATGTGAAGTCCATAGCGTTATCTATTCTTTGTCCATTATCCAGATAAGCTTTACCAATTTTCGGATTATCCTTGTTTTGATAAATTCGGTCTGTTTGACTGGCAGGGATATGCAGAATAGGGTTGAAATCATCATCATAAAATGTAACGGGATTGAAATGCCTATTTTCCTCTGTTGACATTGGAATATTTAGCCTATGATTGATTATGGTGTTCGTAAGGCCTTTTGCCGCAAACTTCGAATTGATATAATCTTGGCCAAGTAGCTCATAAAGTCTGTTGTAAGCGTCATTGTCACTTACAAGAAGTATTTTTTTTATGTAATGTCCTATGCTGGGATATCTATTTACAGCACTGGAATCATAAAGTGCAGGAGACTGAGAACTCCTGATGCTGTCCGTAAGCATAGGAGAATCAGGTGTAAGTTTAGGGTTGGCTTGTTCGTTTAGCCATTCAAGAGCCAAAATAGCCACTGGCAGCTTGACCGTACTTGCGGGGTAGAAATATTTATTATCGTTGAGATTAAAGGAGAAATGTTCAATTGATCGATTGCCTTCATCATCTTCATTGATTTGAGAATAAAGTATTTGAACTTGATATTTATCAGGGTTCTCAATCACACTTTTCAATATGGGAAAATCCTCACTAATATTTTTGAAAGGAATGTCCTCTTTTTGGGTGCAAGCACATAGTATTAAGAAGGCTATATACGTGTGTAGGATTCTTTTCATGTTTGTTGGATTTGTAGGATGTAATTTAACCAAACTATTTTAATTATCTATTTGAGCGCTTCTTTCCATCCCTCTAAAGTCCACAGAAATCGTCTTTAGGAATCTTTGAGGGTTCAAGATTGAGTGAATATCATTCAATCAAATTAGACTTATGGACTTAGGAAAATATTAACTCTCGAAGGGTTCTTATGCTTAAGGATTGTTAAAGGCGATTTCCCTGCCGTAAAGTCCAAATACTTTTTTGGTGCAATGGAAAATACCTACCTTTGTACTGACGATACAAAAATAATCACCTATATATTATGCAAGAATATTTGGAGACTTTCGGAATATCCAGTGAAGTATTCAATTACCTGATCATGCCACTTTTGATATTTTTCGCACGGGTATCAGATGTGACTATCAATACCCTCCGAATCATGTTTATGCTCAATGGTAAGAAAAAAGTTGCACCCGTTCTAGGCTTCTTTGAAGCCCTCATTTGGCTGTTGGCGATAGGACAGATTTTCCAGAATATCAATAATCCCATGTCTTATTTTGCCTACGCAGGTGGATTTGCCATGGGTACCTATGTGGGTATGACAATTGAAGAAAAATTGGCATTGGGTCGTGTGTTGGTGCGGGTAATTACTCCTGCTCCGATGCCAGAGTTGATAGATTATATGAAAGATCAAAACTTCAGATTCACCAATGTAGGTGCAGAAGGAAGGTATGGGAAAGTCAATTTACTTTTTACTGTAATGAAAAGAGATGCACTACCAGAATTTGTAAGTAAGGTCAAAAAATTGAATCAGAATGCTTTTTACACCATTGAAAGTGTGAAACGAGTGAGTGAAGATGACGTCTTGAATGTAATGGAGGACAGACCAAAGTTTACTACAAAACTATGGAGTAAAATCAGAAAGTAACCGATTTTCCCAGCAATTCCGAGCATAAATTTTCAAGTTGATTGTTAGGTTGTTACAACTATGCTTAAGAATTAATCTTCGGGCTATTCAAAAGGAACGTAAAAAATCCTATATAACTGAACCTGAGTTACATGCAT
>NZ_JAKZGP010000113.1 GCF_022549775.1 Belliella filtrata | reverse complement strand
TATACCCAGAGAGGGTACCGCAAAAAAACTAAATTTTCAGCCTACTGTCTTAGTTGCCTTAAGGCAACTAAGACAGTAGGCTGAAAGAAAGATTTAACCTTAGACACAGTTTAATGAACTATCCCGAAAAAAGATGTATGGCATTTTTTGAATCAAAATTAAATAATATCCCCTTCAAATGATTACAATACAATATTCCTTATATATAAAGCTTTTTTAATTTAATATTTTGGTTTTCAGTGACATGGTGAAATTGTTAATTAAACAAAATTAGCTCTATCTTTAGCAAAACTAGTTGGGTTTATACTGTTCTATCTTTCTGGATCTGAACCCTAGTTGGAGACAAAGCAATAAGCTCCTTCTATTTTAACTTGTCTCAAAAAAATATGGTAATCCTACACTCTTAAAAAAACATGGTCATGATTCACAAAAGTCTTAATTCCTTTAATGATTTGTTTATAGTGGCTATTGGTGCTTCAGCTGGAGGAATGGAGGCAATCCATTCCCTCTTTGATAAAACTGAAGTAGATGGAGCAGCCTATGTGATCATCCAACACCTTTCTCCGAAACATAAAAGCTTTATGGCAGAAACACTTACGAAGCATTGTAAACTGAAAATTTTTACAGCCGAAAATGGCATGATTGTAAACCCAAACTGTGTCTACCTTTTGCCAAAAGGGAAAAATATGACAATCAAAAACAGAAGATTATATCTTACTAATAGCTTGGGAAAGCAACCGAATACTGCAGTCGATATGTTTTTAGATTCTTTGGGTAATGATTGTGGAAGTAAAAGTATAGCAATCATACTTTCGGGTACTGGAACAGATGGAACTAAAGGAATTAGATCAATCAAGCAAAATGGAGGATTTGTGATTGTTCAAAACCCAGAAAGTTCTAAATTCGACGGAATGCCTAAAAGTGCCATTGAATCTGGAGATGTAGATGTCATCTGTCCCCCGGAATTAATCCCTGAAGCAGTAATTTCTTATCTAAATCAAGTTTCCATTGAGAAAAATCTAAATTCTCTTTCTAAAAATGATGAGGATGAAATAGTTAAAATCCTTAATCTGGTTCAAGAAAATACGCCATTTGATTTTTTGGAATACAAAAAACCAACTATTGTAAGAAGAATGCTCAATAGAATGGCAAAAAATCATATCACTGAATTACAGGATTATACTGAATTTCTTAAATCGGATCCTTCTGAAATCGATATTCTAGCAAAAGATTTTTTGATCAGTGTGACTAAATTTTTTCGTGATAGGGAAGCTTTTGAAATTATCAATGATCAAGTACTAAGAGACATTATTGAAAATAAACAACAAGACGACATCCTTAAGGTTTGGGTAGTAGGCTGCGCTACAGGTGAAGAGGCTTATTCTATAGCTATTCTTATACTAGAGATCCAAGCATCCCTTCAAAAAAACTTAGATGTAAAAATCTTTGCAAGTGATATAGATAAAGCAGCCCTGCAGCATGCTTCAAAAGGGATCTATTCAGAAAATATATCAAAAGATGTTTCCAAAGAGAGAATTGAAAAATATTTTTTAAAAAAAGATAAAAAATTTAAAGTAAGAGAAAGCGTCCGGAAAATGATCATTTTTGCCGAGCATGATGTCATCAGACAGCCACCCTATGGGAAAATAGATTTAATATGCTGTAGAAATTTATTAATCTATTTAAATCCAGTATTACAAAGAAAAATCCTCGCTTCCCTTCATTTTTGCCTCAATATTGGTGGCTATTTGTTTTTGGGTCCAAGTGAGAGCTTAGGAGATTTAAAAAATTCATTTATCGAACAAGATAAGAGATGGAAGATTTTCAAAAGCAAAGGAGTAATTCAGAACTTGCGAAATACTACCTACAGTACTCCTGGTTTACAAAAGCAAATCATCAATCTCAATTTGAGAGAAACGCTTGAAAAAAAACAAAAGAAAAACAATTTAATAGATCTGATCCATCACACATTATTAGTGGAGTCAGGACATCAGGCTGCGATTTGGATAGATACTGATTTTGAAATTCAGCATAGCATAGGTGATTTTGAGAGATTTTTGCTTCTAAAGATATTTAATTTTAACCTTTTGGAAATGCTTCCGAAAGAACTAGCTATTGCGATATCAACAACCGTTAAAAAAGCTATAAAAACTAACAGAGTAATTAAAATAAATAATATTCCAGGCAATGTTGGTGGACAAAAAAAAATGATAAAAATATTAGTTCAACCTTTTATTTCGCTAGATCAACTATCTCAAGATGCGATTTTGGTTTTATTCGGGGACGAAAATCAAGTACAATTTCCTAAAGAAGATAGTGAGACTTTTGGCATAGCAAAATATACTGATCGTTATTTTGAAGACATGAAGCTTGAGTTAGACGAAACTAAACATAAACTTAGAAATGCCTATCTTGAACTTGAAGCTTCTAATGATAATATTTCTTCTTATAATGAAGAATTGATTTCAGGGAATGAAGAATTACAAAGCACCAATGAAGAACTTCAGTCTGTTAACGAGGAGCTTCAGACAGTAAACAGTGAATATCAATTAAAAATAAAAGAGCTTGCAGACTTAAATGATGACCTGAATAATTATTTCAATTCTACAATCAATGCGCAACTATATGTGGACAAAAATTTTATATTAAGGAAGTTTTCGCCATCTGCAATTTTACAAATTAACCTCAAAGAAAGTGATTTGGGTAGGTTAATCAGTGATATATCTACGAATATCAAATTCTCTTCTATGATGGAAGATATTGCTGAGGTAATTTCTGAGCATAATAAAATTGAAAAAGAGGTGCAGACCAATGATGGTAGGTGGTATCAGATGATGGTGGTTCCCTATCTCAAGCTTAAAGATGATCAGAATGATGGTGCAATTATTACTTTCAATGATATCACACTATTAAAAAAAGTCCAAAATAAACTTTCACGGATCAATGAAGACCATGATACCTTTATTTATTCGGTTTCACATGATTTGAAGGGTCCGCTAAACAATCTTACAGCATTGATCTCGATATTAGAGGAAACATTAGAAATTCATGGAGATATTGATAAGGAAATTTTAGAAATGATAAATATATCCACTCTCAATCTTGGTGCTATTATCAATGAACTTACGGATATAGTAAAAATTGAAAATGAAATAGATATAACTGAGAATATAGATGTAGCAGAAATGCTTAAAGAGATAATGTTATCCATGGATGATAAATTGAATCTATCCAAAGCTTTAATTAGTCACGACTTTAAAGTTGCTGCAATTCCATTTTCCAAGAAAAACCTAAGGAGTATTCTGACAAATCTATTGAGTAATGCAATTAAGTATAGTTCTCCGGATAGAAGGCCTGAAATTATGCTAAGGACTGAATCAAAGGATAATTTCATAGTATTAGCTGTTATTGATAATGGGCTTGGGATTCCCGAAAACAAAAAACGGGAAATCTTTGCTAGATTTAAAAGAGCTCATGATCATGTTGAAGGTACAGGAGTGGGTTTATTTTTGATAAAAAAAATCATCAGCCTTTCCGGTGGAGACATTGAAGTGGAAAGCGATTTGGGAATAGGTTCGACATTTAAAGTTTATTTCAATTGCGCCTAGTCAATTTGGAAAATCTCCACCCTAAATAGATATGTTTATTTGAAGGGTTGGATTTAGACCTGTTCTTGTTTTTATTCCCCGCTTGCTTAGATTAAAGCTATCTGTTTTTTGGTGAGTTAAAATCGAAAATAGATTTTTGAAAGATGGTTTTAAATTCCAAGTAGTTTTAGGTATCTGTAAAATATGGTGTGTTTTACGAGGTGAGTGATTCGGTGAGTTTCAAACTGATAAAAATTGTAAAATATTGATAATGAGAGGTTAATGGAGATATTCTTTTCCCCTCCTCCTCTGCATTTAGTTAATCAAATCTTTCGAAAAGCCCCAAATTTTAGCATTTGGGGCTTTTTTTATTTTGTGAGAATTCGAAAAGCATTGAATTTTTCTAACTTTTTGCGGAAAAATCGAGACCTACTCATTTTCTCATCGAGACCTATTTCGATTGGTGATCTTTTTGGTGATTATGGAAAATCGCTGGTGCAACCTATTGCATTTAAGTAATTTAGCATTTCATTAAAAACAAATGAAATGTTTACACCAACACTAAATTTTCGACTCAATACAAGCAAGATCAACAAAGAAGGTCTCGCCCCTTTATATTTCAAAAGATAATTAATTGTTTTTTAGATCAATAAAGTATTCTTTTAAAGTTTCCCAATCTTCAATGTTTCCTGTAGTAACCAATGTTAGTGTTTTAAGAACAATGTCTCTTTCAATCTCTAACCTTGCAATAACTCCTCTTAACCTAATTACTTCATCACCTTTTTCTGCATAGGTTGACGCCCTATAATTTGGAGGGAGGTTTAATTCCTTTCTTTTTAGTTGAACCCACTTCCTAATGAGATCTGGGCTTTGAATATTCATTTCTTTAGCAATCTTTGTCGATGGCTCTCCTTCAAAAAATCTTCTCATCGCTTCATCTTTAACTTTTTGATCGTAATAGGTCCTCTCCATAGTTCTAAATTGTAAAATTATAGTTTGATTTATGTTCTATTATAGTGTGAATGTAGCGTATTTGTTTCTATTTTGAAGAATTAAAATAAATTAAAATCTGAATAATTGAAATAATATATTGTATTTAGATATTTTACATCATTTTATCTACTATTATGAATAGGCATAATCGAAAATTAGCATTAGAGACAGCTATTTTAGCTGTGTAGATGGACCAATCACTGAATCTTAGGGTTCCTAATAAGCTCGTAAAGCCTCATACCATGGTGGTTGAGATGAACCTCAAAGAGGATGATCCAAGTAGGTTTAAGATCAATAGGGATAAGATTATCAATCGTGGTGATACCTTTGATTTTGCAGTTGGGAAGAAGAGTCTTGTAAGAGCTAAATTGATACTTGATTCCTTTGTTAAGGCAGTTGAGAAACGAGGATTAAAGATCATGAATTGCGAAGGGATTACATTCTTACTTATCTCTGAGGAGAAAATTCAGATCAGATTGTGGGAGAAAAGTCGGTTTTTAGAACAAGATGAAAACTCCTGTGGTTTTCGGGATCAAGAGCTTAGTGGGGAACTATATTTTCAGTATATGAGAAGATGCACTTGTGTTGAAAAACAATGGGGTGATACACCATACTCCAAGCTTGAAGAAAAACTTGGAAGAGTTAATGGAAGTCTGGAATACATTGGAAAAAAGGAGCATGAACAAAGATTGATAAGGGAAGAATATTGGCGAGAATATGAAAGGAAGCAAGTTATTATTAAAGAGGAAAATGCCAAAAAAGAAGCTGAATTCAGTGACTTTAAAGGGTTGCTTGGGCAAAGTATTCGGTGGGAGAGGACACAAGCTATCAGGAAGTATATTAACTGTGTTGAGGTAAATCCAAACTCAACTATTCAAGGTATAAAAGACAGAGATGAGTGGATTTCTTGGGCTAAAGCAAAAGCTGATTGGTACGATCCGACAACATCGTGTGATGATATTTATCTTAATGAATTCAGTTCGTTCCATGAAGAGTTATTGGAAGGCAAGAAGCGGTTAGACCGTAATAATGTTTGTAAGTTGTAGGAAAGTTTTAATCCTTATTTGAATGCTCGCGATTATAACCTCTTGTCTAAGTATTGTAATTTGATGATATTATTGGATTATTAATGTTAATAATATAAACAATGGGTGTTTTTGAAATTTTAGCAGAACTGGATAGGAGAGAGGTGCAGATTGAAATCAAGCTCAAAAAGATCTTAGAGGCTAATTTAACCCCTTTTCCAGGTGATAGAATTCATAAGGCAAAGATGTTACTTAAACTGATTTACGAATTCAAGAAGCATATTCAGGCAGATGAATTTTTCCAAGCTGGAATGAAGCTTCGTGATTTGGAAATTGAAGGGTTGATGATTCTTGAAGAGAAGCCGCCTTCATTGAGGTGAAGTTATTCTATGATCCTGCAATCTGCAACATTTTTCTTTATATGCTTTTGAATACACTGAGAGTTAAATATTGTAAATTATATGTATTTAAATATAGTTTAGCTTGATGAATTTTGAAGCACTCATCAAGTGTCATGTTTACTCCTAACATTAGAACGAGAGTAAGAAAAGATAAAATTTACCCTCGTTCTAATTTTCTCCGAACCGAATATCATTAATTATGAACTCGGATGATTTGATTTAAAGTGACCTCTTAGTTTGGTTTTTGTAACAAATAATATATAAATTTGTTACATACTATGAGATATGGAATCTACTGAAATTAAAATAATTCAACAAATCTCGTCAAAGCCAAAAGGCACTTTGTTTTTTCCTGAGGACTTCAAATCCTTAGGAAATAGAGAGGCAATTAGGGTAGCTTTACACCGAATGGTTAAAAAAGGAGAAATTGACAGAATTGCTCAAGGGATATATACCATGCCCAAGGAGTCCAAACTTCTGGGGAAAATTTATCCAAGTATTGATGAAGTAGCTCAAGCTATTGCCAAACGAGATAGGGCAAGAATAATGCCTACGGGAAGCTATGCGCAATATGCATTAGGCTTAATGACTCAGGTTCCTGTAAATGTTGTTTATTTAACGGATGGAGCGCCCAGGGTTGTTAAAATCGGTAATCAAACAATCCTATTCAAAAGAACAAGTCCGAAAAATTTATCTAATAAAAGTGATACTATTGCTCTTGTTATTCAAGGATTAAAATCAATTGGAAAAGACAATATTGAAGAAGCTGAAATAAAAAAGATAGTCGATATCTTGAAAAGAGAGAAGAAAATCAATCTAATTCATGACAAGGGCTTAGCTCCAGCATGGATTGAGAAAATTATTGACCAGTCCATTAAAGATCAAGAATATGCCAAGTGAGTTTTTGAAATTGACAATTGAGGATAGAGCTGAGATCTTCAATGAAATTTTCAGAATAAAGAATTTAAACCCTATTGCGGTAGAAAAAGATTGGTGGGTGAATTTACAATACCTAATTCAATGTCGTTTAGTTAAGGATTAAATTGGTTTATAATTCATATAATGAGGTTTTTTTGGCTTTTTGAGCCTGGGTAGCTTTCTACCTGGTCTTTCAACTTCCCGAGTTTTGTAGACTAAAT
>NZ_JAKZGP010000112.1 GCF_022549775.1 Belliella filtrata | reverse complement strand
CCCCTTCCCAATGTGCTTTCATTTTCGATAGCATTAAAAAAAACTGTAATTAGACCAATAGAAACTTCGCATCAACAACAGCTTCTAAATCATCAAAAAAGTTCGACATAATTCCGCCTCCCGCTACAGAGCAGGCAGAATAGACAAGGGTATAGTCCTTTCTGTTTGCACCCATAAATTTGACACCACAAAACCAAGAATAATAACCCACTTCCAAAATACAGTGTGATTTTTCCCCATTCAAATAGACCAAATTTATCTCCCATTCACAAAGAAAAAAAGAGATGGTTAAAAATCGTTGGGAGCTCAAAACAGAAGAAGTCGAAAAAGTTTGTAGGAAGAATGGATTGGCTGTTGATAAAGAACAAGCTAGGTTTATACTCGATTTCATTAGTATCTTAGCCGAAGCTGATGATACAAGTAAATTACTATAGAAGTGGTATTTGAGATTCAAATACTAGTTAATATCTGATATCAGGATTAATCTACTCTATTCCGACAAGTTACTATTGGATAACTTAATCAGTTTTATCGAAATTGGTTCTAAAATAATATTGAATTTAAACAAACGTTTTTTCTTATTTAAATACTGATTTTCATAATTTTAAAATTCAAATTGCACTTTTTTGAAAAATTATTTCACCGACTAACAATCGTAATTTTAGTTCTAAGCCTAACTCCATATTGATATATCAAAGCATATAAAAAAGTTCTAACAATGCTAATGTTAGAACTTTTATAAATAATATAAGGTGCAAGCTAAAGTTAGTTACCAGAAGAGTAATTATAATCGTAAAGTTCAATGATTTGCCCATCTACATTTTTGATTGACTTTAAACGATAGTATGGATCATATTCATATGAAAAAATCTGTCCTCTATAATCTGTGGAAGATGTTATGCCTGAGATGGGTTCAAATGTATAAGTCGTCATCATAGATTTTAAAGGATGCATTCTTAACTCATCTATTATCACATTTGAACCTGAAATATTTATGGTAGTGCTTGTTATGGTTTTTTCAATATACATCCAATTAGAAGTCAAAGATTCTGTTTGACCAGATATATTTACCGTTGCTGATGCTCCTGTAGAACGTGCCCAAAATGCTACTTTGTAAGGATTTGCGCTACTGGCAGGAATTGCCGTAGCTGAAACCGCACCATTTGATAAAGAATAAGCTCTTCTTCCCGTCTTATTATAAGTAGTTAAAGTTGAACCAGTATACGTCCAACCTCCTTTTTCATTGGTTTCAAAGGAAGAGTAATAAGCTTTATCAGAATCAGATAAATTTTCTAATTTTGCCATCAAATATTTACCAAAGGTATCCCATATTAAAAGATTGAAGCTTGAGTTTGGGGAAGTCTTGTATTTCTTTAGCCTTCCACTATTATCATACTCTGAATAAACCGATGTCCCATATTCTGGATTGGTCGAATTTTTTTCATAAACATTTTGAGGCACATAAACACCTGTAAAAGGCTTATAATATTCTATCCTTGTTGAATTTAAAAAAGTAGAACCCTTATAAATATCTGCCTTTACAATTGGAGAGGTTATATTTCTCTGAACCATCTCAGCATAAATCCCACTTGGGTCTTGATTCAAAACTACTTTTTGATGAGGGTAGGTTAACTCTGTCTTTATCAAACCTCCGTTACTGTCATTTACAGCCTCTGTGAGTTTCATGTAATAGCTGTTATCATATGTATAGTCAATAGTTTTCACAAAAGAATTAGTGCCTGAGAATTCTTCAATAGTAGTTTTAGAAAGTTGACTTCTTCCAGAAACTGGTAGATAATCTTTTGAAATAAAAAACATTACTCCACCTTGACTTGTCCAAAAATCATGAGGATTCCCTACGTTTGATCCAGTATATAGATATTTTACTGGTGCAATTGAAAGGGATATGAAATTATTGTGTCTAACTGGATTATTAGCATAATTATCTGCAAATTGATTGTAATTATTTGTAGTTTTTCTGAGCAAGGATCCATTTTTATCAAATACTTCTTCCTTTTGCAATAATCCAAAATTCCAACTTCTAAAGTTTGGAGGTACAAAAGGGAAAGTATTGAAATTTACTACAGGAGTATCTGTAAAATTGCTAAAGTAGCTAACAGTGTACCCCTCATGGTTAGCACCGACAATTCGCTTTTCAACTACTCTTCTATATAAAACAGCACTTCCGTTGAAATATGATAATTCAGTAATCGGAGAAGCAGAACGCATTACTTGATTATGTTGCCCAAATGTATAAGATGGTGCAGGTGGTGGGTATAAAGGGGTTTCAAAATCGTAAAACACACCATATGAATAAACCGGTAAAATCCCAAGAGTACCAGACGAATTAGTACTAGCCTCCAAAACATATTCATACTCCTTTGACTGTAATAGACTCCCATTTTTATCATAATCTGAGATTTTTTTTGCCCTTAGTCCTCCTACATTTACATTGGTACCAATTCTATTATCAGTAGCCATATTTGATTCCAATTCAAACAAGGTATACCCTCCAGTAGGATATGTGATTTTAGTCAGAGCCCCTGACTTTACTCTTTGCGGGTCAGTACTTCTATTACCGCCTGGAAGTGAATAGTAGCCACCAATTGGATTGACAAAAGTTTCGGCAGGTATTAAACTACTAGTATTATTGTTATTATGAAAACCCCAATGATCCTGTTTAGCAGAGAGTCTTTCTGGTAAAAGATACGAAGTGAAATAATCAAATGAATAGGCTCCAAGTACCGATTCACTTGATCCCTCGGTTAACTCTACAGCACTTAGAGTCAACCTGTTTAAAGAATAATTTTGGATTAACTTTATCCCTTTCTGTCCAAATTGAGATACAATTTGAACTTTCTGTAGCCCATAATCTCCTGGCAGGTCTGTTCTTTGAGTAGCATTGTAGGTGAAATTAATAAATTCACCAGTTGGGAAATCAATTCTTTTTAGTCTTTTACCAGCAACACTTTGCTGTAAATTAGAAGCATTGCCAGGTGCAGCAGGTAAATTTGCCCCTACTACAGCAACTCCAAAACTAAGTGATGAAGTAATATTATACATATAGGATGACGATTCATAAGTGAAAGTTATTTTATCTAGACCAGAAGGCGATTGTATCTCTGTTAAATACCATGCTGAGTCGGCATTTTTTCCAGGGCCATAAGCTATCCAATTTGATGTATTTCTCTCTACATCCCGAAAAATGTATCTTATACCTTTATCATCAGTAATTGTAAAACTTGTAATACGAGCATTACCTGATACTTGCTGTATGCTCCGTTCAACTTTCAAATTCTGCTGTGTCAGCATTAAAAAATCATTGTTTTTACCAAAAACAAATCTTCCTGAGACACCATTAAAATTAAAATTAAACACATCTATTTCACTGTCCTCCTCACCAGCATTTATCCTATTGTACCTCCGTAAATGAGGAGTATTTCCAGTATTTCCATCATAATCATTTGTAGGAAGGTTGGAAGAATTCCAAAAACCATAAGTATTTGTTTCATCAGGGATGCCTTTCATAACACGAGTAATTGCTCCACCCGCGAACAAACTCCAACCAATCCCAACGTTTGATGCCATTTCATCCACTTTTATTCCTCCAGCATGGTAGGATAGAGAAACTGACAAATTCAATTTATCCTGATAACTGTAATCATACACTGGAATTGAAATAGATGGAATCCCTGTTGATAAACCTACGGGAATACTTCCATATTTTGCCAAAGATGCTGCATTAGGTGAAGGGGGTATAATTCTTTCAATGCTGGGATTATAACTATTTTGAGCTATTATGTTCTTAATTTCAAAATGATAAGTACTATCGTTTGACATAGCGCCATTAATAGCATTATGAGTAATTGAACTTCTAAACTTCCCTCCAAAATCTACAGGGAAAACATTTAAACAAACAAACAATTGAAGTATATATAAAATGCTTTTCATATAAATTTTATAAGGAAATGATGTGAAACATAATTTTAAACTTTGGCAATCAAAATTTTTATTAATTTACAATACTTGCTTTTTAAAGAAAATATTGCAAAACAGTTGCCATCCTCTTAAGTTGTCTGTCGCATAACTTAATCTTTTTTTAGCTTTTTACATAAAATAGTTGTCTGACTCAGTATGATTTATTTCTTCTCTAATGACATCCCCACTTTAGAAAATAATACTATGCTCCCATGCAACCTTTTTCTACTCTATCTAACTCCCTCCACCCACTTTTAAAGAACTTCCTGCACTTCAGGCATACTCCCATAAATATAGTTTTTTTCTTTCATCTGAAGCTATTTTCAGTTGAAAAAAAAAGGCAGATGGGTGGCTTTTTTTAAAAACATCTTCTTAAATGAAAAAACGGATAAAAAGAAAGCATTCAATCGGGCTGCATGGCCGAGCTGTCAAGGTTTTTGGTAAAAAAATACTATCCGTCCGTAGGCGGATGGAGATTTTTTTATCAAAACCCGAAGGGCTTGACTTTGACAGCCCGAGCCAATGTAAGCCTAACTTTGCTCTTCTTTTTTGTTGTTTTTTTGTTTGCACGGATCTTCATCCTTGGACAGGGCCGTCTTTCGTAGCAGTTCCCAAAAGCACCCCTGATCGGGGGTTGGGGGTGATCTCTAGGCGGCCGGCCTTTTTGAGCGTTGGGTTGCGGGCCGCCTGCGGGTGCTGAAGACAGCCTGCCAGAAAAAGCCTGACTAAGGAAGGCGACTGGCAGTGAGCAGCGCCCATGATACCGCTTTCTTTTTGAACTGTTCATCATTGGCGCTGCAGTCTGTCGGTGGCCCGCAGGCCCGCAATAACTCTAACTGTGGGTGAATGCGTGGTGGCTGAACGCAACGAAGTGGAGTGAGGCGGCCTAAGCAGACACGGGAACAGCCGTGAGGAAAAGAAAAGAGCGCAAAAGACATGACAGCATCCGCCGCGGAGGACCCGAAGGGCGAACGGCTCTGTTTTATGCCTTTAAAAACAAACACTTTATAAAACAGTGCCGTGAGTGCTGGCGTGGCTTTTTGCCGGATGACGATGAAGAACAACGCTGAATCTGCCTCTTTTATTACGATATCATTTGGTTGAATCCCGTGTCTTTCAAAAAAACAAATCTTTGCAATCTCAATTTATCTCAATTCTTATCATACAGTACTGCTCTCAATGCAGGCGTTATTTCAACTTTTTCTACAGTAAAATTGATTGCCATTTCTTTTTCTAAATTAGTTCTACTAATAGAAAAACAAATAGTCGCAAAAACTACTATTGCTACAAAAGTAACTAAGAACACTATTGACCTTCTTTTCATTTACTAATTATCTTTTGAATTGACTTGGAACAATTGGCCAGCTATAACTCACTCCGCAAGTCGCACCACCACCAATAGACGCACCAATACCTATACCACCAGTAATCCAAGTAGGCCTACTAACCAAAGGTGAATCCTGAAATCCAACCGAACCAGTGATAGAACCACCTAAACCAAGACCTGCATCGGCACTACCGTAAGTACTCCATCCAAGTAAACCATCTCTAGCTTGACCTCTTTGTAAACTTCGCATATCTGAAGTTGCATAATAACCCGCACTAAAATTAATTAAAGCGTCACCTGATACTTGAGGGCCACCCTGACCACCAACTGTTAATACACCATAGGGTGCAAATTGTGAATCGTGCCCTCTTGTAATCCAATTAATAGAAAAATCAGTCTTAGTTCCTGCAAATGCAGTTACTGAAGATGAAAATGATAAAGAAATTTTATCAAGAAAATAAGCTCTTGCCATCGGGCTGTTCCAGGCATCTTGAGCCGCAGCCTGTCCTCTGTAATACCCTTTTTCCAATATCGATGGTCTTTGGGCCGTTACAGTTACTTCATTTAGATCCCTCCCTGCCTTGTCCATTCCCCGTTCCCAAAAGTATATTCAGCACCACCTGTGGATGTATAGCTCTGGCCGTCTATTGGATCTATTACATTTTCCTCACATTCGGGACACCTTCCATCGGGATCGTTATATCGTATAGGGTTGTTGCAGAAGGCACTGTATGGGGACATTCGGATTTTCTTGGGATGGTCTGCCAACGGGTCAACAACACTCCACCTTCCGATCGTCGGATCATACATTCTTGCCCCGTAGTCATAGAAATTAAGATTTAGATCGGAGATCAGTTCCTTCCCATTGTATAGGTACTTCTGCCCCACCCCACTAGGTGCCGAGTATGAATTAAACGTCATCCCAAATGGATAGTAGTCATCCTTCTGGACTATCGGGGTGTTGGTATGGGTTACCTTGAAGTTGTCAAAGAACACTTCAACGGGAGTTGGATTCTCGTTGGAGAAAGCCTGTGCGCCTTTGGCGTATAAATATACACATATCTTGGCTTTTGTATTGTGATTTGAATAGTTTTTACTAGTTCGTGCTGAACATTCGCACCTGATATGAGTAATACATTGAACATCTGAACCAAAATCAGCACCCTTAGAAAGGAAAAAAACTGGTCACAGGGTGATCTCGCTCAGCAAATCGGTTCATCCAGGGAGATTATAGGAAAGTATGAGCGCAACGAAAACTTACCCTCTTTCGAGATGGTGGCCAAGATGGCCCAGGCTTTTGGTGTAACGGTGGATTTTTTAATAGGGGAAGGCGAAAACGCCTCTTACGACAAAGAGACGGTGGAACGTATCAACGACATATAAAAAATGGATGCCGATACCAAAAGCATCCTCTTCAACTTCATTGATACCTATATCCAGAACTTCAAAACCAAAAAAGCTTTCGCTAAATAGAAAAAGCCCCTTGATCGGGGCTTTTTCTATTTACTCACTAAAGAGTTTAAATTGTTCCTGAAGAATATTAACCAAAAAGATAGTATAATAATATCATTAGTAATACTATAAGAAGGCCAATAAAATTCATCCTGCCTGCTAATAAAAATTCATTATCTTCTTTTTTCTTCTTCATCTCTTCTTTGGACATTTTCATTGATTAACCCGCTAGTTTTATTAACCCCGCTTTCAACAACACCTAATGCAGATTTTTGAGTATATTCCTGAATAGGGTTATTTATCAATCCTACTTTTTTAGATTGCTGAATTGCGGCACCTGTAGCCGAATTAGTAATTGCACCTACAGCGAGGTTAACACCTTCTTGGACTGCACCTTGAACATTTCCATTGCTTAAATGAACTCCCGCCTTCATGGATTTACCAAGTATGGAAGCTCCTTCACCAATAGGCACAAGAACCATAGAAGCTCCTTCTGTCGGTAT
>NZ_JAKZGP010000111.1 GCF_022549775.1 Belliella filtrata | reverse complement strand
CATCCTTTTCTTTCAAGCTTTTTCCCCCGTTTGGGATTGCAAAGGTGCAACTTATTTTCTCCATTACAATGAATTGTTTGAAAAAAACTGAAGAAATATTATAAGTACTCTGAAAACCAGGATGAAATATTTTATACTAATTTCTAACCATAAGTCTCAAAGGTAAAAACACATTTTGATGCACTTAAAAACGCTTATCTTTGTGCATTCAAATTAAATAAAAAATATGGATTTCTCTCAATTAGGACTCTCAAATGATATCCTTACATCAATAACTAACGCAAATTATGAAAAGCCTTACCCAATCCAAATAAAGGCTATACCAGTAATTTTAAAGAAACAAGATGTATTAGGTATTGCTCAAACAGGTTCTGGTAAAACAGCCACTTATGTACTACCTATACTTGAGTCTATCCTAAAAACCCCCATTAGCAATAATAGAAACATAGCACATCTCATTATAGTACCTACTCGTGAGCTAGCAATGCAAGTAGAAGAAGTGATCAGATCTTTTGGGAATTCCCTACCGCGAAAAATCAAAAGTGCAGCTGTATTTGGCGGAGTATCCATAAACCCACAAATGATCAAGCTCAACGGGACGGACATATTAGTAGCTACTCCTGGTAGGTTACTGGATCTCCTTGCTAAAAATGCAATAAGTCTTCATGAACTCAAAACACTTGTTCTTGATGAAGCAGATAAAGTATTGAACTTAGGCTTCAAGGCAGAAGTCGATGAAATTCTATCTAGACTCCCCGCCAAAAGACAAAACATCCTGTTTTCCGCCACCATGGAGCCAAATGTGGAAGTTTTAGTCGATAAACTCTTAAACAACCCTAAAAAAATTGAAATTGATACTATTGAGCTTACTCCAGAGCTTATTCATCAAACAGCATACTTGATAGACCATGATAAAAAGGGGCCTCTTTTAAGACATTTGATATTAGAGAATAACTGGGAGCAAGTACTTGTATTTACTGCTTCAAAGCGTAGTGCAGACAATCTAGCCACAAAATTAAACAAGCATGGCATTCAAGCTGCTGCATTTCATGGTGATAAAAGCCAAGGAGGAAGAACAGAAGCCCTCAAGCAATTCAAAGGTGGGAAAATAAAAGTCTTGGTTGCTACAGACCTAGCAGGAAGAGGAATTGACATTAAACTACTTCCATATGTAGTCAATTATGAACTGCCTCGCTCCCCAAAAGACTATATACATAGAATTGGAAGAACAGGCAGAGCTGAGGCTGAAGGACATGCTATATCCCTAATTACAGAAGAGGACAAAGCTCATTGGAAAGTTATTCAAAAGAAAATGAAACGGTGGGTTGAATTAATAGATGCTAAAAACCTAGCGTTTTAACGAAAGCAACTATTCAAAAAGCATTAATATGGCTAAAAATCTCTTCTTCAATTATTCTTATTTTAATCAACCCTGTCGATACCAAACCATCAATTTGGAAGTATCTTTAAAGACAACAGCTACAAGTTTCCCCAGGATATTTTAAAGTATTAACAGCTAATCAATATTTGATCCAACAACTGTGAACAGCTTATTAGTAGGAAACTTGCTCAGTTTCCCGAATTGATGTATTCTATTTTACTAACTGAAGATTAAACTTATTACTATAAAAAGCCCTCAACAAGCGTTTACAACTCTATTGAGGGCTTTCATAAAGATTAGCTTCTTTAAAAAATGAATTTAGGGATTTAATTTTGCCAAAATCTCTTTGGCCTCATGCCACTTTAGCCTTGGTCCAAACTGACTTACGATTTTAGAACTTGCCATAGAAGCCAATTTACCACTCGCTGCAAAGCTTTGGCCGTTTGTAATTCCATACATAAAAGCTCCAGCAAACATATCGCCCGCACCATTGCTATCCACTGCTGTAGTCTTATAAGGTTCAATATCGATAAAAGTATCTCCATCGAAGATCATAGCGCCATTTTTACCTTGGGTAATTACAAAACGCTTGGCTACCTTTTTCAATTCTTCTCTAGCTTCTAACAAATCATCCTTACCTGTGTAAAGTAATGCCTCCTCTTCATTGGCAAATAGCATATCTACACTATGACCAATTACCTCATCAAAGGCAGGTTTAAAATACTTGACCATGGCAGGGTCTGAAAATGTCATCGCAACTTTGACATTATTGTCTTCTGCGAGTTTTTTCGCATGCTTCATCGCAGCCTTCCCATTTTCAGATGTTACCAAATACCCTTCTATGTAAAGGTATTTTGAGTCTTTGATCGCTGACTCATTGACATCACTTACCGAATAGGATTGTGTGATACCCAAGAATGTATTCATCGTCCTCTCTGCATCATCTGTCACCATTACCAGGCATTTACCAGTGATACCTTCTTCAAGCTTTTCTGGATTTAAATTATGATCCACACCAGACTCTTTCATATCATCGACAAAGAATTTTCCCAATTCATCATTGGCTACTTTGCAAGAATAGTAGGACTTACCTCCAAATTGACTTACAGCAATTACTGTGTTTGCAGCAGAACCGCCACATTGCTTTTTCGCTTCATTGGTATTGATCACCTCCATAAGTACATTTTGACGCTCCTCATCCACTAAAGTCATCAGCCCCTTCTCTACGCCATGGTCAATAAAAAACTGATCTTTTACTTTAAACTCAATATCCACCAAGGCATTTCCTATGCCTGTAACATCATATTTTTTCATTTTAAACTTATTTTCTATTTACAGAGCTTCTATGCTCCCTTCTTTTTCTTAATTTATACTTTTATTCAAAAATAGGGTGTCTTTCAAATGGCTTGTCTCTATCGAACAAATACCTATAAGTATGGTGAGTTTTATAAATTTCTGCATTCAATTGTTCACAGACCCTCATCATTTTTGGATTAAAGTCACCAATCCAGTTCATCTCTATAGTTTTGTAAGGAAACGAATCGTGTCTAGCAAACTTTTCATTGTAAGCCATAATCATGGCACTTTCTACTCCCTTTCCTTGAAAAGCTGGTACTACCCCAAACACCAATCCAAGCATTTTGTTAGGTGGATTGAAAATCTTATGGTATAAAAATTTCAATTTCCCCAAAAGATCCAGTTTTCCATTCACATATTTAAACAATTGATTGATTTCAGGAATATTGATAAAAAAAGAAATAGGCTCTCCTTTGAAAAAACCAAAATAAATCAGCCGACCATCCATGATTGGTTTCATCTTGGAAAACATTAATTGGGTTTCTCTTATGGTCAAACTTTTTCCCATATGTCGAGCCCAAGCTTTATTATATACGTTCATGAAGTATTCAGGAGCTTTTTCAGACAGCTCTTTACCTTGCATGTGGCGAAAATCAAAATCAGGATCCCCTATTACCTTATTGGCTCTTTCGACCATTTTTTTATCAAACCCCACACCTTGGACTGGTCGCATATAGGTATACTGTTTGAAATAAATTTGAAACCCATAGGACTCAAAGAAACTTTTATAGTAATCAAAATTCCAAGGCATATTGTAGTTGGGTGGCGAAAAACCCTTAACTAACAAACCCCACCACTTATCCCTCTCCCCAAAATTCACCGGACCATCCATAGCTTCCATTCCTTGAGAATCAAGCCATGCTTTCCCTGTATCAAAAAGAAGAAATGCTGCTTTTTGATCATCTATACATTCAAAAAAACCAAGCCCCCCAGTAGGCTGCTTTTCTTTCCACTTGGGATGTATAAATGCAGCAATTCTACCAATAGTTTGGCCTTTTTCATCCAAAAGCAGCCATCGTTTTGCCTTCCCTCCTTGCTTGAAGAGCTTGTTTGATGCTGGATCAAAAACCCCTTCAATATCCTTATCAAGAGGCCTAATCCAATTTTTCTCATTGCGGTACAGCCTTGCAGCCATTTCTAGAAACTCTACTTTTTGACTTGGACTGCTTACCTCAATTATTTTCATACTCAAATTTAGATTAAGAGAGGCCAAAAATAAGCATATATTCGGAAACTACGAATTTTGCTCCCTCCGATCAAAACAAACATGCTTTTCAGGAATAATGACTGATGCGAGCAAATCACTTTGGATTTCTATCATAAGCGACGATGTATCAAAAAAACACTAAAAAAATATCCAAAGAACCACTTGGCCTACCTAACTATGCAATTCACAGCTATGTAGACCAAGTGACTATTTGTTTAAAACACTAATAATCTGCTAATAGCTACATTATTAAATTCTAATTCGTAACCAAGCTTCACCTTTGTGGAGCCAAATTTGGATAATCGGTAATGATACCGTCAACACCCATATCTAGCAATGATTGCATATCTGAGGTGGAATTCACAGTCCATGGAATGACCTTCAACCCTTTACCATGCAAGGTGTTCACTATCTCCTTTGTCAAGCCATTGTAATGTGGGGAATAGATTTGAGGCTGAAAACCAAGCTCAACAAGCTGCGCTTCAAATTTGGTTGGGCCTGGTACAAGCACAGCCAAAACAACATCTGGGTAGGTTTCATGGTAATACCTCAAAATCCTAAAATCAAAAGATTGAACATTGATCCTATCCCAAGAAATATATTTGTCAATCACTTGAAAGACCAAATCAGAAAACTCTTTGACACCAGGATGATAAGTGTCGTCACCTTCAGGAGAGCTTTTGATCTCTATATTATACTTTGGCTTTGGAAGATCATGATCATTCACATATTTTTCAACTACCTCAAAAAGATCAGCTAGCCTAGGCTTTGTTGTATGAAATTTCACCTGATTTGGAAAATCTTTATGAACCTTCGTCCCAACATCGTATCTACTTACTTCTGCATATGACAGCTTATAAATGTTATGGCTTTTATCCCCAGCTGTGATTTCTTCACCACTGGGAGTCAAACAAATCACTGGATTCATGTAAGGCTCATGAGTAACGATCACTTCTCCATCCTTGGTAATAGCCAAATCCAACTCTAGTGTATTGACACCTAGATCAAGGGCCTTGATCATAGCTGGAATAGTATTCTCTGGCATGAGCCCTCTAGCTCCTCTGTGGCCTTGAAGATCATATGCTTGTTGTCCAAAAGTGTTCATTGGAGCTGTTATCAGTATTAATAATATAAGCTTTTTCATTACTTTTTTCTGCAAGTTATGTATATCTCAAAAATAAAAAATCCACTACAACATGATGCTATTGTAATGGATTTTGACTCAAATTAACAATTTCTTAAAGAATAAATCATTTAGGAAAACTTATCAGTTACTTTCAAGAAACAACATCACCATAGAGATCAAACTCTGTGGCTTCATTGATCTTGACTTCAACAAAATCACCAACCCGACAATAATGCTTCGAGGCATCGATCAAAACTTCATTATCAACTTCAACAGAATCAAATTCAGTCCTTCCAACAAAATGTCCTCCTTCTTTTTTATCGACAAGTACCTTGAACGTTTTTCCAATTTTCTCCTGATTCAGATCAAAAGAAATCTGCTCTTGAATGGACATCAGGTGATTTGCTCTAGCTTCTTTTTCTTCCTGCGGGACGATGTCTTCCATAGTGCCTGCATGAGTATTCTCTTCATGGGAATAAGTAAACACTCCCAATCTTTCAAATTTCATTCTTTCTACGAAGTCTACCATCTCTTGAAACTCTGCCTCACCTTCTCCAGGGTGACCAGCAATCAAAGTAGTCCTGATTGCAATATCGGGCATGATATCTCTAATTGAATGAATTAGTTCCTCTTGCTTTTCACGAGTGGTCCCTCTTCTCATCGTCTTCAATACTGAAGTAGATCCATGCTGTAAAGGAATATCCAAATAATTACAAATATTCGAACGCTCTTTCATCACTTCAATGACATCCATTGGAAAACCTGTAGGGTATGCATAATGTAGCCTAATCCAATCAATCCCTTTTACATCTGAAAGGGCACCCATCAAATCTGCCAATCTTCGCTTTTTATACAAATCCAATCCATAATATGTAGAATCTTGAGCAATTAATAGCAATTCTTTAGTGCCATTGGCTGCTTTGTGTTCCGCTTCTTTGACGAGGTCTTCTATAGATCTGGAAATGTGTCCTCCACGCATCAGCGGGATTGCGCAAAAAGAGCACGGTCTATCGCAACCTTCTGATATCTTCATGTATGCGTAGTGAGATGCATGCGTCAGTAGCCGCTCACCTACAAGTTCATGCTTATAATCTGCCTTGAATTTCTTCAAGATTGCTGGCAAATCTCTTGTCCCAAAAAATGCATCCACTTGGGGGATCTCCTTTTCTAAATCATCCTTATACCTTTGAGATAAGCATCCCGTCACATATACTTTATCAACTACACCTTGTTCTTTGGCATCTACGTACTGCAAAATGGTATCTATAGATTCTTGCTTTGCATTATCTATAAACCCGCAGGTATTGATGATGACTATATTATTGTCTTTGCTATTGGACTCATGAGTAGCGTCTATGCCATTTCCTTTGAGCTGGGTCAATAGTACTTCAGAGTCTACCAAATTTTTGGAACATCCCATGGTAATGATATTGACCTTATCCTTTTTTAGAGTTCTCGCTTTCACTTATTACTTTCTTTGAGGCAAAGGTAAGGAAAAACATCAAAACAAACCGAAACACTTGATGACTCATATTCTACAACTCGATGGAGACCTTACATTATCATAACATTAATCCCAGACTTTTTTTTAACGTTTAATTTAAAACATCCTTAATGTCCTATTCTACACAGATGAGTGAAAAGTAACTAATTTTGAACCCGTACAGCAAACGAACATTTTTTCAACTCCTTGCATTATTTTTGGGCGTCGATGTGAATCGGCGCTTTTGCTTTTTAACTGAATCCATACTATCACAATTCAAAAGTTATTTTTTTATCTCTTCAAAATAGCAATAGCCCTATTATAGCCTTATCTTCGAAAGCTAAAAATCACAACGATGTTTGACGGACCAGACTACCCAAAATCACTGCATGAAGACGTATTCGAAGAATGGCTGGAAAAAGGAAGAGAAAGCAAAATTCCTTTTGCTTACCTTTTGATCATCTGGGATGAGATTGACAGTAAATACAGCCCATATTATACAGAGCAAAAAAGCGAAATATATAAGTATGCTCGATATGGTCAAGACCCAGATCATCAATTACTCGTGGCAGCATACGATTTGTATTCTGAGAGTAGGGTATTATGATATCTCTTTGGTGAATAGAGTGCATTAAAAAACCCTGATTTGAGAATATATTCAGCAATTCCGAGCATAAATTTTCAAGTTGATTGTTAGGTTGTTACAACTATGCTTAAGAATTAATCTTCGGGCTATTCAAAAGGAACGTAAAAAATCCTATATAACTGAACCTGAGTTACATGCAT
>NZ_JAKZGP010000110.1 GCF_022549775.1 Belliella filtrata | reverse complement strand
CAAAAACACAAAAACTGGTTTAATTAAAAAAAAGAATTCCCTGGAAACAGGGTCATGGGAATCCTATGTCTATTTTCTAAAGCAAATTGATCAAACTACTTCAATTATTTAAAATCGGAATTGCTGTGATTCCAACTCATTGATTGAATCTTCAATTATGGCCTCTCCTCGATATATGGATTTCTTAGTGAAATTAGCAATTGTTAATGCAAGAGTGAATGGAGGTAGGGCTATTGATCACATGCAAAGCTATACGCCACTTTTGAGAGATCGGCTTATGACAAAATATATTGCTGATAATCTAAAGAGACTCCCTGATTCGGAATTTTTATTGAATAGGGTGATGTCTGCAGTTGATGATCCTTGGGCATTGAAAACATTGCAAGAGCTGTACTTGGCACAACATGCAGGGGAAGAGTTTTTAGATGTGGAGCTTGAGAATGAAAAGGGGGAGAGAATTCATATTTCAAGTTTCAAAGGGAAAGTATTGGTTTTAGACTTTTGGATTACAGGGTGCCGAGCATGTGTAGGGCTTTTTCAATCAACACTCAAGCCTTTACAGGAGCAATTCAAGAAGGGAGGAAATGTAGAATTTATATCAATCTCTGCAGACCAAAATAGAGAGATGTGGCTTAAGAGCCTACATACAGGTAAATACACAGATGAAAATGCTCAAAACTTAAGGATACCAACTAAAGATAACCCTTTGCTATCAAAATATAAAATTCAGAGCTATCCTTCACTCTTGTTAATTGATGAGAATGGTAAACTGCTTAAATCCACGGGGATTCCTACAGAAAAGGAAGGATTAAGCAATGTGATAAAAGAATCAATGGATAATTAAAATTGACCTCAAACAAAAATAAACTATGAAACATTTTATACTACTTTTTCTATTGACAACTAGCATCTTTAGGTTTGCTTATTGCCAAGATCAACAACAGAGCCTTTATAAATTATCAGGTAAAATCATATCTAAGGAAACAGGACTTGAACTTCCTGGAGCAATACTGAAGACAGATGATGGTATTTATGTGGCCGTAACAAATGAAAATGGTGAGTACTCATTAGACTTACCAAAAGGTATCCATAGCTTAAATATTAGCTTTTTAGGATATGATGTTCTTAACCAAAAGATAGAATTGTCATCTGATATTAATCAGAATTTTGTTTTAGAAGAATCAGGTCTTTCTATGGATGCTTACGAAATAGTTTCAACAGGCTATGAATCACTTCCAAAGGAGAGAACTACAGGTTCATTTGTACAAATCGATGAGAAGCTGATCAATAGAAGGGTGAGCACGGGTTTGATTGATAGATTGGAAGATGTAACTCCTGGTTTAGCATTTAGTAGAGGTGCTAATTCAGAAGCTAACCCTTTAACGATAAGAGGAAGAAGTACACTTTTTGGCAACGTCTCACCACTCATAATCATAGACAACTTCCCATATGATGGCAGTTTGGAAGATATCAATCCAAATGATGTAGAAAGTATCACTGTGCTAAAAGATGCCGCAGCAGCAAGTATTTGGGGAGCGAGGGCCGGAAATGGTGTGATTGTCATTACAACCAAGCAGGGAAAGCATATGCAAAAGAACCAAGTTACTTTGGTGAGTAACATTAACTTGATAGAAAAGCCTGACTTGTTTTATAATCCTCAGATGGGGATAAGTGATTTTATTGATATTGAAAGCATGTTATTCAATCAGGGATTTTATAGGTCTCAGGAACTTTCAAATAACCGTCCAGCGCTTTCTCCTGTTGTAGAGACTTTGATAGCTGAGCGAGATGGAAATATCACAGCGACAGAAAGAGATCTACAGATTGATCAATTTAGACAAAGGGATATAAGAAGAGATTTAGAGAAACACTTTTATAGACAATCAGTCAATCAGCAATATCATCTTAACCTTAGGGGTGGCAGTCAATTTCATAGCTATTCTTTAAGTGCGGGTTTGGACAGGAACCTCCAAAATGTGCTTGGGAACGACAATAATAGAATAACGCTTAATTATCAAGAAAATTGGACAGCACTGAACGGCAAACTAAAGCTTGGTACAGGAATTTACTATGTGAAATCAAATGCCATTTCAACCACAAGTGTTCCACAAGGCAGTCCGTATGATCAATTAGTTGACTCAGATGGCAATGGTTTGCCAATTTACAGAAACTACTCTAAAAGATACTTGAGTCAAGTTGAAGGAAGTGGATTACTTGACTGGGATTTCATACCCTATGATGAGATAGGACAGAGAAACGCAAGGTCTGAAAGTCAAGATTTTCGTATGAATACCTCCATTGCCTATGATATCGGAAAAGGTCTACAAGCAGAAGTGTTATACCAGTACTGGGACAATACTTCTGGAAATAGGAACATACGGGATAAAGACTTGTTCGAAACAAGGGATTTAATAAATAGATACTCCCAAAGACTGCCTAATGGTGCATTAGATTTAGCTATCCCTGAAGGTAGTATTCTAGATGTTTCATCTACCAAATCCTACAGTCATAGCGTAAGAGGTCAATTAAGGTATTTCAGAGAGTTTGGTGACCATAAAATTTCATCTCTGGCTGGATATGAAATCAAAAGCATGGAGGCTCTTGGAAGCCAAGCGAGGTATTATGGATATGATGATAATTTGGGGATTAGTTTTCCAGTAGATCACAGGGTTAGGTACCCCATGTATCACAATTCAGGAAGCTTACAAAGTATACCTAGTGGTCAAGGTCATTGGGGAAATATTGACAGATTTGTCTCTTACTATATGAATGCTTCCTATACTTATGCTAACCGTTACACGATAACTGCTAGTGCCAGAAAAGACCAATCAAATTTATTTGGAGTGGATGCCAACAAGAAAGGAGTTCCACTCTGGTCAGCAGGTGCAGGCTGGGTGATCAGTGGTGAAGACTTCTTTAACTGGTCAGCGGTACCTTACATAAAACTTAGAGCAACTTATGGGTATAATGGAAATGTGGATAAAACACTCTCAGCCATGACAACTGCTCGATACACTACTGCAGGAACTACAGCGCCGATACCTGGATTACCGATGGCGTTTATAATTAATCCACCTAACCCTGAATTGAGATGGGAAAAAGTCGGAATCACTAATCTAGGCTTTGACTTTGAAACTAAAGGTGGGATTTTGAGCGGTACTTTTGAATATTTCCTCAAAAATGGAGAAGACCTTATCAGTAACGCACAAATACCAAGTTCAAGTGGTGTTTCACTCTTTAGGGGAAACTTTGCTGCTACCAGATCTGAGGGAATTGATTTAAACCTATCAAGCTTAAATATAGATAGAAGCATAAAATGGAGAACTGATTTTATTTATAGCTTCTTAGAAGAAAAAGTAACAAGGTATGATCAACAAGCTACAGCATTAAATTACTTGAATACCTCTTCATCTGGCCCCATTTTTCCTATGGAAGGCAGACCATTATTCTCAATTTATTCATATGAATGGGCTGGATTGGACCCGATGACGGGAGACCCTCTTGGATTCATTGACGGTGAACCTAGCAATAATTATGTTCAAATCAGCAATAACGCTACACCTGAATCATTGATATACAATGGCTCACAAAGACCAGTTCACTTTGGTTCAATAAGGAATAGTGTAGAATATAGCGGTTTTGAGCTTTCCTTTAATATTTCCTACAGGATGGGATACTATTACAGAAGAAGATCAGTTGATTATTTTTCCTTGCTTCGTGGAGAAATATCTCATGATGATTATTCAAGAAGATGGATGCAACCGGGTGATGAAATGTTTACGAATGTCCCCTCTTTACCGGAAAACAACAATACTTTAAGACATCTATTTTATCAAAACGCTGATGTATTGGTAGAAAGAGGAGATCATATAAGGCTACAAGACATTAGATTATCCTATACACTTATAAATAGCAAAAAAACCAATCTTCCTTTTCAAAGAATAGAATTGTATGGTTATGCAAATAATCTAGGGATCCTTTGGAAAGCAACAGATGATCCCATGGATCCTGATTTCCGTATGATGCGTCCCTTGAGGAGCTTGGCTTTTGGGGTTAAAATAGATTTATAAGGTTTGTAGCTGAGCGATCAAGAGATCAAGCCTCAAATATGATCAAATCGCTAATCTAAAGAGCCAAAATTGATTTCAATCATACCGCTTTAATTGATGCAATTAAGAGTTTCTTATTTAATAACTTGACTGAGTATCTCATTAATTTAAACTTAAAAAATCACAATTAGACAATTATAGATATGTATAATTTCATTAATAAAACATTGATCCTATTACTCTTCGCAATTGGTTCATTAACCAGTTGCGAGGAGTTTCTTGATGCAAAACCTTCTAAGGATTTGGTTGTTCCAGAAACTATCTCTGACTTTCGGGCAATTCTTAATTCAAGTGATATGAACTTAGATGTAATGCTGACGCTGGTTGCATCTGGCGAGTATTATACAACAAAGGGTAACTGGGATGGATACTTACCATGGCAACAGAGGGCCTATCTTTGGCAAGAAGACGTTTTCCAAATAGGCGATTTGGTAAATGATTACAGTTTTCCATATATCATGATTTTCAATGCCAATGTGGTCTTGGAAAGCTTAGAGAGGGTAGAAGCTCCAGAGCATGAGCTTTTGGCTTTGAGAGGAGCAGCATTGTTTTACAGGGCATACGGATATTACAATTTAACACAACTTTTCCTACCGATCGTCAATCAATCGAGCACATATCCTGATGCATTTATCCCTTTAAAATTATTGGCTTCAATTACTGAAAAACCTCAAAAAGGTAATATACAAATGGTGCTTTCACAAATGGAGAATGATTTGCAAGAAGCAATTTCATTATTGCCTGAAGAGTCCACTTATCCGATTCAACCCAATAAAGTGTCCTCACACGCACTATTGGCCAGAATATACTTGTCTCAACAACAATATGAAGAAGCTGGATTTCATGCAGACAAAGTTCTTGAGTTAAAAAGTACCTTGATTGACTATAATGAAATTGACCCGTTACCAAATTTCCCCTTTAGGATTTTTAATGATGAAGTTCTTTTTCATAGTAGAATGCTAGCAAACTCAAGGATAACGAGGTCCTTACTCTCAATCATAGACAATAATCTTTATGCTGAGTTTGATGAAAACGATCTTAGGAGAGCATTATATTTTACTGTTAATCCTGCGGGAAATATTAATTTCTCTGGTAGCTATTCGGGGGATAGTGATTTGTTCTCTGGTTTGGCAACAAATGAAATGTACCTAATCAGTGCAGAATGTAAAGCAAGAATAGGCAATATTCAAGAAGCACTGGATAGGATAAATGAATTGCTTCGGCATCGGTGGAAACAAAATACCTATCAAAATTTGGAAACTGAGTCTGGTCAAGAAGTGTTAAAATTTATATTGAATGAAAGAAAAAAAGAATTAATATTTAGAGGTACCAGATGGGCTGACTTGAAAAGGCTGAATACTGAAGAAGAGTTTGCAGTGGTTTTAAACAGGGAATTAGAAGACGAAACCTATACACTCCTGCCCAATTCTCCAAACTACATCTTTCCAATTCCTCCAGATCAGCTATTGTTGGAAGATTTTCAATAGGACGGTGATTAAGATTGAAGACAAATATGATAATTGGCATTCCATGACTTTTAAAATGTGCCTGAGTTTAAAAATTTAGTTCAACTTCCTGAATTAATTGAATACATGATTTTAGTTTCTAAGAATTGACCTTAAAATAAGAGAGAAGGGGGCTATCTATTTAGCCCCCTTCAATTAATAGCAAATAGGAATAATGCATAAAGATTACACTGCTTCTTCGAGATCACCATTTTTAACAAAAACCCTGTTTGGCTCAGAAATTGGACTTCCTAAACCAAATGGAGCATCATATAAACATTCCGAATTTTGCAATTCATCACAATCATATGTATTAGCTCCTGGAGTTTCATCGGTAACATCATACCAGATACCTGTTAAAGGATCTTGCCCAAAGGCAGGTTCATCTTCAATTTGTGGCAGGCTAAAAGCCAGTGCCATTGTTGCTCCGAGCACTAATCCGAGTGCTGGAAGCAACGAGGTTACTTTTTTCATTTTTGTAAATTTTGTACCAGAACATATATCCCAAATCTTGAGATTGCTCCAGTGGTTTGAATTAATTTAAGTGTCCCTTTTCAGGGAATGGGAATCCTTAGTAGATCGATCATACTATATTCCCGTATGCTACCTTTTGCTAAGCTTGTCTCACTGCCAAGCCTTTGTGAGATAGGGTAGACTTTATAACAACGCATCAAGCGTCCCTGACGGAGCTGTTATTTCTTTGATCCCAGAACCATAGTCCTAGGATGATAATGATTATGCAGCAGCTGTTGAACCAGAAGTGACTTTGCCAACTCATCCTTTCCTATAATCCTGCACAATTGCAGGGTACTCTTGGAAATGCTCCCTGCCAGACAAGACCTACATAGGTGTTGAAGATGGTCATAAGCAAGAGTGAGCCTATCATGCCCCACCACCGAGTCAGGTGGAAGACCAGCATGAGTGCTAAGATCAACTCTATTATTGGTACAGCATAGGCTAAGCTGTCAGCCAATTCGGAAGGGAAAGTTTGGTTATGAAATGCATTCCAGCTTTTCTTCCAGTTTAGTAGTTTGTCTAGGCCAGTATATGTCCAAAGCAAGCTGACTAGAAATGCAATCACAGGGACAATGATCGGTGAATACTTACCTTTCCATATGTTTTGCATGTCTTTTCTCATGTGCCATGGAGGTTGATATATTGACTTAGTTTTTTACCGATCCTTTGATCAACTTTTATTAGTCATCTGTTGGCGTAGCCTAACTTTACTGCCGGGGAATGGACTTGGTATTCATGCATCCATTCCCACAGGATCGGGCAGCTTTATTTCGTACTTCGTTCATATCAAAGCTAGAAAGCGATTTTAATTTTTACAAATGGCAGATAGTCAGCTGTTTGATAAAATGGCTTTTTGATTCCCTAGTTTGATAAAATGGCGTTTTGTTATCCTGATTTCTCAAATTAAAAATTGGATCTCTACTTTTTTTGCTGATAGTTTATTAGATTAATATCTTAATTATAGACTTAAGCTATCAATTGTTGGGTGATAATATAAAATATATATTGGACATTGGCATTTACCACATGGTAACAGAAAAATACCTACAGAATTATCTTAATGAATTTGTCTACAAGCTAAACAGAAGGTATTTTGGTGAAAAGTTATTTGATAGACTAATTATTGCACCTATTCAAACATACGTGTAAGATTTTGGATACTCATAATAGTTAATTCTGAATTTAAGGATTAATTATCTTTAAGTTAGCATTGTATAAATAAGCCAAATAGGGAATCAGAAAATTATTTTAAAATCTGAGGTAATAAATGTAATTGTAGAGACCTGAATTAGATTAGTGAATAGAAATAAAAATGAAATCGATTTCAACCTAGATTCAATCAATAAATGCAACACTAAAGGTTTAAGGAAAGGAACCTAGGTTCCTTTCCTTAGGCTGAAATTAATAAATTAGTGTTGTCATGAATAAATTTAAACATCTCAGCCCAGAACAAA
>NZ_JAKZGP010000010.1 GCF_022549775.1 Belliella filtrata | reverse complement strand
ATGCATGTGACTCAGGTTCAGTTATATAGGATTTTTTACGTTCCTTTTGAATAGCCCGAAGATTAATTCTTAAGCATAGTTGTAACAACCTAACAATCAACTTGAAAATTTATGCTCGGAATTGCTGGCTAAAGGCAGAAATCTCAGACATGTTAAAACCAGAAAGTATGTACGCTTCAGAGATAGACGATGAAATAGCCCAAGTGTTTTTAGAATACACGTCAAAAGAACGCTCTTACTTTAATGGAACCTCTTACATTGACAAGTCATTGAACATCCTGTATGGGGCGATAAACAATTACTACTATTTACTTTCAAGGAAGTATTTCTTGCTCAAGAAAAACCTTTTGATCTTCCAAGCCAGTTTGCTTGAAAAAAACATGGTTGACCATATCGATGAAAAGGCATCAAGCATCACAGCGCAGGAGACTAAGGAAGGGTTTAACTGATTTTATTATCAAATGCACTGGATATCATCCAAAGCAAAACAAAAATCTCCTTGGTCAAAAACCAAGGAGATTCCTCAACATCAAACAATCTGAATTCAATCCATTAAAACTTTCTACCCTTGCTTGCTTTAGGGGCTCTAGGTGTAGTAGGAAGTTTAGGCACTACCTTTTTGTCTTTCCTTCTCACACTTTTATTTGGTTTTCGGGAACTGTTCTAAATTGGACATGCAGCACTTTGAGGCAAAAAAAACTGGCCCAAGAAACCTGAGCCAGTTAATAGTAAGTAGTAATAATAGTTAAACCTTAATCCATTGTTATGTTGAAGGTTACCGTAGCCTGTACTGTTTGACCAGGCTGGTAAGTGTAAACAAAAGCTTGGCTCACCGTATAGATATCACCTGCTTGGCTGTGTCCAGGATATTGACCGATAGTAAAGGTGAAATTATTTTCATTAAACTCTGAATAGACTACAGCATCATTCCCCCAATTGCAAATATTTCCATTTGTATCAAACCAATGTCCATAACCATTAGCAGTGCTTGTGCCATTAAGTGTCCCGTCGATTTCAACCCCAAAAAATTGGATGCTTTCACCGAATTTGGAAATAATTTCATTGGGTTGGATCACAAAAGCTTCTGCTAGTTCAGTCATGTCTAAAGTGATGGTGGCTCCTTCATAGGAAGTCTCACTGGCTGGAAAATTTACAGCTATGCTTAAGGTTTTATCACTTGGCATTGCATCATCTGGAAAGTCTACCAAGCCTGCAATATTAGTATTGGTAAACTTGACTTTGTAAGGCCATTGGTCATCATTGGACTCATCTTCATCCCAAGCATGAGGCAGGTAGCTGTTGGGAGCACCTGTAACCACAAACCAAAGCTTGCTACAATTTTGAGGAACTTCGAAACTGACTGTGCCAGTAGTTCCTTGACTCATTGTTCCATAAACACGTTGTCCGTTTTCAAGTAGTGCCACATAGCCGTATCTCCATCCAGCCCTACTAACATCTGCTACCGTGTTGAATCCAGGAGCATTGACCATTCCAGTAAAGGTGGCTGTTACCGTATTGCTACTTTCGGGTACATTGAGAGGAATGACGTTGTAGCCAGTTGTTCCTGGCGCAAAATTATAGGTCACTTGGTGACTTCCATCTTCCAAAGTTTGAAAGTTAAATTTCTGATCTCCTATGCGACTGGTACCATATGCTCTTAGTCCTTCAATATCCCAAGTGACATTTTTACTCGCTGCTTCATAAATTTCATCATTGAATTGTTCTACAGAAATGCCCTGCAATCTCATGTAAGCCTGATATGGATCTTCTGGTTCGTTTGCCATTCTCCAGAGGTTACCAATAAATTCCTTTCCGTGTTTCTCAGCCCAATAATAATGGATAAAATAGCTTGCATACCTGTACCACTCATGACCCAGGTGTCTATGGTAGTTTTCAATATAAACTTGAAAATCATGTGTGGTAAAAATTTGCTCTGGATAGGATTGTAGGGCTTGCCATTGCGCTGTCTGTTCCCAGAAAGTATTTCCACCATTTCCTCCAAAACCATAACGAAACCCACTTCCACCTTTCAAATCACAGTAAACTTGGTATTGAAAACTGTGACCAATTTCATGTGCAATGACAGCTCCGACAGGTTTACATGTGGCAGGATTAACCCATAGGGCTCCAATTACATCATCATAACCAGCCCCATAAGCCATCCAACCCTCTTCATAATACAAAAATATCATCATTTTATATTTGTCTAGGTTTGACTCGCCAATACCTTTTTTAGCAAATTCAAAATCATATACATTAAGCTCATAATAAGACTCTGCTTTTTCCAGTAAATTGTCTATGTCCACACGGAAAAACTCTGGTACTTCTGTTGAGTTGGGGTCATGCTCCCCATACCTTTTATCCCAAAATACAATAAAGTGATCGGACTGCCTGCTTCTCTGAAAGCTCCATGTGCTCGCGTTATTTGACATGTCCATTTCTGCGAACTCATTAGGGATATAAATTTCAAGTTCACTGTGCTCGATAATTTCTACTTCTGGACCAATCAGCTCCTTTTCCGAGCAACTGGATGTCCAAAATACAGTAAGGATAACGCACAATAACAAATGCATTCTTTCCTTTAGATCTGAGTAACTATTTTTTCTCATAAGTATAAATGTTTAAATGAATTTGGGTTATTGAATGATTTAATCAATACTTGCAGTTGGCCTAAAAGAGATAAAACTTAAGGGGAATAGCGCTTTCAGGTTGCTTTTTTGAATTTTTTAAAACTAGGTAAACTTTTGAATATCACTGTAATACAATATTCGCAGATCCTTATAGTCAATTCACTAGAAAATACTTTGATTGTGCTGATTAACAAACTTGGGGCAATTTTTGGATATTTTAGACAATATAGTATTGGTGTAAAAAAGATCACCTGATTTAAATCAATTGCAATTGTCACGCAAAGCTCACATTGTTTGAAGTTAAAGCAGGCTCAATCCCTCAATCCAGAGTCTTTATAAAAATCACAGCTGTACCTTGTTTCAAGAAAGAAGGTGCTTGACCTTGGAATCCATCTTTAAGTAGAACTTGTAGCTATAAAAATGATCAATGTTCACCTTTGTCTATCTGATGTCCATTTTTTTTCTGAGCAAGCTTGTTGGGTATCTTTTCCCAACCCAAAAATCCCCTTCTTGGGTTTGATTGTGCTCATGCTAGTGGATTTATGTTTGTTTTTTACAGGAGTTCTCTTTGGCTTAGTCAAAAAAATGCTAAAGTTTAAAAGTGATATAGGTTTTGAGAAGGATCCTAAAAATCAATGGATGGTTTCTCCTTCGACAAAGGAGAAAAACCATCCATTCATAAGAAGTTACTGTCAATTATTCTTTTCCAATTTTCTAATTGCTGTTATCGTACCTCCTTCAACCTCCAAACCCTTAGCAGCTGTATTACTTTCAGCATCAAAATGGTACACATAACTTCCTTCTGTAGTCGTGATCCCAATGTATGCGCTTTTCCCATCAAGAGGAGAATAATTATTTGAAGTAACACTGATTATGTCTTCGGCATTGGGAATGCCAGATACCCAAGACACGTTTTTGGTATTTACATCTGCAATGGCAAAAAACTTAGCTGCCCCCCAGACTTCTTTGGGGTTTCCAAGCATCAATACAAATTTGCCATTACCTATATAGATCCAAGAATGGAGGTAATGTCCATTAGTAAGGCTTTCGATATCCATAAAAAAATCTTGATCAAACTCGTCCTGACCAGCTTTAACCCTAACAATCGCAGATGGCTTAGAGGAGTTCATCTCACTATTGTTGGAGGTATTCGCTGGTGAAAAGGCATAAACGTCACCATTCTCAACAACGGCAAGTCCTTCATTGAAATACCTACCTATTGAGCTGATTCTATCATCGGTAATTATTTTTTCTAGCTCCATGGATGGGTAAGCATAAATGGCTATCCATGCTTTGTCTGGATCATTTGTTCCAAATGAATCACTGCAACAACCTTTTATACTCATATAAGGTGCATAGACTTTATCGCCTACTTGGGTTACCCAGGTGAAGAATCCCATTTCTTCGTCTGATTTAAGTGCTTTCAAATCAATCTGTCCTTCATCAACAATTTGAAGCAACTCTGTATCCATCCTATACCAAGAAGCTGTAGGCGTATTGATATTTCTTGGAATTCTCACCATGAGTAAATCATCTTTTACGATGGCAAAAGCTTGAACTGTTTCGGCTTGAAAGTCCGATAGTTTCTGAAGTTTCCCCGTGGCATCGAGGGTATAAGTGGTCACTGCTCCAGGATTGCCTTGACCATAGAGTAGGGAAAAGAACTTGTTTTTGTGAGATACATAGTACCGGTATGTTCCATCTTGCTCTATTCCATTCCCTAGCGTACTTACCGTACCTTTATCAAGGTCATCGACGGTCAATAGATAATCAGCGACCCCATCCGAAGAAATAGGTGTAGAAGTCACGACATACCTGTAATCTTGTTCACTTGCAGGATTATCTGGACCTGGCAGTTCATTGTTTTCGCAAGCAAAAAACACAGAGAACATGGCACAAATTGCCAAAGCAACAAATTTGGTTTTGTTATTCATTTTGTTAGAATTTAATATTAAATATGTATTAATTAGTTATTGAGTGTATCACAGAAAGAAATACCTTATTTTTCCAGTAAAATTCCTCCCTGGTTTTTGGAGGCTGAAATTGTCATAGAGTAGGGTATCCAAAAGATTTCGGCATTCGAAGGTAAATTGGTATTTACTCTTTTTTCCGAAAGTGTAGGAACTCTCCAGATCTATGGAGACTTGTTGGGGCACGGTTAACTTATCACTGCCTAGGCTTGGCCAGTATAAATAAAATTCATGGACATATCTCATGTTCATACCGATGTTCCACCTGTCTTCCTGAAACTTCACATTATCCAAACCATAGGATAGGTCAATATTCCCAAATAGATAAGGCATATTGGGGATCCTGTCTTTGTAAAGGATACTGACAGTTTGCTGTCCAGCCTCATATTGAGTATTGTTTCGCAAATCCTGGTATGTCATGGTTATGCCAGCTTGCCATTGCTCTTTTAAAAATACCCTTACATCAGCTTCCACTCCTTTGGTTAACACAAAGCCCAAGTTTTCCATCACCTGCATGACTTGGTTATTGTTGAGCCTTGCACGGATAAAGTCTCTGGCATCTCTATAAAAAAAATTGGTGGAGGCGTTTATTCTTTTGTTTCTCCTGCTATCAGACCAATAGTTAAATCCCAAATTGTAATTGTAACTACTTTCAGGTTTGAGGTCTATGTTGGCCGCAAGGTTTATTAAATCCCCAAACAATTCTTCCGTTTCTGGTAACCGGTAGCTTTTTTCAAAACTTGCTTTTACTTGAAATCTTTCTTTTGGGAAATAAGTTAACGCTGTACCGTAGCCCAAATGGTTAAAAGCGTTTTCGACATCTTGATATGCTACATCTCCCCATTGTCCAGTAGGGTTAAAGGATTGGGTATAGTTTGTTACTTGATTATAAGACTTAGCAAATACAGTTGTTCCCCATTTTTCATTGTTTCTAAACTGATAGCTCAAACCCAGGATGTTTTTGGTATTTACTTGGGGTTGATCATATTTGGCATCATCGGGAAAAAGTTCATCACTTCCTTTTCTATTGAATGTATTGAGCACATGGTTAAATGTCAAACTGCTTTTGTCATCGATTCGGTAGTTAAGCGTGGTATTGGTTAAGCCATTGTTATTGCTGAACTTGTACAATGTCCTGGACCTTTCCCCACCAGGTCCTTCATAGGTTTTGTATTGGCCAAACCAATTGTACCTTCTATTTAGCGTATCAATGTTTTGCTCGGTGCCCAGGTTATAGTTGGCATTAAAGCTCATGTCAAGCTTTGAAGAGAACAGGCCCTTTTTTTCATACCGAAAGGTGGGCATGACTATGGTTCCTCTTCTATGCCAAGAACCAAATACAGTAACCATCCTCGCACCAGTTTGAATTTCGGAATAGTTTTTCCCTAAAGTTGCCCCCACGAGCAACCTGTCCGCAAATGGTTTATTAACCCAGCCCAATTGCGTTATAACAGTTTCATTGTGGTAAGTATCATGAAACCTTCTTACCCATTGATCTGGGAAATATTGCCCCGTATTGATGTCCGCCACATCAACATTGACTTTATAATTGTTAGCAGAGTAGTTCTGAAAAGCATTCACTTGAGCCACAAAGCCACCTTTACCAACGTGTACAGCATTTATGGCTGTGCGGTGAGTATTAAAAGATCCAAAAGCGTAAGATGCATCTATATGGCTTTTCTCAAATGTTTGGGTTACAATATTTATGGCACCTCCCAGTGCATCAGCACCTAAGCCAACAGGAACCACTCCCTTATAAACTTCGATGCGACTGGCCAGGTTGATAGGTATATTATTCAATTGAAAAGAGGTTCCCATGTTATCCATTGGGATACCATCCATAAAGACTTTTACCTGTCTCCCAGAGAAACCATTAAGAGAAAGGTTCATGCCAGAACCCAATCCTCCATTTTCTCTAATTCTAACACCAGATACCCGATCCAGGGCATGGGCCAAATCCAAGGTTGTGTGGTGCAGGCCCTTTCCATCTACAACCTCTACTGGAAATGCTGTCTCCTTGACTTCCCTAACCATGTTTTTTCCATTAACCACCACCTGTTCAAGGCTCATTTCAGCTTCTTCCAGTATGATTTCTAAGAATGGAGAAAAGTCAGTTCCAGTGGAAAAATTAATTTCATGCTCCCGATAACCTAAGTGAGAGATTTTTAGTGAATAATTGTTGTTTCTGGGAAATGTAAAGGAAAATGAACCATCCTGATTACTTAAAAGCCCCGTACCCAACTCTTTAATATAAACCCCTACATTTTCCAAAGGTTGGAGACTAGGACTTAGCACTTTACCCTCCAGCAATACGGTGTTTTGTGCCTGGCTTGCCAAAATATTTAGGCCATAGATTGCCAAGGCAATGCATAATGTTTTAATTTGCATAGCTTTTTAAATGTGACGTTTAGGAAGTAAATACCAAGGTCTTGTAGTTAGCGCTACAGGACCTTTCTTTTTAGCTCATTATATTAATCTATTTTTATTTAGACTTAATTTAATTAAAGGCAAATCTAGGTTTTAATTTGTTTCATTGACAAAGTTTGATTGAAAAAATTGCATTGATTTTTTCAATAGAATTATTCAGCACATAGCAATTTTCATGTAAGCACTCAAAAGAAACCCAAGGGCTAAGAAAACCTCACTTATCAAATTTTTTTTAACACACTAAAAAATAGCTTAGTAAGGAGATATCATCCAAAGCAAAAAAATCTCCTTGGTCAAAAACCAAGGAGATTCCCCAACATCAAATAATCCGAATTCAATCCATTAAACTTTTCTACCCTTGCTTGCTTTAGGAGCTCTAGGCGTAGTAGGAAGTTTAGGCGCCACCTTATTGTCTTGCTTTTCCTGCTTGTTCAGCGCTTTTCTTTTTGAATCTTCCAAGCCATTCCCTGCTTGCTCAAGTTTGAGTGTATTGGTCTTTACCGTCCTCATTTGACTGTCATAAACATTCACTGCTTTAAACTTGGGGTTGGCTTCAATAAACATGATCTCTTCTTTGCCGTCCTTTTCCATGGTTACTGGATAGACATTTCCCTTAGCCACGGCTTTGAGCATCCATTCCATTTTGTTTTCATCATGAAGCTCTTTTATGGGTAACTCATGGAGTACCTTTTTAAGGTCAAAACCATAGTTTTCATGGTATTGGTTAAGCTTAAAATTGCCATTTTCCTCTTTCACCGACAAATCAAGTTGAAGCCATGCTTTGTAAGGCTCATTTTCTGCATTGAGTAAACTTTTCTCTACGGCTCTTCCTTCGATCAGGTTAAAAGCTTCTTTGGCCGTTACCCCTTGATTTTGGTAAAAGGTGTGTGCCTTGTAGGGAATGGAAGGGTTTGGATTGTGCAACATCACATCCATTTTATTGAAGAAAAACCGTTCATTCTGACTGGATTGACTGAAATGAAGGTTAAAATCCATGTTTTTATCTTCAAAATTCATTCGAATCGGCAATTCAAAGGCCGTTTCTCCTTTTTTGATTTGGTTTTCCAGGGCTGAATTCAGCTTTTCTTCAAAACCAGCGTACTTTAACCGCTCTTTGAGGTATTCTAAATTTTCTTGATCCATGATGGTATTTGTTTATAGTTGAACATCGGCTAAGCGTTTTGCTTTGAGCACATGCTTGCCTTTTAATTTTAATATGAGTGTTCTGTCCCCATGTTTTTCATTGAGCTGAAGGTGCAATTGCTTTTTGTCAGCAATGGTAAACTGGGGAAATGCCAGTATGACTACTTGAGGCTTTTGGGAAATGACTTGCTTGCCATTTTCATAGTAGCTGTAGGTATGCTCCAATGGTGTTGTTTGACTGCTGGTTCTTTTGACCTGCCTTTTGTCTTTGATCGTAGCTTTCAGCTCCTTGATTTCAAAAGGTAAGGGAGCTTTGTTCTCCAGTCCTAAGTGAAAATAGATCATGCCTTCTTGCTGATAAATTCCTAGCAGTGACATCCGCATCTGGTATTTATTTACCCTTTTCTCGACTTTTATTTTGTTTCCGATGATCTGATGAACCGCATAGTGAAAGCTTACTTTGTTATGTTCATTGTTCAAGAGGAGGTTTGCCCGTGCCGTTTCCAGCATGTGGTAGGTCGTCTTTATAGGTCTTTCAGCATAGCGAACCTCAAATTGGTAGAGTATGCCCTGGTCAGTAATCACATGCAGGTTGGTAATTGGAAAGTACCTTACACCACCTTTGAGCTTGAGTACATTTCCAGCAACCTCATCTTTTTGAGCCAGCAAGGACCTGCTTCCTCGATCTATGGAAAGCACTTCTCCAGGAAATACCAGTACGGTAGTTTTGTCCCAAGTTACTTCTAATGGGAAAGGTTGTTCCTGCGCCCACAAGCCATTACAAACCCAAAAGGAAATGAGGAGCAAACAGCTCAATTTTATCGTTAGAATTCTCATGGCCTTATGCTTTGTCAACAAGTAGGATAGGGTGACCATGCTTGACATTTACTTTCTTAAGTTTGGTCTTTTTTCCTAAAAAGCCTCTAGCTGTTTCCACGCCTGTGGCTGCCAATTGTGCTTCTAATCCCATCCCTGCTTGAATGGGATTATACCCTTGAATGCCCTGAGCCATCCCTTCCTTACTGGCTTCCCGACCAATAGCGCCGGGGATGGCTATGCCAGGTAGGGCATCTAGGCTGTACACTTCCATTTTGACAGGGATGAGGTAGTTTTCATGCCTGATGTGTTCAATTTGAATCTTGAGCCTTTCTCCGTCCAGTTTACAAATCCCATGTACCTGAGTACCCTCTTGAAGTTGAATGCCATTGATTTCCAGGTCTTCAGAAAGCTGAAGCATGAGGCTACTTCCAGATACAATCTGTTTGTCTTCTGCTACTATAGCTGGAAAGGCTGCGGGGATGGGCACTTCCATGATCACTTCACTGCTCAGGCCAAAAAATCCATTTTGTTCCTGCTCAACATCCATGTCAGGCAGGTGATTCTCAGGCTTTACTTGCTTGGCTGCAAAAACGGGCGGTGTTTCTCTACTAGGCGTAGCAGTTACCTCTGGCAAGTAGCGATCAGGATATTGTAAGGCCAGTACCTTATCCATTAATACTTCTAATTGCCTGAGTTCAGGATCAGGCTCTTGTTGGCTTTGTTGCATGCTATGCATCAAATATTCCAAGCGATCAATTTCTGCGCTCATGCCGTGCTGTTCATGGGAATGAACTTGAGATTGAACTTTGCCTAGGCTAGGGGCAAGGCTTGGTTTTGCTTGCCCAGGGAACTTGGGCATTTGATACAAGTCCTCTTGACTCATCAAGGCGACGATGTGCTGAAGCTTTTCTTGGAGCTGCTCTTCTTGTGCTTTCAAGGGCCTATTGGTCTCAAGCAGGTCGGTAATGTGGAGGTCTTCTACCTCCAATTCCTCTTGAAGGAAATCTGCATAAGGATCCAATCTTTTTTCTTCCTTGACTTTTCGCTTATGGAGCTGATCCAAGTCATAGGTGGTCCATTTACTCAATGGCGTTTCTTCCAACATGACATCTGGTAGGGAACTGTTGATGCCTGAGGAGGCATCTTCAGCTAGCAGCTGCCCTTCATGAAGGAATGGCATGGCCAGCAGCATCATGGGAATGACAATGATGGGCAAGCCCAAGAGAAATAGTTTGTGTTTTTTCATTTGTTGATTTTCCATCGTTCTATTGTTTTTGGTTGTAAATCGTGTAAATCATGGTAGTATCTACTCAAGGACTTTGACCTTGGATTTGAATTTGCATTGGAATGGTAGAAGTGGGGGATATGTTGGTAAATCAGCAGGGTTTTGATGCGCATACACCAAAAGGTAAAGCCCTATAGAAGCCAATAAAAGCAAGCTTAAGTTTGATCCTTCAGTTTGCGCTTTAAACAAGCACTCAACACCTTTATCAATTCCAGCAAATTCAGTTAATCCAGCAAATCCGATAACCTTCTGAAAGCAAGCAAGATCGCTTGAAGTACCAGAACCTATTCCTATCCAGTTTTTCCATGCTATGATCCCCTTGTTTTCCATTGCCTTAAATGATTATCTTTTGCTGACCTTGATGTCTTGATTGTTTATGGTTTCCCAGTGTTCGATCAGGAAACCATGCGGGTTATTTTCAGACCTGTTAACTGCTCTAAGTTTCCCTTGCGTCACCAGGAGGCGAAGCACTTCAGAAGTGGTTCTGACAATTTTCTGCTTTCCATAATAGGTAAAATGGTAAGGGTGGCTGTCCATTTGAAGTTTTAAGGAATCCATCTCTATTTCTTGGGAGACATTCCCAGCCAATACCTGGTTGTAGAAGCCTTTCTCTTGGAGGTTATCATAGGCCTTTTTAGCAGACTGATCTGCTAGGTAAAAGGCCCGTTTTATTTGTTTATGGATGTATTCCTCATCTGGGGAAAAGCTAAAGAAGTAATGGTGAAACATGCGTACATGGTTTTTAGCCTCTACCTGAAGCTGCGCATCCCTGTTGCTGGCGATGGCCTGAAAGACCTGATCATGGGCCATGATATAGACCTGTTGATTGATTTTATGGACCTCATTGCGGTGCAGAAAATAAATAAGGACAGTCATCATAAAAGCTCCGACACAGGTAACAATGGCAACACTTTTTACCATGCTGAAAGCTGAATTGATGTTTCCCAATTGTTTGATAGGCTTGTACATAAGGCTTACTTGATAAGTTTTTTGACTAAAAAAGGGGTGCCTATGGCCATGGCTGTAGCCTTTTGCAAGAGGCTATCCCTTCCTCCAGGGTTGATGATGTAATTGGCTACAGAAGGCACGGTGAAATAGCCTATGATGGCAATGACCAAGAAGATGAGGTAGGCGGTATCTGCTTGAGAAAAGAAGGTCTTTCCCTCATTGCCGATTTGGGCAAGGTCTATCCTAAGCATGTTTTCTTGTATTTTAGAAATGATGGCTCCGAAGATATTGGCTATGGGCAACCACATAAAGACATTGATGTACTTGGCTATCCAATGCTGCAAGGTTTGCTGGAAACCGTCGAAGACAGACAGGCCAAAAACCAAAGGGCCCAGGATAGAAAGCACAATCAAGTAGAAAGTCCTGATGGTATTGATGGCCAATGAAGCCGCCATAAACAGGACTTGCAACACCTCGCTCATCCATCTTTTGATAGAGGATTGAAACTCATAGGCAGCCCTTTCCATGCTCATGCGAAACCCTGCGCTTATTGAATTCCAAAAACCGCCTTCACTAACAGGCTCTTCCTGTTCTGGGTTGGCGTATTTGAACCAAAGTTCACTTTCATCCACCTGGCTGGAGGTTCCATACAGTTCGCCATAAAAACCTTCGTCCTGAATGCGCTTTTTTTCTTCCAACAGTTTGGAAACGGTCAGGTTGGTGTCTTTGACCATGTGCTCAGTCACTTGAATGACTGGGTTCATGATCCCATTAATGAGGGCAAGTACGGCAGGGAAAAGTAGGATCAGCATGCCCATGACAAAAGGCCGCAACAAAGGATAAAGATCCACCGGTTCGGCTTGAGCGATGTGTTTCCAGACCCTTGAACCAATATAGAATATGGCTGCAAATCCTGCTATGGCTCTTGAAACCCCAATCAACTGGCTGCTTAGCGGGATCATCTCCAGGTACAGCCCATCCAATACCTGATGGAAACTGTCCATTTCAGTATGGCTGTGCTGCCCATAACTTGCCAATGGCATGAGCCCGCAAAGCAGCCATAGAAAGCAAGAAAGTAAACATTTACGCCTTAAGATCCCCTTCCTTGCAATAGGCATGTACATTCGTCCTTTCATGGTTGAAGCTGTTCTAAGGTGCTGAGTGAAGCTTTTTGGGTACTGCGCTTATGGCCCAATACTTTGATGTCAGTATTAAAAGTCAGCAGGAAGCGAAACATGGACTGTGTTTCAGCATGTATTTTATCAATGGCCTGCAGCCTTTCCTTGTCTGACATGGTCAAGTTTCCCGCAGTGATGATTTGAATCACCTCATCGAGGTTCCTGAGGGAAAGTCTAAACAGGTTTTGATATACTGCAGTGAGGTAATCCAGTTCCTGCATGCTGTAGACCCCCGTGTAAACAAAATCTTGAAAGCTTCTCCTGTAAGTCTGTACAATGGCTGACTGGAGTTGGACAATGTCTCCAACCTTGCGGTAGTTTCTTACCTGAGGATTCACTTGACTTAGGCCATCCATAAATGCCTTATGCAAGCTGAAATTGCCTTGGCTTAAGTCCCTGATGCTGTTATAGCCTTGGGTCAATACCTGATAGCCACTCAGCATGTTGCGGTAGATGCCACGGAATTGCTCCAATTTCTCTACGTTTAGGAGCAGTTGCACCACCTCTTGATCCTGTGCTTGCAGCTTAAAGCCCGTGCCACAGCCCAAGTTGATACAAAGCAGTATGGTTGTTGTGAGTTTCATTTGAGTTTCATTGGTTTAGGATGTTTTGAATGACTTGATTTTCGCGTCGAATGGCTGTCCCATAGGCAGCATAGAACGAAAGCATGTTGTTCAATGCCACCAGGTCTTCCCTGATGTCTTGAAGTTCCGCTTCCAGAGCCACAAAGGCCTCGACCCTTTCCGCCTCGTTCATCTGAAATGCATTGCTTCTAAGCAACATTTTCATTTGGGAAGCATTAGCCAATACCTTTTCAAGCATGCCTGCATAGACTTCCGCCAATACCAAGTGATCGGAAGTTTTAAGGGACATGCCTGCAAGGCTTTGCCTTGCCCTGTTGATTTGCTGGGTTAGGGAAAGGTAGGTGGTCGTGAAGGCTGTGGCATTTGCCAAAGGGCTTATTCGAGGACTGAAGCCCAGCAAGGTTTGAAGCTGCTGGTTGTGCAAGCTAAATTCTCCTGCTTTCACATCCCTGATGAGTCCACTTCCAGCCTGAAAGGTTTCATAGCCCCTTTTCAAAGCATTACCATAGAGTTGCAAAGCTGCAATTTGGGTTATCAGGTAATTGCGTTGTGTACGTTTAGGCCTCAGCCATTCATTGGCATTCTGTGCCCATAGCTTATTGCCTGAAGGCAAAGACAGGCATAACAGGCAAAGCAAAGCAAGCATCAAATTAGTCCTCATGGTTGTAAGTTTTGCAGGGTCTGGTGTTCCTTTCTCAGGTTGTTTCTGTATTGGCTGATCAACAGGTTGTGCCTATTGTATCTTCTGAGCTCATCGTAATTGAGCTGTATGGCCAAGCCCAATTGGTGAATCTGTTCAAGCCTTGAAGCATCTCCCATGTTGCTGAGTTGGTCTTTCATCAAGAAGGCCAATTGGTCTAAGTGTTTGATGGATTCCTCAAGGATACCGCCATAGATTTGCTGCTTGCGGTTAAGTTCTAGTGCCGTGAAATTCCCAGAGCTTGACAGCAAGCGCCAAGTATCTTGATAGGCGGCAACCAAAGCAGCTTGTGTTTGGGCAATGTCCTTGAGCCTTTGGTATTGGGAAATGATGGATTTAACGCGCCACAACCCTTGATAATAATCCTGATATAGGATTTGCTGTCTATTGGTCCAATCCGCTATTTCTTCCAAGCGCAATTTGGAAAGTGCATTTTCTATGGTTTTCTGGGTGTTTTGAAGCCATATGCTTTCATTCTGTAAGCGTTGGATCCTAAGGTCTACCGCTATGATGACCCTTTTGATTCCCTGCTTGATCACTTCGGCAATCACTAAGGGAGCTGCCTGAGCTGGCTTGGGTTCAGCGCAAACCATCAAGCTGAGTAAGAGCAAGCATAAAGTTTTGGACAGGACATACTGTCGCAAGTTTGGGTTGATTTTCATGGCGCTTTAGTTTTTAGGGTTATCCATGGCTTTGTTTCTTATCTGCCTCATGCCTCATGTCCATAGCCATTTGTTTGATGGCTTTTTCACGATCCCCTGCATATTGGGCCGTCAAGGTGTCAAGCTTATGCTTCTCACTTTCTTCGGTGCTGTAGGTCAGGTATTCTTCCAGGCTCACCTCAGTCCTATACACCTTACTCACTGGGCCAAGTCCAATGAATACCTCCTTGTATTTCTTCCCAGGTTCATTGGCCTTGTTGATCGATAAGATCTGCATGCGTTCTTTGTCTGTTAGGCCCAATAGCGTTTGGATCTGTTGGAACTTGTTTTGGTATTTGGCTTGATCCAGTAGGATTTTACAATCAGAATTGTTGATGATGGCGTCTTTGACTACTGGGGAACTGATGATGTCATCCACTTCTTGGGTCACGACAATGGCCTCTCCAAAGAATTTCCGAACGGTCTTAAAGAGGTACTTGATGTATTCAGCCATGCCTTCCTTGGCAATGGCTTTCCAAGCTTCTTCAATCAGGATGATCTTTCTAATGCCCTTGAGCTTTCTCATTTTAGAGATAAAAATTTCCATGATGATCAAAGTAACCACAGGAAAAAGGATAGGGTGATCCTTGATGTTATCCAGCTCAAAGACAATGAAGGGCTGTTTCAATAAATCCAGGTTCTCCTTGGCATTGAGCAAGTAATCAAACTCACCTCCTTTGTAGTAAGGCTTAAGCACATACAAAAAGTTATTCAAGTCAAAGTCCTTGTCATGCACTTTCTCATTGGCTAGTTGTAAAGCAAACTCTTCTAGCAGGAACTCATAAAAAGTATCAAAGCAGGGAAACACTGAAGGCTGCTTAGTCAAGTAATCATAATAAGACTTCAAGGCATTGGAAATGGCTACGTATTCACTTCTAGTAAACAGCTCATCATCCTTTTTCCAAAGTGCCAACAAGAGTGTTTTCAAGCTTTCCTTCTTTTCGGTGTCCAACTGTTGTCCAGCCAAAAAAAATGGATTGAAATTGATGGGTTTGTCTTCTTGATAGGTAAAGTAAAAGCCTCCCACCAGGTCACAAAGCCCTTTGTAGGAATGTCCCACATCGACCAACACCACATGTGCGCCTTGTTGGTAGTAGCTCCTGATCATGTGGTTGGTAAAAAAGCTTTTGCCAGACCCTGAAGGGCCAAGGATAAATTTATTCCTATTGGTGATCCATCCTTTTTTGATGGGTTCATCCGAAAGGTCTACTTGGATGGGAAAGCCTGTAATTCTATCTCCCAAGCGCACGCCGAACCTTCCTGCAGGAGCTTTGTATTGTGTTTCTGTGATCAGCAAGCAGCTGGCAGGTTCAGCAAAAGTCACAAAGGATTCATTCATGGGGAATGCTGCCTCATTGCCTGGCATGGAAGCCCAATACAATTGGGGTGCTCCAATGCTTTCTAGTTTGGGTAAAACATCCATTTTAGACAGGGCTGCTGCGGCAAGGTTACGCAGTTGGGGAACCTTGTTTTTATCACTGGTCCAGCAGATCAGGTTAAAATGGGCTTTTACGGGTGTGCTGCCTGCTTTGATGGCATGGTTCAAGTAGGCTTGGATATCATCGGCTGCCAGCGCATTCTCTCTACTATAGGCAGAAAGTGAAAACAGGCGCAATCTTTTGGCCTCCAATTGCTTCATCATTTCCAGCCTATCTTGGACAAATAGGTATTGATTGAAACAATGGCTGCAAGGCAATAGACTGGCAATGGGAGCGGTATACCCTACCAAAAAATTGCTGTTGTCTGTACTGTAAGCCTCATGGGTAGCACTGCTGGCAATTTGATTGGGGAGCACTTGGGAATCAGCAATGGAGAACATGATAGGATGCTTTCCTGCAATGTTCCAATCGGGATAAAACTGCAAGTCAGCGATCATGCTTGATCCTTTGTTTTGGTTAAGGTTCAGCACGGCCTCTATGGGACTTTGCTCACCAGTAAGTGCCTCACCACCTATCCTTTGGATGCCTATCCCTGCATCTTCTAAGAGTTGACAGCATTGACCAATTACCGTTTCCAATTCTTCCACGGCAGAAGGCATGCCCAGCTCTTTTGGGATAAGGTTTTTCCTCAGCAGGTTTGACAAGGAAGAGTCCAGCAGTTTGGCTTCAGGATTTCTTTTGGTCAGCATCAGCAGGGACCGGTGTTTGAGTCCTGGCCTTTCATGAAAAAACAATTCACTGGCATTATCCAAAAAGTTGCTTTGCTCTGTCAAAGATGCTTTATAGCTAAAGTGGGTAAACCAATCTTGCTTGTGAAAGATATACCCACTTGGCAGGAGCTTGATCGCTTTTACAAATGCTTCTTGGATGGCATCATGTTGGGCTTGTCCAAGGGTAAACACTTCTGGCAGCGATAAGCTAAAACAGGCCGTTAGGTCTGCCTGCTTAGAAATAATCAGGTCTTGTGCTACTGCATAGATCGGAAATAGCGCTTCCATTTCCCTACTTTCTTTTTGACTGATCATGATGTTTCGTTGATGCTTCTAAGTGATTTAAGGAACTGTCTATCTCTAATTTTCAAAGCCATGGGAATTTGCTTTGCAGCGAGTTGCTTCATCAAGCCATGCTGGCCAAAGGTTTTGTTGAGTATAAAAACCTTTTGATAGATACCCATGATCAGGGCAATGCAAAGCCCTGCATTGAGTAACATGGGCATGCCGATGAAATACAAACAGGTGAAAAGGGCAAGATCCAAGAGCAATCCAATGCCCAAGTATGCGATATACTGGGCTTGGAAGCCCTTGAACTCCAGTGGTCTATTTACGCCCTTAATGATTGGATATGACTTGCTCATGGCTTATCCGAAGAAGCTTGTCAAAACGGTGGCAACGATCACCAGAAACACACAGCTACCAAACCAAGCAGCTGCAACCTTTCCTGTATCAGGTTCCCCAGAATTCCATTTGTTGAATACCTTGACAGCACCTATCAATCCTACGATTGCACCAATGGCATACATGAGGTTAACGCCAGATTGGAAGTAACTTCGAACTTGCTGCGTGGCCGCATTGATTCCAGAGTTACCATCCTGAGCCCATAGGCCATAGGAAAAGAGCAAGCATGCCAAGGTCAAAAGTCCGATAAAGCCTTTAAATCGATTAGAACCAAAGCTTATTGTATTTTTTGTCTTCATGATATGTTAGTTTGATTTTTGATTTTCAGGAGTTGTTGCCTATGGGTTTTGTCTTTCCATACTTGATCCAAATCCACCGATCTTCGATAGGGTTCTTGCTTTAGCCATACCGTGTTGTCCAAGGCATTTACTGCTTGCACCTTTTGGTCAGCTCGAAGCTTTTCCACCAAAGCCAACCATTCCCGGTATTCCAAAAAAGCCTGGGTCAAGTTGTTTGAAACAGCACCTTTACTTCCAGCAAAATTCTTCTGCCAGATATGCATGGCTTCCGCACGAAAACAAAGGGGAATCAAGATGATGTAATAGCCAAGCGTCAATAGCAAGATTAACAGGTAAAGGTTATGGTAAGTCAAGAATTCCTTCATATCCATAGATTGATTATATTGTAATCTAGGATTCAAAGATTGGAAGGATAAAAATTTAATATTCACCACTTTATCCCAAGTTGGTGAAGAAAAAATATAGACCCCAACATGTAAAAACGAAGCCTAAGCTTAAATACCAAAGGCTAAAAAAAGTAAACCCCCAAACTATTCAACCAATAGGGTGGGGGAATACCAATTTAACCACAACAAAATCAAAAAAATGAAAATCAATTTAGCGAGCCTAAGCCTTCAAAGCCCTTCACTTTCTTCCATCCATTGGATAAGCCTTTCTTGCATGGTATCCAGAAAGACAGTCCTGCTTTTTTTCCTAAACCTGATCTCTTGAAAGGTCCTGTAATAGTCTGTAAGTTGTTTGTCGAAAAGCAGGCCAATGGTATTGGCTATTTCTTTGATATCAGCTGTACCATTGTTAAAGACCCCTGAAGCTTTAAGGGCATAGATCAATTCAATCAACTGCACTTTGGGAGCAGTCCAACGAAGCTTCCTGCTGCGTTCACCCCCAAGTATTTCCTGTTTTTCCAATTCTTTGATTTCTACTTTAAGCAAGTCAATCAATTGAACCCAGGCATAGGCTTTTCCCAACATATAGCTGTGGAGGGTATCGTATTTAGGATTCACCAAAAGGATATCCCTGTACGGCCGAAACTTGGACATGTCAGCATTGCGCAAGAAATAAATGCTATCCATGTTATTTTCTTGCAATAAGGCATATTGGTAAATGTCTCTTTTTTGATCCAGGGCCATAGAAAGCCGTCGGATTGCCTTGTTATAGTGATGCTTGATGCTCTTTTTTCTCCCCACAGGCTTCTTAGATTCTATAAAGAAGTACTCTGCATAGAATATCGTTTTCTGAAGTAGTTTTGGATTAATGTGTTTGAAGAACTCAATTTCTTCGGCTTCACTTTCAAAGGTGTACTTGTCAAGGTAATTCCTAAGCTTTACTACGGCCACCTCAGAAAGGTGAAAAGCTTGTTCCAATTGTTGCAATTTGTTGCTATCTTCAAAAGACAGCATGTCCAATTCTTTTTCCAGATTTTTAATCAAATCTTCTGTATACTCCCGTAACATAATTGTAGATTTTAGTTCATAAATTCACTTTATATTTCAAATCATATCAAACCGATCAGTTCAACATGCCTTAGTTTTTAATTCAATCGTTCTTCAAACAGTACTTGCTTGGCTTTTTCAGGCAAATACCTTTTGGTATCCTCTACAGACCAGGTTAATGCACCGCTGACCTGAAACTTCAAGTTTTTAATCAAGCTAAGCAATACCCTGTTCTCTGGACGGTATTGCTCAAAGTAGCTACTCATTTTGATTTCAAAGGTCTGAAGCACTTGGTTATGCCTTTGAAGCAGGCTGTCTATGGCCTGGGTTCTGGTATATTTTTGGTGATGCATCAGTAGGGCAACCCAATTGTGAAAATCACTGATGGCATGTTCTTTTTGATAAGACAGGATATCATTGCTGATATAGATCATTTCAGCGGCTAACTTCCTAAGTACTGCAAGCTGTTTCCAAGCCTCATAAAGCTTGTCTTGCTCACATTCCACCCCTAATGGAATTAACTCCAGGGCTAAGTTCCCACCAGAAAAGTAAGGCCGTTCCTTTAAGTATTCATCTAAGCTGGGAATGATTTGGTAGGCTTTGTTTTTGGCTTCCCAGATGTTGCTTTCTATGTATTTAAGCAGCTGATCTATCAAAACGTGCTTGAATCCATATGCATGCAATTTTTCAAATTCCTCCCATAAGGAGATAAATGCTATTTGAAAGGGATTAAAGTGCTCTGAATTATCCCAAGACTCCTCATGCATGATGGCATTTACAAATCCATGTATAGCATTCCAAAACTTCAGTTTTTCCACTCCCTCAAGCTGATCGGTATAATCATCCATAAGGAAGAGCCAGGCAAATAATTCCCCAATCCAGATGGCTTTATGCATTGGAGCCTCTGGATAAAGTCTCAATGCCAAATAAGTCATTTTATAGGCCCTGAACTTCTTGATATGAGCAGCACTCTCCAGCAGTTTATTCTCTTTGAGCCACTTGATCACCTTATTGGTAATGTATTCAGGCTCATGGTGCAAAGCAGAATAAAAGGGATAGTTCAATATTTCTCCCATTTTCACCTTTGCCAAAGGAGAATCTTTGATTTGGTACATATATTTGTTATACCTGCTTATCGTTCTTTTGTCCAACTGAAACAGTTGAGCGAGCAAGTCATGGCTCAGCACATCATAGAAGCCTTTGAAGTATTTGTTGAGTAAAGCATAGGCATCACGATAGTGTTTTTGAGAGATCATCAACCAGAGTTCATCTGCCTCTTTGGCTTTCTGCAACAATACTTCCGACAGTTTTTCAAATGCTGGAATGTTTTTAAGAATCTGTTTTTCTTGTTGCCTGGATACTTTGACCAATATGCTTTTTGATATGGCCTTCAATTCAAAATGACTGGGTCTCCCTGACTGATAGGCTAAGCGATCATAGACCACATGTCCTTCGAGAAACAACCTGCTCAACCTTCCTTCATGCTTAAATGCCAACAAACCACTGAGTAGGTAATAGGCATTGTTTTCCAAGGTATGAGAGGGACGAACAAGCTGTTTTTTGTCAAAACGCAATACTTCCAAATGTGTCAACAGTTGCTCATAAGCTTCTATTGGAACCTGATCCAATGGATCAAGCTTGGATTTTAATAGCCGAATAATGTCTTTCTGTTCCATACGCATCTTTTATGTTTTAATGGTTATAAAAAATCAGCAAACAAGCTTATAAGCCTGATTGTTAATGGTCTACAAATCAGGGTGGTTAAAAATAAATTCTCAAATAAGTAGTATAATAAAAATCAATAAATCAAGAAAATAGACAATTAATTACTGAATCAATAAAAAATATGGACATTTACCCCCATCTTAACTAATAAAAACACAATCACATATAGATTTAGTAATATTAATATAGTTTAAGAACTAAAATCAACGCATTTAAATCACCCATTTAATTTAGGCAATGGAATAAAGACAAAAACATCTCAAAAAGAAAAACAGGTAGTAACCTTTTTTACAGGTCAAATCCATCATATTTAGCTTAAATATTTTCTATCAAAACATGAAAACTCAATCAAAAAGTAATCATACTTCCCGCTTGCTAGAAACAAGAGGCAAAAGAATTTCAAATAGTCTCACCTTTTACTTTTACAATATTTGCAACACTGGTTTTAAAGATATAAGCTAAATCTTTGTTGGATAGGTAAGTCCGTTCCTCACTATAGTTTGATTTAAGTTTTCTCAAACCTTCATCAATAGGAAGCTCTTTCAATTTACTCCAAGACACTGAGTCTTCATACATCATCCTATTGATTTTACTAGCCAATTCTAAAAAAATAGGATGTTCTTGAAGTAAGGTATTTTCTTTTTCTCTGGGTAATTCAAAAGTACTCACATAGGTAATGGCTTTGATGTATGATTGGGATTTCTTTTGATGGAAAAATGCATCCATGTCAGAGGCTATTTTTCCTGGACCAAAAATTCTAATCCTATAATCTCTTCCAGAAGTTGCGGGCCATTGCTCTGCAACCCAGCCTTTATTCACATAACGTGCATTTAGCTCATACTCCCCCATACTCCTGATGATTTCACCTTTCTTATATTTCCTTATGTTGATATAGGGGAGGAGTGATTCGTAGTCTTCCTCTTTCAGGCTTATCAGGTGATCAAAGTCCTTTTTCAATGTTTTTGTCCATTTAAATTTTCTCATGTGTATACATATAAAATGGTTCAAGAGCATCTCAAAAATTCATAACCAGTCCTTGTAACCAAGTTTTAAATTCAAATTGAATATTGAATTATCCAAATAATCAGGCAATTAATTGCTATCATTTGCCGTATAAACCTCCATTAAGACCTTATTTGGAAAAAAATAGCATTCCCACTGATGATAAGTTTACAGAAAGTCCTGCTATAAATCACACATTTTTTTAGAACTATTTCATAGCAACAAACCCCAGAACCCACTTCTTAACCTCAAAATCATATCATAATTATTGATTTTTCCAAATAAATAACCAATTAATTTCTTCCATTTCCCAAATAAGCTTCCCACAGACCTTATGTAGGAAATCATAGAAATTAACCACACGATAATTTTTCAGCCATTTCATTTACCCCTAACTTCAATCAATAATCAATTAAAAATCAAGTGAATAATCCGGTAAAAAATTAGATAAGATAACACAAAAATGTTGCGCTACAGATACTATATGATCTCAAGAAAATGGATAGCCCATATCATCCTTTGGACACTTATAGTTATGTGGACTTATACTGGGGTAGGAAAGTTGGTGGCTTACCAGAGCTTTAGAGGAGCAATCCTCAACCAGCCATTTCCCAATGCGATAGGAGCGTATGTGAGTATCATCGTTCCCTTGGTTGAAGTGCTTTTAGCCATTTTACTTATCAACTTAAAGACACGAGTATTGGGGTTTATGGGATCGATAGCATTGATGAGTGCCTTTACTACTTATGTTGGACTGGTATGGGTAGAGGCATTTGAAAGGGTTCCTTGTGGTTGCGCTGGTATCCTTGAGTATGTAGGCTGGGAAGCTCATTTCTATATTAACCTGAGCTTATTGCTCCTAGCCATGATAGGCTTGCTGATAGCAAATGAAAAATGAAGTACAAAAACAAAGAACAAAAATAGAAATATTATAAAAATACTGTCTGATTCTAAGGAGGTGATGAACTGTGTTTGGATCCACATCGCAACCTGGCAGCAGAAAGGGGAAAGCCGAAAACCCTTATAAGAGTAGGCACTTTAACCTCAAACGTTTTTACTGTCTTTTTTGATTGTCAAAAAAAGGAGAACATTATGAATACATTAAAAAACAGAGTACCATTGTTAGTTTTTATACTAACAGCGTTTGCGGCATTCGCATTTAATATGCCGCACGATTCACCATTTCAAAGCGAATTCGGGTCTCCTGATGGTAGTGAGTGGTATGATGTTACTTCAGCTCAGCTTGGTCAAGACTACTTATGTGTAGAAGATGAAGAAGCTCAACATTGTACTTATGACCAACCTTCTTCAACGATGAGCAATCCAATTGGAGACATCGAGAGAAGATTTGTTTTGTTAAATGAAGATCTAGAACCAATCGAATTGTAGTTTTTCATGACTTTATTAGTTTTAGTAAAGAGGCTGCAATTTTTGCAGCCTCTTTCTTTCTTAATTGAATGCTTGTTCTCTTGGTGGGATTGGAAAAATGTATCTTGATGAATTTGGATCAAGGGTATATTCTACTCCATCAATTTCTCTTTTCAATACTTTTTGAAATCTTTCATCTAAATTTATCCTTCGAAGATCAGACCATCTCAAACCTCTAAATACCAATTCTTTTCTTCTTTCATCAATAATTTTTCCAAGCAAAACATCTATTTCACTGGTTTCAAATACCTCGAATCCAGGTAAATGTCTTTTTATTAAAAGTGTGTTGAGATCAGCAATCGCTCCTTGGATATCTCCAAGTCTTGCCTTACTTTCCGAGCTGATTAGGTAAATCTCGTTGAAAGCTAAACCACAGAAGGTCTCGAAATTACCTGCATAGCTTCCAGTGAAATTGACATTTCCATTCGCACGAATGGTGAAAAACAGGTCTTTTCTTAAATCATCAACTGCATAGGACCCATAAAGCGTTGGTTCTATTAATGTAGTTGGAACAACATTTAAGGTGTACTGCAACATTACGGCATGAAAGATTACCTCCTCATTAAATTGAGCAAAGGGATTAATTTGGTTTTCAATCTCATTATAATCCATTAAGCTATGGGGATATTGTAAAGCTTGATCAGCGTAAAACAAAGCAAGCTCATATTCTTCCATGGATAAATAAATCCTTGCCAGCAACGATTTTACCATAAGTTTCGTAGGTCGTGTTGGGTACTGAGAGGTTTCTGGTAATAATTCCATTGCCATTGCTAAATCATCCAATATTTGCTCGTAGACTTCATTAACAGTGCCCATGGTGAAAGGAACTTCAATGCCCGGCACCTGTTTCATAGGGATGCTATAATCCTCATTTGCACTTAATGGGGATGAATATCCAGGTAAAAATACTTGTGATAAATTGTAATATCCCCAAGCCCTAAAGAAGTAGGCTGCTCCTCTAATTGCAGCCTCTCTGGGAGCGTCCTTATCTTGAATTCTTTCAAGTTCATCCAAAACAACATTAGCATAAAAGACTTGCTTATAAGGCCAACTCCATTCCGAAACAGTTTCATCTGGACTGAAGGGGCTTTCTTGCCATAGATAAGCATTTCTTTGCCATTGAGGAGTATATACAGCAAGACCTGCCAAGGTTGTTACATAATCATCCGCACAAATTAAAGGAAGTGTAAGTCCTCTATTTAAATCTGCATGGTTATCTAAAATTGCTTCTAGTGCATCTAAAGAATTAGGCACAACAATATCTTTTGTAGGCTTTTCATCCAGAAATCCTTCACATCCCATTAGGGATAAAATAAGGAAGACTGATATAGCGATTATGATCTGATGATTTTTTTTCATTGCATTAAATATTTGATTATAAAGTATAGATTTAAGCTTATGACTGAATACAAACTTGGTATACTAAGAGCCATTTATAAATCAAGTCTAAGTCCGAAAGCAATACTTCTTAGGGGCCTACTGGATCTGAAATCTGGGTCTAGCAAATCATCACTAGCTTTCCACAGTATGCCTATGTTGTTAATGTAACTATAGACTTCAGCTCTTTTGAAGGGTAGATTGGGGAAAGTCTTTTTATCAAGAACATAGGATATCCTAACATCTTGAAACCTGATATGGTCTCCTGGCTCTACAAGTGCAGCTGAAAACTGGTAGAAGGTTTGTCTTTGGTTATTGATTGCATTGGGAATCCCAGGGATATTGGTTGCTGTTTCATCTCCTGGACTCTGCCATCTATTGATGTAGTCGCCATGGCCGATTACTCCTGAAAGCAAAGAATTGTAGTTGATCGACTCCCTTCTATAATGATATCCCAATCGGTAACTGATATTCATAGAAAGCGAGAACTCTTTATACCGAAAGGTATTTCTCAATGCCCCAAAATGTGTCGGCCTTGCAGAACCATGAAAAACAAGGTCATCTGCCGATGTCGCTCCAATGATGCCACTGTAATTTGTACTAGGTTCGCCATCCAAAAAACCCATTGGTTGCCCATTAGTGGGATCTAATCCTGCCCATTCATATGAATAGACAGAGATAAGCGGTCTACCTTCCAAGGGTACAATAGTACCAGATGAGCTACCCAAGTAATTAGCCACGGAGGTTGTCACCTGATATGAAACTACTTCATCACTGACATGACTATACATGAAGTCTGACTTCCATTCAAAATCTCTGTTCTTAACATTCACACTAGATAATGACACATCAACACCTTTTGTTCTTGTATCAGCAAAGTTTCCACGTACCCTTGATTGACCTGATGCAGCTGGAAAAGGAGCGTCCCCAATCAAATCAATTCCAGTCTTTGTATACATTTCTACACTGCCATAAAGTCTTCCTTCTTTGGTCTCAAAATCTAAAGCGATGTTTGAAATTTTCATTCTTTCCCATCTTAAATCAGGGTTTGGGGGGTTAATGATTTGAGCATAGGGCAAACCTGGAATTAGTAGATTTCTACTTACAAAAGCTGCCGTAGTAAATGCGCTTAAGCTTCTATCTATATTCCCATTATAACCATAAGTGTATTTTAACTTCAAGTAGGGTAGAGAGCCAAAATTATAGAACTTCATATTACTCAATGTCCAACCTGCACCAGCAGACCAAAGGGGAACCCCTCTCATATTGGTTTCCACCCCAAATAGATTAGATTGGTCTTTTCTGGTACTAAGGGATAACTGAAAAGTGTTGTCTAAGGAATATGTTGCATTTACATAGTAGGATAAAAACCGATCTATTATCCCACTGTGCCCCATCCCAGCTGGTATAGCATTCGTTGCAGATGGATTGACATAACTTCTGAAGAGGGTAGTGTAATCCACTGGCGTGCTTATGCCTATGGCATCATCATACCCGTAATAGGTTGTATTATTGATTTCTGTTTGACCGTCTTTGATTTCATAACCACCTACAGCATTGATATCATGCCTACCTTTGATATTTTTTGAATACCTTAATTGTCCTCTTAGATTATTGCTATAGGCATTTGTAACTCCTAGCCCCAACCTTCCACCAACAGGTATGGGTCTGGACAATGTTCCATCTGGCAATACTTGAGTATAAGTGTTGATCAAGTTCCGCATATCATAGGATGCTAAAGGCAGGTGATTTCTATTTAAGGCATCATTTTGCCAATACTGATGTTGTATTTCAGCATTTAGTCCAGGGATGATTTCATATCCTAATGAAGTATTGATTCGATAATCTGTGTTTTTGGACGTATTATCCAGGATACCTATTTCTTGTAGCGGAACATAATTCCAATCCAGCAACCCCATGCCTGCTTGAGATGCTATATACCTTTGACTATGTATGCCTGTTATCGGAAGAGGGTTACCTGCTTGATCTGCAAGTTGATCATATGCATATCCACTGGGTGTCCCTGTATGCGAATAAGTACTCCCGTGAACAATGTAAGCTCCAATATTAACTTGAAGCTTATTGTTAAGAAACTTCCAGTTATTTCTTGCATTAAGGGTTATCCTATCGCTACCATTATCTCTTATCGAAGAGGTGTTATTATCATATCCTGCCGAAAAAATATAGCGATGTTGCTGAGAGCCTCCGCTAACTTCTGCTGAATATTGTTGGTTAATACTGTTTTGATAATAATAGTGCTCTAAATCCCTTCTTAAATCTCTATTTCGAAAGGCATCTATTCTTGCATTGAGTTCATTTTCACTAAGTAATCCATCTCTATGGGCTATTAGTGATTCAACCATAGGAGATAATCGTGGTCTTGTGGCAGCGTTTTCCTGGTTATTATAATATCCTTGTTGAAAAAGATCCCTTTCCACATCAATGAAGTCACCTATTGGCATTCTTGGACGATAATATAAATCAGGAACTTCTGTTACCGTAATATTAGAGTTGACTGAAACTGAAATCGGCTGATTATTTCTTCCTAGTTTTGTTGTAATAACAATCACACCATTGCCAGCTCTAGCTCCCCAGATAGAGGCTGCCGCTGCATCTCGAAGCACTGTGATAGACTCTACATCATTGGGATTGATGCTTTCTAATGGGCCATCATATGGGAAATTATCAATGATTATCAATGGTTGTGTATTGGCAAACAAGGTTCCTCTTCCTCTTATACTGATGGGATCAGAACCATCACTTGGAGTCCTGTTGAAAATCAAGCCAGGTGTAACATCTTCTAGTCTATCCAAAATGTTTGTACTGATTCTTCGGTTCACTAATTCATTATCAATCTGCACAAATGAACCTGTTGCCCTTTCTTTTGGTAGTTGCTGGTAACCTGTAGATACAATTTCTACTGCATCGAGTGACATCCCATCTTCATTCATGGTAATGATTAGATCTTCGGCTGTGGGTACGACGATGTCAAGAAACTTCGATTCATAGCCTAAGTACTTGATTTCTAACCGAACTTCCCCTGCTGGTTGTTTGAAGACAAACTTTCCTTCCGAATCAGTGATGGTAGCTTCTTCTTTATCACCAAACAGGATTATTGCTCCTGGAAGAACCTGCTTACTTTCTCCTGTGAGTACAACTCCTTTGACGGAGAAAGTTTCCTCCTGCTGTGCCCAGGTGGAAAATGAGGTCATAAAACATAATAACATCAATATTTGTAAAATTCTATTATTCATAACTGTCGATTTATTTCATGGATTTATTTTCTGGATCACCTTCTATCAGGGTTTTATTAATGAGCTCTTCTAATTCATCTACTGACTTTGGAAGGTTACCTGCTCTGTAGAGATTTCCTTGTTTATCTAATAGGATCTGGGAGGGAAAGGCATTGATGTGGTAATGGCTTAACAGTTCTTCTCGTTGCTCACCTATATAAAGGTTGATTGCCTCAGGTGAAGTATATCTGCCAGTTTCAACACTTTTCTCCCAGGTACTTTTGTTTCTATCTACATTGATAGAGACAAATACCACCTCTTGATTATCCTTCAATTTGGTCTCAAGCGGTTTAATTGAGGTTTCATAAAAATTTATGCATGCTTTACAACCTGTGAACCAAAAGTCAATGAATACCGCTTTGTTTTTCAATTCACTTATAAAAAATGGTTCTCCTTGCTGATTTACTAACAATACATCTTTAAAAGGAGCACCTTTTTGCTTGCTTCTTAGCAATGTTGTCAATTCATCAATTACCCATTGTTCTGACAATTGTCCTAAAACTGATGATAATCGGGCATCAATATCTTCTATGCTTCGGTGATATTTAACATAGAATTTGGCTACTAAAATGTCCTTTATTGGTGAAGGATAAGTTAACAACAAGCTATCTAGTGGTCCCTCCCTCATCTTGTAATTTGATTTTACAATTTCCAACAAGTAGTTGAGGTATTCTGATGACTGTACTACTATGGGGACTGGAAAAAAGTCCTTGTTGAGTGATTGGATATCATTTTCATAAATTTCTTTGAAACCATCATGTTTTGTAGCTAACCTATTGAATGCAGCTAATTTCATTTGTTGTACTTCTCCAGTCAGGTCTGCTTGGAGAAGAAGGGAAAAGTCAGGTGGAATTAAGTCCTTATAGTTTTCTATCACCCTAAATCCGGGATGGTCAAGCACTTTTTGGTCAAACTTTTCTTTCACCAAGTCCAATTTATCTTCGGTAGTCTGAATGAACTTCATGAGTTTGTGCAAGTCCTCATCAGCATTATCCTTGGCTGAATGGTAAAGCTCTTCATTGTTTCCATGCGATAACAAAGCTGTTTGATCCGCAGTGAACATTACAGGCTGTAATGATTTGTGGTAGCTGTCTTTTGCCACTGCAAGTTCATGTTGGCATCTGTAACTTGCTGCATCTGGACCTAGGAACAAAACCTTCAGGTGATCCATGTCGAAGACAACCTTCACAGTATCTCCTGGGAAAACATGGAATCTATCCCAAAGCAATCTCTTACCCTCACTTATACTTAGGTATGCTTTTTCTTTTAATGAAGGGGTGGTCAAGTTGTAGGTAAATGATCCTAAGGTCCCAGCAAAAACATTCCCCTCTGATGGCTCTACGAGTAAGACTTCAGGCTCTGGAATTCCTGTATCTCTATCTAAGTAATGTTCCCAAATCGTCATTTTTATGGCCGATACAGGATTTCTGCTTTTGATTTCAACATAGATGACAGCTGGCTCGCCAAAACCTTCGGAAAGGACAGGATCCATTTTCTCCTGACCATACAGCAGAGGCAGGAAAAACAAGGAACAAAGCGGTATAATCAGTAAAGTAAATTGCTTTTTCATATTGATGAGTTAGTGATCTTATAAAGCATGAGAAATTGATTCAGTAGTGAGACATTCACCTTTGATGATGATTATCTCTACAAGTGGTCGATCGACACAAGTAGTCTCTATAGGAATAGTTGTCTCCATTAGCATATTGGGGTTTATATGTGTTAAGCGTTAAGCGTTTAGACATCAGGTAATCAACTTAGACAGTCTAAGCTTCTCATCTCTCGCATCTATTTTCTCATGAAAAAACCTGGCAGTAAGGGCATGGCGTATGAGGTTCGCCACAAACCCAGTTTAGCATCACTTGGTTTATTGTTAAACATATACCCCGTAGCTGCGCAGGCTTTTAATTTTAGATTTGAGATCTTGTCCTGATACTCGGGATTTGGTGCTTCGAGTGGATTGAAGAATAATACGTTAAGCGTTAAATCGTTAAAGGTTCAGTCCCTTATATCCAATAGGACAGCGCTTAATTCTTCACACTTCCCCATCTTGTATCCCCGATATTCATCGAGGCAGGCTTTGCTTCTTAATTCTTATCTCTCCAAGAATGACGAACCATCATCCTTTTCACCATGCTCCTGTTACTTTGTACATTGTACTTAATACATCGTACATAAAGAACATACTCTTCCCAGCAAGGAAAAAGACTCTGTTTTTTCCAAAGGGATGCAGAAACATCAAAATGCTCCTAGCGGCTAAGAAGATGGGGTTAGATACTTTCCGATGCAGCTCCTGCAGTAGCGATGGGATCGGAAAGGTGCAAGGACATCCATGGCGTATCGACCTTGGAAAAACGTATCTGAGTAGATGCCTTGTCTGGCATTAGGTTAAAATAGGTTTAGATAGGGTTCTTTGGCTTGCGCTCAAAGAGGATGTCGAATGGTGTGGGGCAATCAGACTTTGATTTTAAATCTGAATTGATGACAAAACGATGGTCCAAAAGGAAATCAACAGCAATACCAATTTTAGAAATCAGTCCAGAAAAGATGGTATTTGAAGATAAATATTCCATTGGTGTAAGATTTATGTATGGAACGTCATAATAAAAATCGACACCAAAAAATATGGCGTGGATCTTTACACAATTGTCTAAGAGGTACTGGTATACCTTGGAGAACAATTAAGTATAAAGCCCACGCCAAAGGCGTGAGCAATTTACACTTATTTATCTCATTCTCCATTTGAAATTACCAGTTTCCTTAGATGAGACGTTTTAAGTGCAAATGCTTTCGTATTTTTCGAAGTATTCGCAACAAATAATAGTTATACTAAAATTTGATATGTTAAATATAACACAACTTTTTAAATACTCCTAATTAGGAGTAATATTTTTTTACTTAGTTTTTCTATTTGCCATTATGGCGAAGAGAAAGAAAGAACTTACTGATAAAGAAAATGATCTGCTAAAAGCAATAGGCGCAGAACTTGAAAAGTTGAGAAAGAATTCGGGCTACACTAACTACGAAAACTTTGCATTCGAAAAAGGTATAAATAGATCTCAATACGGAAAATATGAAGCTGGAAATGTTGATATTCAAATAACCACATTATTAAAAATTTTAGGGAAATTCGATGGAATGACTCTTCAACAATTCTTTAAAAACATTGACTATTAATCAATAATTCGATTTTCCTTTATTTGGGACCGTCTTTATTTTATTTAACCTACAGGCAATAGAGGGCCTCACCAGTGGTTGAAAATCTTAGTCTTCTTTTATACTAAGTAAAAAAAGGAGAGGTAAGTCATATGAATTTGAGTAAAAATACCCTGATCGGGGTATTTTTTGTTTGAGGGGGAATTAGTAGGTTTGATAAATTAAAAGTTATCTCCTTTCACGGAAAGTATACTTAATAAGCAGGGTAAGTATATTGGAAGGCAAAATCATAGGCTATTTACCACTATATAAATAAGAGGGTTTCGTCGGCTAAAGTTAAGAGAATAGTAAGTTATAAATTTGAAAAAAAAACAAATAATAAATAACTGAAAATCAAATATTAATCAGAATAAATATATAAAGCAGAATGGGATTACAATTAAAACAGCTACGGGTTCATGGATTTAGAGGATTGGACAATCTTGAAATTGATTTCGAACCGACGACTGTTCTAGTGGGAACAAATAATGCCGGTAAAACAACTCTGTTAAAGTCCTTACAATTAGCCTTGTCAAATACACTTCAAATTACGGATGATGATTTTCATTTTTCAGATGCGATAATTAGGGATAAAATAATAGTTGACATCTTGTTCATTAGTATTAATGAAGCAGGTGAACAAGTCGCAGATTTTGAGGATAATTGGGCAACAGTTTTTACAACCGATAGAATTAGTCTTACTAGCGATGGTACACAATTTCTTGCTTTTAGAACCTTAGTGGAAGAGAATTTGATAAGAAAAACCTACAAGAAAAAACAGTTTGTAATTGATGAGTGGGGAGACTTTCATAATGAAACAGACGGCTATTGGTATTCAAAGGAATACCTTAATGAACTAAATTTTTACTTTGATGAAATTCCTTTTTTCTATTTAGATGCCAATAGAGATATTCTTGATGATTTGAAAAACAAGACGTCTTTTTTGGGTAAAATTTTATCTTCAATTAATTACAATCCTGAAGACAGAGAGTTAATTGAAGACCTTATCAAAGAACTCAATAAACAAACCATTGAACGAAGTGAAATCTTAACAAATCTTCATACAACTTTAGAGGAGTTAGATACCGCTATGGATAATCCTCAAAATACCGTAGATATAACTCCATTTACAAAGAAAATAAGAGATTTAAACAAGGGGGTTAAAATCAACTACTCACAATTTTCTATGGAATACCACGGCATGGGAACTCGTAGTTGGTCATCGCTTTTGATTTTAAAGGCATTTATATTACAGAACAAAAAATTGGCTGAAGATAGCCAAGTGGCTTATTATCCAATAATAGCAATTGAGGAACCTGAATCACATTTGCATCCCAATGCACAAAAGAAACTTTACTCTCAAATTAACACCATAGTTGGTCAAAAAATAATAGCAACACATTCAAGTTATATTGCAGGTAGTGCTAAATTGAAGGAAGTTAGGAGCATTAATAAAATTACAGCAAATATTTCAACCGGTAAATTTTTAGAGTCGGACTTTGAAAGTGAAGATATCCGGAAAATATACCGCCAAGTAATAAGTACTCGCGGGGAACTTTTCTTTTCAAAACTTGTCATTCTCTTTGAGGGAGAAACAGAAGAACAAGCTCTACCAATTACAATTGAACGATATCTTAACAAAAATCCAATAGAGCTGGGTGTTGACTTTATAGGTGTTGGTGGCTCAGGCAATTACCTTCCGTTTATAAGATTCTTTGAGGCTTTTAATGTTCCGTATTTGATTTTTAGTGACAATGAAGCAGAGGCAAATGCAACGGTAAATAATCAAATATCAAAATCAAAGCTAAATGACATTAATAAGGTTGTTTTTCTAAATGAAGGAAATGACTTTGAAAAGGAACTTTGTGTAAATGGTTATATTGATGAAGTAAAGAAGGCATATTATCATTTAATTTTATCCGAATGTGCAAATGAGCAGCACAGAGTAGCTAAAAGAGCAGAATTAGATCAAATACCTGAATCCAATTTTTATGAGCTTGTTACAGGGTTAAAAACTCAATTTGCCCCAGTTATTGGATATGAGTTATATAAATCTGTAAAGCCTTTGCCTCCAAAGATTGTTGAACTTTTTGAGAAAGTCCGTTTAATCATAAATCCTACTAATCATGCAGCAAATTAATTTATCACCTAAGCAACAAGAAATTGTAGGACTAAATGATGGGGCGTTTCTCATTTTAGCCAGTGCTGGTAGTGGTAAAACCAGAGTTCTGACTGAAAGAATTAAACGTATTTCCGAATCGCCTGACGGAAAAATATTAGCGATTACTTTCACTAATAAAGCAGCTACTGAAATTAGGGAGAGATTGGGTACAAACGACAAGATAAAAAAGAATGTCTTCGTTGGTACATTTCATAGTTTCTGTCAATCGATACTCGAATTCAGATTTAAGCTTTTAGGTTATACCAAAATGCCACACATTTTTGAAGATGACGCTGACCGAATTGAATTAATAAAACAGGCAATAAAATCTGTACCTTATTTTGATTCTATTTATAATGACTTAGATCCAAAAAAAAGGAATGAATATACTTATAACGCCTTACAATTTATTTCAACCGTAAAAAGGGAAGTATTGACCGCAGAGGAACTTGCAGAAAATTCCGAAAATAACGAGTATCAATATTTGTTTGAAACTTATCAAGACATACTGAAATCAAACAATGCAATTGACTTTGATGATATTATTAGATTGGTGTATGAGTTATTTACAAATAATGAATCTGTAGCAAATCTTTATCAAAAATCCTACTCGTATGTATGCATTGATGAGTGCCAAGACCTAAATAAGTTGCAATATTATCTTTTGAAATCATTTTGTGGTAACGCAATTAAAAACGTTATGATGGTTGGAGACCCTAATCAAGCCATCTATGGATTTAATGGTTCTGCATCCTCGTATATGCAAAAGGATTTTGTTAATGATTTCCAAGCAACTGAAATAACTCTTGATGAGAATTATAGGTGTTCAAAATCTGTAATTGAGGCATCTAACACTTTAATGAATCTTAAAGTAGAAGCTTTTAATTATGTTATCCCAGGTCTGTTTAAGATTTACCAAGCTTCTTCTGAAAATGATGAAGCTCTGTTTGTTCTCAACGAAATAAAGAAACTTCTTAAACTTAAATCGCATCCGGATGTAGAAGGTGAAATCGCATTTGACAAAATCTCAATACTGGGCAGAAATAAGTTTGTATTCAAACAGATCGAGGAATTACTTTTCAGTGAAAACATACCATTCTATTACAAGTCCGGTAACGCTGGAACTAAATTTAGCTCAACCTTAATGAAAGTATTTGATTTGTTTTTTAGAGTGAAAATAAATCCCTTGGATAAATTGCACCAAAAACGTTTAGAGGATATGTTAAAAGTTAATGATATTAATAATCTACTAGAATTAAAATCTTCAAACTTTCCAATTGCTTCGGACATAAAAACCGTTTTGGATGGAGCATCAATGGATAATATTCATTTGAAGATTGATGAATTAAGTAAATTATTTGAAAATGCCAGTTTAGAGGATGATGAGAAAAAAATGACAATCGATGAATTAAACGATTTTTCAAATCAACTGACTCAATACAAAAAACAGAACATTAAACCATCATTAGGAGGCTTTAAGTCTGCCTTAGCCCTCGGTCTGACTAATAATTCCACAAATAAAGAAACTGGGATTTGTTTAAGTACTGTTCACACAATGAAGGGGCAAGAAAGTGAAATTGTATTCTTAATTGGAATGGATGACGGTACATTTCCTGATTATAGAGCAATAAACAAGGGAGGTGAAGAATTGCAGCAAGAAAAGAACAATACTTATGTCGCCTTCACTAGGGCAAAACGTTTCCTATTTGTTAGTTATCCTGAAAAGCGTTTAATGCCGTGGGGAGATTATAAGAACAGAACAATATCAAGATTTTTAAAGCCATTTGCCCAGGAAATTCAATGAAAGTAAATCTTAATATTTAAATTGATTTGCAGATATGGGAGACAAGAACGCCAGCTGGAAACATTTTGCCCACTAGAGAAAAGCCCTTACAAAAAATCCCTGATTGATGCCTTCATTTATCAGGGTCTCCGATAGTGATCGGGAGGTTAGTGGTTGCTGTTTGCGCTTATGGTGTATTGACTGACATCTTTAGGGTGAAGGGCTCACTAAGTAGGAGAAGAGCTGTTGTTACTTTTTTTTTTGCTCAAAAATCTAACAACCTCGAGCTTTCGTGGCAAAAATTTCGAGTACCTCTGCTATCGCCACCGCCAGCTCGCTCGAAATTCTTTTGTGCCTGTATCAGACGATTTGTAAAGAGGAAGGAGGATAATGTAGTTATAACTACTGTGTATTCTCTTGAAAGCCTCTTAAATGGGGCTTTTTTTTGTTTTTACTTGAAAAATACCCTGTTGTTGGTATTTTATGTTAAGATCGGAATGGTTATGTTTGGGAATTGTGAAATATCAGCAATACAGTTGAATTCACACTAGAATAGAATGATATCAACTATTGTGGAAAGTATAGGTTGTAGTACATTTTAAGAATGAAAGTAGATTCAAAATCATACTCCTATAAATTTGATTCTCTCTTTTTAAATGAAGAGGAAGTATTGATTTGTTTGTATCCATTTCAAAAACAAGTATTTGCTAATCATTTCGATTGGGAAGCTAATTTGAAAATAACCTATCCACTTCTATCGACAATTTCATGGAAAGAAATGTCCAAGGAAATTGGATTTAATTCTTTGAACAAGTTAGCTAAAGGAATATTGGAACTTCAGGAGCCTTTTAAAACTGAATTAAAAGAATTTAGTGAATGGAAGAAAGTGGATTTCCCAGATTACGCAGCTGATCGAATTCCTCCAACAATACTAGTACCATTAATTGAATACTTTCAAGATATTGGAATGGTAGAAATTAGGATACTGAAAATGGACAGATTTCCTGATTCAGAAACGAGACTTGTCTCATTTAAAAATAAGAACCGATTTGAAATTTATAATGAGCTCAAAGATTCTAAAGCACTTTTGGCGGAAAATAATGTTAAAATTCTGATTCCAGATTTCGATTGCCCGTATGCAATTCTGTCAGGTTCCAAAGAAACCTGTGCAGACATTGTGAAAAATTGTGGGATTGAATTCTTGAAAGCAAAGAACAGAACCCAAATTGACTGGTGGAATCAAGGAGAAGAATAGAAAAGTGCTTTAATTGAGGTAAAGGGGAATTCCAGTGATTATTTGAAATAACTTGTTCCGATTTGTCGAAATAGTAGTAAAAGGTATTCCTTGCGAAAATCTCGAAGGCTATTTTTTCTTAGATCAAAAAAGAAAGCTGGGCTTAGTTAAGAGAATAAAAAAACATCCCGATGATCGGGACGGTCTGACTAATGAGGATTTAGGCCTCGAAATCAGCTCAAATTGAGGGATTTTGTTTGCGTTAGTCAGAAGCCTAACAGAAACTCGTGAACCATTGAACGACATAATTCAATAAGAAATGAAATGGCAAGAATACCAAGAAGCAGTCGGAGTTTTATATGAACAAATGTCTGAAATGGGTGAGGTCAAAAAGAACATCACAATTCCAGACAGAATAACAGGACAACCAAGGCAAATTGATGTGTGGTGGGAATTCCCAGCAGGCAATCATCTAATTAAAATTCTCATTGATGCCAAAATGAGAACTTCCAAGCTTGATGTTAAAGATGTTGAAGAAATTTTAGCACTTGCTAAATCTGTAAAAGCTGACAAAGCCATTATAGTTACAAATAACGAATGGACAGCACCTGCAGAAGTGTTTGCAAATCCCGAAGGATTAGATTTTTTAGTTTTGACCATAGACGAAGCAACCGATTTAATAGTTGATGGAAAATGGTTAATGTGTCACGATTGTCAAAATGATTGTGTAGTTATGGACTCTGACGGAGCAATCGAAATTGAAGGGAAAATAAATTGGTGGTTAGGTGGAAAATGCAGAAGCTGTAAAACTCTTCATATAATTTGTCAATCTTGTGGAGCCAAAGTAATGATGAAAATGAACGATTCTTGGAAATGTAATTGCAATTTTGAGTGGACTAACAAAGAAGATTATTATGAATTTAAGGTAATTGAAGAAAACGGTATTGAAGACTATCAAAACCCAAACCAAATGAAAATTGATTTTAACTAAATACTATCCGCTAACATTTAACCCACTAGCCAAAAACCCTTGGAAAAAATCCCTGATTGATGCATTCATCTATCAGGGATTTTGGTTAGTGGCTGTTGACTGACATCCGCAGGGTGAAGGGCTCTCTAGGTGGAATAGTAGGCTGGTTGGTGGATTTTAGGAAGCGGTTGTTTTGGTTTTTGTATGATTTTGTGAGTTTTTGCTTTGCTTTGGGCATGGCTTCCCCACCCAAAATCTGGGCATTTGAATTTTGGCATGTCTTGAACCAACTCTGATTTCTTGAATCCTGTAAGTTGATCAAGAAGGAGATAGATTTGAAAGGTCTTGGTTTTCTTAGATCAAAAAGAGAGTTGGGCTTAGTTAAGAGAAATATTATCATATAGACAGACCTATACGGGAGAAAATTTTGCCTGAGGTATTGAGTGAGGAGGAGGTGGCAGCCATATTTAAAGAAAAAAAAATTTAAAACATAAAGCGGTTCTGATGACAATCCACTCAGCAGGACTTAGAATAGGTGAACTTGTTAAGCTAAAAATCAAAGATATAGATTCTAAGCGAATGCAGATTAGGGTTGAACAGGCAAAATTCAAGAAGGATAGATATACTATTCTTTCTCAAAGAACTTTTGAAATATTGAGACTATATATTAAGCAGGAGAAGCCCTTTGAGTATTTGTTTGAAGGTCAGAAAAGCACAAAAGAAACTCCAGTAAAATACTCGAAAGCGAGCATTTCGGCTATCTTAAATAGGGCAGTAAGAAAAGTTGGCATTTCAAAGAATGTCACTGTACATACTTTAAGACATTCTTTTGCGACTCATTTATTGGAAAGAGGAACAGATTTGAGGTATATTCAAAGTTTATTAGGACATGAGAGTCCAAAGACCACGCAAATTTACACACACATCACAACAAAAGGATTTGATCAAATTAGAAGCCCTATGGATAGTCTGGATATTTAAAAAATATCTTTAGTTTTATAGGAGATATATGAACAATATTAGTGATAGCAATCCGGATTGGGATGCTATCATCAATAATTGTTGATAGCAAATCGTTGTGTCCAACCCTGAAAACAACCTGAACAACAATCATGAATACGAAAGCCAAAATATTGGGATTTTTGTTTTTGGTAATATTCTTTTCTTGTGGAAGTAAAGACTCAAATAATAATAATATTGAAAGTGGATTTTTAGATCTTAATGATAAATATGCGAATGACTCTGTAAGGAATAAGATTTTTACGATTGCCTACAATAATGAAAGTACAGCACCTAGCTACATTGTATTCAAGGCAAAAAATCTAAATACAGGAGAGATAAAAGAAATTTGTACTGAAGCTCCATTTTTATCGGGAGCAATGCATCATGAATTTGGAATGGGTCACGACCTAAAAAGTTCAGGATTTATTGACAGTTTGATTTTAGCCAACCATGAAAGAATTTTTGAATTTGAGAATGAAGAGGCATTAAAAAATATAGGTTTTGAAGAATATCCATCCAGAAAAAGGATTGAAGAAATTGCTGCAACTATAGATTTAGATTATTACTTTAAAAGTTTTGGAAGTAATGAAAATGTGAAATTCATGGAGTTTGATAAAGATGAATATTTTAATCAACTGGCTTTTGCACATATAATGTTCAATTGTGGAATAATAACAAGCAGAAGCAGTATGGGAGGGAACAATATTTGGTTTGGCTATCCAAGCATAAGAGCACCAGAAATTCCAGATATAGATCAATGATTAAGGAAAGTAAAAGGGAAGGGCAGGACACAACATCACCTTGGAAGACAGCGGGCGGTTCCGAGTAAATTGAAAGTTTAGTACCTTTAAGAAGATAGGAGTAGGTTGGAAGGAAACGTTTCCAAATGCCCGCCGTCTCCAAGCTGAATCACGTTGGTGGCAAGTGTAACGGACGACAAACAACATAACGAGAAAATCAAAAAATATGAGACTAATAAAAGCAAGAGTTCAAAACTACCGAAGTATAATTGATACCGGAGAATTTGAAATTGAAAATTTGAAGACAATAATGGTTGGTCCAAATGAGGCAGGAAAGACCGTTTTGCTTAAAGCCTTACAGCAACTAAATAAACCAGCAGATGTGCAAGGTTTTGAAGTTTTACGTGATTATCCACGCTCCAAATTCAATGATATTGACACAGGAAAAGTTGACCCAAAAAACGTAACGGTTGTAACAGGCTATTTTGAACTTGAAGATAGCGACAAAGCAGAAATCTCCGAAGAGTTTAGAAACTGTAAATATAAATTCTATAAAAACATAGATAACTCAACTTATCACAATTTAATTGATGCTCCAAATCGACTTAATTTCAAGGACATCAAATCAGACCTTTCGAGACTTATTGCACATTTAGATAAACAATACTCAATTGAGAATCCCGAAGAAGAAACAAAGAAGCCTAGCATTTTAATTAAACCAATTACTGATACCTTCGAAGATTCGACAACTCTATCAACAGAAAATTGTAAAAGCCTAAAGGCTTTCCTTGAGAAAAACTATGCTCTAGTAGAAGAAGGTAATGAGAAAGAAGAGAGTCGTTATGATAAGTTAATTGAGCAAATTGACTTCAACAGTAAGTATGAAGAAGTCCTGGCTACTTTGAGTAAAAGGAAACCAGTTTTTATCTTATTTAACAATTACTTCAAGGTAAAACCTTCTGTTCATTTGGAACACTTGGCAACAAGAACAGAACAAAAATTACTTGATGACCAATATTATGATTATGGAAATCTATGTTTATTAAAGTTACTAGGTTTTACAGCACGTGAACTTTCAACTCTTGGTAAAACACAAAGTCCAGACATTAATAACCCAGATGCTTTAAAAGTCTATAAAGACAAACTTGACACTAGAAGCTACAAATTAAATGCTGCAAGTGTTCGCTTGACTGAAGAAATCAAAAAGGTTTGGATGCCAAACCCTGATAGACCCGAAGCGGATAAACTAAAGGTTACCGCAGATGGACAATATTTAAAAGTTGTGGTAGAAGATGATATTGGTGTTGACATTGAATTAGACCAGCGTTCAGAAGGCTTTCAATGGTTAGTGTCTTTCTTTGTTGTATTCTTTGCAGAAGCAATGGATAAGCATAAAAATGCAATTTTGCTCCTTGATGAACCAGGAATGAGTCTACACGGATTAAAACAAAGGGATTTTCGAGATACGATAACGAGACTTGCTGAGCATAATCAGACAATTTATACAACTCACTCACCTTTTCTTGTAGGGCCTGATGAATTAGATTTAGTCAGGGTTGTGGAATTAAAAAATAGAAAAGAAGGAACTAAAGTTCACACGACAATTTCATCAAGTGACCCAGCGGGTCTTCTTCCACTACAAGAAGCATTGGGTTATGACCTTGCACAAAGTCTCTTTTCACAACAAAGAAACTTAATTTTAGAAGGAATTACTGATTATTGGTATTTAGACGCATCTGCCCAATTATTGAGTGATGCCGGAATAGAAAGCCTTAATGATAAAATTGCTTTAGTGTTCGCTAATTCAGCAGGTAAAGTTGTATACTATGCAACAATACTTTTTGCTCATAACTTAAAAGTTGCAGCACTTTTAGACTCTGATGCAGCAGGAGACCAAGCCGCCCAACAAGAAAACTTGGTGCACACTTTAGGAAACAAAAATATTTTAAGAACAAAGGATTTTGTTTCAGGAGTTGCCAAAGCAGAAATAGAAGATTTACTTAGAGAGACACTCGTTAAGGTTGTTAAGGATGAGTATGGAGTTGACTTATCCGCAAAAGTAACAAGCCAACCAAATAGACCAATAATTGACATTTTTGCAAGTGAAGTAACTAATTTTTCAAAGTATAAACTTGCTAAGGCATTTGTACGGTGGACAAGAAATCACGAAGCGAAGGACTTGACAGGGGATGAACAAAAGAATCTCAAGAATCTAGTTCAACAAATAAACAAAGCACTCAAATGACAAGAACACCAGCCACCAACAGCCGTTTTGCAAAAGCGGGGGCTTCGTGCTTATATGACAGTGAAGTGCTAAATTCAAACTTTGTGCATCTAATGAAGTTTAGTGCTAAAAATCCCCGCCTTCGCAAAGCAGCAAAACGTTGTATGAAATTCTCCCTACTTTTAAAAAGTTGATTTCGTAAGCAAACGTATGAGAGCATAATGGCAAGATTTTTTGTAAATTAATAGCCTCTCAGCAAGGCCGATTTAAGAAATGTTGCCCTCGAGTAATCGAAGAGCACGGGCGTCATTCTGGTTGGTCTGCTTGCGATGATTTCAGTGGCGGATTTGTCTTTAAAAAGCCAGATACCCCGTTCAGAATATTTTCTAGCCAAAAGCACATCCCCTGAGAGATCTATCAATTCTTAATCAAATGGAACAAGAATCTATCTCCATGGAAGTCGTCAAACCGCAGGCTGCGGGAATTGACGTCGGCAGTCGCCCCCACTGGGTAGCAGTAGGTCAAACCGAGCATGATGTTCGGGAATTTGGGGTATTCAACCAGGATTTGTTTGCTATGGCAGATTGGTTGAAGGAAAGGAATGTGAGGACTATAGCAATGGAAAGTACTGGTACCTATTGGCAAAATCTCTATGCCGTATTACTTTCACGGGGATTCCATCTGATACTCTGTAATGGTAAGTTCACCAAGAATATCAAAGGAAAAAAGAGTGATGTCATGGACTGTCAGTGGATCCAAAAACTACATACATTGGGGTTATTAACTGGAAGTTTTTTGCCTGATGGACAGACAGAGGAGTTAAGGACTCACTGCAGACACTGATCAAATTTACTTCATTCAGCTGCTGCAGCATCAAAGAAAATGCAGAAATATCTAAGGCTATTAAACTTCCGATTGGATGTAGTTGTAAATGACATTTGTGGACTTACAGGTTTATTAATTATCAGGGCGATTTGTGAAGGGGAAACAGATCAAAATAAACTTGCATCACTTCGCCACAAGAATTGCAGAAAGAGTGAGGAAGAAATCGCCAAAGCGCTCCATTCCAATGGAAGAAAAGACTATCTATTTGCCCTTCAACAGGAATTGGATACATATGACCATATTCAAAAGAAGATAGAGGATTGCGATAAAGAGATAGAGAAAAAGCTGAATGAAATCATCGATTCAGATAGTAATAAGCATGAGCACTATCTCGAATCAAAGCCCCATAAAAGAGTAAATAAAAACACGCCAAAAGATATTGATATGAATTTAAAAGCCTATCAGATGTTTGAGGGCACGGATCTTCTGGCGATTGAAGGGATAGCTTGTCCCGTGATCGGGAAGCTTTTCTACGGTTTTGGCATTGATGAGTGAAGTAGGGATGGAAGGGATCAAGAAGTTTAAAACAGCCAAGCACTTTGCTTCATGGCTTAGGCTTGCCCCAAACAATAAAGTAAGTGGTGGCAAAGTATTGTCTAGTAAAGTGCCAAAAGGGAGCAACAGACTTAAAATAGCCTTGAGAAATGCTGCAAATGCCATTGGGAATTTGAAGGATTCAACTCCGTTGAGGGACTTCTTTCAGAGGATAAGCTATAGAAAAGGTAGAATATCTGCCATCAGCGCCACAGAAAGAAAGCTTGCAGTCATCATTTGGAATGACCTGTTCCGATTTATCGGAATGGTCGTAAAAGGAATTCCATATGAAAATCCCGAAGGCTATCTTTTCTTGGATCAAAAAAGAAAGTTGGGCTTAGTTAAGAGAATAAAAAAACAAATTGATAAATTCGGTCTGACTAATGAGGATTTAGGCCTCGAATTGAGCCCAAATTAAGCGATTTTCTTTGCGTTAGTCAAAACCCTATGGCGACAGCATAAACAGACAATAAAATGCCAAGAATTAAGATTGACAATAAAATAGTAATCAGTTTCGACTATGCTGCAAGAGACAAGCATTGGGGAGCGTTGTCTGCATATTTAATCGAAAAACACGGCAATGAACACTTCAGTGACCATAACAAGGTTGAACAAATTCTTCTTGACGGATTTAATTTTTTAACACAAAGTTTTAGGCAACTAATTTCAACAGAAAAGAAACTCACATTTTTTCTATATGTTCATTGGCTGCACGAACAATCAATTGAAATTTATATAAAGACTTTAAGTGGATTTAAACTTGATTTAATTGCTGAAAGTGAGTTTGCAATGTATCGGAGAATTTTAAAATTAATTCTCGAACAAGGATGTGACTTTGATTTAGATTGGGGAACATTTCCGAAAAGTGGTAGCGAAGTTTTTGAAATGGACGATAAAATCCAAGAACTTATTTATTTGGGAACTTGGATTTATGCCCTTGCAGATAACATTGCATTCCAAAAAATGGTAGAAGAATGTCACCAAATTTCTTTTGATGAAAAAAGACTTCTTGTAATAGATTGGCAATACCATTACGGTAAAACGTATCAACAGTTGTTTCCTATGCTTATTGAAGATTATAAAAGTGGAACTTTTGATGAACAAGCGATTTATGAACTTCGAGCCAAAATTGAAGAATGTTTCAAAATTGAAATTGACTTTGCGGGTGGAATAATTTTTGAAATTCAAAAACACCACAGCCCACAAGCACCCGATTTACAAACAATTGAACCCAGCGTCCTACCATTAAATCTTGTTGGTAATTATGGCATTAGTAGTGACTTGGCTGAAACTTTTTATGCTGGACTTACAATATCAAGAGCTAATAAATTGACTATCGAAGATGCTATACTAAAACCACATTCAACAAAACGATATATGTTTAGACCGATTTTAGTTTACAATGTTGGCGGTTCTGAAAGAGCATTAGTAGGCAAACAAAAGTTTGCTGAAAGTATGATGGTTTTAGCTACAAATGCCATTCATTGGAATGCAATGTTTGATGAATGGTTGAGTTTAAAGTGCATTCAATCGTTTATAACGAAAAAAGGTAATGAACACGATAAAATTCTGGAAGATAAAATTGAAGAAATCGTAAAAAGTAAGGGATTTCTATATTGCCGAAACATAAAATCGTTTAAGCAGACTGGCAATAAGAATAATGTTAACATCGACAATGAAATTGCTGGTGAAATTGACTTGATAGTAATTAACCCAAACAATAAAAAAATATACGTTGCTGACGCCAAATACAATAGAGCAAGATATGAAGCAGTTGGCTATAGAATGGACTATTCGCTATTTATAAATTTAGACAAGCCCAATAAATCTTATGAAACAAAACTTAATAAAAAAACGGATTGGATTTCCAAGAATCTGAACGTTCTAGAAGAACATTTAAGTATCGTTTATAAAAAGTCGGATATTGATTTGAAGGATTATGAAGTTGAAGGTATATTTATTATAAACACACCTACTTTTTATATGTTCAATGGACATTTTAAAGCTATTACATTAAAACAATTTGCAGACTTTATTGACGGGAAATACGAATATCCAGATTTATATATAATTGACGAAGACGGAGAAGACGAAATGTTTATGATGGTTAGACATCCATATTTTAGAAAGCCATTAATTTTAACAGATGAAACATTTGAAGACTGAAGAGAAAATAAGGGCAGCCACTAATATATAAGGGCTAAACCGAAGTGAAGCGCAGCGGAATTTCGGAATTAGCCCCTGTTGATCCCGATAGCTCGGGACTACGCGGCGTTGAGAGGAGATTTAGCTATGGGGATTAAAAGTTTGGAGTGGTTCCTGATGGTTAAAAAATCTGGTTTCTTAGAGGTGTTTGTGATAGCAGTAATTGACTGCTATCTTTTTTTGGGAGCCTTCTGCTCCGTTGTTTATTGTTTTTTCAGTGTCTGAATGTCTTTTAGCCAATAGTTTTCCTTTGCTCTCATGAGTTGTTTTTTATGTTTTTGCATTTGCTTTGAGTTTGTTGTTGATGGTTGGCGGGGGTGCGTTTGCGGGGAAGTAACGAATGGTTATGAGTTTTCCCATATGGCAGCAGGGACAGATGGTGATGTTGTAATCTTCCTGGAAATAGAGTGGGTCTCCATGTTTTTCTTTTTGAACACATGCTGAGTTGATACCCTGCTCTTGCTGGAAAGCTCTGAGTTCTTCTTTGTTTCTTCGGGAGAGGAAGCCATAGTGCCTGATTTTTACAAACATTGGAGGCAAGATATGTAAGCAAAACCGTCTGAGGAACATGGTGGTAAAAGGTATTCCTTATGAAAATCCCGAAGGGTTGGGATCTTTTCTTGGATCAAAAAAACAAATGCAAAGCATTCATGAATACCATTGAAATATAATCTTAATGAATAAAATTGGGCTTAGTTAATAGAATAAAAAAACAAATTGATAAATTAGGTCTGACTAATGAGGATTTAGGGCTCGAATTGAGCCTAAATTAAGCGATTTTCTTTACGTTAGTCAGAATCCTCCATATATGAAACAAATTTACTTTCAGAGCTAACGTGGAATTCACATCATCACATCTTTTTTTTATCTTAGTGAAGCTCTTTGAAAGGCCGATTTTTAAACTGTCGCTCCTGAGCAATCAGCAAGCACGGTCAGAATCCTGGTTGGGATGCTTGCGATGATTTCAGTTGCGGATCAGTCTTTAAAAAGTCACATACCCCGTTCAAAATATTTCCTTGCCAAAAGCACATCTCCAAAGAGCCTAAAATTAAAAGGATATGGAACAGGAATCTATCTCAATGGAAGTCATCAATCCACAGGCTGCGGGAATTATCTCCTAGTGATATTTTTAATTGGTGTCGATGAATGCTTCGCATGTGATGTTGGTAGTCGTTCCCACTGGGTTGCAGTGGGTCAGTCCGAACAGGATGTTCGGGAGTTTGGGGTATTCAATCAAGATTTACTTGCGATGGCAGACTGGTTGAAGGAAAAGAGTGCAAAAACCATAGCTATTGAAAGTACAGGTACTTATTGGCAAAACCTCTATGCTATACTGCTTTCAAAAGGGTTTCATTTGATTTTATGCAATGGTAAGTTCACCAAAAATATCAAAGGTAAAAAGACAGATGTTAAAGACTGCCAATGGATTCAGAAATTGCACACCTTAGGTCTTTTGACAAGTAGTTTTTTGCCAGATGGATCAGCCGAAGAACTTCGGACATATTGTCGTCAGAGAGCAAATCTGATGCACTTGGCAGCTTCAACATCCAAAAAAATGCAGAAGAATTTGAGACTACTATATCTGAGGTTAGACGTGGTTGTAAATGACATTTGTGGACTTACAGGTTTATTAATTATCAGGGCGATTTGTGAAGGGGAAACAGATCCAAATAAACTTGCATCACTTCGCCATAAGAATTGCAGAAAGAGTGAGGAAGAAATCGCCAAAGCGCTCCATTCCAATGGAAGAAGAGACTATCTATTTGCCCTTCAACAGGAATTGGATACATATGACCATATTCAAAAGAAGATAGAGGATTGCGATAAAGAGATAGAGAAAAAGCTGAATGAAATCATCGATTCAGATAGTAATAAGCATGAGCACTATCTAGAATCAAAGCCCCATAAAAGAGTCAATAAAAACACACCAAAAGATATCGATATGAATTTAAAAGCCTATCAGATGTTTGAAGGCACGGATCTTCTGGCGATTGAAGGGATGAGCTTTTCTACAGTTTTGGCATTGATGAGTGAAGTAGGCATGGAGGGGATCAAGAAGTTTAAAACAGCCAAGCACTTTGCTTCTTGGCTTAGGCTTGCCCCAAACAATAAAGTAAGTGGTGGTAAAGTTCTTTCTAGCAAAATACCGAAAGGAAGCAACAGACTTAAAATAGCCTTAAGGAATGCAGCCAATGCCATCGGAAACCTGAAAGACTCAATACCCTTGAGGGACTTCTTTCAGAGAATAAGCTTTAGAAAAGGGAGAGTTTCAGCCATCAGTGCCACAGCAAGGAAGCTTGCAGTGATTATATGGAATATGGTAGTGAAAGGTGTACCCTATATAAACCCAGAGGGATACCTTTATTTAGACCAAAAAAGAAAGTTGGGCTTAGTTAAGAGAATAAAAAAACAAATCGATAAATTCGGTCTGACTAATGAGGATTTAGGCCTCGAATTGAGCCCAAATTAAGCGATTTTCTTTGCGTTAGTCAGAATTTTAAAAAACACACCCGAATGATTATAGGAACAATTGTAAGAAATATTAAAACATACTCAGGTATAAACTATTTACCTCTGACTTTTGGACAAACGTTTAATGGACTTGTCGGTAATAATGGAATTGGAAAAAGCTCAATATTAGAAGCCCTCGATTGTTTTTTTAATTTAAGACAATGGAATTATAATATAGTTACAAAGAAAAGTGGCGTTGTCACGACAAGACCACATATTGTTCCCGTTTTTTTGTTTAAAATTGAAGAAGCCCTTTTTGAAAATATTGACATTGCAAAAAAACTAAGTGATTATGTTTGGGGTTTAGAAGAATCTGATATTCTATCTCAAAATAGAGACCAATTTAAAACATTCTCTGAACAATTAGCTATATTGAAAAGAAACTATAATCAAGAAAACTGTTTGTTACTCCCTATAGGTATTACACACGACAATAACGTGAGTTTAAGTTTTTTCAATACAAAAAAACTTGGTGAACTTTTTATAGAAGATTTTGATAAAGTCCAACATGGCATAAATGATGAACAAATAAAATTATTTGAACCATTACTAACTGAGCTTAAAGGTTTAATAGAATACATTTATATCCCTAAAGATATTGACCCAGATAATTTCACACAGTTAGAGACAAAGGAAATACAATCACTTATGGGTGAGACTTTAACAGAAATTGTTGAAAAATGTGTACCCCAGTCAAAGATTCAAGAGATAAATCAAAATTTGAACTCCTTTATAGAAAGCTTGACGACCGTTCTAGAAGATTACTCATTTCGCACGGTTGGAGAGAGACAAGTAAACTTGAGAAAACACGATGTTTATAAGCTTATAGTTGAAGCATATTTCAAAATACGGAAATTACATAAAAGTGAAAGTGGTCATTGGCTCGAAATGTCTGTACTTAGTTCAGGGGAAAAGCAAAAAGCAATAATTGAATTAGCATATCATTTTCTTAAAAGTTATCGAAAGGATACCAACAAAATTATTCTTGCGATAGATGAACCTGAATCCTCGCTTCATATGTCAGCTTGTTATGACCAGTTCAATAAACTCTTTGAATTAAGCCTATTGTGCAAACAACTTATCTTTACAACACATTGGTATGGATTTATCCCAACCGTTGAAGAAGGGAGTGTTTGCGTAATTTCAAAAAATGAAAAGGGACATCTTTTCGATCTTGTTAGTGTGAGTAGTTATCGTGAAGAAGTTAAACAAGCAGTTAAAAGTTCTAAAGGTAAACTACCATATGATATAAGATTAAAAAGCATTAATGATTTTACACAGTCAGTTGTGACGAGTATTTTGACGAATGAACCTTTTAATTGGCTTATTTGTGAAGGTTCATCTGAGAAAATTTATTTTGAAAAATATTTTGCTGACATTAAGAAGGATAAAAAACTAAGAATTATACCAGTTGGCGGTGCTACTGAAATCAAACGAATCTATAATAATCTTCAGGTGGCTTATGAAGATTTCAAAAAGGAAATTCAAGGCAAGGTTATTTTGGTGTCGGATACAGATGCGGAATTGGTTCAGTATCCTACAAGAGACGAATTAAAAAATCTACTTTGTTTTCGCATCGTAAATATTGAGAAGGATAAAAAGACGGTTTTAGTTAAAATAGATTCTAATCCAGTTTCACCTAAAACAGAAATTGAAGATGCCCTAAATGGCAACCTTTTTTTTGAGACACTTTTAGAATTTAGAGAAACATTTCCTGAATTGGAAAATATCATTAAAGATATTAGCGAGCCAACAGAAGATGCAAGCTATTATGCATTAGACCTTTCATTAAGCAAGCAAAAGATACTAGAGAATTTTTTCAATGCTGGAAACAATAAATTTGATTTTGCGAATAAATATGTTTCAAAAATGAATGATGAATATATTGTTCCTGACTGGATAGACAATTTAAAAAAACTATTTTAAATAGAAGAAAAAACTGGCTATAACATTTAGCCCACTAGCCAAAAGCCCTCAAAAAAATCCCTGATTGATGCATTCATCTATCAGGGATTTTGTCTAGTGGCTGTTAACTGACAACTGGAGGGTGAAGGACTTGTTATGTGAGGATGGGGTGTTTTACCTTTTACTTGAACAAAAAAGTAACCTAAAAATCAAGAATTGTGAATGATCCCTCGCTATTGTCATCGTTGGCTCTCTCGAAATTCGTTCCTGCCTGCAAGAAACGATTTGTAGTAAAAGAGAAAGAAACAAAAAGATGTTATTATCACCGTGAATTTTTTGAAATCCTCTAGAATAGGGCTTTTTTTTGTTTTTAACTTGAAAAATACCCTGTTGTTGGTATTTTATGTTGTGATTGGAATTGTTATGTTTGGAGATAATTCGGATATAGACGCCATTATGGCATAGAGAAATCGTTGGTAGTGATCCGAAAAAAATATTAACAATGAAGAAAGAAATCATAAGAGAGCAAGTAAATAGACAAATAAAAGAATGGATTAGACTTCAGAATGAACTTGGAGGAGAATATTCCATTTCGCCAAAAGCAATTGACTTTGTTGTTGAAGTTGTTGAGAATATTCAAGAAGATCCATCTTCAACTTGGCAAAGAGAAAACTTTAACTACGAAGCATCTCAAGAACGGGCAATCTCATTAGTTCCTGAAGCACTAAATGACATAATTGCATACGGAAGGTTAAGAAGCTATAGAAGGAGAAGAGACCGCAAAATCACATCTTGGGAAATATGGCACTCTCTTTCAAGAACAATTGAAAAATGGTGCTTTGTACCAAAAGAAGTATAATTATGACTGAACCGAAAAACAATGTCTTAGAAGCCTATAAAATGGTTATTGATTACAATAAGGTTGTAATTTCTTTGGCTTCAACTATTCTTGCTGGTCAAATTGCATTTTTAGTATTTCAAGAAACCCCGTTTATATGGACGAATTACTTTAGTTCCCTGTTTTTGGTTATAACTATTATTTTATCATTAATAGGATTTGGCAAATCCATATTGACTATTAAAACCGAAATTTCAAATGCGAAAGCTATTTTATTTACTAATTTGAGTGTGTGTGCAATGATTCTTGGAATTGCACTAATCGGAGCTATTCAACCGGAACAAGAACAGTCTTTAGATAAAATATTAAAAGATATTTCAACAACAACCTCATCTCTTGAAAAAGGATTAACTCCGCAGAATTGTATGAAAATTATTTTTTCAAAAGACATATACACAATTGATTACTCAGATTTTAAAGGAAAAACAAAAGTGATTTATTCTACAAGGAAAAACAAAATAGTTTCGATTGAATAAAAGCACGTACAGCCAGTCGAGGTACTGTCTTAAATTCAAAGTGATTTTTAAAGGTTTTTATTAAATTGACAATAGCCAAAAGAGGGCTTCAGGTGATTCGCTGGACGGAAGTTCATCTATTAACTATCGCCAACGCTGGCCTCCCACATAGAAGGATTTCTGAATCTCCGTCGTCCAGTCCGCATTAGATAAGTAGAAGTAAATCATATGAAATTGAGTAAAAATACCTTGATCGGGGTATTTTTTGTTTGAGGGGGAATTGATAGGTTTGGGGAAGTCCTATTTAATTAGAATAATTTTCTAAACCTTTGTAATTAAAAAATGATAAAGCAAAACCCATTTTCTCTTTATGATTTTCTTGGTTATTTTATACCTGGTGCAGTACTTTTTTATATAATTTTGCTCCTATTAAAGATAGATGACATTAATTCTGTAAATGATGTAATACGCCTGATCAATGAAAACATGGAGTTTCAATTTGACAAGGTTTTGTTTTTTATTATTATCAGTTATTGCTTAGGACATTTAATTAATTACTTATCTTCCATAACAGTTGAAAGATTCGCATGTTGGAAATATGACTACCCTTCAAAATATTTGCTTGGAATAAACAGAGAGCAAAAGTATTTTCAGAAAGATTTAAGATGGCAATCAATATTTATAAGGTTTTTTATTGCCCTTTTAATTTTACCAATTTCAATTTTAGATTTTATTTTAGGTGAGTATTTTCTCTTTAAAAACTTTTATACAAAAAAACTAGATGATTTTTTAATTGATGTAATTAAAGATAAGTGCCTTAAATTACTGGATAGTATTTATCCCCCAGATTACAAAGAGTTGAGAAATTATGATTTCCATAGAATTATTTCACACTATACGTTCGAAAATTCAAAAAACCATCAATTTAAAATGACTAACTATGTCGCACTCTATGGTTTTTTAAGGGCATTATCACTAATTTGTTGTTTTTTATTCTGGATTTTTGCTATAAAAGGAATAAGAGAGATAGCTGATTATTTTTATCTTACAAGCAAGTATGAGTCATATCAATTCACAATACATGATCTTAATCTCCAACTCACCTGTATTATTGTAATTTCTTCTTTTATATCCTATCTATATTTTATGGGATTTATGAAGTTTTACAGAAGGTATTCTCTAGAATCATATATGTTAGTCGCAATTGATCAGACAATTGTTTTAGATCAGCCTTGCGATAGCATAAGAAGAAAAGTTTTATCGAAAATCAAGAGTTTACTTTTTAAAAAATAGAATTATTTGATCTACCTACTTATTAAATAGACATATATAGACAAGTGTAAAGGGGGTGAATACGTATAAATTATGTAATTAATGTCAATAAAATCAACCAAAATATTCAATTCAAAACAAGGAATGCTTATCGAGGGCAATTCTTTAGAACTATTAGAATCTGATGAAAATCTTTCAGATTTAAAGGGTAAAGTAAATTTGATTATCACTTCACCACCATTCCCTCTAAATCAAAAAAAGAAATACGGGAATGAAAAGGGTGAAGAATATAAAAATTGGTTTACGAAACTAGCACCTATATTTTCTGAACTTTTAGCAGATGATGGTTCATTAGTTATAGAAATTGGTAATGCTTGGGAACCTGAAAGACCTGTTCAATCATTACTTCATTTGGAATGTCTTCTAGGAATGGTTAAACACCCTGATGCAAACCTGAGGTTAATTCAGGAGTTCATTTGTTATAATCCATCCAAGCTGCCTTCCCCAGCACAGTGGGTAACCGTAAATAGATTAAGAACGGTAGATAGTTATACACATGTTTGGTGGATTGCTAAAAACGATTTCCCTAAAGCAGATAATAGCAAAGTATTACGTCCTTACAGTAAGAGTATGGAGCAGTTGCTAAAACGTCAATCCTATAATTCAGGTAAGCGTCCATCGGAACATCAAATAAGTGAAGGAGGATTTCTTAAAGATAATGGCGGTAGTATTGCTCATAACTTTTTTGAAATGGAGGCTTTAGATGAAAAGCGAGATGTCAGATTACCACATAGTGTACTGAGTTTTTCAAACACTAATTCAAATGATTATTTTCTAAAAACTTGTAGGGAGAAAGGAATTACACCACACCCAGCTCGAATGTCTGGTGGGTTGGTAAATTTCTTTATTCAGTTTTTAACAGATGAAGGAGATTTGGTACTAGATCCATTTTCAGGAAGTAATACAACAGGGTATTGTGCAGAAAAATTAAATAGGAAATGGGTGTCTTTTGAAATAAAGGAAGATTATATAGAGCAAGCTTGTATTCGGTTTAGTGATCCCATATTAAAATCACCTCTCAAAAAAATGAAAGCATGAAAACGACAGATAAAATAAAACAACTTGTATCTGTAGATCCTTTAAAACAAGGAAAACAGCCTAAACTTTTTGTGGGACATCCTTTTTCTCTTGATTATAATAAAGCTAATATTCTTGTATGTGATGATGATAAGGAAAGAGTAAAAGGAATAGCACAAGGAACTTTTTTACTTGCATTTTATGATAATGAAGAAACTGTTGAAGAAGCAATTCTTCTAAGAGCTTTGGATCCAGCTAGATTACCGACAGATAGTGCTATGATAAGTTCTATGATAGAATACTACAAAGATAATTTACCAACTTCCGGAAAAAGTTCTAAACTAGATGATTTTACACGTTATGAGTTTAGTTTTTCAGGGTTGGAATGTCGTGTGCTAGGAACATTCTATAGGAGTGGGAAGAATGTAGAATTTGGTGCAGATTTAGAAAATTTTTATTCTGCTCATCATTATAGTGTTTATAAAGTCAATAAAGATGTTTTAGGATATATTGTTAACCAGAGAGATTCTCCAGACATTATTCATGGTAATAATAATGAATTTTCTATTGGACATGTTCGATATAGTTCAAGTCTCAGATTTCAAAGCAAACATGAAGAAGACAAGGCAGAAGTTTATATTCATCCAGCTGATCTCCTTGGAAAAAGAACTGCTCTTTTCGGAATGACAAGAACAGGTAAGTCTAACACTGTTAAAAAGGTTATAGAAGCAACTGTACAAATATCTTCAAAGGCTACTAAAAAACTAGCTGATGTTTCGACTGAGAATGTGGAAGAGTTTTTAAAAAGTTTTGAGGACAATAGTGCGCCAAAATTTCCTGTGGGACAAATAATTTTTGATATTAATGGGGAATATGCAAATGCTAACTTACAAGATGGAAACGCTATTTCAGACCGATATAAAGATGATGTAACAAAGTATAGTGTTTTAAAAAAGGAAGGATTTAAAGTGATGAAAGTAAACTTCTTTAAACAAATTCACTCTGGATTTGAATTAGTTAAAAGCTTTCTTTATGATGAGAATGGAGATTATGTAAAAAGTCTTTTGGCAATAGATTTGACTGAACCTGATAAATCGGATAAAAGTGCTTATATTAGATGGGAACGAAAAATAGCAGCTTACTTTTGTTGCCTTCACGCTGCTAAATTCTCACTGCCAACCGACATGACGACTATAAAATTCTCAGGCAATAATGAACTAAATAAGTTGGTGAAAAGCGATGGTAGTTTAAAGCCTGATAATGGTATTTCCTTTGATGAAGCCGTGAATTGGTTTACCACAATATGGGAGAATTACAATTCTCATAAACATTTTTCCGATTATAGATCAAAAAAAGGCAGAGAGTGGGCTGATGAAGATTTAAAAGCACTCCTTGTGTTTTTAACTAGAAAAAGAACTCCCGGAGGAGTCGTAAATGTGAGTGGTTATCAGAAATTAAGAGGTATTGTAGAGCAGCACACAAATACAGGAGTAAAGGCATTTGAAGAAGAGATCATTGAAAAACTAAGAGAAGGCAAAATTATTATTATTGACTTGTCGCAAGGAAACCCTAAGATACAAGAACTGTACTCTGAGATTCTATGTCAAAAAATATTTAACCATTCTATGAATAGATTCATTAGTAATGATCCTAATAATTTTATCCAATTCTATTTCGAAGAAGCTCATAATCTATTCCCTAAAAAAGATGATAAAGATTTAAGTCAGATATATAATAGAATTGCCAAAGAAGGAGCAAAACTAAACCTGGGAATGATTTACGCTACGCAGGAAGTGAGTTCAATAAGTTCTAATATTTTGAAAAACACCCAAAATTGGTTCATTGCTCATTTAAACAACGAAGATGAGATAAAAGAACTAAGAAAATATTATGACTTTGACGATTTTGCTGATGCATTAATTCGTTTCAGTGCAAAGAACGATAAAGGTTTTGTGAGGATGAAAACCTATTCTAATCCTTTCATTGTACCAGTACAGATTGACAAATTTTCAGTAGAAACTTCTACAAAATAAGTATTATGGCATACAGTAGTAGAACAGGTAAACGTCCTGATGAATTAGCCAGTAAATCATCCCATTCATTTATAATAAATGATGAAGAGGTTCGATCATTTTTGGAAAATTGCGAATATCCTAAATCCGCCGAAGAAGTAGAATTGGATAAATCTCTTGTTATCAAAGTTCAATATCCCGATGAGAATCCAATTGAATATATTATAGCAATGGACGGTGGTTACGCTACTATTCCAGTTAAGAAAACATTTCCTTCTTCATTGATAACATTCTTTCAATTTGGAGAGATCTTTCTAAATACCGAAGATTTAAATAACATTTCCGAAATGCCATTTATTTCTAGGGAATCAATTTCAGCACTTAAAGATTTAGAAAGAAGCAAATTAGTACTTCCAACAAAAAACGTTTCATATAATAGCAGTATTACTTTAACTCATTCCGTTCGCCGAACAATTTATGATTACTTTAGAAGGAAAGGAGATGAAAAGAATAATTTGCTTTCTACAACACATTGGCTAATTTTTAATTTGTTTGACCAACCTGTGGATAGTTTTAACTTAACCACTTGTCCAAATTGTGAAGAGAAAAATCAAAATATTTTACGTGCAAATTTCAATAGCGAATACACCACAAACTGTCCGGAATGTAATGGAATATTATATCTGACAGACTGTTTCAGATTACATGAAGTGATTGATGATGAACTCGGAGCAGGTGGAATTCTTGGGTACCTTGTTAACCTAATCGAACAGATAAACATTATACATACAATCAAGTATATCAAAGAAACACAGCCTAAATTTCTGGATAAATTTTTCTTTATTAAAGATGGACCTCTGGCATTTTTTGGGCAAACAGCCAATATGCATAAACACGTTCGAAAATTATGTAATTACTTATTTAGAAATCATAACTTATTTTTAGCCGGTTTAGAAAAATCAGGGGCATTTGTAGAACATGCAGATGAAATCAAAAACTTATTAGAACCAGGAGAAGCTTTACTGCTTAACAATAAACACATTTACTCTTATATTTTACCAGGACCTTCTGATAACCCAGAACCATATGCACATACTTCATATTATAGTTCGAAGATTATTTTTAAGTCAAGGGATGAAAGAGTATATGTTATTACACTTCCTGTCGAAAATGAAAACATAGTACTGAATCCACAAAAGACTGATTTTAAAAATCTGGATATAATACTTTGGAATATAGAAAAGCTAAGATGTGATATGTATGATAATTCAATTGTACCGGTAGCTTTAGCCAATAAGCTTATTTCACTATCTAGCCACCCGAGTTCAAGTATTTTGGAAAAATTTGCTAGAAAACATACAAAATGATTTACGTAGAAAGAAATATCATTCCTGTGCCAGAGGTCTTTTATTCAAAGGAAGTCGAAATAGCAAAAAAAAGACTGGAAGAGTTCTATTTAAAATCAAAAGAAAGCAGATCTCAGCAAAAATACTCACAACCTTTTGAAAAAGAATTAAGAGATAAATTCCTCGAAGCACTACGAGAAGTATTTAAAGAGAAATGTGCTTATTGTGAATCACCTATATCATTCAATCGAGTTCAATCTGAATATGATCATTTCCGTCCTAAAGGAGGAGCCAGAGGATTGGACAAGGAATTCTCAACAGATCATTATTGGTGGTTAACCTATGATTGGAATAACATTTATTTAAGTTGCTCTCACTGTAATCAATATAAATCGACATGGTTTCCAGTTGAAGGAAAAAGAATACCGTTAAATACACCTTACAAAGAAGTCATATATCACGAAAAGGCTCTGTTAATAGATCCATGCATAGACAAGCCGGAAGAACATTTAATTTTTAATGAGCAAGGAGGAATTGAAGCGATTTCTCCTAAGGGTGCTACCACCATAGAAATACTAAAGCTTGATCGTTCTGAGTTGGTGAATGCAAGGCTAGAAGTTTTAAAAGTACTATATGGGGAATGGGAATTACTTTTGAAATTATTGAAAAAAGAAGAATCAAATCGAGAAAACATTAAAAAGTTATATAGTGCTTGGCAATACAAATATACCATTCATTCTGAAGAATCTTATTTAGGAATACAACGATTTATGCTCTCTAAATGGTTGGGAAATAGACCTGAGATACAGGAATATTTTTTTTCTATTGCTGGACATAAAACCAGAAACAAAGAAATCAGACTAATCAAAAATTTTTCAATTCTTAAATCAGAAACTTTTACCGAAACTGAAAAATATAATTTTGAACAATCTATAAGTTCAATAAAGCATGTATATGTTGAAAAAATAGAGTTGAAAAACTTTAAGTGCTTCTCTTCTTTAGCAATAGAATTTAATCATAATTCAGATTCTCCTATTGAAAACGAACCCTGGTTATTATTTCTTGGCGAAAATGGTGTTGGAAAAAGCTCACTATTGAAAGCTTTTGTAATTGGCTTGACAGGAGATGAATATATAAAAAGTTTAGAGCTAGAAGGTAAAGACCTTTTAAAGCATGGTGCAAGAAGCGGATTTATTCGAATACATCTTGTAGGTGCAATTCGACCTATAGAGGTAACTTTTAATAAAACAGAAATTAAGACCACCCTATATCAACCCATAGTTAATATTGTAGCTTATAATTCTATACGTTTAAAACCAAAAGAAGGAAAAATTCAACCTGAAAAAGGAGATTTTTACGGAGCTAAAGCCAAAAATCTATTTGACTATACATTTTCTCTAATAGATGCTGATAGTTGGTTAGTTAAATTATTCAAAAAAGATAAAGATGCTTTTGATCGAGTAGCAATATCTCTAAAAGATTTAATGCTTCTGGAAAATGATGACACTATAAGTATTGTAAAAAATCAGCCAGTAATAAAAAGAAATGGCGATGTTTTTTTAATTGATGAACTTAGTGATGGATATAGATCGATCTTCTATTTAGCGGTTGATATCATGGCTACTTTAGCAGGAGAAAATGTAACATTTGATTTAGCAGAAGGAATGGTACTTATTGATGAAATAGGTACTCATTTGCATCCGCGTTGGAGAATGGAAGTAGTTACACGTCTAAGAAAAGCTTTTCCTAAAATTCGCTTTGTAGTAACAACACATGAACCACTTTGTCTGAGAGGATTAAGAGCTGGAGAAACTGTTGTACTTACTAAAAATCAAGAAAATGAAGTAATAGCATTAACGGAATTGCCCGACCCAAGTGAACTACGAGTGGATCAGATATTGACTTCAGATTTTTTTGGATTAAAAAGCACAATAGACCCCGAAACAGAAAGGCTTTTTGATGAATATTATGTAATTCTAGCTTTGGAAGAAAAAGACAGAAGTGAAGAACAAAAAAATCGTCTTTTAGATCTAAGCCAGATTATACCTCGGATTAAACATTTGGGAGATACAGAACGTGAAGAGCTTACCTATTATGTTATCGATGAATTGCTTGCCCGTAAGACAAGAGAAGATGGTTTAAAAATTAAAAAGGATTTAGAAAAGGAGGCATTGAAACGGGTTGAAAGTATATGGAAAACTTTGGATATTAAAAAATAGATCATTATGATAAAAGTTGATAGATCTCAAGTGCCAAAACCATCTGCATTAGATAAAAAAAATAAAACGGGTAAAACAGAAACAGAAAGAGCGATTGAACATTACACTTCTTTTGATGGGACGACTAATTTCGAGTTTAAAATATATTCAGATTCTGAGGTAAAAGACTCTTTAATAAAGTTATTCAGAGGAAAATGTGCCTACTGTGAAAGCACATTTCTACATGTTTATTCTGGGGATGTCGAGCATTTTCGCCCTAAAGGAGAAATTGAAGAAGCGAGCCCAAATAAGAAACCCGGTTATTACTGGCTAGCAGCAGATTGGGATAATTTGTTGTTGTCTTGCAGAAACTGTAATCAAAAATTATCTCATTCCATGTACGGAATAGGTACCAAAAAGACTATGGGGAAAATGAATCAATTTCCTCTGTCGGATGGCACTAAATACATACGTAAACATGACAGCGTTAATGGGATTGCAGATGAAGAACCATATAGACTTTTACTAAATCCATGTATTGATAATCCAGAAGATCATTTAGAATACGGTGATGAAGGTGTTATTCGACCTAAAAAAGTTGTAGGTGGAAACGAAAGTATTAAGGGTAAAAAATCCATAGATGTATATGTTTTACAAAGAATGTATCTTGTTCAATCTCGGGAAAAGAAACTTATAGAGATGCAGGCACAAATACAAAGAGTGAAAGAAGCTACTGAAAATTATAATGATGTTATTGGATCTGCAGACACAACAAAGAAATTTTACTATGAACGGATTTTAAAAAGAGAACTGGAAGGTTTAAAAAAGTTTTTAAATCCAGAGGAGGAGTATGTTGGTATGGCTAGGCAAATAGTAGGTGAATTTTTAAGAGTGAATTTCGGAATTGCTATATAATATGAATTGGATAAAAGAAAATATGGAGAAATTAAAAAAGTCAAACTATGTTCTGAAAGCAGACATTACTTCAAATTATTGGTTCGGAATATTACAAAAATAGGCTTGATAACTATAGAGCTCGATTTGGTGGATATTCCATGGGATGTTTACCACCTAAGACAGGAAAAATTTCAAGGATTATTCCGGAGCATGTTGCCCCATTTAGTCTAACTCCGGATCATAACCTGTCCCACTAATAGTTTTGGTTACAGCGGACCTTTTAATTAATCCACTAACTATAATCCAATGGCCGGAACACCAAAACCATTGAGTTAAATCAAACAATTGATAATTTTTAATAAATCTATGAGGTTATATGTACATTTGAAGAAAAGATTATCTATAGCCTTGATGAAATCCCTGTAGGAATGATAGGTAAATCATTTGATGGAGGGGCCTATATAAAAACATCTTCAAAAGGGGATTTAATAAAAGGGCTGATTTTAAATCACTGGGCGAAAATTTGGGAGATGAATTTGGACAGGGCATATACGGCAGACTTTGAAGCGTTCGGGGAAAAAGCCCAGAACCCATCTGATGCCGAGGTAGATTTTTAAGTAGCCATTAAGGATTAAATTATGGGAAGGTTAAAGCTGAAAACAAACCCGAAAGTGAATGAAGTATTTGCGGCTTATCCCAAAAAAGTTCGGGAGAAAATGCAATATTTAAGAGCCTTGGTTATAGAAACAGCCGAAGAGGAAGGTATTGATGAATTAGAAGAAACATTGAAGTGGGGAGAGCCGAGTTTTGTAACCAAAAACGGAAGTACCTTACGAATGGATTGGAAAGAAAAGACACCTGACCAGTATGCCATGTATTTCCAATGTACAAGCAGGCTTGTTGGTACTTTCAGAATGGTTTTTGACCATAAATTCCATTACGAAGGAAATCGAGCAATTGTATTTCAGCTTAACCAAAGTATACCTGAAATGGAATTAAAGGAATGTATAAAGGCATCTTTAATCTACCACAAAGTAAAACACTTGATAACCTTAGGGATATAGAATGCTAATGCTTACACAGCTATAAGCAAGTAGGGGATTCGTACTTAATAGTTCAGAAAAGTGTTTAATTTGAAGTTCAGTGGTTAAAGCCGCTGCTTGTAAATATTAGAATCACAGTTGAATATCATTTTAAAAACAATGCCATAAAAATGAAGAACATAAAATTATTAATCATATCTATCTTATTAATTTCTTGTAATTCAAGAAAGAATACAAATGAGAATGATGTGATATTAACTCAAGTTGACTCCATAGTCAATATAAATAAGTTTAATGGTGTTGTTTTAATAGCAGATAACAATAACATAGTTTACAGAAAAGCATTTGGCTTTTCTGATTTAGAAAAAAATCAAAAATTAAAAGAGGATGACCAGTTCTATATTGGGTCTATTAGCAAACAAATAACAGCAGTTCTAATTTTAAAAGAAATTGAAAAAGGGAAACTGAATTTGACCGATACAATTAATAAGTTTCTAATTGATATTGAACAAGATTGGGTTAATGAAGTAACTGTTCATCATCTTTTAATCCATACTCATGGAATTGTTGAACTTGATGAACCTTTGGAATTTGAATTAGGAACAAAATTCAGTTATTCTCAAATAGGCTATGGTTTATTGGCAAATATTTTAGAAAAAATTCAAGGAAAATCTTTTGAAAGAATAGCTACCGAGTTTTTTGAAGAATTGGGATTACAGAATACCTTTCATCCAGACAATAAAAATTATCAAAACTTAGTAAAAAGCTATGAAGAGAATGAATTAAGAGAACTTATCCTTGCTGAAGGAAATCCAGTAGAATACGTTGCCGCAGGAGGTTTTATATCTAATGTTGATGATTTACTGAAATGGAATATTTTACTGCATTCGGGCAAAATCTTAAATCCAACTTTCATGGAGCTGATGAAGACGAGATATGCAACAAGAGTTCATCCAATTTTAGAAACGTTAGAATATGGTTATGGATTAATTTTTAAAGAGAATGAAGAAAATATTCAAATCGGAGCCTTTGGTTACTCACCAGGTTATGCAAGTGCAAATTATTATTACCCAAAGACAAAAAAGCATTTAATAATTCTTGGTAATGTAGCAATTAGTTTAGATGACTTCAAAATGACATTTAAAACACATACTGATTTAATGAATTTAATAAAAGATGAACAGCCACTCGAGTAGATTGTCTCCTCAACCGAGAAGATGACGAGGTGCGTCTTCTCCATAGCTCACGGTCTTCACAATAAGTGAAGGAAGATCAGACCAACGTATTCTTAATAGGGGAGAAGCAGTATGGGGCTTTCCGATTTATCGAGCGCAGATTCAATGGAATGTAGGTTGCTCCGACCTAAATGATATTGCAAGTCAGGATTTGAGGTAGTAGGAAGACATTGATTCTAAATCTATTGTTATTGGGTGAAATAAAGTTATTGTCGAAATCAGAATTGGAGTTAAATCAATAGATATAAAGAGCAAATCAATAAGTTCTGTCTTGCTAATGAGGATTTAGGTCTCGAAATAAGCTCAAATTGAACGATTTTCTTCTTGTAAATGAAAATGCTGGAATATCCAACTCACAAATAGATGCATTTGGTTTTTGCCCACCCACAAATCAAGAGTGAAAAATCCAAAGAGCTTTTTTTACCAATACTTGGACCTACTTAATAAGAAAACAGTGGAAATGTATATCTAGAAACTAAATGAAAGCAAATTTTGGACTATTTTAGCAGCTTAAATTTATACGGAAAAGAACCGAATAAAGGAAGTGCTTGAGCAGAAAGGGTTTAAACAAAATTGGCTTGCTGATAACTCTTAAAAAGCCATAACGTGGTGAAGGAATATGTTCATAGCCTACAACAATCGATGCTTTAAGAGCTCAAATATGTTGCAAATATTCTTGATTTTGAGATCAAGGATTTAATTGTTTCAACGAAGACAAATGGCGAAAATTAAAAAAAATAAAATGTCCAAGGACTTAAAACCGTTCAAATTTATCGATCTTTTCGCAGGTATAGGTGGCTTTCACATTGCAATGCATGAAAATGGAGGTAGATGTGTTTTTGCCTCGGAGATTGACAAATTTGCACGTCAGACTTATAAGCATAACTTCATAAAAATTTCACCTGAGATTTTTGAAAACGAGAACTTTAATGAAGATATTACCGATCCAAAGCTTGAATATTCTAAGATTCCAGATTTTGATATTTTATGTGCTGGCTTTCCATGCCAGCCATTTTCACATGCAGGCCTAAAAAAGGGATTTGATGACACGAGAGGAACCTTGTTTTTTAACATCAAAGAAATTGTAAAGTCTAAAATTGAAGCAAACAAATTCAATAAAAAGGTTAAAATACCTAAAATCCTTTTATTAGAGAATGTAAAAGGTTTTAAAAATCATGATAAAGGAAATACTTTTAAACGAATAAAAGAGGTATTGAATGACTTGGGTTATGAAGTAAGTGCAGAAGTTTTAAACAGCAAACATTTTGGAGTTCCTCAAAACCGAGAACGTATTTTTATAGTGGCTTGGCATCGGGATAGTGTGAAATCAAAAGAGTTTAAGTTTCCGTGGGGATTAGATGATAATGGAGAAGTCATTTTTGAAAGAGAAAAAAGAGATGAAAGGGCTAAAATTATTAATGTAGGTTCCATATTATTAAGTCAGGAGGAACTAGAAGCCCTTGAAAAAAGAGATAAAAAAACTTATACTATTTCAGAAAAATTATGGGCGGGTCATCAAAGACGTAGGGTTGAGCATGCACAAAAAGGAAATGGTTTTGGTTATTCATCTTTTAATGAAGGGTCTCCATATACAAGTACCATCTCGGCTCGATATTATAAAGATGGAAGTGAAATTTTAATTGAACAAAATAATATACCTGAAAGGCCAAACAGGCCCAGGAAATTACATCCAAAAGAAGCAGCTAGATTGCAGGGTTATCCGATAGATAGTTGGTTTGAAATACCCGTTTCGGACAACCAAGCGTACAAACAATTCGGAAATAGTGTTTCTATCCCAGTGGTAAAAACAATTGCTTCAGAGATTATAAAACAATTATTAAATGACTAATAGTATGGAATGGTTAGATTTTTCAAAATACGAAAATAGCAACTCAAAGTTCAAAGCGGAACTATCAGATAAAGGAGGGTATATTACTTTCAGTAATTCAAGTAGTGGTGGTAATAAAAAATACTTTACACTAAGTCTTGAATCATTTTTAGCGTGTTTGAAGGATATTTTAAATAACCATGCTAGTTTCAGTGGACATGAAAAATATGTTGAAAAAGAGTGGAGGGATTTAGGAAGCCAATTCTATACTGATGCTGCCGCAAATGCTCAATGTACGGTTCAAACCAAGCCAATGTTTACTACATTAAGCAAGATTATTATGTGGGCAAATTCACCAAATTATGATACTAATAATCCAGAAGCGAATATTGTTCTTGAAAACAATGCCTTAAAAAATACTATTGCTAAACTAGAAGATTTATCCAACGAATTTTCTCCAAAAAAACAATCAGAAAAATCAAATATTCTTCAGGAAAACATAGCCTATAAGGAAAAATCAATTCGAGAATTTGCAAAGTACATCTTTACATACTTCTATGGAAATGATTGGTTAAAGTTAATTAACTCCACAAGACAAAATGCTTCTGTTATCAATGATATTGATTTTATTTCTCATGATTACGAGGTATTTAAGAGGGTTATAGGTGAATTTTCGTCAATTCAGTCCAAAATAACCCTAAGTTCTTCTAATACCATTCGTTATTTTGATGAACCTATATTTATTAACAATAATAAATATTACTATTTCACTACTCAATGGAATGGAGATGGTGACTATAGCCTTTCATTTTCTAATTTAAAAAATTACTTTGAAAGAAAATTTCCTCAATATCTGATAAAACGGATAGATGAATTTTACTATTTGATTAGATTAGAAGATATTCCCAAAGTTCTATTTGACAATGGTTCTTTCATAAAAAATCTAGAGATTTCTGGCTTAGTTTTTTCTAATACGCTAATAACGAGATTCATCTCATCTCTTCTCTCAAAACCCTTCGTCATCCTTACCGGTCTTTCTGGTTCTGGTAAAACTAAATTGGCACAGGCATTTGTGCAGTGGATTTGTCAGGATGAAGAACAATACCGAGTTATTCCTGTAGGTGCTGACTGGACCAACCGTGAGCCTCTTTTAGGGTATCCAAATGCACTAAAGCCAGAAAAATATGTAAAACCCGATAGTGGTGTCCTAGATTTAATCATTCAGGCTAATAACCAACCAGAATTGCCACATTTTCTTATTCTTGATGAAATGAACTTGAGCCATGTGGAAAGGTATTTTGCAGATTTCTTAAGTGTTATGGAGACGAAAAAGGAAATCTCATTGTATTCCGAAGGAACTGTGGAGAATGGCGTTCCTTCAAAACTGAGAGTTCCTTCTAACCTGTTTATTATTGGTACTGTTAACATTGACGAAACTACTAACATGTTTAGCCCCAAAGTACTTGACAGGGCCAATACTATTGAATTCAGAGTTTCGCAAGATGAAATGAAAAATTTTCTGAGTAATATCAAGGAAATTGACATGGATGTTCTTTCAGGCAAAGGTGCCGGAATGGCTAGTAGTTTCTTGGAAATGGCTGCCATCAAAGATTTTGCCACTACAGATATAAATGTAATCAATGCTGCATTGGTTCAGTTTTTTGGTGAGTTGAAGAAAACAGGGTCAGAATTTGGCTATCGTAGTGCAACGGAAATTTTAAGATTGATAAATCAGCTCACCATTTTGGAGGTTAGCCTTACTACTCCTCAAAAGATTGACATAGCCATCATACAAAAACTATTGCCCAAGCTCCATGGTTCGCGCAGAAAGCTTTGTCCTGTCCTAGAAACACTCGGTTCCTTTTGCATCAGCGGTGATACCAAAATCATTAAAGATGTTTTTGAAAATGCCGACTTTGATTTCAATGGAACCAATGTGCTATATCCACTATCCCTTGAAAAAATAACACGGATGTATCGAGGAGCAATTGAAAACGGATTTGCAAGTTTTGCTGAAGCGTAGTAGATGAAGTCAGTATCTAACATAGAAATCAATCTAGATTCCATTCAGGAAGGTTTGCGGCTTTGGATAGATGCACGAAGGGCTGATTCGTTGTTTGATGCCCAAGAAAGCGCAAAAGAGCATAATGAAGCTCGTTTTCAACTGATTGAAGGTTGTTCCTATGATTATCAAATCAGTGACCCTAGTTTTATTTTGGGTGATGTTGGCGAAAATATCATACAACAACATAAGAGAACCACAAATCTTGGCACAATTGCTCCTAATATTTTTGTAGGAACCCTTTCGATTCCAATATTGGATAAAGAGTCTTCCCTTGAATTTTGCAAAGTTGAATTAGAGGTTCAATCTATAAAATCAGGATATCGTGATGACTACCGCGATATGCTTGAACTGATTACTGAAAAGTGCACGAACCTTTTATTACAGTCAAATTCACCTGTTTCGCAACATCTTGAAATTGATTACACCAAAGATAGTCAAACACTATATCAAAAATTTGCTTTCATTAATTCCGTTATTGGAAGTGATGAGTTTGCCGAAGCTATTCACCGCATTGTGACAGCACCCGTAACAAAATGGACAGAAGCCACAGAGGAAAAAGATATTCGCAATGCGAGACGGTTTTCAAACGCCAATTTAAAAGAAATACTAAAAGGTAGTAGGCGAAGCAAATTGCCCGAAAGGCATTATTTGAGAAGTTATGGCATAGATACATTGCCAGAACGAATTACAGCCATCAGAAAAATAGATTCGGTTGATACTCCAGAGAATCGTTTCATAAAACATGTTCTTCAAAATTTCCTAAAATTCTGCACAGACATAAACAGCAAAGCACAAAAGTTCGGGCATAAAAAAATGGAAAGCGAATCAGCGTTACTGATTCGTGAACTGGAGAGTCAGCTGCACCATGCTGTTTTTAAAGACATTTCAAGACCTACAACATTAAAGCTGAACAGTCCGGTGCTTCAGCGAAAAGAAGGTTACCGAGAAGTGTTACGTGTATGGCTTATGTTTGACCTTGCAGCCAAACTTATTTGGAAAGGTGGAGACGATATTTACAGTGGAGGGAAAAAAGATATTGCCACATTGTATGAGTATTGGTTATTTTTCAAATTGCTCGATTTGTTTCAATCCATATTTCAAATAGAACCAAAGGACATTTCAGATTTAATTCAAGAAACGCCTGACGGTCTAAATCTTCAATTAAAACAGGGGGAGTTTGCTGCTCTAAGCGGAGTATATGATTCAGGTAACAGAAAGCTGAATATTCGCTTCAATTACAACCGCTCTTTTAGCGGGAAGAAATCCTATCCCGATTCAGGCAGCTGGACAACCACGTTACGACCTGACTATACGCTTTCGTTCTGGCCTTTTGGTATTTCAGAAAATGAAGCTGAAATACAAGAGCTTATAGTCCACGTTCATTTTGATGCAAAATACAAAATCGCTAACCTTTCTGATTTCTTGAGACAGAACATAGAAAATGACTTAAACGAAGTAAAGGCAGAAAACAGAAAAGGCATATACAAAAATGCAGATCTTCTTAAAATGCACGCCTACAAAGATGCGATTAGAAGAACAGGGGGTGCTTATGTTTTATATCCAGGTGACAAATCTATCAACAAAAAGGAGTTTCACGAAATTATTCCGGGTCTTGGAGCATTTTCTGTAAAACCATCAAAAACCGATAACGGTATAGGGGAATTAAAAGCATTTATTCTTGAAATAATTAAACACTTTATAAATCGTGCATCACAGCGGGAAAAAATTGCATATAGAACATTCGATATCTATAAAAATCCTCCAGAATCTGACAATACTATCAATGAATCCCTGCCAGAACCTTACAATGCTAACAGAGACTTAATACCAGACGATACTTTTGTTTTGGTGGGTTATTACCACTCACAGATCCAATATGATTGGATAAAACAGCATGGACTTTATAATTTCAGAATGGGCTCGGGAGCAGGTTCACTCATATTGGACAAGAAAACAGTAAATTCAAAATACTTATTGCTTCATACTTCAGGTGACACTGCATCTGGTGACTTATGGAAGATTGTAAGCAAAGGGCCAAAAGTTTATTCCAGAGAGGACATGATAAAAATGGGATATATATCCCCGTCGCAGGACAATTATCTAGTCATTCAAATAGAGCCAGTTACTGACCCAGAATTGAAAAATGTAAGTTTGAATTTCAGGAAGCTTACTAACCATTCAAAAGGGAGGACATCCTCGTTTCCATATGCAATAAGTCTGACAGAACTGATGAAAAATAAGATCAGAAAATATTCAAGCCTATAATTACAATTAACATTACAAGGCTTGACAAGCTAACGCTATAAACATAGCCTGTGAATAGTGTAATTGCCCTTTTGCACCCCAAGCTGACCACCTGAAAACTATCATTATGTGCGAATTAATAAAATTCAAAATGTTTTAATCAACATGAGTTGCTGCTGTGTGTATCTAGGTGCATGACTTTCCCACAGCGCACAACCTAAAGATAAAAGGAGATGTTGTTAAATAGGGGAGGTTTGTTTTACTTTTTCCCCTGCTAATCATCGGTAAACTTGTTTGATTTTAGGCCGTTACCCCTGCGCTGAATTGAATTTCATCCGTCGAGACGGACAACTTTTGACTTATATTCATGAATACACCGGTAACGTATAAAGTGTACACGCTGTGGTCTCATGCACCATAGAATAACCGTTTCAAGCGCCCTAGGAACTGTACCTTTGGTTTAAAGTTTGGAGGATAATGGTTTTTGATTTTATTATGGATTCATTTTTTAACTCGTTTCTGTTCTTGGAAGAGCGTAATCAACTATCATAAAAATACCTATAAATGGATAATAGGAAAAATAATCCTTTCATTATATGCCCAACAGTTGATGACCGCAATAAAACATGGAAGATTTTTCTATGGCCTCAGGAATTATTGTTTTTGAATGCAATTCAATTTCAGAGAGTTCGCTTTGCCAAGTGTCATCTATTTCATTGTATATTTCGAATTTACGGGAAATTTTATCATAATGGATTTCTTTTCAACTACGACACAATCCGCCAGCAAGAATGACATAGAACTCTGCTCTACCATTAATGTCGCATAGATCTTTTAGATTGTCAATTGATAAAACTAGTTTCCAATCGATAATTAATAGTATTTTGAATCTTAAACCAGGAAATTAATAAAATTTGGAATATGAAAGGTATGTAGTGGCATTCGTTTAGGTTTAAGGCTTGTTGATTAACATCATTAGCGTAAAGGGCTTGCTTGGTAGGAGAGAGGTGTTTTAATTTTTTCAACCCATTAAAATAGATTCAATAACTAAAATAGCTCTTCAAGCTTTTGCATATACCTAGATACTTGACCACTGGTTTCAAATGATTATTTTGATTGAATGAATTTGAGTTGTTTTGAATATAAGGTTGAAGCCATTTAATTAATTTGCTTCAATGTTGAGATAAACTACAAGTTTCAATTGAATATAGCACCTATTAGAAGTTGAAATGTTGTATGTTAGGAGTTTGGCATATAGACATCTATAAAAATCCAAAGAACGTGAATGATTTTGAGGTTCCACAAAATAGAGCCTGCATTTAAAGCCTAATGATAATATCTAGTTTAAAATGCATATTGAAAATAGAATAAAAATGCCCCTTTGCGGACGTTATTGTTCACCACAGAACGGCCTTACAAACAGAAAAAACTATTTCTTACTGATTATCAGTATGTTAAAACAGGAATGGAATTGGAGTTTCAAGTCAATGTGCTAGTTAAAGTTTGGCACCAATTCATAATTTGCTTATCTATAGGGCTTGTAATATGTTAAAAAACTACCTTAAAACTTCTTTTCGAAACCTTGTTCGACACAAAGGATACACTTTAATAAACACTTTAGGACTTGGAATAGGACTTGCGACATGCATGTTGATTATGTTATGGATACTTGATGAATGGAAGTTTGATAGATTTCATTCCAAATCTGATCAAATATATGCCGTAATGATCAACAACACTTATCCTGACGGAGACATCAGAACACATGGAGCCACCTCATCTAAATTGGCTGAAGCTATCTCGCAAGAGATCCCAGAAATTGAATTAATTGCCCGAACTAGCATGAGTACGGACTTACAAATTAAGTTCGAAGAAAACTTGTTCCTTGAAAATGGAATCTATGCTGAACCCAGCTTCTTCGACATCTTTAGTTTTCCCTATTCCAAAGGTGGCAACAGTGACATAAGTAAAAATCAAAGTACAATCGCCATCTCTGAAAAATTAGCAAACAAGCTTTTTGGTGATCAAAACCCCATAGGGAAGTTTGTGGAAGTAAATAAAAGTCTCCTAACTGTCGACAAAGTATTTTCTAACATTCCTACTCATTCATCTTTGCAGTTTGACTTTGTACTTCCATTTGAATCCTTTCTTACAGAGAATCCTTGGGCAGATCATTGGAAAAGTGGTGGAACACGGACCTACGTGACTCTGCAATCAGAAAATGATGCAGTAAGCACTAACCTCAAGCTTTCCAACTTGATTTCCAAAAATTGTCCTGACTGTAACAGTACCCCATTTTTGTTTCAATATTCGCGAACAAGACTATTTTCCAAATTCAAAAATGGTCATGAAGCAGGAGGAAAAGTAGAAAATTTAGTTCTATTCGGATTGATTGGATTGATCATATTGGTGATGGCAAGTATAAATTTTACCAATCTCGCTACGGCTAGAGCTTCTACAAGAGGAAAAGAAATAGGTGTTCGGAAAGCAATAGGTTCAGGTAGGGCAAAATTAGTTATCCAATTTTTATTAGAAGCAGTTATCTTATCATTTATGGCACTTGCTATTTCATTAGTCCTAGTCAAATTGCTCTTGCCTGCATTTAATGAGATCACTGGTAAAAACATTACTTGGAGAGCGTTAGATCACTTATTTCTGCTTGGTAGTGTATTACTTACCTTACTTTGTGGACTGCTTGCCGGAGTATACCCAGCCTTTTTCCTTTCCTCTTTCAAACCTGTGGCTATAATGAAAGGAAACTATTCAAGTTTACTCAAAGGAGCAAACCTGAGAAAATCTCTAGTAATATTTCAACTTGTGTCATCTGTTACTTTAATAGTTTGTAGCTTGACCATATACAAACAGCTTGATTACATTACCAAAAAAGACCTCGGGTATACTAAGGAAAACATTATCATCATTGATCCTCAACAAGAGGTTCTGAGCAATCCTGAGATTTTCAAACAGGAGTTATTGAACTTCCCAGGAATACAAAGTGCTGGTTTCGCTGGTAGTGATATTTTAACTGTACCAATTACTACTGATGAGATCTCTTGGGCAGGAAAACCAGAAGGCAGTACTGCATTCTTCAAACTTCTACGCTGCGACAGTGACTTCTTATCTACAATGGATATCCCTTTGGTAGCAGGTAAGAACTTTTCAATGGGAACACCTCAAACATCAATGTATCTCATTAACCAAAAAGCCACTGAATTGATGGGTATAAATGCCGATGACGCTATTGGAATGGAATTGGATGTATGGCAAGGTACGGGACAAGTGATCGGTGTAACTGAAGATTTTCACAACAACAGTTTAAGAGAAGATATAGAGCCTATGGTATTCCTATATGCTACAGATGTGGGCTTTCATTATTACATTAAGACTACTGCTGGATATGATACTGATGAAATTCTAAACCACATCGATAAAACCTTAAAGAAGATCAGTCCTGATCACCCCTTTAACTATAGGTTTTTAGATGAAGCTTTTGAAAGCTCGTATCACATGGAAAAAGTTATGGGTAAACTCTCGGTAGGCTTCACCATCGTAGCAATGCTCATTGTATGCTTGGGGCTTTTTGGTCTTGCTTCCTTTACTGCAGCCAAACGCATCAAGGAAATGGGAGTACGAAAAATCTTTGGTGCTTCTACTAGTCAATTATGGGTGCTACTTTCCAAAGATTTCGCTACACTAACCTCCATTGGTTTGCTTATCGGTCTCCCGATAGCTTGGTATATAGCAAGAAGCTACCTGTCAGGATTTGCTTATCACATCCACCTTGAATTGGGCGTTTATTTGTTCACTGCCCTGGGATTAATGGCGATAGCCTTACTCACCGTTACCTTTCAAACGCTAAAAGTAGCTCTTAACAACCCTGTGCATTCTTTAAGAGACGAATAAAATCAATCATCAACTTTCTGGAACAATGGCCACCATTGACTAGAATTCCAAATCAAGAAACACGAAGAATATCATGAACTAACCAATCTCACAAGATAATTTGCAACTATAGCGCCATCATTTTTCTTTAGAACTTGGTATTGAATAAGATTGCTCAAAAGTAGCATCCTTGCTATTCAGAGTTCTTAAGTTTACCTGAAAACCATTCAAGAGCATCTCCGACAGCCAAAGTAACTGGCGTAGGTTGATATTTGAAATATTTACTTGCTTTTGTACTTGAGTAGTAATTTCCTCTCCCTAGAACCCTAGCACTAGAAAGGTTAAATTCTGATTTATTGTTTTTTAGTATTTGAGTAATCCATGCAGCAGTTAAAAATAACCAACGCGGAATACAGACAATCCTGCTAGTTTGCTGAGCCTGATGAGATAGAATATTAAAGAACTCTTTATAGCTAAGGTTTTCTCCACCAACAAGGAACCTATCTCCTGCGAGTGTTTCATGAAGTGAACGTACAACAACTGTAGCTACATCCATCACATGGACAAAATTTTTCCCACCTGGAGGTGCGAAAATTATTTTTTTACCCAAGCCATGACTCAAAATCCTCCCAGAACTAGGCTTGATATCATAGCTGCCTAACATAAAAGTAGGATGTATGATCACTGCATCCAGTTCATCTCTCACAACATGCTCCAAGACCAGCTGCTCTGCTAAGTATTTGCTATTGAGATAATGTGATCTAAGATGAAAGTCCTTAAAATCATTCAATTCAGTTCCTGGAGATACTTTATCCCCCGGACTAAGCGTATTGGCTGTGCTGATATAAATAAATTTAGAGACCTTCAACGCTGAAGCAACTTTAAGCATGTTTTTAGTTCCTTCGATATTGATTTTTTCAAAATTTGAATAGTCATTTTTTGGATCTACATAAATAGATGCCGCATGAATCACTGCCTCACAACCGCTCATTGCACTGAGGATCTCATGATGATTTTCTACACTTCCATATACCATATCACAAGGCAGACCATTGAGTCCACTGACATCCGTTGATTTCCTTACCAAGCATACGGGCTTATATTGAGCAGCTATTAATGCCCTGACTACATTACAACCCAACAAGCCTGCCGCACCAGTTACCAATACTTTTTTCATGTTGGAATTGTTTGAGCGTTCCAGTTTCCTTTAATTGGTTCATTTTCAATATCGATCTCCTTTTTCACCCCCTGGGTAATAAGCTTTTTGACTATCCCACTGGGTAGCAACTTCATAAATAAGTAGGTGAGTTTATTCCCCAATCCTGGTATTATTACCGCTTTACCTTTTAAAGTGGCTTGAAGAGAGGTCTGGGCTACTTTAGTGGTACTTTCTAAACAGAATCGAGCAATATTTCCTTGCTTTACAATTCTACGACAGGAATCTGAGTTTGTTAGCATTGGTCCAGGATGAACAGTAGAAAAAGAAACTCCAGCATTCCTATATTCTTCTCTTAGCCCAAGTGTAAAGGCATAGACAAATGCTTTAGATGCAGGATAGACATGCTTATACCCAATAGGTGCAAATGCCGCAATGCTCGAGATATTCATCACGTAAGACCTCTTAGAAGACCTCATTAATGCAGGAATCAGTTTTCTTGTCAATAATGTCATGGTGATAACATTCAATTGAAGCACTTTATCAATGTATGCTACAGAAGCGGTTTCGAATGCTCCTGATCCTCCACATCCAGCATTATTGATTAGCATTTCTAGTGATGGAAGCTGATCTGTATAAGAAGCCAACAGGTCTATACTTTCAGCATCTAATAAGTCTATCTCAAATACCTTGACTGAAACATCGTAGGTTTGCTCGATTTGATCAGCTAGCAAGTATGTGCCTGATTGAGGTAATGAAACTAAAATCAGATCAAATCCGATTGCTGCAGCTTCAATTGCCAGGGCTCTGCCCAGTCCCTTACTTGCTCCTGTGATAAGAGCTGTTTTTCTTGTTTTACTCATTTGTATTAGTTAAAACTTCAAATTTTTTAAGAATCTCTGTTACGTCCAATTTGACCATACACAATAATGACAATCGAGTCAGCATATACCCTATGTAAAAAAATATAAAAATTAGACTAAGGGTAAACAGGTGATCACTTGTCATCATAATAACAAGGAAAAGACAGCGTCCCAAAAATCATCAAAATACACTCATCAGCAAACAGTTAAAACACTATTTCATACAACAATTTAAAACACCTCTTAAAGTTAAAATCTATGAGAAACTTAAACTTACAATTACTAGCACTAACATTACTAGGGTTTCTATCATTTAGCTCACCCATCACTGCACAACAATACAGCCCAGCTCATCTTGGTATTTTTTATCCCATCAGTACTCATGGAAAACATGCTCTAGACTATTATAATAACCTAAGCATACATGCTTTGACGGGACTTAGTGCTGGTGAACAAGGATTGGGTATCTATGGTATTGCAGGAATTGTAAAAGGAAACACCAAAGGGGCACAAATAGCCGGAGTGTGGTCGGATGTTTCTGGAACGATGCAGGGAATACAAATCGCTGGCGTGATGGGAAGAGCTCAAAATGCAAATAAAGGCACTCAGATTTCAGGCGTACTTAGTAGCTCATCAACTAATAGCCCCCTGCAAGTTTCTGGTGTGGTGAATCTAGCTCAAGATACAGCAGGAACTCAAATCGGAGGTATTGCCAATGTCTCTGGTACTGTACAAGGACTTCAAGTGAGTGGTCTGGTAAATAAGACTGGAAATATAAAAGGATTACAACTTGCAGGACTTATCAATATAGCAAAGGAAGTCAAAGGCTCACAAATATCAGGCTTGATCAACAAGGCAGACAAAGTAAGTGGACTACAGTTTGCAGGTCTGCTAAATGTTGCCGACAGCAGTGATTATCCTCTCGGGATCATCAACATAATAAAATCCGGAGAAAGAAGAATCGGTCTGGGTACTGATGAAAACTTATCGACAACAGTGAGTTTTAGGTCTGGAAGTAAAAAACTCTATGGAATCATAGGAATTGGAACGAATGTATGGCTACAAGATTTACCAGTGGTTTTAGAGGCAGGCTTTGGATATAGATGGGTTTCTACGCCTATCTTTACCCTAGAGCTTGAAGCGTTTAACCTTTACGCTGGTAATTTTGGACAATCAGAATATTTCAAATCTGGTGTTAGAATACATCCAGTCTGGAACTTATCTCACAAAGTACAGGCTTATGCAGGACCTTCCTTGAACTTCACACAGACTCACCTCAACCAAGGTGCAACATTAAATGGTGTCAATATTTGGTCGCATAATGGTCGCCATGGACATCATGCAGTAAGCGTAGGACTATCTGCAGGGGTTCACATTAGGGTTTACTAATGTCTTTCCTTTTCAAAATTTCAAGTATCCCTAAAGAAGTTACAAAACAGAAACATTAATGATTTTTATAAAGATATCCTATATTTAGACACTGTGACAAAAAGAGAGCTTGTGAATAACGATCATCGCTTACCCATTGAGTCTATTGATTTGACAGATGATGGGGTCTTTGAAAAAATTTTCAAAGACCACTATCAACCCCTTCATTCCTATGCTTGGAGTTTGATCAAAGATTCTGAATCAGCTGAAGAAGTAGTACAAAATCTTATGATGAAACTATGGGAAAAAAGGGCAACCGTCTCGATTCATGTTTCTGTTAGATCCTACCTCTTCAGGTCAGTATATCATGATTGCATGAATTATCTGAAGCATGAAAAAATCAAAATGAAACACAGAGAAATCAAACAAAGAGAATGGGAGTCTGATCCATCAGTAGGCATGGAATCATCAGAAGGCCAAGACACAGAGCTTATGAAAAAACTGGAGCAATCCTTAGAACTATTGCCTGCAAAGTGTCGTGAGGTGTTCCAGTTAAGCCGATTCGAAACCTTGAAGTATCAAGAAATAGCCGAAAGGCTAGATATTTCAGTCAAAACAGTGGAAGCACATATGTCTAAAGCGCTAAAAACGCTCCGTATAGAACTCGCTGATTTCTTAATGCTTTTATTGGTCATCATTTCAAAATGGAACTAGGTTATGAATGAGGATATATTAATAAAATATTTGTTGAGAGAAACGACCCCCAAGCAAAATGCTGAAATTGAATCGTGGATAAGATCAAACCCCGCTCATACCAAGCAATTTGAAGATATGCGCAAGGTTTGGGAGATCAGTGCCAAACTCACTACAAAAAGTACAATAGACGTGAATGAAGCCTGGGAAAGATTCACCATAAATAGGAGCGAGGCAATAAAACCATCCAAAGGAAACTCAAGGAAGTTTATACGACCCTATTTCCAAATTGCAGCAGCTGTATTTGTCATCTTACTAGTCAGCGTATTTGCAGTTTCTCTATTACCACATGGTGGAAGGGCTGGCATCCTTCCTGTAGCCTTGACTGCTGATTCAAACACTGTTCGGGAGACTTTACTCGATGGATCCATCGTAACCCTCAATAAAAATTCAAACATGTCTTATAAACAAAGCTTCCTTGGAAAAGAAAGACTGGTAGATTTGAAAAAAGGGGAAGCGTACTTTGAAGTAAAAAGAAATGCTAAAAAACCCTTTATTATTCAAACTGAGGATGTCGAAATCAAAGTTCTAGGAACTTCATTCAATGTAAAAAAAACAGAAACACTTACTACAATATCAGTTAGTGAGGGATCTGTCAATATAGCATCAGGAATTAATGAAGTTATCCTTTTGGCAGGAGAAAAAGCAACTGTGCTCCATACAACTGGCGAAATCAAAAAATCCAAACAAGAGGATCAATTGTTTCAGTACTATGTAAGCCGTATCTTTAAGGCCGATAATCTACCCCTTACAAGATTGATCGAAGTATTGAATGAAGCCTACGGAACAAATATCATGATCCAATCAGAAAAGTTGCAGAACCTCACCATTACAAGTGTACTTAAATACGATTCTTTAGATGAAAACCTAGAGGTGATCAGTAGGACTTTGAACATAAAGGTCACGCGTGAAAATGGTAAGATTATATTACATTGAACTATAAAGTAAAGCATAGAAAAATCATGCTGTCAAAATATGGAAGCGTCGTTTGCCTTCTCAGCCTTGGGTTGTTTCTGACAGTATGCCCACTGTTTGCCCAAGGGTACTTACAAAAAAGTATTTCCTTATCCTTAAAGGAACAAAGTACAGTAAGAACTGTGCTTGACCAAATAGCCAAAGACCAGAATTTCTATTTTTCTTACCAAAGTAATCTTATCAACTTGGAAGCGCATAGCAATCTACCCAATGAAGTCAACAAAGTAAAACTTGAGTCCCTACTTCTGGCGATGTTTGGTAGCGCTTATGAGTTCAAAGAGTTGCCTGGGTATGTCATCATACGCTATGCCCCCGGGAAATTGGACCTAGATGCTGCAATCAATACAGGGAGGAACCATCTTAGTATCAAAGGAAAAGTTTCAGATCTACAAACAAATAAAGGTGTTTCCTTTGCGAGTGTATATGAGAAAAATGGTTTTGTTTCTACGCTTACTGACCATGAAGGAAACTTTGAACTTAAGGTCAAACAAGCCACTCATCCTGCTGTGTGGCTGACACTAAGTAGAGAAGATTACAGAGATACCACATTTGTAATATTGCCAGAGATCGAAGTTAGCTTAAGCAACAACAGGAGAATGCTGCGATTCATTCCTGAAGATGAAAGTGCTATACAAGCACTTGAAAACAGCTACTTTGGCAGGATGTTTATCAGCTTTAGGCAACGCATGCAGCGAATAAACCTAGGTGGCGTATTTGCAGAAAGCCCAATTCAAATGTCCCTAACTCCTGGATTAAGTTCACAAGGGATGTCCAGTAGTCAGATGATAAATCATTTTTCCTTAAACCTGCTGGGAGGATACACTGCAGGAGTAGAAGGAGCAGAAGTAGCAGGCCTCTTTAACATTAATCAGCGAGATGTAATGGGTTTCCAAACGGCAGGAATTTTTAATGCAGCAGGAGGAAGTGTACAAGGATTTCAGTCAAGTGGAATCTCCAATATGGTCTATAAAGACGTCAAAGGTTTTCAAGTTGGAGGAATTTACAATAGGGTAAAACAAAATGTGGATGGTTTTCAAGTTGCTGGCTTAATTAATCATACTGATAGTCTCGCTCAAGCGCAAGTAGCAGGACTTTACAACCTGACAGGTAAGTCTGAAGTTCTTCAAATCTCAGGATTAGGGAACGTATCAAAATCAGATGCCAATGGAATTCAGCTCTCTGGCCTATACAATCAAACCTATGGTCGTTCTAGACATCAAGTAAGTGGCCTTATCAATCGAACAAAAGTAGCAAAAGGAATACAGTTCTCAGGTGTTCTCAACATAGCCGATTCAAGTGATTATTCAATAGGTATTGTCAACCTAATAAAGAATGGTAAAAAGCGGCTTTCACTCAGCACAGACGAATTTTCACATCTTCAACTAACATTTCGATCAGGAGGGCGCAAAACTTATGGCGTAGTAGGGATGGCATACGCTCCATGGTTTACTGAAACCAAATTTGCCCCTGAATTAGGGTACGGAATACACTTGATAGATAAAAAAATCTACACTATGGACTTAGAATGGGTAAATAAATTGGTCACCGACTTTGCAGGGAATTATGACCATATCAGCTCATTTAGGTGGCTACATGGCATATTAATTCATGATCATTTAAGCATTCTTGTTGGCCCTTCGATGAATTTCAGCATTGTAGATCATGCGCCAAACAAAAGAATCCCTGGCTATCTACTTGCCGAGCGGCATACACAAGACACAAACTATGGTTTGCATCTTGGTATGCTTATAGGTGTTCAATATCAATTTTAGTAAGTTTTATACTCGAGATGATCATAACTCATTCCAACTCCGCTGACTTGGCCCAAATAATCAGTCCTCCATCTGTTGCATAGCGATCTATGGCAGCTGGTTCCTCTTCAGTAAAGAAAAAATTCTCAATAGCACCAACAAGCTACTACTTGATCAGCTATACTAGCCCCAATCAGTACTGTTGTCATCCTTCCATTATTGAGCACCCATGCTATCGCCATTTGTGCCAAGGTCTGTCCTCTTTGTTGTGCAATTTCATTTAATGCTTTAATTTGTTTCAACTTTTTTCAATCCATTAAACTAGAATCAATATCTAAAAGGTCTCTTCAAGCTTTTGCATATACCAAGATACTTGACAACTGGTGTCAAATGATTTTTTTGATTGAATGAATTTGCCTTGTTTTGGATATAAGGTTGAAGCCATTAATTGAATTTACTTCAATGTTGAGATAAACTACAAGTTTCAATTGAAATTGAATATAGCACCTGTTAGAAATTAAGATGATATATGTTAAGAATTTAGCGCATAGGCATCTATAAAAATCCAGAAAACGAGAATGATTTTGAGGTTCCACAAAATAGATAGTGCATTTAAATAATGGGCATTCATTCAAGTACAATTATAAATGATATTCAATATCCAAAACCCTTAAAGATATAAGTATCCTAATGAAGCCTGTTAGATTTAAATACAAAGAACAGCCTGGTGACTTATTCAGGAATACTGATATTGTTCCCCTTCCTAATCCTCAAGAGGACTTGGAAGGATTTTTAGTGCAGTTTCTGAAGAACTATCAATCAGATAAAAGAGTAACTTATATGGATGATTTATATAAACTCCTTCATAATGATTTTATCAATGAGGCAGATAAACAACAATTTATAATTGCCACCGGAATTAAAACCGATAGAGAGACTGAAACTGAAATTCAAAAAATTGAAAATGAGTTGATAAGTGAAGCATACTCAAATTTCTACCATTTTGTTCTTACTAAACAAATTGAAATTATTGCAAATAGCAATGGATAATCATTGATTGAAAGAAGAAACGATTGTTGCCTTACTTAGAATCAAGGAAATTGGAACCAGAAAAATATTAAAGCTTGCAGTGATCATTTGGGATGACTTGTTCCGATTTGTCGGATTGGTATTTAAAGGTATTAAAACAGTATGCTGACTTTACCGGAAGAGCAAGAAGGACAGAATATTGGATGTTTGCATTGTTCAATATTATTTTCGCAAGTGTAGCAATGATTTTGGACAATGTATTGGGTATTGCTGTGCAAAGCGTTGGGTATGGACCTTTGTATGGGCTTTACGTCTTAGCATTGTTTATTCTTGGGTTAGCCGTTGCTGTTAGACGTCTTCACGATGTTGGGAAAAGTGGGTGAATGTTCCTAGTAGTCTTAATACCGCTTGTGGGTGCAATTTGGCTATTAGTCTTATTCTGCACAGAAGGTCAACATGGTAAGAATAAATGGGGATTAAACCCGAAGGTGGAATCAGTTTAAAAAGGATTGTGCTATTCTGTCTTATTATCTTTTGGCAATAGTTAGACAGTAAACCAGTCCATTTTTAGCTTAAATAGAAAAGACCTTGTACCGATCACTTTCGGTAAGCGCTGATTGAGGGATTCCTCTATTTTAGTTCTGAGCAAATTTCCAATCAAAATACACTTTCCATAGTCGGGAAATTCAGGAAGAAACTTACCGAAAATATCGATTAATGAAATCTTTTCCTGCTGAATTAGCGTTGCTATTTCAAATGCAGCGAACTGTTTACTGCCCTAAAGTGCATTGACTGAATTAATTGCAAGTGTGCAAAGCACGATAAGGAATAACATATAGGTTTTTTCATAGTATTATAAGTAATAAGGTTTGTGAGTTAATGTAAACAATCTCAGGAGATAAGACTATTCCTGCTTGAGAAAACGAATACTCAACAGGTATTTATAATCCTGATGACTTGTTACCTTCATAGCGTTTATGGAAATAACAACCTGACTGAATAGCGCTAACAAAATTAAAGGTGAGATAAAGATCACGAAGGGAAACATGTCGAGCGATATGCTCAGTTGAAAATTGATCACATCAATGGCGTGTTTACGAATATCTTTGACCTCATCACGTTTACATATCCATATCAGAATGGGTGGAAGAATTTAAAGGAACAAGCCGCTTAAGTGCAGCAGAGGCAACCATTTACTGTTGGCTTCTATATCAACTGTATCTAATTCATGCTCACTGTTGGCTAAAACTGCAAATTCAACCTCTATAGCTACTGCAAAGGATTGAAGTATGTACGCATGTGGGTCTACATCGCCATTTTCAATACCTTGAATGGTTCGTACTTTGATATCCGTCTTCGCAGCTAATTCCTCCTGCGTGATGCCTTTCATTAACCTTAGCCCTTTAATTATCTGTCCAGTTTTCATAAATAGTTTTTTCATAATTAAAGATAGGTTGGTCTCCTAACGCTTTAAAAATTGTATTTAATAAAGAATTCTTTAGTACTTAACCACGCTTTAGTCGTAATTGTAAAAACTGAAACCATAATTAAACATCAGTAGTAGATATACTTATGAAAGAATTTTTACACAACAACAGAATTTATTATAACCCGATTGAGTTTGCAATGGCACATATAGGCGGTACTTGGAAAATTCCAATCTTGCTGTGCCTTCGGAACGGTTCGGTACGCTATGGCGATTTGAAAAAAGCAATACCACACATTTCGGATAAAATGTTGTACACACATTTCGGATAAAATGTTGTACACGCAATTGCGGGAATTGGAAGAAAAAAATATGATTAAACGTCATGCCTTTTTAGAAAAACCTCCTCGTGTAGAATATCAACTAACCGATAAAGCGGAAAAAGCCTTACCTGTCATAGATCAATTGACCGAATACGGTATCTTTTTAATGGAAGAAGCTGATATTGATACCTGTTTATAATAATTACTATTTAAGCCTTTTAGGTATTTTTTGTTATATACGAAAAAGTATATAAAAATGGTCGTTCCTGCCAAAGTGCTTAGGTTTGCACTGAGCAAAAAAGTATAAAAATGGAACAATTGAAACAGCAAAAAGAGTGGATGACGATACCTTCGCTTCCTTGTGTAGATATCGAAGAATCACTTTCGTTCTGGGAAATATTAGGCTTTGAAATTACTTATAAACAAACTCGTCCCTATCAATATGGAGTTGTAGAGCGCGGTGGTTTCGAGTTGCATTTTGGTCGGGTGAAAGGAATGGAAGCCGAACGTAACTTATACAATGGCTGCTTGATTATGGTACACGATGCTGAAAAAGTGTACGAGGAATTTAGGCAGCGCTTTAAGGAAAATATGGGAAGGATTCCGCATTCGGGACTACCGAGAATTTCGAGAATGAAGCCGGGAGCAACACGGTTTACACTGACCGATATTTCCGGCAATTGCATTATTTTCATTAATTATGGAGAAGAGGATCAGGAAACTTGGGAGAAAGCTGACGACAAAAACCAAACACCATTACAGAAATCAATAGCAGTTGCCATAAGGTTTAGAGACTATAAAGAGGACGAAAAAGCAGCAGCTAAAACATTGGATGTGGCATTGAGTAAGGCTGGGAACGAAACACCTACTGATATTGCCGAAGCCTTGTTGATACGGATGGATTTAGCCAACGTTCTAAATGACTTGCCTCGTGTAGAAGATTGTAGAATACAATTAAGTCAAGTAGATTTGCCAGAAAAAGAAATAGAACTGCTAGCAAAAAAACACGGTGTCAAACGATGAACCATTGTAGCACAAAAATAACTAAGAAATGAACGTAATGAATATCAGACAAGAAACTAAAAACGATTTTAACGCAGTTTTTGAAGTGAATAAGCTTGCTTTCGGGCAAGACAGCGAAGCTAATCTTGTTGAATTATTACGACAGAGCGAGGCATTTATTCCTCAACTCTCATTGGTTGCGACATTGGGCAATAAAATAGTAGGACACATTTTGTTTACAAAAATCCAAATTATAAATGACGACAAAAGCGAAACAGACAGTTTAGCACTTGCACCGATGGCTGTTAGACCAGAATTTCAAAACAAAGGAATTGGCGGACAACTAATCAAACACGGACTCGATAAAGCAAGAGAACTGCAACACAAATCAGTTATTGTATTGGGACACGAACATTACTATCCGAAATTTGGTTTTATACCAGCAGAAAAGTATTATATCAAATCACCTTACGAAGTTCCGACAAATGTTTTTATGGCACTTGAATTAGTAACTGATGGACTTAAAAACACGAATGGATTGGTGAAATATCCGCAAGAATTTGACACAGTATAAAGACACCAGAAACAATGAACTGCTTACATTTAGCCCACTTTTCAAAAACCCATAATACCAATCCCTATCGGTAAGACCTGTTTGATTTAAAGTTCTATCATTGTTGCGAAAATTATCGGAATAGAGGCTGCTGTGTGTATCTAGGTGTATGGTTTGGCTACGCCAGACATCCGTAGGATGAAAGTGGTGCTAGGTTAGGTAATAAGCTAATTGGTAGATTTTAGAAGATGGTTGTTTAGTATTTTGCCTGTAATTAAGACATTTTGATTTGGTTCAGGTATAAATTCCTCAACCCAATATCTGAAGATTTGATTTTCTATAATGTCTTGGATTCAACCCTTGATTTCCTAGATCCTGTAAACTGATCCATAAGGAGAGGGGTTGGGTTTGATAAGTTTTAGAAAAGGTAGTTGGGCTTAGATGGGAAGATTAAAAAGGAAATGGGTAAATTAGGGTTGACTAATCAGCGCTTAAGCTTCGAAATCAGTTTAGATTAAGTGATTTTCTTAGCCTTAGTCAGAATTTTGGAAATGATAATGCTTCAATAATATTAATCAAACAAAATTAAACAATTATGAAAATTTGTTTTTTTGGTGTGGGTGGTGTCGGAGGATATTTCGGAGCCTTGGTCTCAAACAAGTTCAAAAATGAACATGAAGTCTATTTTATAGCTCGTGGAAGTCATAAAGATGCCATTTGTTCTAATGGATTAACATTAAAAAAAGCAGGAGGGGAAGAAATAATTTCAATTGTTCCAAAACTTTGTACAGACACTACCGAAAACTTGCCAATTTGTGATATCATTGTTTTGTCGGTAAAGGGTTATGATTTAGAAAAGGCAACAAAAGATATTGCTAAAATTGCGAACGAAAACACAATTATTCTTCCTTTACTTAATGGGGTTGATATCTACGAAAGAATTAGGAAGCATTTAAACATAGGAGTTGTTTTACCATCCTGCGTGTATGTCGGGACTCATATTGAAAGTCCTGGAATAATTTATCAAAAAGGAGGAAGTTGTAAAATTTCTATTGGGAGAGATCCTATGTTTCCAGAATTTTATCCTGAACAATTGCTTGATATTTTAATGGAATCCGATATTGATTATAGTTGGGAGGATGATGTATATGTTTCAATATGGTCAAAATATATGTTTGTTGCAGCATTTGGGTTAGTTACAGCAACATATAGCAAAACAATAGGTGAAATTTTAGCCGATAGCGAACTAAGCAAGCTTACAAAATCTGTTATGGCTGAAATTGAAAAAATCACAAAAAAGCTTGAAATACCTTTAAGTTCAGATATTGTTGAAAAATCTTTTAACAAAGCAAAGCAATTTCCCTTTGAAACAAAAACATCATTTCAACGAGATGTTGAAATAAAAGGAAAGAAAAATGAATTTGATTTGTTTGGAGAAACATTGATTCGATTAGGAAAAAAATTAAATATTCAAGCCCCTCAAACAAGATACATTTATGAGAAATTTCTTGAAACATCAAAAGAAAAAACAGGCAGTAGCACTACCTGTCTTTAATCATCGCTAAACATTATTTGGGTGTATATTACTGAAAAGCGTCTAATCCACTTTCTAGAAATGACTTGTATTTTGTAGCATCATAAATTGCACCTACAGGTTGAGTAAGTAATTTATCAACTTTGGGGTTGAGAAGCACATAATAAGGTTGTGCATTAGAATTGTATAATTGCGCTTGGAGATCACTCCATTTTTGTCCTAGGTTTTTAATCTTTTTCCCACTATATGCTGATATAAACTGTTCAGGAATGGGTAACATGGTTTTGTCATCTACATACAATTGAATCAATACATACTCTTCTTTAATGATCCTTAAAATATCTGGAACGGACCAAATAGAGGCTTCCATTTTTCTGCAGTTCACGCATGCATGTCCAGTGAAATCTATTAAGACAGGCATATTCACCTTTGCGGCATGGGCTATCCCTTCTTCAAAATCATAAAATGGATCCAAGTTCAATGGAGCATGAAAGTATTTAGCATACTTCCTTTCTAGATTCGGTATGTTTGATTTAGGCTCAACATGATGACTTGATGACAAAGCATTAGTATATAAATCAAAATCTTGAGTATGCTGAGGGGGAAGAAATGCAGATACTGCTTTTAATGGTGCTCCCCAAAGTCCTGGGATGAGGTAAATTGTAAATGCCAGAACAAGTATACTTAGAAATATTCTCGGGGTTGAGACTGTTAAAGAAGGACTATCATGGATGAACTTGATTTTACCTAACAGGTACATGGCAAGTAAACCAAATATTGCAATCCAGAGGACCAAAAATACTTCCCGGTCAAACCAATTCCAATGATATGCTAAGTCTACATTGGATAGGAACTTTAACGCCAAAGCCAATTCCAAGAAACCTAGTACAACCTTTACACTGTTTAGCCAACCTCCTGATTTGGGTAAGGATTTTAGCAAGGAAGGAAACATAGCAAATAATGCAAAGGGTGCTGCTAAGGCTATTGAGAAACCAAGCATACCAATTGAAGGTCCTAAATATTCCCCCATACTAGCGGCTTGAACCAATAAGGTGCCGATGATAGGCCCAGTACAAGAAAAGGAAACAATGGCTAATGTTGCAGCCATGAAGAAAATCCCTAACAATCCGCCTTGATCAGACTTTCTGTCAAGCTTGTTGGCCCAAGAGGATGGTAAAGTCAATTCAAAAGCACCAAAAAAGGAAGCTGCAAAAATCACTAATAACAAAAAGAAAAAGAAATTGAAGAATCCATTAGTAGATAAGGCATTCATTGCATCCGCGCCAAATATTACCGTAATGGCAAGACCTAAAAACACATAGATAACAATGATAGAAAACCCATATATTAAAGCCTTGCCTATTGCTGAACCTTGATCATTGCTTTTTGTAAAGTAACTTATTGTTAAGGGTAGCATGGGGAAAATACAAGGCATTAAAAGTGCTGCTAAGCCCCCAAGGAAACCCGCTATGAAAATTCCCCATAAGGAGTTTTTTAAATCCGTGATTTCTTCATCGCCACTTGCAGCACTTTGTGCTTGACTACCAGCATCTCCTGAAGTTGAGAACGAATTGTCTTGTAGTACTTCCTTGTCCAAACTCGATTCACCAAGAGCTATTGAAAAGTTTGTTTCTGCAGGTGGCAAGCAGTTTTCATCGTTACATGCCATAAATTCTATGTACCCATTAACTTGTGCTCCATCAGCATTTAATTTTACCTTTTGGGAAAAGATTGCCTCATGGTCATAATAGGAAATATTCATGTCAAATATTGCTTCAAATTTTTCAAGTGCACTAGATAGACTCTCTGTATTGCCAACCAACTCGAAGTTTGAGTTGCTTTCAATATGTATTCGAGTAGGAACTGGCCCTCCTTCAGGTATGGTAGGACTGTAAATGTGCCATCCTTTAGCTATAGTGGCTTGAAAGCTTATTTCATAAATATCTTGTTCTCCTGCTACTTTTTGCGTTGAAAAATGCCATTTGACGGGATCATGAATTTGACCAAAGCTAGGCGCTGTATGGGTGATCAAGCAGAAAATGAGGATAATTAGCGTTAGGTGATTGGCCTTGCGTGTAGTTAGTTGTTCCATGAATCTTATTTGGAATGTTTTGTTAATCTGGTAAAATCAAAGTGCTCAAAAGACATTTTTATGACTATCTGCTGAAGCTGATAACCTGCCCATACTTTTGAATCCAGTAAATTTTAAATGGTTTGAGAAATAGTCCATTTCTTTAGGTTCCGCTTTCATAAGGTCTGTGCTCAAATATTTTTTATTACAGTCAGGGAAAATGGTTACCACTATAGCATCATTTCCCAAATCTTCTAATAACTGCAAAGCCCCAATGAAATTGGCTCCTGATGATATGCCAACACCTAAGCCGAGAGATGATGCTATTTGTTGGGCAACAATAATGGCGTCACCATCTTTTGCTTTCAAAACAGGATCGAGAGCCGATAATTTTACAATGCTTGGAATGAACTCATCAGATATTCCTTGGATTCGATGGCTTCCAACTTTAAATCCCGTTGAAAGAGTAGGGGACTCATAAGGTTCCAATGGATGAACTTTAATACTTGGATTCAAGGATTTAAGCTTTTTACCTATTCCCATTACCGTTCCACCAGTACCTACGCCCGCAACAAAAGCATCTGGAACCAATCCATGGTTTTCTAGCTGTTGCAAAATTTCAGCTCCTGTAGTTACTTCATGTGCTTCAATGTTGAACTCATTCTCAAATTGGCGTGGAAGAAAAACATTTTCCCTACTGTTATATGCTGATTCTGCCATGGCTATGCTACCCAGAAAGCCTCCTTCTTCTTTTGAAACCAAGCGGATGTTTGCGCCCAGACTTTTGATGATATCTTTTCGCTCTTTACTCAGCCAGTTGGGCATGATAATCTCCACCTCATGTCCAAGTATCCGCCCAATGGCTGAAAATGCAATACCTGTATTGCCTGAAGTAGCTTCAATTATGATGTCTTTAGGCTTAATCAAACAATTGTTATAAGATTGATGCAATGTGTATAAGGCCATACGGTCTTTGATGCTCCCAGTAAGGTTGTATTGTTCACATTTTACAAATACTCGTCTTGGTTTATCTTTATAAATACATTGAATTTCGAGCATAGGCGTATTGCCTACTAATTGCCAGAGATAGTTGAATTTTGTTTGAAGTTCGTTGGTAAGGCAGATGGTATTAGTCAGTTGATCTACAATCATGGCAATAGTGTTTTAAGTCTTACTTGATTTGCGCTCAAGAGACTAGATTTAAATGAAATGAAAGTTTGAGATGAGGTGTTTATTAAAGCAACAATGTTTATTGTTGCTTTAAAGTATCGTAGTTACAGCTTGTGCTATGCAGTTTTTGTAATGATATGTTTTTGAATATTTTTTGATTTAGGCAGCTACAGCTTTGAAGCCTATATTTAGTCCAAACTAAGTTTCTGTTTTGGAGATATGCTGCCTAAGTGCATGTCTTAGGCAGCTGTTTTAGCTGATGTTTCCGATTTATCCAATATAATTTACAATTGAATTGTGCTTATAACGAAGCGCTACCCATCAATTCCTCGAGCTTCTCCTCCAAAGCATCCCCTCGTAAATTTTTGGCAATGATTTTTCCATCAGGATCTAAAAGAAAGCTTGTAGGGACCACTTTGATTCCAAATGAGCTGACAGCGATGCTGTTCCAGCCCTTCAGGTCCGAAAGGTTGGTCCAGTTTAGTTGATCCTTTTTTATTGCAGTCTCCCAAGGCGCTTTTTTATCATCAAGGGAAATACCTATGATTTCAAATCCATGCTCATGATACTTGTTATAGGCTGCAACCAAATTAGGGTTTTCTCTTCGACAAGGACCGCACCAGCTAGCCCAAAAATCAACTAATACATATTTGCCTCTAAAATCTTTAAAAGAAACCAATTCTCCTTTTGCATCTTCCAGCTCAAAGGCTGGTGTGACGCCAATGGCAGATTTGGCAGCTAATGCTTGACTTTCGTAGATCATTTTTCCGAATTCAGCGTCTTTGGCTTCTTCATCAAGCAGGGCGAAATATTCTCCTTCCTTTTCGATATTGCTGTATTGGCTGTACCTGTCGTAAATTACAAAAGAGCTGATCGGAGAATTGGGATATTTCTTTATGAAACTTTCTACCTCCTTACTCAAGGTTTTATCAATTGACCGAAGTTCAGCTTGAGCTGATGCTATCCCTTCTTCATTCTTATCATTGGTAGCTTTATCCAATTTTCGATAAATTTCCCCAGCATTATTTTGAATCTTTTTCCAAGCAGCTGTCCATTCGTTCAAATGATCCTGATAGTTACCTCCTTTAATAATTACTTGACTTGAGTCGATATCAATCTCAACTTGATCAAATAGTGCAATTAAAGGATACTTGTTGATTTTAGGGATTCGTAAAGCATAAATTCCTGCAGGGAAGGAATCATTTTCAAAATGAAATTGACCGTCTTTTACCCAAGTAGAATCCATTACCTCAATTTGACTACCGAATTTGACCAACGTTACTTGAATAGAATCCACTTCAATTTTCAATTGGCCTTTTATTGATAGCGTAGGAGGGATGTCTTCCTGATGGCTGTGAGTACCTTCGCATGAAACACAAATACCTAATAAATGTATAATGCATATTGCCCAAAATTGATATATTACTTTTGATTTTTTCATATTTAAATTGAATTAAAATGCTTATTGAATTATTGACCGTAGCCTGGATTTTGGTCTAAATTAGGGTTAGCCAACAGTTGATTTTGAGGAACTGGCCATAGTTCATTGTTTGCATCCCAAGAAGTGTTTTTAAAGTCTCCTAAAACCTGAGCAATTTTTCCAGTTCGCTTCAGGTCAAACCACCTATGGCCTTGTTCAGAAAAAAGCTCCTTTCTACGTTCTAGGGCGATCCAATCAAGGATAACTTCTTGACTCGGAAGACTTGTATATGCAGGGATACCTGCTCTCTCTCGGACTTTGTTGAGATCACCTATCGCGCCGCTTAAATTGTTTAAATGTGCGCTAGCTTCTGCCCTAATCAAGTATTGTTCGGCAAGCCTTAGCATGACCAAGTGCTCTTGAATACCATTAGGAGTTGAACCAGCTGCTTGATACTTAAAAGGATAAATGTAGGACTCTCCTAAGTGTTCGAAAGTACCTAGCCATGATAAGCGAGCGTCACCTTCCTCGAATGAATCTACTAGGGCAGTATTTACATAAAACAAAGGTTGATTGGTTGGTAGAAATCTACTTGACTCAATGGAATTGGAAGTAGGAGTAGCAGAGTTTTGAAGCTGCCAAATGGCTTCTGTACTTTCTACCTTAAACACCTCATCTGTCTCAGGCAGTGCATAATTGGCATTGATTACAGTAGTAGCTTTGTCGTATGCTTCTTGCCAATTTCCTCTGTAAAGGAAAATTCTTGCCAATAAAGCATTTGCAGCATGTTTGTTTACACGTGTTTTTCCTGTACCATAATAATCTTCGCCAAGCAGAGATTCAGATTCGGTCAAATCTTCAATGATTTGTTGATATATGACATCCACGGAAGTTCTAGGTAAACTACCTGTAACTTCATAATTTGTGGAAAGTACCAATGGTACAGCTCCCCAAAGATTAACAAGGTAATAGTAGTTCAAAGCCCTTAGGAATAGGGATTCCCCTAACATCCTATCTCTTTGAGATACATTGATCTGATTGTTATTTCTTAAGCCTTCTACGCAGGCATTGGTTTGGTAAATTGTCCTGTAGCCTGATGTCCAGACATTCTGTATACTAATGTCTGAAACAATTAACCTGTTGTTTTTGAAATTGTCAAATTCGGTACCGAAGTAATCTAATTCATCTGCAGCAATCCCAAGAACAGGGGATAGGTAAGCCCCATTGATAAGGTTGGGGGTGTTGGTACTGTTATACATATGCAGATAAATTCCTCTTACTGCGGCATCAGCAGTATTAGCAGATTTGAATACATTCTCATCTACAACACTTGTTCTGGGAGGATCCAAATCAAGAAATGATTCACAAGCAAAGAAAGTTGTTGAAAAGCACAATAGTAAGAGCGCTTGCTTAAGGCTATATGTGTTGATATTTTTGTTCATGTTGAGAGGGATTTAGAATGATACTTGTACACCTGTTGATACTACCCTCATTGGAGGAAGAATTAAACTACCCACTTCAGGATCTAAACCATAGTAACCTGTAATGGTAAAGAGGTTTTGACCTTGAACATACCACCTCAAACGCTGAAGCTTTAACTTATTTGTGAAAGCTTGATTAAAGGAATATCCTATAGAAAGATTTTTAAGTCTTAGGAAGGAGGCATCAGAAATCATGGCGTCTGATGCTGTGAAGTTGTTGAAGGTTATCCTAGCTACAGTAGAGTTTTGGGTACTTAGCCTAGGGAAATTGGTGATGTCTCCTGGGGATTGCCACCTGTCTAGAACCGCTAGTCCTTGGTTTGAAAGTGCACCAGGCATGGTATAGATCGGGATTTGACTTCTTTCTTGTACAGTAAACTGTATGAAAGCATTGATGTCCCAGTTCTTAAAATTTATTGCATTATTTATTCCTCCAAATAATTTAGGGTACCCTGGAGCTATGGCTGGCCTAGTTGCAAAATTCCCGACAAACTGACCAGAAGAATTAACATAGTCAGATTGTGCATATCCCGTTTCTGGATCGACCCCTTGGTAACTATAACCTCGAATAACAGTTACTGGTTGACCCAATAAATAAGTTCCACTGTACGAGGAATTTTCAAGGTCAGGAAACTCCAAAAGCTCATTATAAGGTAAGGTGAGGTTAAGGGAAGTAGTCCAACGTAAATTTTTATTTTGAATATTGGTACTTGTTAAACCAATCTCATATCCCCTGTTCAAAACTTTTGCAGGTAGGTTTGCTGTAACACTTGTAAACCCTGTTTGCGAAGCTAGGGAAAAGCCTACAAGCTGATTGTCCGATATGTTTCTAAAAAAACCAACTTCAAGCATTAATCTATCTTCTAAAAAACCTAATTCTAAGGCAATTTCAGATTTTTTTACCATTTCCCATTGAAAAGAAGGATTGCCAATATTTGAAGGTGCAATTCCATTTTGTCCTCCATAAGTCAAGCGAGAAATACTTGCCCATCTTGCCATGTATTGGTAAGTACCTATGCCCGTGTCACTGCCTGTTGTACCATAACTACCTCTAAGTTTTCCAAAACTTAAGGCTTTGAATCCAGACATAAATGGTTCATCCGAGAAAATCCATGCAGCACCCAAAGCACCAAAATTACCAAACCTGTTGTTTGGGCCAAACTTAGAACTCCCATCTCGTCTGAAAGTACCGTTAAGGATATATTTGCCTTTGAAATTATAGTTGACCCTTCCAAAGCCAGAACTATACCTGTATTCACTGTAATCATCACTCCAAAAAGTACGGGTGGCAGCAGCAGATAAGTTTTCCAATAACTCCTCACTGAAGTAATCAGTAGCACTAATGTAGGTTCCTTGGTTGACATTTTGCTGTAACGTGCTGCCTAATAACACTTGGATTTGTCCATCACCCACTTTTCGGGCATAGGAGATTTGAGGCTCTATGATATAACTTTCAAAAGAACTGTTTCCAAACTCAGCACTCCCTCTTTGGTTTTGAAGATTGGGATTTCTTGCTGAGAGTGGATTAAGGGATACTTGATCCATATCCATGTAATTGTAACCTATACTTGATTTTAGAATCAGATCGGGAAGCAATTCATAGCTAAGAACAGCATTACCCATAAGGTTTCTAGTCGTATTGGTCATTCTACGGTTGAATACAGCCAAAGGATTACTAACACCTGTAGTCCAATTAAGAGAGCCATCCTCATTGTAAGGATTGTAATTTGGAGGTAAGAAAATGTTCGTAGTCATGTCAGAAGGCACCTGCGTGTTTACTAAAAAGTTATAAGCTCCTGTGGCATTGATATTAAACTTTTCATTGACAGAGGTGTGGTTAATACCCATTCTAGCACTTGATCTAACCGTTCCAAAATCTCCAGGGTACACTGTTCCTTCATTTCTATAGCCACCATTGATGTTAAACTGTGTCTGAGAGGTTCCTCCACTTATGGTTGCTTGAACGTCGGTGATATTGGCAGTTCCACCGATTAATAAATCTTGCCAATCGGTGTAATGATTTTGATCCCAAGTCAATAAATCTGGCGCATTTGCGGCAGTAGGAGTAAGCCCATCATTTTCAAAAGCTTCACGTCTTAGTTCCAAATACTGTGCTGTGTTAAGCATATCGAATCTTCTGGTTACCTGTCCAGCCCCTCGATAGACATTTGCTTCAAAAGTTGTCTTTCCTACTTTCCCTCTTTTGGTAGTGATGAGTACAACACCATTGGCTCCTCTTGAGCCATAGATGGCTGTTGCATCAGCATCTTTGAGGATTTCAATGCTTAAAATATCAGAAGGGTTGATACTGTTTAATGGACTCTCTGAGCCAGCCGCAGGTGGAAGTGCCCCAAATACACCAAACTGATTCAATGTGCTTGGAGAAAAAGGTACTCCATCTACAACATATAGCGGGGTGCTTCCAGATAGTAATGAGTTTTGTCCTCGAATTACCACATCAAAATTACCTCCTCCAAAACCAGATCTTGGGGTAACCAAAACACCCGCAACCCTTCCTTGAAGTGCTTCTAAGGGGTTGGAGATAGGCTGTTGACCAATAACTTCAGCAGAGACTTTCCCAACAGATCCTGTGAGTTCCTTTTTTGTACTTTGACCATAACCAATGATTAAGACTTCATCCAGTTGACTGTCTGAAGGTTGAAGGCGAATGTCAAAACTTGATTGATTTCCAACTTTGGTTTCATAAGATTTGAAGCCAATGTAAGAAGCAATTATTTGAACCTCTTTGTTTGGGATAACCAAAGCAAAATGCCCATTAACGTCAGTTGCAATCCCTTTACCTGTATCTTTGATTACAACTGTAGCGCCAGGTAAACCTTCTCCTAGTTCATCTGTGACCCTTCCATTGATGTACATTTTACCGTCTAAAATTGAGTCTGTCGCTTCAACTGTCTGAAATTGACTGAGGTTGTTGCCTCGTTGATTTTTTGATGGTGATAACCTTCTCTGATCATTGTTACGCACAATGGTGTAGTGGTTTTTTTCAACATATAAAAACACCAAATCCAATGGATAGAGCATTTGCTTTAAAACTTCTTCTACATCTCTATTGGTAAATTGGGGTAGACTGACTTTTTTATCTTTCAATAATTCATTGTCATAAACGAACCTGGTGCCATAATGTGCCCCGATCTCTTTTAGGGCTGACTCCAGTGGCAAGTCTCTAACTTGTGCGTCTGCTAACCCTATTGTCAGACTGAAGCAAAGCAAGAGCAGCCATAAATTGTAAATTTTCCTCATAGTAAATTGTGTTGGTGGTTGATTAAGTTATTTGATTGTAATGTGATTTTTATTGACTGTAACCTCTTTTTCCAAAATGCTTGATAAGATGAACCTCACATCATTAGCTTTGGTGAGAGGGAATTCTCCATCTACTTTTTTATCTAATATTTGCTGATCCAAAACATGGAAAGTAACGCCATAAAAATCCTCTAGCTCCTCAAGCAACTCCTTTACTGGAGTGTCATCTAATTTGATGATTCGGTTTATCCATGCTATATCCGTATCTGGTTTTTCGATCATTTCCATGGTTTTAGTTTTTTCATGGAAAATGATGGATTCACCAGGTTTGGAAAGTAGTATAGGCTCTTCTTTGCGGGAAACATTAACAGCTACTAAACCAGAAGCTAGCGTTACCTCTTCGATATCTCTTCTCGATTTGACATTAAATGAAGTACCTAAGACGGCTATCTGAAGGTTTTGAAGATTTACTTTAAATTGTTCTGATAACTGTGGCTCACCCTGGCCATCGTGTAGGTGCTTGACATCAAAAAATACTTCTCCTTCAACCCAAACTTCTCTTATTCTGTCTTTAGTCCAATGCTTGTAATAGTTTATGCTGGAGTTGGCGCTTAAGGTGACAATGGATGAGTCAGGTAAATATATTTTACGAATTTCACCATATGCACTATACTCTTCAACTTTACTGTAATGAGATGCTATTTTATATGTTAAGAGCGTACTCCCTATAATAGCAACAAAAATTGCAGCCATTTTTAAAACGCTTCTTTTTAACAATTTATGTTGTTGTGTTTTTTGATCACTTTGCCAAGTCTTGTAATTTATAGCTTCCCATATCTTTTTCTTGCTATGAGGTTCAGGCTCAATTCTCTTAAAAGCATTGGCTGCTTGGATGTATCTTTTTGCTTTTTCTAGCTCCTTAATATTATCAGGATTAGTTTGAGCATAACTTGACCAGGCGTCTGGCACTTGTATGGATGCCTCTTTTACCCAAGCTATGAATGTAGGGTCATCGATAAAGTCTTGAAACAAATAAGCTTCTTTGGGTTTGCTCACTTTTTATTTGATTTAATGATCAATAATAGGACATTGAGTTCCGTGAAATTACCCCATGATCATTTGATATTTTTTTAATATTGTAAAATATAAAATCATTGATTGGTTATTTAACAGTATATATTCAATGTTTTTAATTAATATTAGATATTATATACTTTTATGAGTCCTGTTTTAAAATAAAATTCTAATTTTTTAAAAAATAAATTTTTTTCATAATTCTTATTATGAGGTAAAATTTGTAGCTTTTTTTGATAAATTCTAATATAAGTAAATTAATGTGGTATCATTTATTTTATTTTTGGTCAGAAAAATGAAATTTGATAGATTTTTAGTTTAAAAATTGGAAATAGTTCTATTTGTTATTTATTCTTTAAATAATGTAAAAAACAATAAAATATTTGTTTAATACAGGTTTTTTTAATCTATACTCTTTTCCAATATTCTAAAATGCTTAATAGGAGTGGTGCTGATATTCCCATCAGGTCTTTTAGGTTTGCCAAAGCCCTTGCAGACAGTTTATAGGATGCTTTTACAGTTATACCCATGATATCGGCAACCTCTTCTTGGCTCATTCCCTCAAAAAATTTGAGATACAACATCTCTTTTTGGCGACCTGTCAGTTTATTAAAGCCTTCCAAAAGTTTTGTGATCTGATCATCTTGAAGATGATCTTTAAAAAACTCGCTATCTACAGTATAATCTACCTTAAAGTTCAATTGAACTTCTTCTTGAGAAATTGGGAAAAATTTTTCAGACTTTTTGACTTCATTGAATATGGCATTTCTGATAGATACTAGTAAATAGGATTTTATGGAGCCCCTTATTTGAATACTTTCCCGCTTTGACCATAGTCTTATAAAAAGCTCCTGAATACAATCCTCAACCAGTTCTTTGTCATGATAAATCCTATATCCATATTCATACAGCGTTTGGAAATGGTCATTATATAGTGTGGACAAGGCAATTTTATTGCCCTTTTTTATCTCACTCCACAGCGTCTTACCTTTCTCTTCCTGAATTGACATACAATGAATATGGGCTACTAACTGAATTATGGGTTTAAATATTAGGCATTAATCCATGAAATCAAAATAAATTGGAATTGTTTGTTTCTATTTCTGCTTATTTATGGCATATTCTAGGTCTTTTTCATGTTATAGTCTTATTAGTTTAAGCAAGCAAAGCACCTATAGGTCTCTTTTTAATGAATTTAAAAATAGTATAAAATCCAGATGGCTTATTTAAAAGCAATTTTAAGAAATCGAAGAGCTTGACCTTTTTTGATTGAATAGGTAAGAAGGGCAGTTAACCAATTATAAGTTAATTTTTAAATCAATGAAAACGTTTGGTTGGGGCTCGATTTTGCAGAAAAAATGAATGTTCCTTCAATTATTTAAGTGATATGTTGAGGGCTCTCACAGGGCAAAGTACACAACAACATATTCCTAACAAATTAATTGAAAAGGCAAAAGAATCATTTTTTGCAGGATAGGTAGGTTGAATGGCAACCGAATAGATCTTTTTGCATTTTCTTTCTATAAAATAAAAACAGGTCCGAAAAGGAAAATCAGTTTAGTTGCTTTTCCAATCATGCTATAAAAAGAAAAGAGATTAAGCAGGTCTAACCTACTGCAATTGAACTCAAGCGCAGCTTTTCCCAATTATGTGAATTTTGTGGGAAGGTGAGAGCCCCCTTTTCTTGCCCTATAATCTTCAATTAAATCCAATATCTTGAAAAGTTTCAGTCAATTATTTCTATCTTTAAACTCTGTTTTACTAATACAACATATTATCTGTGTCCTTCTCTTAAGGATAAACTCTGAAAACGAGTAATAAATGAGGCATTAAATCATCCGATTTTTTAATGCGCAGATGATTATATCCAGTTATTTCATAAAATTTTAACCAATAGTTATCGATTATACATCGATTGCTTTGTCATTGTATAAAATGCTATGCATTTCTACTGTGATGATACAACAGTGATTAAAAATGAAAAGTAAACAGTTAATAAGCAGAAACATTGAGTTGTTCTATAATAAAGCGTCAGAAGAGACTAGGCTTGATAAAGGAATGGGAGTATTTGAGTTTGAAAGAATTAAGTTACTCATTGATAAGTATATCCCATTCCCAGCTTCAAAAATCATTGATATCGGAGGTGGAACAGAGAAATACGCAGAATGGCTTGCCCAAAGAGGACATCAGGTTCATTTGGTAGAACCAGTTGTCAAACATATTACATTGGCTCAAAAGAGGGCGCACAAATTGAAAAACAAGTTTTTTGTACACATGGGGGAATCGCGAAAATTGGAATTTCCCAACAATTTTGCAGACCTCATTATTTTACACGGACCTCTTTATCACCTTCAAAAAGTGGAAGACAGAGATTTAACCATCTCCGAAGCTAAAAGAGTCTTAAAAAATGGCGGAATTATATTGGGTTTTGCGATTAATTATACCGCATCAACTTTGGTAGGTCTTCTCAATGGATTAATTCACAAGAAGCCATTTTTTGAAATGTGTAAAGAGGAATTAACAACAGGAGTTCATAACCCACCAGATGAATTCCCATGGCTTTTGGCTGAGGCATATTACCATAAACCTGATCAGCTTAAAGAGGAGTTTTTAAATCAGGAATTAACCTATCTAAATACTTATGCAGTTGAAGGTATGGCATGGTTAGACAAAGATTACTTTACCAATATGATGGATGACAAAAAACAAAGACCACTATTGGAACTAATACAAATTACAGAAAATGACAGTTATCTTTTACCCTTTAGCCCACACATGATGATTGCAGTAAAAAAACAAACTACATGATGGAAAATAAAAATAGATATTATAACCTACTTAAAGTAGATAATGGTCGACATAATGAGATTGACTTAGGAGAAAAAATTGGTCTAAATGAAAAAGAAACAATGGGAATAATTGTTCAACTTCTTTCCGAGCATAGAGTTGAATATAGAGAAAATAGAGCTTGTAATTATAGGGTATTGAAAAAGTCGAGCAAAAAAAAGGCAGGTAACATTTAGCCCACTAGCCAAAATCCCATGCTTCCGATTACTATCGGTATGCCCTAATTGATGCATTCACCTATTAGGGTCGCCGATAGTGACCGTGAGGTCAGTGGGTGCCTTGTGCATTTATGGTGTTGAAGACCTCTAATGGATAAAGGGCGTGGTAGGTGGAAAAGTATGCTTATTGGTGGATTTTATGAAGTGGTTGTTTTAGTTTTTAGTTGTATTTAGGAGGTTTTTGGTTAGGGGATTGCATCCTCTAATTATAGCCATAGCTTGACTAAATCCAACTATGTTTAAATGCAATCTTGATTTAACTATTTATTATAGTTATTTTTTAGTTAGATTGCACCTAAACACTTTAGGTTACTCAATAAATAATATTAAATGTTATGAAAACATTTACTACTCTGTAACTACTCAGGTACATTATTTACTGACCAATATTCAAGTATTTGGAGTCTTGTGCTCCTTTGTAGCGTATTGACGCGTATTTGTATGTTAATGTACGAAAATCAGCTTTAAAGTTGGTTTATC
>NZ_JAKZGP010000109.1 GCF_022549775.1 Belliella filtrata | reverse complement strand
GAAATCAATCTTTGTGATGGAGCGTTGGCTTGACTTAAAATACCTGAATATTTTGCTTTCATCCCTTGATATGCGGCGTAAAGCATAGGCCAACAGCTGGGACATTTCCCATCAGGATCATTATACCGGATCGGATTGTTCCAGCTGAACTGATATGGGGACAATCCTATTTGATTGGGATGGTCGGCAAGTACATCTATGCTTATAAACCTGCCTATAGCAGGATCGTAATGTCTTGACTTGAAGTCGTATAATTCCAGATTAAGGTCTCTTATGATCTCGTTGCCGTTGTAGAGATAACGCTATACTCCCGCACAACCTTTTCCCTGCTCTTTCCAATCCTGCTCACTCACTTTTAAAGAACGTCCTGCCCTTACGGCACACTCCCATAAAGATAGTTTTTTTCTTTCATCTGAAGATGTTTTCAGTTGAAAAAAAGAAGATGGCGCATTTGTAGTCCTTTTGTAAAACATCCTCTTAAAAGAAAAAACGGAAAAAAAGAAAGCCTTCAATCGGGCTGCATGGCCGGGCTGTCAAGGTTTTTGGTAAAAAAATACTACCCGGCAGGGTGGAGATTTTTTTACCAAAACCCGAAGGGCTTGACCTTGACTGGCCGAGCCAATGCAAGCCTAACTTTGCTCTTCTTTTTTGTTGTTTTTTTCCTGCACCCAACCTGTTTTCGAAGACGGGACCTGGCCTTGCGGGCGGGGAAAGCCCCCCTGATCGGGGGTTGGGGGTGATTTCTAGGCGGCCGGCCTTTTTGTGGGTTGGTTGCGGGCCGCCTGCGGGTGCCGACGACAGCCTGCCAGGGAAAACGACCGTAGGAAGTGGCTGGCAGTGAGCAGTGCCCATGATACCGCTTTCTTTTTGGACTGTCCATCATGGGCGCTGCGGTCTGTCGGTGGCCCGCAGGCCCGCAATAACTCTGGCAGGCGGTGGGTGCGTTGCGGCTGAACGGAACGGAGCTTCAGCGGAGTGAAGAGAAGCGGCAAAAGCAGACACAGTAGCCTGCCGTGAGGAAGAGGAAGGAGCGCAAAAGACATGACAGGCTGCGAGGCACGAGCACCCGAAGGGCGGTGCAGCTGCCTGGAACACCTTATTCATTTAAACAACCTGTGGAAGGCTGCTGCACCGGGCTGGCGTGGCTTTTTGCCGACGACCGATGACGAACGCCGCTTAACCTGTGACCGTTGTCTTTACTGCAGACCTCCTTTCGGAGCCCTTACCCCAGCGGATGGTGTTTTTGTACCGCCGCCTTCAGTTCCTCCAAACCCGTCTGCCTGTACCTCTCGGTTGAACTTGGGTTTTTGTGTCCCGCAAACACCTGGACAACCCGTAAGTCCTTTCCTTCCTTCAACAGGTTGGCGATCACGCTCTGCCGGATGGTTTGGGCGTTCAGTTTCCTTTCCGGAAAGAGATCCCTAAAAGTCTCCACCAGATAATTGATGTCATCGGCCTTGATTGCCTTCCCCCGGATGTTCAGGATCAGTTGGTCGGTGTATTCGCTGATGGTTTTTGGGCGTATTTCGTGGATATAGCGGTAAAAAAGCATGATCTGTTTGGGCTTCATTTTCAGGGTTCTTGGCAGTGTCTTGGCCATGCCCCTGCTGTAAACCGTCCCGGCTTCCAGGTCAACATCCTGTAAACTAACCTGTTCTGTTTCCTTCAGCCGCAATCCCTGGTAGATCAGCAGACTGACAACCACCTGGTTCCTGACCCTTACGCTTTCATAGCGTTCCTTCCTTTCCATCAGCTGTTCGAGTTCAGTTGAAGAAAAAAGATCCTGCAACTGGATATCCTGTCCTTTTGCATCCCGCAGCCTCAAAAACCTGCAGGGATGGTCTTCCCGCTTTCCCGTATGCAGCAGCCAGTTGTGCCAGGATTTTGCCCCGTACAGCATCCTGTTGACCGTCCTTGGGTTTTTGTGTTTTTTCCTAAGATAGTCCACATACTGCAGGATGTCTTGGTAGGTGGCTTTTTCCGCCCTTTCCTCCGTCATATAATCCAGGTATATCCGGATGTCCCGCAGGTAGATCTTTGCAGTCTCGGGTGTATGCTTTTCCAGCAGGTATGCTTTCAGTTCACTGTCGTTCAACATATCTGCCCGTTCAGGTATTGTTTGCTGATTTTGGCGTATATCTGGGTCGTTTCAAGATGGCGGTGGCCCAAAAAGTCCCTCACCTGCTCGATGCCCAGGCCGCCTTCCAACAGGTGGGTGGCGATGCTGTGCCGCAGGCAGTGAAGCCCGATCCTGTCCGTAAAGCCCGCCTGTTCCGCCAGATATCCGAGCCGTCTCCAAAAGCTGTCCCCGGACATCCTGTTCCCGTGGTTGTTGAGCATAAAAGCTTTCAGGCTGTCGGCTGTGGCTCCGTTTCTGTAGGATTCCCTTTCCTGCAGATAGTAGTCTTTCAGGTCTTGGGCAACCTGTACGCCCATCGGCACCGCCCTTCTTTTCCCGCCCTTGCCGGAACGCACGTACAGCAACTGCCCCTTAAAGTGTATGTCGGCGATATCCAGCTTTTCGGCCTCCGACCTCCTCAGCCCACAGCCGTAGAACAGGCTCAGCATGGCCCGGTCACGAAGGGTCTCACAGGCACAGTACAGGGCTTTGATCTCTTCGGTGCTCAACACCTTTCTGGGCGGATGTTCCGGTTTGGGGAAGGCCAGTGCGCCGAAGGGGTTGCTTTCAAGATCCCCAACGGCTTCCCGGAAGTTCATAAAGGTTTTCAGGGCGTACAGGTGGTGGTTGATCTGGCTTTCGCTCAAGGCCCCGCCCCTTTGGCTCGGCCTTCTCTTCAGGTACTCCCAATGTTCCAGGATATGCCCGGGCGTGATGCCGTCCAGTCCGTGGATGCCAAGGCCTTCCATCCGGTAAAAAAACTCCCGCAGGCAGGATGGCAGGGCCTCACAGCTCCCTTTGTTGTAGCCTGTCCTTTCAAGGTACAGCCTAAAGTCCAGTAACAGTCCACTATATTCTTTATTGTATATCGGTAAGTGCTTCATGGTGTGGTGGTTTTTGGTTTTCAAAGTGGCATGCCTTGCCTTTCGTCGTAACAGTTGTTCAAGGGGGGCTTGCGTTTTCCCGGGTCACGGGTCGCCAGCCTGATTTATAGCCATTTTCAGCCTTTTTGGGCTTTAAAGGCATATTCTTGCGACCCAAAACACATGGGTCGCTAACGGGTCGCCAAGATTTCCAACTGATCCAATTGTCCCTGTAAATGCCGTTTCACCTTGCCTTTCAGCTTGGCCACATCGTCCCAGTACACAATCTTATAGCGGTAGCCCTTGTTGATATGCCCGCCTGCCTGGCAGATGTATTCCAGGCTGAGCAGGTCATGGATATAGCGCTGCAGCCCGGTCTTGCTGATGTTCAGTGCCTGCCTGATCTCACGCTGCCCGAAGCTGTAGGATTCGTATGCATCGCCCTTTCCCTTGATGTAGGTTTTCAGCTGCTCGTAGAACAGCCGGAGGCTGCCGTCCAGCTCGTCTATCTTCAGCACGATGCTGTCAAACATGATCTCCGCAGCTACCTGCAGATCCTCTTTCTCCGTGATCAGCCTCCCTTTCCCGTCCTTCTTCCTGCGGTACTGGTTCATCAGGGTCATCTGCTTCACGAAGCTCTGGTACAGCCCGTTCAGCCGCCTGATCTTGTGGGCCTCTTCCGGCAGGTTCACTTTGTCTGCGTATGGATTGACCACTTCACACGGTTTCAGCATCCTGATACAGTCCTGTATAAACCCCGTGGCCTTCCTTTCTTCCTGCCCGTCGACCTTTCCTGATGCCTTTTGGTTCTGGTATTGGATGATCCTTTGCGTCTGCGCTTTGGTCTCGTCCACGGCGATCAGGAAACAGCGGTTCATGTTGTCCTCGTAGATCTCCCCCTTGGTGGTGCAGGCCATCGATGCGATCGGCCCGTAGACGATCTTCTCGTACGCCCGGTTGTTGCCCTTCTCGTCCTGTCCCGTGGTGCTGCTCGACAGCATCTCCCTTGACTGCAGTTCCCTGAATGCCAGCTGCGCCTCTTCCTTCATCCCGTCAAGATCCTCCAGGCAGATCAGCTTGTTTTTCAGGTCGTACATGCCATAATTATAAAAACTGCTCTCCGTGACCCTTGTAAACCTTTTCACATCTTCATCCGGGATAAAGCTGCTGATCTTCACCAGAAGGTGGGTCTTTCCCGATCCGCTCGATCCCTGGATCAGGGCGTGAAGGGTGTCAGGCATCCCGTAGCTGGCGGCTATGCAGAACAAAAACACCCGGTTGTTTTCCTCCCCGACCACGCCCGCCTTTCCGATCAGGTCATTAAACCTCTGGATCAGGTTGGGCTTGCCCAAAAAGTCTTTGCACCGACCGCTTGCCGTGCTGTCCAGGGTTGTCCTTGCGCTTTCCGGCTTTTGCCCCGTTTCCCGGCTGTCCCGGTAGTCCTCCAGAAGGTCGGCCAGGCGGCACAGGTCGAGCTCCAACAGGTCTGCCCTGAGGTTCAGCTTTTCGGCCGCCTCCCTTGCTATCCTTTCCGTCTGCTTGTTCTCGTACAGGTCCAGGCGGTTGCGGTAGCGGTTATAGGCGCTGTTGCCCTTCCCCTCGACCATCAGGCTGATCTGTAGCCTGTCGGGTTCCTGGCGTACCCCGCCCTTTACATAGTAATGCGCCGTATCTGTAAAGTATATGATCCGGTGGGGGTTGGTGGTGTCGAATCTGCTTGCCGCATGGCTTGGACTGGAAGTTGGTTTCTGGCTTTCGGGTTTTGGTTGTGGAGCGGTTTCCGATGGGGTGGGTTTGGGCTGTTCCGGAACCGTTGGCTGTATCTGTTCCCGGATTTCTTTTTTTTCATTTGAAACAGTTTCATTTGAAGAATAAAGAGATCCGTTTGGCGCATCAAAAGGGATACGGCTGTCCAGCAGGTGATTGAGAAGTTCTTCCGCACTGTCCGTATGGTTGACATACAGGCTGTTTACATCCTCACCCTCCGGGGTGTTGACAAGGCTGATCTTGACCGCTGGCAGCAGGCCTTTCAGCTTTTCTCCCTGTTTCCTTGCCCCTTCCAGTCCGGCGGAATCCCCGTCAAAAAAGAAAATGATTTCCTGTAGGTTGGTGAGTGATTGGATGGACTCTATATGTTCCTCGGTCAGCCCATTTGTCCCGTAACAGGAAAGTACTTGATATTCATTGGTGATCCCGGGGATTTGAAGCAGCGTGGCCGCATCGATGATGGCCTCCGTCAGGATCAGTTTGGTGGTTTCGGGTTTGGGACCGTGTCCGACCGCCGTCGGATAACACGGATAAAGCCCCTGCCTGTCCCTGAGGTAAAAGTGGCGTGCCTGTCGGTCATCCGTTGTACTCCGGAAGTATAGGCTTACTATTTGGCCCTCCCTGTTCCTGAGCGGGAACACGATACCGCCCTTTCCGAAGGGACTGTAGGCCTTTTCTCCTGTGCGGTTGTTTGTATGGCCCCTGTCCAGCAACAGACCGTATTTCAGACAGGCTTCGATCAGGGCTTCGTCCTTTCTGCTCCCGTGGTGGAACTGGCCACTGTTGTAGCCAACCTCCGTTTTGCCGTAGTCCAGCCCACGGATTTCCAGGTGTTCACGGGCAGGACGGCTGTTGTGCACCGCATTCCTGAAGTAGGTGAACATGTTTGTGAGCAGCGCAACTCTGGTAAGTTTCCCAGCGGGGGAAGCCGTGCCCGTAATCAGTTCCCCCGCCTTCAGGATTGCCTGGTGTTTGTCTGTTTGTTCCATATGCATGATAAAGTCGATCACGTCCAGGCTCTTGCCGTGCGTGGGGCAGTTGGAGCTGAAGCAGTAGGCCGTCTGGGTCTTGTAGTACACCTGCATGCTCGGGGTCTTGTCATCGTGGAACGGGCAGTTCAGCCGGTTTTGTTTGTCCGGTTTCAGCCCGTAATGTTCCAGCACCTCCTTTAGCGTCAGTCCGGTTTTGATCTCCTGTATTTCCATCGCTTAACCCGCCTTCTTTTCCAGGTTACCAAACAAGTCTCTCAGATCGCTCAGGACGGCATACAGCTCCAACAGTTCCCGGCCGCAGTCCGGCTCCCTTTCCACAAGGCACATGTGGGTGACCAGTATCAGCAGCAGCTCGTCCAGATGCCTTTTCAGCTCGGGGGCATCCACGAAGTTTTCTAGGAACAGATCCAGCCCCCGGTAGTCGTATAGGTACTCTTTTTCGTTTTCCATGGCCGTGTTTTCTTTCATTGTGAAGATTTTTCAAAATTTCCATTTATGACTAATCATTCACAATACTAACCAATCATTCCGAATCAAGCAAGTATCATAGCAATTGTTTCTAACCTTTTATTCGCTTATTTTTGGATAATCATCGGTTTTTGGATCATAAATACGACAGATCATGACGTTTGGAGAGAGAATAACATATGCGAGAAAACAGAAAAAAATGACCCAGGGCGCATTGGGCAAGGCCGTGGGGACCTCAGGCGACATCATCGGCAAGTATGAACGGGACGAGATCAAGCCATCGATCGACACCGCATCTAAAATAGCCGATGCACTAGGCGTAACCCTAGACTATCTGGTAAAGGACGGAGAGTACCAAAACATCGACAACGATGCCCTCAAAAGACTACAGCAGCTCGAAAAACTTGACCCTAGGGATAAGGATCACTTGTATGCCCTTATGGACGCTTTCTTCGCAAAACATAAAATGGATAGCCTATTGCTGTGATTAAAAAAGCCCCAGTTACGGGGCTTTTTTAATCTAAGTCACTAAAGAGTTTAAATTGTTATCAAAGAAAACTACCCAAAAAGATAGTATAATAAAATCATTAGTAATACTACTATAAGACCAATTAAATTGATTATAGCTGCTTTACCTGCAGGATCATTTATTTTTTTCATCGTCAATTTTATTAGTTACCACCCCAGCAGTTTTGTTTACTATACTTCCAGTGCCCATTAAAACTGATTCTTGGACTACTTCTTGAGTTACATTGTTAATTAATCCTACTTTTTTTGACTGCCTTATTGCCCCACTTGTAGCAGAATTTGTTACAGCACCAACAGCCATATTAGCACCTTCTTGGACTGCACCTTGAACATTTCCATTGCTTAAATGAACTCCCGCCTTCATGGATTTACCAAGTATGGAAGCTCCTTCACCAATAGGCACAAGAACCATAGAAGCTCCTTCTGTCGGTATCGCAAGTAAGATTCCTACATCTGACACTGCCTCTCCACCTTTATCAAGAATATTTCCCACATCCATTGTTGCTTCCTTTGCAAAGGTTTTTCCAACTTCGGTCACTGCATTGATATCGGAAGCAACCCCTGTAATCTTAATGGCTGACCTCGTGGTTTCATTCATCCCGATATTTGAAGGGGTATTGCCAGACGTTCCCGAAATCAATCTTTGTGATGGAGCGTTGGCTTGACTTAAAATACCTGAATATTTTGCTTTCATCCCTTGATATGCGGCGTAAAGCATAGGCCAACAGCTGGGACATTTCCCATCAGGATCATTATACCGGATCGGATTGTTCCAGCTGAACTGATATGGGGACAATCCTATTTGATTGGGATGGTCGGCAAGTACATCTATGCTTATAAACCTGCCTATAGCAGGATCGTAATGTCTTGACTTGAAGTCGTATAATTCCAGATTAAGGTCTCTTATGATCTCGTTGCCGTTGTAGAGATA
>NZ_JAKZGP010000108.1 GCF_022549775.1 Belliella filtrata | reverse complement strand
GGATAAACCAACTTTAAAGCTGATTTTCGTACATTAACATACAAATACGCGTCAATACGCTACAAAGGAGCACAAGACTCCAAATACTTGAATATTGGTCAGTAAATAATGTACCTGAGTAGTTACAGCATTTTTTATATAAAAGTATTTAACATTTTCTTTATCGCTTTTCAACTTAGGCATCAATTTAACCGAAAATTTCCACCATCGGTAAAGCTGAATATTGTGCATTTTGTAATTTAATCTCTTCATTACAACCATCATTACATGAGAAAACTGTACACTTTAACTTTACTGATGCTCATTTCGATGAGCAATGTGCTTTGCCAAAATATTGACTTCAGCAAACTTCAAAAAAAAGAAGGATTTGTAGATTTCTATTTAGATGATGATAAAGGCAAAATCTACCTTGAAATTTCAAAACTTGAAAGTGAATTCCTCTATGTCAACTCACTTGCTGCAGGTGTAGGATCCAATGATATTGGACTAGACCGAGGTCAGCTTGGCAGAACTAGAGTAGTCGAATTCAGAAAAGCTGGCAATAAGATTTTTCTTGTACACAAAAATTATGATTTCAGAGCCTATAGTGAAAATCCAGATGAAATTAAGTCTGTTAAAGACGCATTTGCCGAGTCTATAATTTGGGGATTTGAAATCAATAAAAAGGAGAATGAAAAGTATATCATTGATGCAACTTCATTCTATCTGCAAGACGCACATCAAGTAGCAGAAAAACTAGGCGCTGCACGTCAAGGAACTTACAAAGTAGATAATTCACGAAGTGCTATCTATGAAGCCATGACAAAAAACTTCCCGCAAAATACGGAAGTGGAAGCAACCATTACCGTCACAGGCACCCCTTCTGGGAGCTATATCCGCTCAGTGACTCCTAGCCCCGATGCAGTGAGTGTAAGGCAGCGACACTCGTTTATTCAGCTTCCAGACGATAAGTATGAGCCTAGGGAGTTTGATACACGTGCTGGGTATTTCCATATCAGTTACTTGGATTTCACTAGTCCCATTGGAGAGCCAATGGAGAAGAAGTACATCGCCAGACATAGATTAGAGAAAAAAGACCCTAATGCCGCATTGTCAGAACCTGTAAAACCAATCATATATTACCTTGACAGAGGCACTCCAGAACCAGTTAGATCTGCCCTTCTTGAAGGTGGAAATTGGTGGAATCAGGCATTCGAAGCTGCAGGATTTAAAAATGCCTTCAGGGTAGAACTTATGCCCGAAGGTGCTGACCCTATGGATGTAAGGTACAATGTCATCCAGTGGGTGCACCGGTCTACTCGAGGCTGGTCTTACGGTGCATCGGTCAGAGATCCAAGGACAGGAGAAATTCTCAAAGGTCATGTAAGCTTAGGCTCACTTAGAGTAAGACAAGATTACTTGATTGCTCAAGGGCTATTACAACCCTTCGAGGATGGAAAACCTAAAAACCCAGCCATGCTAGAAATGGCCTTAGCGAGGTTGAGACAACTATCGGCTCATGAAATAGGTCATACAATAGGTCTCGCACATGCATACGCCTCCTCTCCTACTTCGCGCGGCTCTGTCATGGACTATCCTTACCCATATATCACCATGGACAATGACGGAAACCTTGACTTCTCCAATGCATACGATGATAAAATAGGAGATTGGGATAAATGGGCTATCAGGTATGGCTACGACATCATTCCAGAAGGGAATGATGAAAAATCCTATCTCAATAAACTATTAGAAGACACTTACTCGGCGGGACATACTTTTATTTCTGATTCAGATTCAAGAAATAGCAGTGGTAGCCATCCTCAAGCACACCTTTGGGATAATGGAGAGTCTGCTACTGGTGAATTGAAAAGAATGATGGAAATCAGAAAAGAAAAGCTAAATAGTTTTGGGCTAAATTCAATAGAAAGCAACACTCCAGAAGCACTTATGGAAGAAGTTTTGGTGCCTTTGTATATGATGCATCGCTATCAAATTGAGGCAACTTCCAAGCTGATTGGAGGAGTTGATTACACCTACAAGGTAAAGGGAGACAATCAAAGGAAACAAAGCAGGCTAGATGCCAAATCTCAAGAAGATGCCTTGGAAGTCCTCTTACATGTAGTCAAACCTGAAAACTTGGCTTTGCCAAACCAAATCATTGAACTGATCCCCCCACGACCAATGGGCTACGGTAGAAATCGAGAAACTTTCCCCTCTAGAACTGGACCGAACTTTGACCCTATGGCTCCAGTTGAGAATGTGGTGGACATGACATTTGGTTTTTTGTTTGACCCTGCTAGAGCGAATAGAATCTTGCAACAGCATGCATTTGACAGTCAATTGCCTTCGCTGGCAAATGTATTTCGGATAATCAGGTTATCGGTATTCAATGCACAATCAAGTAATGAGTATGAAAATCAGATCAGCTTCATAGTTCAAGGTAAGTTTATAGACCAGTTGATAATGCTAGCAAAAGATTCACGCTCAAGTGACTTAGTGAAGTCAGAGACAAGGGCTTTGCTTAATTTCATAAGAAGCAATGAGTTGAACCCTAACCTAAATCCCAAAAGAGAAAGAAATATGGTAAACCACCATAAAAGTTATTTAGCAGAAAAAATCAACGCATACTTCAGGTTGCCAGAAGAAATTAGCAAACCTCAAACCGTAAGTATACCAGACGGAGCCCCAATTGGCAGTGATGATATGAGTTGTGATTTTGAGTTTTAAAAATTAAACTCAATAAATGTATCATTGATAGACCTATCAGGATTCAAAGCTATCCCTAACTTTGAATATACATAACTGATAGGTCTAATGATTTTTAAACCACCAAAAATCTTCATTTTTTTTACTTTACATACATTAAACCCTTGAAGCACTCCGCAAAGTAATATTCAATTTATATCTGGGGATAGATTGTTTTTCGCCCAAAACATTTTACAATTTTGCTTTATGTAAAAAACAATTTGTGCCTTTGTTCATACAGAAATCAAAACTATTGGAAACCACACAACTGGTCACATAAATGGATCTAAGTCCGCGGGAAGATTTGACTCAAAATACCATCCGAAACATATAAAAGCTTGTATTCATCATCAATGAATCAATTCCTTTTATACCGTACATGAGTAAACTTGCTGAGGAATTAAAAATCTCAAGAAATGCCTACCACTCCTGTCTTTCCCTTCACAAACTTCCTCTGAAAATAAATAATCAAAGGAGTAAAAACTACAGTGGGTAATAGCCACGCTATAAATACGGGATCTGTATGCAAGTTGATAACAAGGAAAGCGGTAAAGGTTGCTATAAATGCACCCATCATCCTACTGATATGCATGCTAAGAAACCACTTCTTTGGCAAGGTCTCAAGCTTAGAGGATGCACGCATATCTACCCACACCATAGACAAGAGAAAGCTTCCAAATACAGCGAAAACAACTATAAATCCTCCTAAATTTGACCAAGATTGTAGTGAAAAATAGACAATCGGAATAAAAACAGTCACTAGCGCTATACCTTGAAAAAGCCTATCTACAATAGAAAATGTTGGCTTAAGTTGCTTTCTTAACTGAAGATACCTTCTACCCGTCAACGTCATGTATGTACTAAAGCCACCGATCATAAGCAAAAACATATTTCCTTTTGGAATTGCAATTAGGAATGCTGTGATTCCAATTCCTATCATGCACCAATAGTATAGCATACCAGAGAGGTTATGTTTCTTACTTCCTTTCGTAAAAAGGATAGCCAAAACCCCCGAGAGCAAGGCTGTAAACCCAAATGCAATGTGAAAGTAAAGTGTGATTTTTAGTAGATTTCCCATTTGATTTTTTTATTCAAATGTAAATCAAATCTACCTTCATTGCTTTAAATAGGGATTTATGACAAGTTTAGGGACAAATAACAAAGCTATTGACTCAAATACTCTTTGACTTTCCCTGCGAATTTACGAGATACAGGTACCACCAAATTTCCTTTATCCAAAAACAGCTTGTATCCTTGAGCATTTCCAGTGATGCGTTTGACTTGATGAATATTTACTAGATAGGACCTGTGGCACTGAATGATGCCTACATGCTCCCATTGCCCTGCAATCTCTGTAAGGGTGTTTCTAATCAATTGTTTTTTAACGCCTTTTTCACCAAGAAAAATAACCTCCACATAGTTGTCTGCGGATTGTAAATAATACAGATGAGACAATTCAACCACCAAATCTTCCTGTGCATATTGAGACTGTAAAGTAATGGTAATAATATCTTGTTTGGAAAATTCAGAAATGGAATTGGAAATATGGCTTTCCATATGAGTTGCGGATGTAGTATGCTTTCTGAGCAACTTGTTGTACCTATAAATCACCAAAAAAAACACAGGAAAGATCCCAACTGCAAAAGTAAAGCCTATAGAAAGCATCAAAGAATAAAAAGACCAATCAACTCCTCCAATCCAAACAGTATAAAGAAAATTACCAATTGAGATCAACCCTAAAATGCTTAGATTTTGGACGATCTCTTTCCCTGTCGTCCAGATTGATTCATCAAAATAACCCGAAAAAAGTCCTTTAAATCCACCTTGAAAGAATATCATGCATAAAAAAGTTACCAAACCATAACCAGAGATCATCACTAACTTGTATTCATCTGGAATACGATGAAGACCAAAAGGCTGGAAAACCAATAAAAAAGTAGCCACAAAAAAACCAATCAGAAAAGCTAAACGGATAATGCTTTTCCAACTGGCATTTTCACATGGATAAGGCTGTTTCAAAAAATGTAACATCGCCTTATAATTTATTTCTTTTGATGTCTTTCGATCAATACATCCATTACCTCATCAAGCTCATAACCTTTTGCCTCTAACAAAACCAGGTAATGATAAAGCAAATCTGCTGCCTCTCCCATAAACAAATCTTTGTTATCATCTTTGGCCTCAATTACGATTTCAACAGCTTCTTCACCTACCTTTTGGGCAACTTTATTAATCCCTTTGGCAAACAATGAAGCTGTGTAAGATTGATCATTTGGATTAACCTTTCTATCCTTGATGATAGATCTTAAAGTGTCTATGAAAAAGGTTTTGCTATTGTTCTCTTCTGCAAAACAAGTATCATCTCCTGTATGACAAACCGGCCCCTCTGGTCTAGATTTGATCAAAATGGTGTCTTGATCACAATCCACTGTCAAAGAAACCACATGTAAGAAATTTCCAGACGTCTCCCCTTTTGTCCAAAGTCTATTCTTTGTCCTTGAAAAAAAAGTCACCTTTTTAGTTTCCAAAGTAATATCGATAGCCTCTTGATTCATGTAGCCAAGCATCAATACCTTACCAGTTGCAACATCTTGTATCACGGCAGGCACTAAGCCACCCACCTTTTCAAAATCTATATTCAGTTTGTTCATTTTTATATTTGTTTGACTTTGAATCTTATCAGTTAAGGATTTCTAAGTCGGGTAATTTCATTTATTTCATGAAAATCCATGATGATTTAAAGACCCTTACTCAAGATTTCAGTGTCTTGATTCTCGTCTCTCTATTCTCGCCTCTCTCTTCTCACCAGCCTCTCATTTCCTAATTGAGATATCTTCCCTGCTAAGATACTGCTTCAATTCGGGAATTGGAATTTCTTTGAAGTGGAAAATACTTGCAGCCAATGCTGCATCTGCTTTTCCAAAGGTAAAGACATCCTTGAAATGCTCCATATTTCCAGCACCTCCTGAAGCAATGACTGGAATAGAAAGCATGGAAGAAATCTCGGCGGTAATTTCATTTGCAAATCCTCCCTTGGTACCATCATGATCCATGGAAGTCAATAAGATCTCACCTGCTCCCCTATCACAAACTTCTTTTGCCCACTCCTGAGTATTGAGAATTGTAGGCTTTCTTCCACCATGTGTATGTACGAAATCAACTCCGTCTACATTCCTGGTATCTATAGCCACCACAATACATTGACTTCCAAACTCCAAAGCCATTTCATTGATTACTCCCGGATTGTGAACAGCTGCGGAATTGATTGAAATCTTATCTGCACCAGCATTGAGAAGTAGCTTCACATCCTCTACTGTGCTAATTCCACCACCTACTGTGAAAGGTATATTGATTGCCTTTGCAACCTTGGTCACTAATTCTGCTAATGTTTTACGCTTATCAACGGTGGCTGTTATATCTAAAAACACCAGTTCATCTGCACCTTCGTCAGAATATATCTTGGCTAACTCAACAGGGTCTCCAGCATCTCTAAGCTGGACAAAGTTGACACCTTTGACCGTACGTCCATCCTTGATATCTAAGCAAGGAATAATTCTTTTTGTTAACATTTTGTATTAAGGGATTTGTCCCGATACTTTTCGGGATGAAAGATTTTAAAACTGGTGGAAGGACTTAAGATTCTAAAGTTTTAAGAGTCAATCCGCTTTAGTGAATTAGTAGACACAAAGCTTGGAATTATCTGAATTTTACATGTTTTGAAAATAACACACCCTTGATTTAAAATTATTCCATCTTTGTCTAGTTTCTCATTTCTTGAATCTAATGTGTCATGTCTCATGTCTCATATCTAGTGTCTTAAAATGCAGCCAACTCCTCCAAACTAATCCTCCCTTCATAATAAGCTTTACCAACAATAGCTCCATACACCCCTGTTTTTTGAAGTTCTTTTAGGTCTTTTACATTTGAAACACCTCCACTAGCTATTAATTTGATGCCTGGGATCTCTTGCATGATTTCTTTATAAAGCGCTACAGAAGGGCCTTGAAGTAAGCCATCCTTTGCTACATCAGTGCAGATCACATAACTAATCCCTTTGGCATGATAAGATTTGATAAAATCAATCAAATCAACTTCCGTTGTCTCTTCCCATCCCGAAATGGCAATTTTCTTATCTTTTGCATCTGCACCGAGGATAATTTTTTCTCCTCCATAAGTACTGATCCATGATTCGAACATCGCTGGGTTTTTGACTGCAATACTTCCTCCAGTCAACTGTTTGGCTCCAAGTTCGAATGCTAGCGCTATATCTTCATCAGATTGTACTCCACCTCCAAAATCAACTTCAAGTGAAGTCCCTGAAGCAATGCTTTGAAGGACTTGCTTATTGATAATTTTCTTTGCCTTAGCACCATCCAAATCTACCAAATGCAACTTGCTGATACCTGCATCCTCGAATCGCTTAGCCATTTCAAGTGGACTATCATGATATTCCTTTTTCTGATTGTAGTCACCTTGTGTAAGCCTTACACACTTACCTCCGATGATGTCTATTGCTGGTATGATATACATTTTGATTTTAGATTGGTGATTTTAGATTTTATGGTCTAAAATCTAATATATTGATGCTTGTATTAAATGTGCACAAATTTAAAAATTATATCTCCTGATTCGAGATAATACTTAAGTAATTTTCTATACTCTTTACTAAGAAATAGCTATTTCCATTGCCTGTTTTTTGGTTTTAGTTACTCTAATTATTTTTTACAACTTCAGAATACTGTCTAAATGCCAATTGCAATCCATCATCTGTCTTGATCCATATATTGGTAAACCTGCTAGGAATCCACGATGTATGATTTGTGGTTAAAATGGATGGCTGTTATAGTTCTTTTCCCAATACAATAGCAATCTTTGTAACTACTCAGGTTGTAAATTAGCTATATGATTTAGATTTTCTAAGATATTTCCCGAACGTTTGATCAGGGTATCCACGACGGATCTTATAACACAGAAGTTTTCAGCTCCATTGTTGGATTT
>NZ_JAKZGP010000107.1 GCF_022549775.1 Belliella filtrata | reverse complement strand
TGTCAATATGTTTAGTTAGTTTTAGCCTGTAATCTTCCTTTTTTTCAGAATTAGAGTTACCCCCTATATACCCCTATAATTTACACATTTTTTTTATTAATTTGCTTAACTAAACGACATTGTATTAAGCTATATAAATCTTATTAACAAGCATTTATCTCACTCTTACAATAGTATCCTTTTCACTAAGTTTAATTGTTTTAAAGACTTTGTAAGGAGTGTTAAGATATTCATTAAGCTTTACTGGATTAGAAAGCAATTGTTCGTCTAAAATATTTGGGCCATGACATTTTTTATATTTACCATCTGAATCAACAATGATATGAAATGGTATTCCTGAAAAATTAAAATTAGAATATGTTCTGGCAACATTTTGACTGACAATCTGATAACCGTTTGAATTATGTTCTGATAAATATGATTTCCATTTTTCAATATTAGAATCAACTGAAATGTCCACAAAAACTATATCTTGATGGTCTTGAAACTTCATTTTTAATTTTTCCAACTCAGGTTTTTCTGCAATGCATGGTCCACACCATGTTGCCCAGAATGTTATTAACAAGGTTTTTCCTTCTAATTCTTTTAAGCTAAAGGTATTGCCTTCTGTGTCCTGAAACATCTCATTTGGCAAGCTAGCAGGTTTTTTGGCTTTGAAATCCCAAAGTACGGTGGCATTGTATAAATCATTTCTGGGATCAATTCCAAAGCCTTTATTTTTTATAATGAGTGGTTGGGAAAATAAAAAAAATCCAAATACACCAATTAAAATCACCAACAATGGAATCTTAATTCTGTAAACTATTTCCCTCCGAGAAAGTAGAATCCCTAGGGATGAGAAAAGGATAACAGTCAGAAAATAAGGAAAATAGAAGAGTTCTAAAGGGATATAAATTACAAGAGAAATTAAAAGTAATGGAGTAAGGAATATTTTAGTTTCTCTATTTATGAGTCCCGCCATGTAAAACCCCATAAAGCACATGAATAATGGAAACCATTTTAAAACTTTAAGATTCATTACTTTAAAAACTTTATCAAATAGTAAAATATTCAAAATGGTTAAAACAATAATCACTAGTATTCCTATAAGAAGTCTGAAAAAAGGTTTCTTCATATGGGTTGTTTTCTATGTTTGCATATAATATGATTCGGGAATGGCACTATCTCCTAGTTACTGAACTACATATGAAAAATTCACCTTAAACAGCTCTTCCTATATATAAATCGTTTAGGTGGAAATATAACTAAGGTCTAACTAATTTCCTATGTTAAATTCAAAAACTAATAATTTATCGTATTCAATCAGGAATCTTCTTGATCTGCTTACAGCATCTAAGAAATTAACCTTTGATTATAAGACTTAATAGAACATCAAATCCCTAATTATTGATAAAGGGAAGTCATACCTAAACTAAAGCAAAAACTCCCGAATTCAACCAAAAACCAAATCAAGCAATTCCTGAAATCCGCCAATCAGCTTACGACCCAACTTCCCAGACTCTTCACGCTGCGGATGTCAGTCAATACACCATAGGTGCATGCTTCACACTAACACCCCGATGTCTCTAACGGCGGCCAAAATAAATGAATGCATCAATCAGGGCTTACTTATTCATTTTAAATGGTTTTATAGAACTTGTGAACTCTAAGTATTGAGGAACAGTTTGATATTTATTAAGCACCCCTATTGCCGTGCATCCTACCCCAGTGGTTTGGTAGTCGAAATTGAATGTTACACCATCCGATTTGATCAAATCATAGGTGTATTTTGCCTTTGACAAATTTTCGGTGCTGTAATTATAGCAATTGAAATTGAATGGTATAGCTGCTGAAAACTCAATTCCAATTCCTTCTTTATTTGTCAGTCGCACATATTGGTTATCAGTTCGCAAGCCACAATCCTGAGGAATCAAATATGGTTCAAACATCGCATCAACTGTTGATTGATAAAGCCCAATACGGTAGCCCGTTTTGCGGTCTGGATAATTCTCCTGAGGTCCACGTCCAAACCATTCTACATCTTGCATTTGCTCATCAAAAACCCATTTTGTTCCGATTCGTGGCAACGACATGGGCATTTTTCCATTTGGATTTATTGTGTGCTTCAAACTTATTTCACCGTCTGGGGCAATCGTATAAACCATCTCATTTTCGAAACCGGTATTGCCTGCATTTCCAAAAAGCGCAATTTCACGAATACTGACAGTTACGTTTTCAGCCTTATTTTCAACGCAGAATGATTCAATTTTTGATTTCATATGATCCAGACCGATGGAATACCATGAAGTTGCAACCATCCTTCCGTAACCCTGCTTTGTAGGAAAGACATTAACAGCTGGGACTGTCCAGTCATCCAATTCGTTCGCCAAAGGAGCACGCCAAACATTGAGTTGGGCACCCTGTTTCAACAATTCTGTACCCATGTATTTCATGGAGTACAATTGTCCATCTGCTTTATTGAAGGCATAATCGAAATTTTCTCCGGATACAATCAAATATTGCTCATTATCTGTCACTTTCAAAGGATTGGACTGATGCTGTACTAATTTTTTATGGGCAGGAACAACCCATGGCAATTCCAATTGATCCCAATACAGTTCAAAACCCTTCGGCGCCCAATCTGTAGCTTCTTTCGAGTGAAAACTAACTGTTGCCAAATAGGTTGCACCAGCTTTTAGCTGAGGCTTTGGGATAGGAAGAGCGTATATTTTTTTGGCTTCTGGTTCGACATCCACGTCCAGTTTTCCCGAAGCTATTGTTATGCCGTTTTCCTCCAGATTCCAACGTGCTTCAAAGGCATTTGTATTGGTAAAAAAGTTTCGGTTCTGTACTTCAATTTCCATTTTCTCGGCATTGCTCCACTTTACAGAAATGGGTTGAGCCGATTTTTTTATTTGCCACATTTCAGGCTGAGGAACCCGATCAGGCCAAATACTTCCATAAGTTCGCGCACCAATTCCATAACTGAAGAACTCGCCTTCGTTTTGCTCCTGTTCAAAATCGAGCCACAAAACTGCACGATTTTTCAAGTCTGGTTTTGCTACAAATAAATCGTTTATTTCTATCGATGTTGAAAAAACACCCACCTGATCGACTATGGCATCGCACAAGTAACTGGACATATGCTGACCATGCGTCTCGGCATTCTTGCCCACATTAAGAGGAAAAGGAAAATTGGTTATGTTCCCAGTGACCGCTTCTTCAGCCACCTTTTTATTGTCGATAAATAGTGATATTGTTTTTCCGTCATAAATACCTGCGACATGATGCCATTTTTGTGTCCAATCTTCGGGTAAAGCAGCACGGACATAGCTTTTCTTCGAAGTGTAGATATAGAAATCAAGCGAATCGGCACCAATTTGTTGCAAACCAAATTGATTGTTTCCTTTGGTAAGCAAAGTCCCACCCATTTTCATTAAATCGCGTGGAAAAACCCAAAGAGAAACCGTCAGTTCATCACCCGAGATTTCAATATTTTTATCCTGGTAAACTTCCACCCATTGGTCATGACCATTCAAGTCAATGCCTTTTCCATCATGTCCAGCAACCAGTTTTGCACGTCCCATGATGTGGGTTGCGATCTTGTTGGGTGAAGAATCGGTCAATTTACGAACTGGCTCGAGCAAACCCGGACTCACAAAATCCCATATTGCACCGCCCATGATACGTGGATACTGGTAAATGACATCCCAATATTCATCCAGTCCACCACCAGCATTTCCGGCTACTGAAAGGTATTCGTCCATAAATGATGGTCTAGGATCAATACTTTCAGAAACCATCCCTACTTGTGTTTTGAGATCAAAAGGAGAAGCATAACGTGGCCCGATAATCTCTTCACAGGCATGCGAAAAAGCATTCCCTCCATACATCCAGTATCGTGTACTATCATATATCCTTCCTTCATCAATCACGTTACAAATATTTTCCCCTTCACCACTTTCGTTGCCTGCACTCCAGAAAAGAATGGAGGGATGATTGCGGTCGCGCAACACCATTTTGCGAACCCTATCACGGTACATGGCTTCCCAGTCCAGATTATCGCTAAGGTATTCTGTAGCATGGGCTTCAACTCCTGCTTCGTCAATGATATAGAATCCATATTCGTCTGCGAGTTCCAAATAGCGTGAAACTGGCGGATAGTGTGATATGCGGACACAATTGATATTGAATTGTTTAAATAGTTCAAAATCTTTCCGAATGGTGGCCTCGTCCATGGTATGACCCAAGGTGGGGTGTTGCATGTGTGTATTGATGCCGTTTAGTTTTATGGCCTTGCCATTGAGGTAGAAAACCTGATTGCGAATTTCGGTTTCTTTAAAACCAATACGACCAGTAATTACTTCTTCTGTTCTTCCTTCGATGTTTATTAACTCCATGGTTAACCGATAGAGATTTGGGGTTTCGGCTGTCCACTTTTTGGGTTTCAATACGTCTGACGACATATTGATAATTTGCTTATTGTCAGCAGATATTTGAACTGCATCAGAAGTAAAATTTTGAATCAACACATTGTCTGAGCTAAAAAGTGAAGCTCGGAGCTTGTAGTTCTGTTTGTCGGTTTTCGATTGGTTATTTACTGTAATCTGCAAATTTAGTTTTGCGTTCTCATAGTTTTCGTCAAGTTCTGTAGTGGCATACCAGTCGAAAATATGTGTATCCGATTTTGCATAAAGCCAAACATCATCAAAAATACCAGCCATACGCCAATAGTCTTGACTTTCGAGATACACACCATCTGAATACTTCATTACCTTGACGGCAATGATATTTTTTCCTGGTTTCAGGAAACTGGTGATATCATACTCAGCAGGCTCTTGCGCACCCTCATTATAGCCAACTTCTTGTCCGTTTATCCAGACAAACGATGCTGAAGCTGTTTTCTCCATGCGCAAAAAAATGCGTTTGCTATCCCAATTTGCTGGTAGGGTAAATGTTTTGCGGTACGAGCCAGTCGGGTTGTATTCACGGGGAACAAATGGTGGATCAGAGTGAAAAGGATGTGCCACATTTCGGAACAAAGGATCACCAAAACCCTGCATTTCCCAGTTGGACGGAACGTTGATTTCAGACCATTCCTGATCATTGAAGTTTGATTTAAAAAATTCGTTGGGTGTACCTTCTGGAGTATTGGCAAAATGAAACTTCCATCTTCCATTCAACGAAAGTACATTTTCTGATTCCGATTTCTGAAGATTTAATGCTTCATCAACTGAATTAAAAGGAATACAAACCGTGTGGCCTTCAGTCTGATTGATTTCAAATACCGCTGTATTCTCGATAAATGAGTAAATGTCCCCAAATTTTGATTGCTGTGCAGAGATGGTAAAACTTATCAGCGTGATAAATAAACCAATTATTTTTTTCATGCTTGGTTAGGTTATTTTTTGTTGGGAGATTATGGTTTTTGTAGAAAATAGACAAAAAAAGCGCTTCTTTATCTGTCCTGATTCAAAGAATAGTTCGGATATCTTCACTAAGATTGCCGATTCAAAGAAATGTTTAGTAACATTTTCACCAAATATAATCATGTATATTTAAGTTTCAAACTAATATAATGAAAGATGGCTTCATGATCATCTTTTAATTATTTCCTAGTTCTGAGTAATCATTAGATGTCTTTCCAAGATTAATTCAATCAAAAGATCCATTCAAACCCAATCTCCCACCCTCTTGAACCACTTACAGGATCTAAGAAATCAACCTTTGATTATAAGACATAAGGGAGCTAAGCTTTTAAGCTCTGTCCCGCAAGCAGCTCATTTGAGTACTAATGATACTTCAATTGATGCTCTTATAGGTTCCCCTTCTGCAAAATACTTTAATGCACTAGCTGAGTAAGCAACTTTAGAAACTGCTCCACCAACACCAATTAAACCTAAACCCACAAGAGATGCAATTGATATTATTATTACTACAACCATTGTTATAATAGCACCAGTGTATCCAACACCTTTAACTTAACCTCTTGTTATGTGTCTAACAAAAGGTAGTATTTAGCTTTTTATTTGTTCGCTGTTTTCTTATCATGCTTTTAACAACTGGGTTTCTCATCATTTTTTCATAGAAGTTTTGATTCCCTTCTAAAATCCACCAAAAAGCATACTAATTCACTTAGCAAATCCTTCGCCCTTCCTATATCAGTTAATACGTCTTAGGCTTACATGGGAATCACTATTCCGAGGTGTCAGAACTATGATAGATTTTTACATTAAACAGGGCTTACCGAGAGGAATCAGAAGCAAAGGCTTCTCTCTAGTGGGCAAATTGGCTCAAGTCAGGCTACGATTATGGGCGAGCTTATCTTTTTGCATATACTTATATAGGCTACCTCTCTATTTGGATATACTTAACCTTTCCATGCTTCCTTTCCAAACTCAACCCGTTTTTTGCTAATAATTCAATCCAATTATCCAAACTTGAACTTTCATCATTAATCGAAATATTTAATGCATATTTTCCTGATAAATTTGTAGTAACTGGAAAATAGATTTTATTCTCTTGTTGATTCCAATATTTATAATCTTGTAAAAAAACAAATTGATCCTCAATCAATTTTGCGATTGATTCAGCAGTAAAAATATCGCTGGTTGTAAGTTCTAATGCGGACCTTGAGGTACTCCTTTTTATTTCGATTGTTGGATTGGACTCAGTCATTATGGTATCTTCTTTCAAATTAATACTAACAAGTTCATAATAGGTACATTCCTTTTCAATAATCTTTGTTTTTAGTCCCCAAATGCTATTTAATTGATTGATTAGTATTTCTTTCGCATCCCCCAATAAATTTGAAGCTGAGAAATTCATTTTATATAGGAAATTAGGAAGGCTTGAATTTAAATAACCCAAATTATTATCATAAATGAAACGAGATAAAGGAATATCGTCATAGGCATACTGATATATCTCCAGTGCATTTCTCCCTGTAATAGTACATTGTGTAATGGTTTCTAATGTATCGTAATAAGCTTTTCCGGAATAACCTGTTATAATTTGGACAGGTCTATCTACATTGATAGCTTCTGAGATAGAGTTTGGCTCCCCTAACTCGTGTCTTAGCAATTCAAATTTGATTAGTGAATTTGACTTGTTTACATTTATCAGTTCTGAAGGATCAAAATTCTTTTTCATAGGTAGATTGACCTGATTCCCATTGTCTAACTCGGTCAAAACTTGTTCAGTTACAAAACCAACATAAGTTTGAGATTTGATTTGTCCTTTTTTATCAATAAGAATTGTATGAGGGATTCCTTGGTGTGGAAATATCTTTTTTAGCGACTTTTCATCATCATGAATAAAAGTAAAAGGAAAATCATTTTTAGTGATAAAATCAATGGTTTTGTCAATTCCATCACTTGAAATGCAAATAATTTCTAAAGAATCTGGAAACTTACTTTTTAAAGCTTTAAGATGTCCCATCCCTTCAATACATGGAGCGCACCAAGTTTCCCAAAACTCAATAATAGTAATTTTACCCTCCGATCGTTTTACAAAATCATAATCGGTGAGTACGCCATTGCTAATTTGTTTTAGATTTATGTTCTCAATCTTATTTTCAATTTCGGTTTTTTGTCCAAAGCTTATCGCGATTGAAAAAAATAATAAGCAAAGAGTAGTGTAACTACTCAGGTTTTAATTTAGCTATATGATTTAGATTTTCTAAGATATTTCCCGAACGTTTGATCAGGGTATCCACGACGGATCTTATAACACAGAAGTTTTCAGCTCCATTGTTGGATTT
>NZ_JAKZGP010000106.1 GCF_022549775.1 Belliella filtrata | reverse complement strand
TTATGAAGAAAAAAGAAAGGCCCTGCCAGAAATAACAGGACCTTTTGAATCTAGCTTAAGCTGATTTACAAATCAAAGGTAAAAAATTTAGATTTTATTTGAAATTTAACACAGAATCTTTCAGGTTGCACAAAATGAATTCTAATAACTGATTTTAGTCTATAAAAAACTGAAAAGTATGTGGATTTAAGGTTTAACTTATAGTATTTGAAACTACCTGATGCGATCTACAGATCTGACAAGCATTTCATCTTTTCTTATAAACCTGTTAGCGAGTAAGTTTAAGATCATACCACCGAATATCGCCCAAAACCCAAGCACAAAAGCACCATTTGCATTAGGATTGAATTCAGCATTTGCTTGATAAGTGGTATAGACAATCAATCCAAGCGTAACGACCATTACCAAAGAGTTGATCATATTGAGAAACATCTGTTTGGTTCTGTTTTTATATTGGGATAGGCTAAACAAAGCAAGCCCAGCAGCTATGATTGCTAATATGCCTATGTAGAACTTACTACTTGAGCTCAATACCTCTTGAGTTTGAATATCCAATATGACCAAGTTCCACGCTGATAGTGTCAACATTTGGGTTTGTCCTGGGTTTACTTGTTGCCATATAGGGAAGCTCACTACCAAAATCATGGCAACAGCCACAAGGAATAAGAATATGGTTTGAATTCTTTGTATCATGTTTATTGAAGTTTTGACAAAGAAAGGGTGTAAATCGAAGAATCGCAAGAAATGATCTGTTGTGCAGGATGATTTTGAATATAAATTGTTGAATTTATGTTCTTAAATTCCCTAAAACCATGCATGATAACTAATTCAGGAAATTTTGAAGAGAAGGAGTATTGACCCTTAATCACAATTGCTGGTAATCATGTGCGGAAATTAGGATGTAATAGTATCTTTGCAGCTGTGACTGAAATTTCAAAAAGATATTTTCTAGAAATAGCATATAATGGTGCTGCATATCATGGTTGGCAATCACAGAAAAATGCGACCTCTGTTCAACAAACCATTGAAAAATCCCTTTCAACACTCATGAGAGGGCCAGTTGAAATTATGGGGTCTGGGAGGACAGATACAGGAGTTCATGCAAGTCAGCAGTTTGCTCATGTGATTTTTGAATCAGAGGTTCAACAAGCTGATTTTCTTAAGAAACTCAATGCACTTTTGCCAAAAGATATTGCTGTTCATCGTATATTGCCTGTAAGAGATGATGCACATGCTAGATTTAATGCGATTTGGCGGAGTTATGTTTATAAAATCACGACCAAAAAAGATCCCTTTGGATTTGGGTTAAGTTGGCATTATTATCGACCTCTTGATCTTCAGGCTATGAATCAAGCCTCAAAGTTGTTACTTACACACCAAGATTTTCAATGTTTCAGCAAAGTAAAGACAGATGTAAATCATTTTGGTTGTAAAATAAAAACGGCATTTTGGGAACAAATAGGCAATGAAATTCACTTTCATATCACGGCCAATAGGTTTTTGAGAGGAATGGTGAGGGCGATCGTGGGAACCTTGGTCTTAGTGGGTGAGGGAAGGTTGACCTCAGAACAGTTTCAAGAAATCTTGGATAGCAAAGATCGGTCTAAAGCAGGTTCTTCAGCACCTGCATCTGGATTGTTTCTTTGCAGTGTAGAGTATCCAGAAGATATATTTATTTAGAATAGTTAATTAGATTAAGATTTTGAGCCTAGAACAGGAAAATGTCAAAAGTGGTGATATCATAGACACCAAAGTGCTGAAGAAACTCTATCAGTTTATCAAGCCATACCAAGGTAGGTTCTACTTTCTTATTTTTCTTACATTCGCACTGGCAGTTTTAGCGCCTACAAGGCCTTATTTTATCCAAGTTGCTATAGATGATCATGTCGCTCTTGGGGACTATGATGGATTGGTGAAGGTGATTTACCTATTGATAGGCTTGATGGTGTTGCAAGCAATAGTCCAGTTTGTACATACTTATTTGTCAGGTTGGATAGGTCAGGTGATTATCAAAGATATAAGGGTGAAGCTTTATCGGCATTTGCTTAAGATGCGTCTGAAGTTTTTTGATAATACCCCAATAGGAAGGCTGGTGACTAGGAATGTTTCAGATATTGAGACTTTAGCGGATGTGTTTAGCGAAGGGTTGGCAGCTATCGTTGGAGACTTGCTACAGCTTGTGACTATTTTGGGTGTGATGTTTTATATTGATTGGAAGCTTACATTGGTCAGTTTAAGTACATTGCCACTTTTGATTATCTCGACTTACGTGTTCAAGGAGAAGATCAAAGTAGCCTTCAATGATGTACGAAATGCTGTTTCCAATCTTAACTCTTTCTTACAAGAGCATATCACAGGGATGAACATTGTGCAGGTGTTCAACAGAGAAAAGCGAGAATATGAGAAATTCAAAGATATTAATAGGGATCATAGAAAAGCTCATGTCAGGTCTGTGTTGTATTACTCCATTTACTTTCCAGTAGCAGAGATTATTCAGGCGATTGGGATTGGTTTGGTGGTCTGGTATGGTGCTACAGGTGTTTTTGATTTGGAGATCAAAGTAGGTGTGTTGATATCTTTTATCATGTATCTGCAGTTGTTTTTCAGACCGATCAGAATGATAGCTGATAGATACAATACCCTTCAGATGGGTGTAGTAAGTTCAAGCAGGATATTTAAACTTCTGGAAAGTGATGATCAGATTCCTAATGAAGGGAGTTTCAAGCCTGAAAAAATAAAGGGTAACATAAACCTAGAAAATGTATGGTTTGCCTACAATGATGAGGAGTATGTACTCAAAAATATTAATTTCGAAGTGAAACATGGGGAAACCATAGCTTTGGTAGGCGCTACAGGGGCTGGCAAATCTTCGATTATTAATTTGATAAGTAGGTTTTATGAAATCAATCGAGGGAATATCAAAATAGATGGGACTGATATAAGGGAGTTTGAATTAAGTATCCTAAGAAAACATATTGGCGTAGTATTGCAGGATGTGTTTTTGTTTTCAGACACGATTTATTACAACATCACTTTAGGGAATCCAAATATTAGTAGGGAAGAAGTAATGCATGCTGCCAAGCTTGTAGGTGCTAAAAAATTTATCGAAAGGCTACCTGGAGGACTGGATTACAATGTGAAAGAAAGAGGGGCTACACTTTCTGTTGGTCAGCGACAGTTGATATCATTTGTGCGGGCGATGGTGTATAATCCCGAGATCATTATCTTGGATGAAGCTACCTCCTCGGTAGATACAGAGACAGAAGAACTGATCCAAAAAGCCATAGATAAGATGATGAAGGGTAGGACTTCAATAGTGATAGCACATAGGCTATCTACGATTCAAAAGGCTGATAAAATCATCGTACTTCATCATGGAGAGATTAAAGAAACAGGAACCCATGAGAGCTTACTAAGTCTAGGTGGATATTATGCCAATTTACACAAGATGCAACTCAAGTCTATGGCAATCTAGAAGTCAATGATGATTATAGGTATGAATAAAGGCCTCATTTTTGAGGAATGTGGAAATCTAATACTAAACCAATAAATAAATTAACGTGAAAAAGTTACTGATTGTAGCCATGGTGATGGCGACATGTATAGCAAATGCTCAAGAAGATGGGATAGGGTTGAGATTAGGTGAGCCATTGTCTATTACGTATAAGAAGTTTTTGGATGGAAACATTGCCATAGAAGGGATGTTTGGTAGAGCAGGGGCAAACAGTGCCCAGTATTATTTTAGGTCTTTTGACAATAATAGGCCTACATCTAATGCATTTTATGCCGGCCATAGTACAGGTTCATCATTTTCCTTCAATGTGAGAGGGGCTTATCATGAGGATATTACGGATGATTTGAATATTGATCAAGGTTATCTTTTGGCCTACGCAGGTGCCGGACTTCAGTTGAGGTCAACCCGTGTAGATTATACCTATACTGATCCTTCTAGTAGTGTTCCAGGTATTTTTTATAGAGAATCAAGGAGAAATATCGATATAGGGCCAGAGATTTTTGGAGGAAGTGAATATTACTTCGACGATTTACCGATCAGTGTTTTTGCAGAAATAGGCTTATTCATGGAGTTGCTAGATAGATTTGGCCATGTGAAGCTCCAGGGTGGTATTGGCGTGAGATATTTGTTCTAAGATGAGAAATAGAATCATTGCAGGTGTAATCGTGGGGTTATTGTTGACAGTTGGATTGCTCCTTTTCAAGAATTTGGGAGGTTTCAATGAAGTTACCTTTACTACCATAGATGAACCAAGATTAGTATTGCAAGGCTTGACGTATGAAGGTACTCCGCAGGATGATGGTGTGAGGGATACATTTAAAAGAGTAGGTGAGGAAGCATCGAGAAGGGGGCTGCCACTTTTCACCTTATACTATGTCGAACCAGCAGGAAAGCTAGATACGATGAAAGTTTTTGTAGGTATTGAAACGGAGGATGCTTTAGGTGGTTTTGAGCAGCATGAATTCTCAGCTGACTTCGGTATCGTAGCTCATGTAAATGCTCACCGACTCGTTATGCCAGGCCCTAACAGGGTTAAGTCCAAAATGAAGGCTCATTTGATGGGTCAAGGAGCTAATGAACCCTTTATCTATTTGGATAAAATCATTGATCCTGATTCAGTTGAGGTAATTGGCCTTATCAATCGATGATTGTTGTTTTCGTTTCATAAATATATAAGCTTGGATTTTGGTATAGTTTTGGATGTCACGCTCATATCAAGAGGATGAAACTTATATTTTGTATAAGCCGTAAAAGAAGAATATCCACATTTAAATTAAGCATTATGAAGAATTTTATCAAAGGAGTGCTCGCATTAGGCTTGGTTGCCATGTTTGCCTGTGAAGGGCCAATGGGCCCTCCAGGACCAGAGGGGACTTATATCGTAGGTCAGGTGTTTCAGACTGGTTTAGTAGACTTCAATTCAGGGAATAATTTCAGTACAGGATTTGTAGATTTTCCATACACAATAGAGGGAACTGATAAAGTTTTGATTTACTCCCAATGGAGAATAGAGGATGGTGTAAATGTATGGAGGTTGATGCCTCAAGTGAATTTTGAATTTCCTCAGTTCGGTATATTTTCTTATAACTATGAATTCACAATGTTTGATTACAATATATTTATGGATGGGAATTTTAACTTATCTCAATTGCCCGCTGATTATAGAAATGGTCAAGTTTTCAGAATTGTAATCCTCCCTGTAGATCCAATGGCTGAAAATGCAAGAATAGACTATTCAGACTTTGATGGGGTGATGCAGCTACTGGACAAAACAGAAGATGATATCATCAAATTGAACTAAAATAAGAAAGCCTCCTTGGGAGGCTTTTTTTATGAGTTGTTTTAAAGTTTAATTAGTAATCTGGTTTCACTTTTTATACGTTATTAAACTAGTTGCATAAATGGACAGGTTAAAATTCCAGTTCCAATTTTATGCTCCAATTTCTATTAATTTAATTTCCTGACTTATCTTTGCGACATGCAATTGAAAAACGACTTATTGATTAGGGCTGCCAAAGGTGAAGCTGTAGAACGAACTCCAGTATGGCTGATGCGTCAAGCGGGTAGAATACTTCCAGAGTACAGAGCGGTAAGAGAAAGTGTGAGTGGATTCATAGAACTTGCTCAGACTCCTGAACTAGCTGCAGAAGTTACTATACAGCCGGTGGATATTTTGGGTGTAGATGCTGCCATTATTTTTTCTGATATCTTGGTGATTCCAGAGGCTATGGGCTTACCGTATGAAATGGTGGAGAAGAGAGGTCCTTGGTTTCCAAATGTAGTTAGCTCAGCAGCGGATTTGAAAAAGCTGAGGGTTGCAGATGGGGTGGATGATCTTAGCTATGTGATCGACGCGATCAAAATCACCAAGAGAGAGCTGGATGGGAGGGTGCCATTGATAGGTTTTGCAGGTGCACCTTGGACTATTTTTGCCTATATGATCGAAGGATCAGGAAGCAAGACTTTTTCTAAAGCCAGGGCCATGCTCTATACACAGCCTGAATTGTCGCATCAATTACTCCAGATGATCACAGATAGTACGATCAATTACTTGAAAGCTCAGATAGCAGCAGGAGTTGATTTGATCCAATTGTTTGATAGCTGGGCGGGAATATTGCCTCCTGATCATTATGAAACATATTCCTTGAATTATATAGCTCAGATCTGTGACGCCATCAATGAAGTACCGAAAACTGTATTCGCCAAAGGAGCGTTTTTTGCCAGAGAGCAGATGGGTAAGCTAAATTGTGAGACTATTGGACTTGATTGGAATATGGGTGTTGCTGAGTCACGCAAGATGATAGGTGATGATAAGACACTACAAGGAAACTTAGATCCAGCGGCCTTATATGGTTCTGCAAAAGAAGTGGAGGAAGCTACCAGGCAAATGATGGCTCAATTCAAAGGTGGAAGACATATTGCAAACCTAGGCCACGGAGTTTATCCTGACATTAGCCCAGAAAAGGTAAAAGTGTTTATAGAGACTGTAAAAAATTACCAGAGTCAATAACAATCGTTTCAGATTAAACAATCTTGATATTTAAAGAAGCCCTACGATCCAGCTTAGCGATTGTAGGGCTTTTTCTGTATTAGTTTGGTATTGAGGTTAAATTTCATCCTATTTTTTTGATAACTGTGCAATTTTAGATTTAATCGGTTTCATGATGTTTAATATTCTTGTATTTTTTCAAATAATCTGAAATATATGCTTTGATTTTAGGCTTGTGATTTTAATTAATGAGCGACTTTGAGTTTTTGAAACATAATAATTAACTGGTTTTTTTGAAATTTCCGTAATAAATCGATGTTATGGTTATTTTTTTAATTAAAAAAACTGATATATGTTGTCTTTTATAGAATCATAGTTAAATTTGAAACCATGATATCAGTATAGAACATAAAAAATGATTTATAAGGATGTTTTTAAAACCTATTTCTAACAAAAACCTATTCAAAACAATGAAAAACAGATTTACAAAACTATTGGCAAAGGCTTCAGCATTGGTTGCGCTTTGTTTAGTATTAGTTTCAGCTCCTGCACTTGCGCAAGATGATAGCAGATTCAGCATGGATGTTACTTTGAACTCTGATCAATTCTTTGGATTTTATCCATTTTTTGCAGGTTCATATAGTGTGAGTAGCAATGTTGACTTTACATTTTATGGTATTCTTTGGTCCGGTGGAACAGGAGGAGTTCAGGGAGCAGGCGGAGGCGGCTGGGGTAACTGGACTGAATTTGGTATCGGTATCGGTCTTGAGCCTGCAGAAGGCTTGAGCATTAGTCCACAAATAGGTATCACGGGAGGTAATCTTTTATCTTCAGGTACGGACGGACCTTCTATATTTGGAGATGGTATTGTTCCAAACTTGACAATTGGTCTTGATAAAGCAAAAACTGAAGGTGAAATTTACTTAGGATATTATGCGCCTTTGAGAAATGAAGCACCTGCAAATGGTACTACTTTGTCTTACCTTCACTATTGGGCAAACTTTGGTATAAAGGCTTCAGATTTCTTTTCTGTGGGTGCACATTATGAGCACTTAATCAACACTGGTGGATCGAATGTTGCTTCTTCTTCTGATATTTATCAGTGGTTAGGTCCATATATTCAATTCAGCAAGCCAACAGGTGGTGCTTTTGCTAGATTGTCTTTTGGTACTGATCTAGTTGAGGGGAATGATTCCTTCTTTAAAGTAACTACTGGATTTAGCTTCTAAATTGAAAAGTTCAAATTGTCAAAAAAGCTGTCCGATTGATTTTGTGCAGCTTTTTTGATATTAATCGAAAGATTATCTTAAATCACTAGATTCCTACATTAGTCCAGCAATTCCGATTTTAAATAATTGAAGTAGTTTGATCAATTTGCTTTAGAAAATAGACATAGGATTCCCATGACCCTGTTTCCAGGGAATTCTTTTTTTTAATTAAACCAGTTTTTGTGTTTTT
>NZ_JAKZGP010000105.1 GCF_022549775.1 Belliella filtrata | reverse complement strand
TATGAAGAAAAAAGAAAGGCCCTGCCAGAAATAACAGGACCTTTTGAATCTAGCTTAAGCTGATTTACAAATCAAAGGTAAAAAATTTAGATTTTATTTGAAATTTAACACAGAATCTTTCAGGTTTCTATTGATTGTCCAGTTTTTATAAATAATCGAATGAAACCTGAAAGGTGTAGTGTTATTATAAATCAGTCGGTTACAATATTTTCTTAGGGATTTTGGAAATTAATTAAGTATGATGAAAGCCCAGAATTATGGTTTGAATGTACTTAATGTAAATTAGTGAAAAGGAAGTTTGTTTGGTTATCAACTTTGCTTTTTATGTCTTTTTCCAATACAAACATCAAATCTGTAACCTTGTGTATGTTATTGTCCGTTTATCACATTGTAACTAATCCTAAATACTATGAAAAATATCCTTTTTTTGTCAATTTTTGCTCTTTTGCTGGCATCCTGTACAGTGGTACGACAAGGAGAAGTAGGAGTGAAGCGTAAATTTGGAAAGCTCAATGATAATATTTCTGACGCTGGTTTGGTTGGTTTTAACCCTTTCACCACTAGGGTTATAAAAGTACCTATTCAGACAGTGAATCAAGAAGTGAAATTGAATTTGCCAAGTAAGGAAGGATTGACAATTGAGTCAGAGATTTCCATTCTTTACAATATTGAAAAGAATAAGGTGCCATTTATTCTTGAAGACGTTGGGGAGAATTATGAACGTGTTCTCATTTTAAATGTATTTAGATCAGCTGCGGCTGATGTGACGGCGCAGTATATGGCCAAAGACATGCACTCTGGCATGAGGAGTCAGATAGAAAATCAAATATTGGACAGGATGCATGAGTCTCTAAGAGATAGAGGATTTGTTGTAGAACGTGTTTTGATGAAAAGCATCAAATTGCCAAATGAACTTAGTAGAGCTATTGAAAGAAAACTTCAAGCAGAACAAGAGGCTCAACAAATGGAATATGTACTCGAAAGAGAAAGAAAAGAAGCTGAAAGAAGAAAGATCGAAGCTGAAGGAACAAGAGAAGCACAAATGATTCTAGCCGAAGGCCTTGTGAGAGAAATTATCGAGCTTCGCAGCATAGAGGCATTTAGAGAGCTTGCCAATTCTCCAAATACAAAGATAATCATCACAGACGGAAAAACTCCCTACTTGATCAATAGCCAGAAGGATTGATGAGGTGAATGATTGAAATTATGCATACTCCGAGCTTGGAACGCTTTCCAATCTCGGTGTATTTTTTATTTGCTATCATAAAAGCCCCATACTGATGATCCCTGTTAGCATCAGTAGTTTTGATAAAATACTCAATTGACTAAAATGTTCCTTTCGATCTGCAATGTAAATCTTGTACATAAATAGAAAGAAAAGGATGCTTAGGCCTCCAAAATAATAGAAAAGTGATGGTTTATTGATTTTGAAGGTCACGGTTAGAATCGCAACTACAAATACTAAAGCTATAGCAAAGATCACTCGCTTAGTATTCCTGAAACCTAATACTATTGGGAGTGTTTTGCAGCCATGCTTACGATCCCCTTGCCGATCTTCTATATCCTTGATGATCTCTCTGATAAGATTGATAAAAAATGCAAAAATTGCATAAACGGACACCAAAAGCTCGGATTGCTGATAGTAGTAACCAATGATCCAAATCGATGAACCAGTCAGGAGTGCAACCACAAAATTCCCAATAAATGGTAAACGCTTCAAAAGGTTGCTATACAGCCATAGTAAAAATGCAGCGATAAATGTTATTACGCCAACTCTAGGACTAACGAGCCATGCTATTCCTATTCCGGTAAAGTTGAGTACCGAATGAAAAAAAATAGCCATCCTTCGTTTTAGACCTTTACCAATAATTACTTCATCAGGCTTGTTGATATAATCTATCTTTACATCATAATAATCATTGATCATATATCCAGCTGCCGTGACGATAACAGTAGAAAAAACAAGAAGATAGAGGTTCATATCTTGCAGTACGGGCAATCCAAGCCTGCTTTTTTCGACAAGAAAATAAGCTGTCATTAACTGTGCAAAAGCTACAATGATCAAATTAACAGGACGGCTAATTTTGAACAAACTCCAAAAAGAAAAAGACTTGGCCATGAGCTTAGATTTGATTGTAAAAGTACGACAAGAATCTGGCTTTGGTGCTCAATTCAATTTTTTAAATAATAAACTTCAAACGTTCTTGTTGAGGATTTACTTATAAGTAAGTTGTTAATTGTCTAAATTAGCTAATCAAGCTTTCATCACTAACTTACTTATTTGCTATTTCTAGGAAACTTTAAGAGCATCTCCTTTGATCCATACATCCTTTCTTAGAGAATTTTAAAACAATATCATTTTTCACTTAAACCTAATTTGAAAATGCCAAAATAGTCTAGTTCTACATCTTGATTTTCCTTTTGCATTGCCCATAAGGATCCATTTCTTTGGATGATACTCCTAGGGTGGTAATCTACTGGCGCAAAGTCAAACAGCAGACCACCAGTTGAATCAAATATAGCAACTCTATCCAAGTATTTTTCCCTCATTCTAGTTCCAAAAGCTCTTGCTTCTTCAGGAGATTTGTTTTCCATGCTTTCAATCTGATCTTGACTATCGTAACCAGGGAAATAACCAACCACAAAATTATCTTCAAAATATGTAATGGTATGAATTTGACCTGATGAGAACCATTTTCTAAAAGAATCAGGATTAAATTGAGGCTCACCTTGGAAATAGTTATAATTAGGTATTGATAAATCAATGTACTTGATCAAATCAAATGGATGAATTTTGTCAAAAAAATAGATTCTAGGCTCTCCACCAAAAATCACCACGAGATTTTCATCTGTAATTTCAAAAATTGGCGCCCAACCATCTCTGTGAAAAAATTGACCATTCCTGTACAAACTTGAAGATGGGATTTTTATAATGGGAATTTTTTCACCAGTATTTTTATGTATCATGATCATAGTATGAACTTCTTCATAGATTTTAATGTCACTATAGTCCCAAGATCTTGAACCTTGATCAATATAAATATAGTGTTCGTCTATCTCTCCAATTTCATACCCCATTGATCTTCTAGCAAAATTGTATGGGTGTATATCTGATATTCGTGTTCTAGAAATGTTTTTTCCAGTAAAATCATAGCTCAACAAACCGTTGATACCATAAGCTAAAAACTCATTCTCTCCAATGATTTTCAAAGGAGCGAACAGGGTACCATAAGTATCGGGCATGTCACCAAATTTCTGATAGCTGAATACAACTTTACCATCAAAATTTGCCACATGTATGGTTTCTTTTGTCTCTTCTGAATTCATGAATAGTATGGTTCCAGTTTTTGGATTAATATCTTGAACACTTGGGTTTCCTAAGTAGTTGATATGGATGCTGTCTTGTTTTACTAAAGAAACCTTTGGTGTATTTTTATCTTCGATTTGATTTTGAGAAGAATTGCAGCCGAGTAAGGAAAGTGCCAAAATGGGGATCAGAAATCGATTGACTTTTAGCATATTGAAAGTTTGGATTTTGTATCCCAATTTAACTAGGCTAAGAGGTAAAAACTAATTATTTAATAATTAAATTTTAGTTTTTAACGTAAATCCACAGACCTTACAAGTTTTAATTGACGTGCAATCAGTTATCAAAAGTAGTCAAGTGAATCCTGGAAAGTCTATTCTCCCTACAAATCACCCCATACCAACATTCCCATGCGGATATTAGCTTTTATCTTCCTGTTTGTAATAAAAGGATATTTCTCGGTCGAATGTGATTCTCTCAAGCACTCAAATACTTTATATTAACTTTATTGCTAAAGATAGAGAGTTGATTTTGAATCAACTCAGCGCTCCTCTGCCAAAGCAATTTTTAATTGGAAGTAGGAGTATCTTTCTCCAAAGTGTTCTTTCAAGGGTTTTAAAAAGTGAGACTCTTGTCTTCTATATGCCAGCCTTATGTTCAGGATATCATCTTTTGAGATAAAATCGGAAGCATCTACTTCTCGCTTTTTTACCATATTTACGAGATGGTCTTCTATGGTGTTGGGGGCCATCCCTCTTTCTTGAGCTATTTGAAAAATACTTCTACCTTCTTTATAAAGCTTGAGAGATAGTCCTTCTGAGGCTGAGCTTCGTGATGCTTTTGTCTTTTTAGGCTGTATTTTTTGACTTGGCGTGAGTTGGTGTTTGGCAGCGTATTTAGATATTACTTTTATGAAATCCTCGCCATAGCTCTGTGCTTTTACTTGCCCTACACCAGAAATAGACAAAAATGCTGGCTCGTTTGTCGGCAAATAAGTTGCCATTTCTATCAATGCATTGTCTGCAAATACCACATAAGGTGGTACAGCACTTTTCTGCGCAATACTGAATCTTAAGGCTTTTAATTCATCCAATAGCTCCTCATGATGTTCGGTAGGCTTGTTTGATACATCTGCCAGCGTATCATCCATGGGTAAAAGTATTTTTTCTTTGTTTTTTAGCTTTTGCCAAGCAAATTCTGTGAGCTTCAATGTAGGGAATTGTGAGCCTGCTTCGGCTAGATAGTCTTCCTGCATCAATTTGTCACACAAGTTCTTCCAGAAGGACTCTGGTCGATCTTTGCCAATTCCATATACACTCAATTGCTGATGAGTCTCTTGAATCTTGGTGGATTTTGAACCTCTGAGTACCAATATCACATAGCCAATCCCGTAACTTTCTCCCAATCTTACAACAGCTGACAGCAGCATCTGGGATGGGATTGTCATGTCCTGGCGTTTTCCTTTTTGGAAACAAATGTCACAGTTGCCACAATCACCCTCATGTTGCTCACCAAAATAATTGAGTAGGAATTTCCTTCGACAAATTTTACTCTGACAAAAGGATTTCATTTTTTCCAGTTTGTCTTGCATCACATCTACGAACTGTTGATTGTCGCCTTGATCAAGCATCCTTCCCAGTGTAATGGCATCTTGGCTAGAATAGAAAAGTAAGGCATCGCTGGGAAGTCCGTCCCTTCCAGCCCTGCCTGTTTCCTGATAGTATCCTTCAATGTTTTGAGGCATATTCATATGGACTACAAACCGTACATTGGATTTGTCTATCCCCATGCCAAAGGCAATGGTAGCTACCATGATCTTGACTTCATCTTTGATGAATAGTTCTTGGTTTTTTTCTCGCTCTTCTCTTGGCAACCCTGCATGATAGGGAAGAGCTGATAATCCTTTAGCCTGAAGTTCTGCAGCTGTCTCTTCTACATTTTTTCTTGAAAGGCAATAGATCACTCCTGAGTCTTTTTTATGAAAATCCAAAAACTCCAACAATTTGCCCATAGCGTCTCTTTTTGCCGTGACACGATAAGTAATATTGCTTCTGTCGAATGAGGATACAAACCACTCTGGAGACTTTAAGCCAAGCTTTTCAGCGATATCCTTTCTGGTAAGCTTATCTGCCGTCGCCGTCAATGCAATGAAAGGAGTCTTGGCGAAAGCTCTTCTCAATTCACCTATTTTCAAGTATTCTGGCCTGAAATCATGGCCCCACTGGGAGACGCAGTGAGCTTCATCGATAGCTACAAGCGATAGGTTTACCGTCTTGAGAAAATCTACCAAAGGATAGTCGCCTCTATACAAGCGCTCTGGAGCTATATAAAGTAGCTTGATTTTACCAGATTCAATTTGAGAAGAAATGAACCTTTGTTCGCTTTGACTCTGTGTAGAGTTCATGAATGCAGCGGAGATGCCATTAGCATTCAAAGCATCTACTTGATCCTTCATCAAGGAAATCAATGGCGATATCACCAAAGTCAAGCCTTCAAAAACCATTGCTGGAACTTGGTAACAAACAGATTTCCCACCACCAGTGGGCATCAAAACTATTGTATCCCTCTTCGAAAGAACCGATTGGATAATATTTCTTTGATTACCTCTGAATTCAGAATAGCCAAAAAATTCTTTTAATACACTTTCTGGTTTCTTGGTAGGTACTGCTTCACTCATGATATTCAGGTTGATAAAAATGAAAACCTAAAGGTACTAAATTTTGAAGTTTAACAGAAAGATTACCGAATGATTGAGGTTCAAAAATGGTTTGGTTTATCAATTTGAAATGTCCCTTGACTATGAAAGGTTTGGGTTATATTTAAATCACTTCAATGTTCAGTAAGATATTCAAAATAATTATCGGTTTTGATAATATTAAAATAATTTAAGATTTTTTTTAATTAAATGAATCACTTGGAATGGTTGTTGTAATAATTCTATCAAATAAAATTTTAACCTTAACCAACTACTATTATGTCTTTAAAATTGAAATTAAAAGGAAACTGGAACGAAATGAAGGGTAAGTTGAAAGAAAAGTATGGTGAGCTAACCGATGATGATTTGGTTTATGCTGAAGGTCAAGAAGATCAACTTTTAGGTAAACTTCAGAAAAAAACTGGTGCAGCTAAAGAAGAGCTGAGCAAGTTCTTATTTGACGAGTAGATTTAAAGCCTGTCGTTTAATATACAAATGGCAAATAAATAGAAAGAGCGACTTTATGTCGCTCTTTTTTGCTTAAAAAGGCTTATAATTCTCCAATCAACTTATCAATTTTTAAATCTTTCAACCTGATATGTCGGGAAGGTTCTTAGACCTTATATATGCAACCTCATCAGTTTCTTGTTCCAAAACTTTTTATCATGGGAAATAATTTCACCTTCGTGTAAGCAGGTCAACATAATTCCTTATTTTTGAAATAAATATAAACCCAGAAAAAATGGCATATTACTGTAGATTAGGGAGTATTCCACCCAAAAGACATACGCAGTTTAGGCAACCCGATGGTAGTCTTTACAAGGAGGAGCTAGTCAGCTCCAAAGGTTTTTCAGGTATCTATTCCAATCTTTATCATATTCACAATCCCAATAATGTAAAACACATTGGGGAGCCAGTCCCCTATAAATGGGATATAGCTGAATCGCATGGGCTGAATCAAACTCACCTAAAAACTGCTGGTGTTGGGAAGACAGGCAAATGTTATCTCTCGGCTAGGAAGATGCTACTTAAAAATAACGATGTGATGATGGGAATTTGCTCACCAGAACAGCGTAAGATGGATTATTATTTTAAAAATGCAGATGGTGATGAACTCATCTATATCCATGATGGGGAAGGAGTGATGTATTCCCAGTTTGGGAAGCTGGAAATTAGGCAAGGAGATTACATAGTTATTCCAAGAACGACAATTTACCGATTCGAGTTCAATACTACTGGGCCACTTAGGTTACTAGTGATAGAGTCCAAAGGTCCTATTGAAACAGTTAAGAGATATAGAAACGAAGTTGGTCAATTATTGGAACATTCCCCATATTGTGAGCGAGATATCCGACCCCCTGGTGAGCTTTATACCGAATCGGAAGCTGGCGAATACTTGGTACAAATCAAAAAGCAGGACATGCTTCATCAATATACCTATGAGCACAGTCCGCTGGATATCGTTGGCTGGGATGGTTATTTGTATCCTTATGCACTTTCTATCCATGATTTTGAGCCTATCACAGGAAGGATTCACCAGCCACCACCCGTGCATCAAACCTTTCAGGCTTGGGGTTTTGTGATCTGCTCATTTGTGCCTAGACTCTTTGACTATCATCCACTTGCTATACCTGCACCATATAATCACAGCAATATCGATTCAGATGAAATACTATATTATGCAGAGGGGGAGTTTATGAGTAGAAAGGGAATAGACCGTGGATCTTTTACCTTGCATATGGGCGGATTACCACATGGTCCACATCCAGGAACAGTTGAAAAATCCATTGGAGCCAAAGCGACAGAAGAGTTGGCAGTGATGCTGGATACATTCAAGCCTATGTATGTCACCACACAAGGGCTAGAATTTGTGGATCCTGGCTATCCTATGAGCTGGAGTGAGTAGTTGTTCGTAATTGATAACTTGAGTGTAACAAAAAATAAAGGGGCTAAAATAGCAGCCCCTTTATTTTTTATTTAGAATCCACAATACGTTGCGATAATTGATTTGTAATAATAAAAGACCTCCTATGTTTGAAATGATTGTAAATTTAACAAAAAGTGGTTGGAGATGGGAGCGAAATTAGACCCAAATAGCCATTTAGCAATGGTATATTCACTGAAAGATCTTGCCCCATCTCTTTC
>NZ_JAKZGP010000104.1 GCF_022549775.1 Belliella filtrata | reverse complement strand
TCAAATCCAACAATGGAGCTGAAAACTTCTGTGTTATAAGATCCGTCGTGGATACCCTGATCAAACGTTCGGGAAATATCTTAGAAAATCTAAATCATATAGCTAAATTAAAACCTGAGTAGTTACTAAAAATTTACTCACATGAAAAAAACAATTCTTTTATTCACACTTATTTTAATGGGATCTATAGGAACACTATATGCTCAAGACAACAAAAGGGTAGGAGGTCAACTGATCTATGGTTCCAACATTGAGTCATTAGGAATAGGAGCTATAGCCGAGCTTCCGGTGGCATCGAAAATGGTGATTTCACCTAGCTTTTCGTTTTATTTCCCGAAAGACCAAGGACTCTTCAAACAATCAGCCTGGGAGCTGAATGGGAATTTGAACTACTTATTTATAGAAGATGAAAAGCTCACATTTTATGGTCTTGGAGGGCTAAACTACACGAGTATCAGTGTGAGTTCTAACATTGCAGGTGTTGGAAACTTTTCAAGCTCTGCAGGTAGAATTGGTGTCAATTTAGGAGCAGGAGCGAATTTCGATATAGGAATGAGTTTCCTTCCATTTGCTGAGATCAAGTATATCTTAGGGGATTTTGACAGGCTGGTGATTGGTGCAGGCGTTAAATTCAATCTGTGATGGGAAAGCTACTATATAAATTTCTTGCAATAGGATTGGTAGTGTTGATGGTTGCTTGCTCACAAGCTCCCAGTTTGGATCAGCCAAATAACTATGAGGTAAACTTTCCCAATCAAAAGTTCAGTGGAACTATTCCAGATGGGGAATATACAGCCGCTTATGTGGATAGTGATTTTGGATCAGGGATGATTCGGACGATGACAATAGGTTTTTCTGATGGTGATTTGATCGTCAATCTCCTAGTAATGATGGATGGGAATCGGGTATTACCTATCAGGTCTGAGGAGGAGGAATTTGGCAGCTATGTTACTATCTACACGATGGGAGATGCTATAGAAGGCAATCATGGCAGTATTCAAGGCAATATTTCTGTCTCAAATATTAAAACTACTGCAATAAGTGCTAATACAGGTTTTTTGACAGGTGAGTTTTCATTTTCTGGTCAGTTTGTCAGGATTATGGAGCCAGCTATGGAGCCAATTCCAGTTAACGGGAAATTCTCAGTCAATTAGACTTTTTACTTAGGGTCATTGAATATTTATAATTCAATGACCTTTATCAAGTTTTAAAATAAAGCTGCACTTACTTTTTTGAATATTTTCAAAGGGCATGTTTACCCTTGTAACATTTTGAATACTAACACTTAGCAACCTAAATAAAGTAAAATGAAAAACTCAATTAAATGTAAAATTGCCATTATATCTTGCTGTCTATTTTTAATAGTCAGTGCTGGAGAATGTCAAATTATGAAAAGGCTTACAGACAAACTAGGTCAAAAGGCGGTCAACGAGTCAACAGATAAAATCAAAAGAGATCAAAATAAAAACGCTTTTGAAGAAATGCTTTCTAGTGAAGGAGGGCTAGACTTTTCGAACATGCTAGGAGGAGCTAGTGATTATGTTGTGCCTGAAAGTTACAGCTTTGACTACCAGGTCACCATGAACATGTCTATAGAAAAGGGTAAGCCAATGACTCAAGTATGGAAGTATAATACCCAAGAAGGATACTTTGGAATGGAAAATAGTGGCATGTTGATAATTTATGATTTGGGAAGTGAGGTGATGGTAACGATCAACCCGAAAGATAAAAGTTATCAAACTATCTCCTCAAAGCTGATGGGGAGCTTTTCCCAAACAGCAGCTATTGATGCATCAAATAATGTCCCTTCTTTGATTGAAACAAATGAGAGCAAGACAATTTTGGGATACAAAGCCAAGAAATATATTATGGAAGATGAGGAGATTAGGGGAGAGTTTTGGTTATCAGCAGATGTCCCTTTTGATCAATCTTCTATGGCGAAAACAATCAGCTCTTTAAGTAAAAATAAAACCCCAATACCGGATAATTTACAAGGATTTATGATGGAAATGAAAGCTTTCGATAAAAGTGCTAAAACCACTTCAAACATGGAAGTGATCCAGCTAGGAGCTATCAATGAAGTGATAGTGATGAATCAATACAAAAACGCAATGGCATTTTAAGTTTTAATTCCATGAAAACAATAGCAATCACCCTGAATATATTGCTACTCTTAGCAGCAGCGATGTGCGGCTCAAATTCGGAAGAGAAAAGTTTAGCTGGCAGTTCAACTATCAAGAAAGCTGATGATTCGTGCCTCATGACCTTTACTGGAGAAAATAAAGGGAAGTTTTTTACCGAAGAATTGATTTCTGAACTTGCCAATGGAAACAAAATTACTCCCGACCATTACGAACGCCGTCACATGTATAGATTTTCCTGGAAAGAAGATGGAATGGTTCATTTCATTGGATTTGATGATATGGAAACAGCTGAAAAACTCCGACTAAAAAGGAATGACAGCAATAAGGATATTCCTAACCTTGTGGTGGACTATACCAAGAATACTTACCGGGATAAAACTCCTGAAGAAGTTGAAAAATTGAACAAAATGATCAATGAAGAACTTGAGAAATCAAAAGATGAAAATGCCAATGCAAATTCGAATAAGAGCCTTCAAAATACAGTCATGTCAATGCAACAAAATTCATACATTACATTGGATACAAAAGCTGATTATGCTGTTTACAACAAGAGGGGCTTTGGTGTGTACGTCGTCGTGGGTGAAGTTTTACTGTCTTTGAGTGCACAAGTAGGTCCATACGGAGCTGTCGATGAAGAAAAGAGCATAGCACTTGCCACAAAGCTGGCAAATAAAGTAGCCACAGTATGCAACTGATATATATTATTGCTGCGCTCTTATTTACGGCAGACTCTTTTACTCGTGAAGTGAAAAATGACACTGTTCAAGATAAAGCAGTTCAAAGTATAGAAAGAAACTTTGCTCAGCTTAAAGTAGGTGAGGAAATAGTTTTTGACCGAACCAATATGGCTTTTGCTACGCTAATGGCGTATCCCAATCAGTTGCTTTTTACGGTGATAGATGAGGAAGGGCAAAATCTTACCATCACCTTTGCCGGAAAAGATATTTTACATAGAAAGCCTGGCGAGCTTGTTTTCAATTCTCCAGGATTGTTTCATGGATTTTCAGAGGCAAATGATGTGTTTTTTATAGCATTTGCAAAATTGGTTGCAGATCGAGAACCAGGACAGCTGAAGTATGAGAGGCACCTGCCACAGTTGATTATGGAAGGGGTGTTGAAAGTGATTTCATGGACAGACACTAATTTTGAGTTTACATTTGAGGGAAAGCTGGGAGAAGAAAACCAGGTGAACTCCCCAGATAGTTGGCTCCCATTCTCTGGTTGCATAAAAGCCACTTCTTATCAGCAATTCAATGAGTGAAAATTGTTTTCAAACACTTATTGAACAAGTTGCTAACCTTACAGCGTGAATTAATTATTAGAGAATAGGAAAAGGAGTAGCCGGTATACCCAATTCATTTCTCGATTTCAATTTATTTTCCATTAACTATTCATAGCATTTTCAAGCCGTTTCGATACTAATTATCGAGCACCTGGGATTGCTGTGCTTAGTCTAAATCAAAAGTATATGCAAAAGCAAATCAAACTTCTCACATCCATTTTTCTCTTTCTTATAGGGATGAATGTAGCTACTGCCCAAGATTGGACAGGGACTTGGACCTCTACCAATGGTGACCTTAGGTTACAGCAGGTAGACAACTTGGTATTTGGAGACTATGCAAATGTAGGTGTATTGTACGGGGGGATCAGTATAGATGCCTCAGGAAAAAGGTTCATAGAAGGAACCTTTGAAAACTATAGCATTAGAAAGACTGGCGTTTTCAAATTTCGATTTGATCCGAATGATCCTGAAAAATTCATTGGAGAATGGACTTTCAATTCACCGACAAAATGGGAAAGCTGGAATGGGAAAAGAATTAATAAAACCAAACCTACCTTAAAAAGCTTCTACCGAGTCACAGGGAGATCCCATGACAAAGACTGGAAGATCATCAATGAAAATTATGATGTTCATTTCAAGAAAGAAGGGATTTTACACTTTCATACCAAAGGTGTCAACAGTGCATACAATTTTTTTCTACCCAAGGGAGATTGGGAAATTGATGTGAAGAAACCTGGATTCAAAGATTACAAAGGAATCATTGAAGTAAGAGACAGGTATCCCAATGCCAATCAGTACTTTTTGCATCAATTTCAATTGATTCCGGTGGGCAATGTCACAGTCACAGCATTGGATAGGGCTACTATTCCCAGAGGAGCAGACCTACATGTTGTAGAAGGTGAATTCAATAGAAACAATTTATCAGATGCACTTAGGAATGCTAGTTCAAATAACCAGGGAAAAACATACGTGGTATTGGACAACAAGGGAGAGCTTGGGTACATACAGCTATCAGGAAATCCACCCAATGCCGTTAGTAATCAGTTTAGAAAGATCACCAATTATCCAGCATCAGCCCCAATTTCTTTTAGTATTTCTCCTGATGCAAGTATGGTAGCTAAAGTCCACAGGTCAGGTGCTGTCAATACAGATAAGTTGGAAATATACAATCTTGATGGGATTCTCCAGGGATCAGTTTCTCCACAAGAATTGAGGGATATGGTAGCCAAAAGGAGCATTCCATTGAGAAGGGGAGAGTCTGTCGATATCAGAAAAGTGTCCTTTCGGAACAATAATGACCTTGTCGTAGATGCAGACGCTGTATTGAGTGGTAGTAGCTCTACGCTCAAATGGGCTGTGATTCTGAGATTCAATAAGACTACTAAGAAATTTACACTAATCGAATCAATTCAAGGAACCACAGGCAGGTTCACAGAAGCTAATTCCAGAATCGAATTGGCCAATAAAACCAAATACCAATTCGAAGCTGACAAAACTTCCCAAAAACTCAAATTTAACAACCAGCAGATTGCAGTTCAAAGCAATATAAGATTCGAAACTGGAGATTATACCACACTTAATCAATAGCAATAAATACAACGATCATGAAAATACTTTTAAACAATTTTCTAATTCTCCTGACCCTATTAGGTGTATCATGGAGTTTGGTAAGCTTTGCTCAACAAAATGGCATTGATGACAAATATAATTTCTCGGGAAGCTATAATAGGATAAGAGGGACTGAATCCTGTCTATTTACCGCGCACCAAACGGGCAATAAGGTCGTCGGGAGGATGAATTTTTTTGACCCAAGAATTCAGGGAACTTATTCAGGGACAATCACTAAAGGTGTAATTGAAGCGACGGTTACTTGGGAAGTTGCACCAGATCATTTGAAAAATGTTAAACTCCTAAGACTTCAAAAGTTCACTGGTAGGGATTACCCTGAACTCGCTTTGTTTGATAATCCGAATTACAAAACCAATAATAGAGTTCGACCAAAATTAGTCTATGCTTTAGAGAAAAAAGCAACCACAAATACAAGTTCAGCCCATGTCGCTGCCACAGCTAAAAAAAGCAATGAAACTGTAAAGATTCGAGTTGATTACAAGTTTATCTACTTACCCTCAACAGCCGATTGGCCAAAGGAATTTTTGAGTGAATTAAAAGTGTATAGACCAGATTTGGCACTTTATGGAACAGGCAGTATCAGAGCGGATAGAGAAACAGCATCTGGCACAACAGAAATTAAAAGCATAGGGAATTTACCAAACAGGGTTTTTGATATTCCAAAAGGAAGAGCTACTACAAAAAGTGTAAGGTTTTACTATGATAGCAAGAAGAACCTAGCTTGGGGTAAAAACAAAAGGTTCTATAACTTCTCCAAAGATGCAGAACTACCAGCCACATATCAACATACTGACAAACAACTGGTAGAGGTAAGTAAAAAGGGAGTGGGTGTAAATCCTTCTGCGGTTAAAGAAATCAATAATTTCACACCAGAACACATTATTAAAGTTGATTTCAAAAGAGAGTTTATAGTAAATAGAGCGGCTTTGGAAGGCAAAACTGAGAGGGTATTGATTTCTGCCCATTCACATTTGTCTCACAAGTTACCTGTAAGAGATATTGTGTTTGGTAATCAACATAGAAAAGTATATTTGCATGAGCTAGGTGTAATTAACAAACTCAATAACAAAGAGAAATTCCAAAACGACATTCATGATGCGAATAACAAAAGAATAGGTGTTTCTTTAGATCCTCCTATTTATTACTTCACCGATGTAGATAATGGTCCAATGATCGCATTCACTATTGAGGTTATTGATGAAAATTAAGGACACTTGTTCAAAAGGTTTTATTAACAAATAGGAAGTCAACCATGAAATGGAAGTTTTTATTGATTTTGGTAATCATTGAGATAAAATCATTTGCACAAGATATCACCCTTACCACCCATGACTCCATAGAAGAAGGTCTCTTTTTTGACAAAGTTATAATCTATAATTATTCAGATCAATCAGGTAAATCCAGCCAAATCTGGGTTTACCTGAATACTTGTAACCATCGAATGTTGTTTGACCATTCATCTTGGGGGAAGGAAGATGAAATGATTCACTATATCATTGCTCAACAAGATGGTTCCTACCTGACATTTGGGACAGCTGCAGAAGGATCCAAGAATAGAAAAACAGCTACGGTTGATTCTATTTATCTTGAAACAATTGAGCCTAATATCGATTTCCCAAGGTCTGATGAATACCTGAACTTTAGTCCAATATCATCAATGCTTTCTGGGCGTTTTGGTCTGAAGACCAAAACTTATCAGGTAGAAAAAAGAATGGACATAAATGCTCAAGAATCTATGACGATTGCACGTGTGAGTTTTGATACCAGATTGCTATATGGGTTCAACGAAATCTCAACAGATCTCCAGTTGCCAAATTTATTAGGAGGTTCACACCCCTATTTACACCCCAATGATTTGATTATAAATTATCATGCAAGTTATGAAGGCACAAATGGAAAGAAATATTGGATTCAACTTGATTTGATAGCTTTTGAACATACAACCTATTGGGCTCCTATTGAGGACATTGTTTTAAGGAAAAAGTCAGATCAAAGAAATATTATTGTAAGTCAATTGTCAGATGTTATTGAGCTTACTTCTGATTGTTATGAATGAGAAAAAGGAGTGAATTTTATCAACAACATACTAATGCAAGTCGAGTGCTAAGTTGACCATCTCAATTCTATGTTGATGGAGTACCATCAAATGCTGAATTTGAAGGTAAAGATCACCTTTAAGACAAAACCACTTATTTAAGGATGGGAAATGCAAATCTAAAATTTAATTATTAAATTTAGATGTTACAGGGGGAGTGATCTTAAGTGTTGGTAGACAGGTTATTAATTTAAATTTATGACAGTTAAGTTTTTCAATCCTCATCCATCCTTGGCAGCGTTTGTGGAAAGTATTGTTCTTATCAAAATAGACTTCAATTTCATTAATAGTCCTTCATCCGTTTATACTTTTTTGCCTAATCATATTCAGTTTCTCTGTTTTTGCTTAGAAGACCCTGTCAAAGTCAAAAAATATGAAGGTGATTTTGAAAGTAGATCAGAGGCTATTTTAATTGGACAACACTTAAAGCCTGTTACACTTGATTTGGGCAGAAAGCATACAAATTTATCCATAGGTCTAAAACCAGCAGGTATGTATCGTCTTTTAGGGATTCCACTTGAGCAAATCGGAGAACTAGATATGGATGCACGAATGCTTTTAGGTAATGAGATTGATATTCTTGTGGATATGCTATTGGAAGCAAAAACTGATGATGGCATGAATGAAATCATTCAATCATTCTTAATAAAAAGGTTAAATCATTTGAGACCATTGCTCCCTTTTGATAAAGCTATGTTAGCCTTGAGTGCCTCAAATGGAAATTTGTCTATGGATGAAGTCGCAGCATTGTCCTGCCTAAGTGTGAGACAGTTTGAACGAATATCTTTACAGCGAATTGGCCATTCCCCTAAGCTGTACAGTAGGCTAATCAGGTTTTCTAGAGCTTTCAAATACAAAGAATGTAATCCTAAGGTTTCTTGGAGTGAATTAGCATATCGTTTCGGATATTTTGATCACATGCATTTTATTCGAGACTTTAAGTCCTTTGCTGACTTTAGCCCAGGGAGTTTTAAGGAAGATGTAATCAAAGAGTCGGCACAATTTCATAAGTTGATCACCTAAGGCCATTGCTGTTAAACCCCAATAACATTCATTTAGATAGTTACGCTTATTGCTTTTAAGTATATAAGTGGTTGATTTAAATGATTCCTAAAATCCGCAGGATTCTAATTTGGTTTTGATTTGGATAAATACAGTGCCATAAAGAATCATTTTTTTGTCAATCTAGGATTTTTTATGGTTGAGTGATACTTTTAATTTGGTTTAGGGTAAG
>NZ_JAKZGP010000103.1 GCF_022549775.1 Belliella filtrata | reverse complement strand
TCCAAAGCTTGGGAGTGGGCGAACACAAGAAAAGGATATTGGCACATTGCCAATAGTTTTATTCTTGCTACTACAATTACCTTACATAGACTTAGGCAGGCAGGGTATGTATTCTTGTCCGACTACTGCCAAAAGGTTAAAATCAAAACTTAAAGAACCGCGTATACCGAACGGTACGTAGGGTGGTGTGAGAGGACAGATAGGGAAGTAATCCCTATCTTCCTACTCTATTTTAAATTTTTATCAAGAACAACTGTACTCATTTATACGCACTTGTATCCTTATTTTCATTCGAATTTTTTTATTTTACAATATAAAATTCCTTGCCATATGCATGTATGTAGACCTTTTACAGATTTATTCGGAATCTACTCCTAAGGTTTTATCTTGTAGAATATCAATTATATTTGTATAAACGAATATACGGTTTTCATAAAACTTCTGAAGTCGATACCTTTGTCACATTAGCAAAAACTCAATCATGGATAAATATTCCTATATCGCCAATGCACATGTAGCCTACATCGATGAGCTATATGCTGATTACAAAAACAATCCAGAGTCTATTGACCCAAGCTGGAAGACTTTTTTTGATGGGTTCGAATTCGCAATCGCTCAATATGGTGAAGACCAAGACGGAGTTTCTGCTCCAGCTCAAGCTAAGCCAGCCGCCAATGGTGCACTCGCTACTAGAGGCACCATTATGGACATGGAGCAGTTGCCTAAAGAGATTAAGGTAAGGGCGCTCATTCATGCGCACAGATCGAGAGCTCACTTGAGATCTAAGACCAACCCAGTAAGAGAGAGAAGAGATAGAAAAGCACTGATCGACTTGGAAGACTTCGGCTTGGATCAAAATGATCTCAATACCGAATTCCAAGCTGGAATTGAAATAGGTATCGGTACTGCCAAACTTTCAAAAATCATAGAATCCCTCAAAACAATCTATGAAGGACCGATGGGATTCGAATACTTATACATCCGTGACCCGGAAATGCTTGATTGGTTAAAAACCAAAATCGAGAAAGAGGCACTTGCCTTTAATCCTGCCACAGAGGAGAAGAAAAGAATCCTTTCTAAACTCAATGAAGCGGTTGTTTTTGAAAATTTCTTGCATACCAAATATCTTGGACAGAAAAGATTTTCACTCGAAGGTGGTGAAAGTACTATCCCTTTTCTTGATGCTGTGATCAACAAAGGTGCTTCTTTGGGAGTAGAGGAAGTAATGATTGGTATGGCTCACAGGGGAAGGTTAAATGTCCTTGCCAACATCATGGGCAAAACTTACGAGCAGATTTTCTCTGAATTTGAAGGTACTGCCAAGCCAGACTTGACCATGGGTGATGGTGATGTGAAATACCACATGGGATATTCTAGCGATATTGTCACTCCAGATGATAAAAAGGTGAATTTGAAATTGGCTCCAAACCCTTCACACCTTGAAGCGGTAGATCCAGTAGTAGAGGGATTTATCAGAGCCAAAATTGACTCACAGCATAAAGGAGACTCAAATAAGGCCTTACCTATTCTGATTCACGGTGATGCAGCCGTTGCTGGTCAGGGGATAGTGTATGAAGTCACTCAAATGGCTGGGCTAAAAGGGTACAATACAGGTGGTACGATCCACTTTGTGATCAACAATCAAGTTGGTTTTACCACCGACTTTGACGATGCTAGGTCCTCTATCTACTGTACAGATGTGGCCAAGATTATAGATGCGCCAGTGATTCACGTCAATGGTGACAATGCAGAGGCTGTTGTTTTTGCTGCCAATCTTGCGGCTGAATTCAGGCAAAAATTCCAAAGAGATATTTTTGTCGATATGGTCTGCTACAGAAGACACGGACACAATGAGTCCGATGAGCCAAAGTTCACCCAACCTGAGCTTTATAATATCATCTCCAAGCATCCCAATCCAAGAGAAATCTATGTCAAAAAATTGACAGAAAGAGGAGATATCGATGCCAAGATTGCCAAGCAGATGGATGCAGAATTCAGACAGTTGCTTCAGGACAGACTGAACATGGTCAAGGAAAAACCACTTCCTTACCAGTTTACTAAGTTTGAGCAAGAGTGGCAATCTATGAGAAGGTCTAATCCAGAAGACTTTGAGCAGTCTCCTGAAACCTTTATCTCTACTGAACAAATCGAAATCGTAGCCGAGGCAATCACCAAAGTTCCTAAAGGATTTAAACCTATCAAGCAAATAGACATACAGTTGAAGCAAAGAAAGGACATGTTTTTCAACACCAAGTCTTTGAACTGGGCATCTGCGGAGCTTCTAGCTTATGGTTCATTGCTACTAGAAGGTAAGACGGTTAGGATCACTGGGCAAGATGTGCAGAGAGGTACTTTTTCTCATAGACATGCTGTAGTACACGATTCTACCACAAATAAACCTTACAATTTCCTCTATGAAATGAAGGAAAGCAAAGGCAAGTTTAGTATATATAACTCCCTGCTTTCAGAATATGCAGTATTAGGTTTTGAGTATGGATATGCCATGGCCAATCCTCATGCTTTGACGATCTGGGAAGCACAGTTTGGAGATTTTGCTAATGGTGCTCAGACTATGATTGACCAGTTTATCTCCTCTGGAGAGTCCAAATGGCAAAAAATGAATGGTCTTGTGATGCTTCTGCCACATGGTTATGAAGGTCAAGGTCCAGAGCACTCCAATGCTCGACCAGAGAGATTCCTGCAACTTTCTGCCGAATACAACATGGTAGTTGCCAATATCACGGAGCCTTCTAACTTTTTCCACATGCTTAGAAGACAGTTGACATGGGAGTTTAGAAAACCATGCATCGTCATGTCACCAAAATCACTCCTACGTCACCCTAAAGTGGTGTCTCCTATTGAGGAATTTACTTCAGGCAGGTTCAGAGAAATCATACTTGATACTACTGTGAAAGCTAAAGATGTGAAGAGAGTTCTCTTGTGTTCTGGTAAGATTTATTATGATTTGGATGAAGTGAGAGAGAAGGAAAAAGTGAAAGATGTAGCGATCATCAGGGTGGAACAAATACATCCATTGCCTAAAACACAAATTCTAGAAGCCCTAAAAGCTTACAAGAATGCAGAAGTGGTGTGGGTACAAGAAGAGCCAGAGAACATGGGGTATTGGAATTTCATGTTAAGAATGCTTTGGAAAGAGCTACCTATGGATGTGATCGCCAGAAAGATGAGTGCATCTCCAGCCACAGGATACAACAAGGTCCACGTAGAAGAGCAAAATAACATCATCAAGAAAGCATTAAAAATAACATAAATCCCCTGGTCCCAATATTATTTTGGGACTTAGGTTTAATTTAAAATAATTCATGTTAAATTAACCTTAAGTCGGACAAGGGTCGATTTGGGGGAAAAAAATTAGAAAACAATGAGCCTAGAAATTAAAGTCCCAGCGGTGGGAGAATCTATCACTGAAGTTACTATTGGTCAGTGGTTCAAAAAAGATGGTGACTATGTCGAGATGGACGAAGTCATCTGTGAACTAGAATCAGATAAAGCTACTTTTGAATTGACAGCTGAAGCTGCGGGTGTATTGACTACCAAAGCTGGAGAAGGAGACACATTGGAAATCGGTGCTGTGATATGTGAGATCAATACAGATGGTCAAGCAGGTGCTGAGATCGAAAAGTCAGACGAAGACAGAGATAAGCCAAAAGAAAGTAAAAGTAACGGTGGTGGAGCTACTGGAGAAGTCAAAGAGATGATCGTGCCTACTGTAGGAGAGTCTATTACCGAAGTAACTTTGGCCAATTGGCTAAAGGCAGATGGCGATTATGTAGAGCTAGATGAGATTATCGCAGAGGTGGATTCTGACAAAGCGACTTTTGAGCTTCCCGCCGAGGCAAATGGTATCTTGAGACATGTAGCTCAAGAAGGAGATACTTTAGAAATCGGTGGCTTGATATGCAAAATCGAAGTAACCGAAGGAGGAGCTCCTGCTTCTTCTGAAAGTTCTTCTGACGCAGCTTCTTCGGCTAAAAGTGATAGTAGCAGCTCATCTGATAAAGAGACTTATGCTACTGGACATGCATCTCCAGCAGCTGCGAAGATTTTGGCAGAAAAGGGTTTAGATCCAAAGGATGTCAAAGGAACAGGTAAGGATGGAAGAATCACCAAAGAAGATGCTGAAAAGGCGGAAAAACCAGCTCCAAAGCCAGCTGCCAAACCAGCTGAAAGCAAAAAAGAAGAGAAGGTTGAAGCAGCACCTAAAGTAGCTGGATCAAGAGATAGCAGAAGAGAGAAAATGACCTCTCTCAGAAAAACTGTTTCCCGAAGATTGGTAGCTGTGAAAAATGAGACAGCCATGCTTACCACATTCAATGAGGTGAACATGGGACCAATCATGGAGCTAAGAAAGAAATTTAAAGACCAGTTCAAAGAGAAACATGGGGTCAACCTTGGATTCATGTCATTCTTTACCAAAGCGGTATGTGTAGCCCTACAAGAGTGGCCAGCAGTCAATGCACAAATAGATGGCAACGAGATCGTTTACAATGATTTCTGTGATATTTCTATCGCCGTATCTGCACCAAAAGGATTGGTTGTACCAGTAATCAGAAATGCAGAAGCGATGAGTTTCGAGCAGATCGAAAAAGAAGTGGTAAGACTGGCAACCAAAGCTAGAGATAACAAATTGTCTATCGAAGAAATGACTGGAGGTACATTTACATTGACCAATGGTGGAATCTTTGGCTCCATGATGTCTACACCGATCATCAATGCCCCGCAGTCTGCTATCCTAGGGATGCACAATATCGTCGAAAGACCAATGGCAGTCAATGGAGAAGTAAAAATCCTTCCAATGATGTACCTAGCACTTTCATATGACCACAGAATCATCGACGGCAGAGAATCCGTAAGCTTCCTAGTAAGGGTAAAACAACTCCTAGAAGACCCGACAAGATTATTGTTTGGAGTATAAGAAAGGATGAATTTAGAAGGTAGAGGGAATTATAACCCATTACCTTTTTCTATAAAATCAAGTTTTAATTTGGCGAGCTTGAGGTCTTGCTTCTTGTTTCTCGCATCTAATATCTAAAAAAATGTACGACGTAATCGTAATTGGCTCCGGCCCGGGAGGATATGTAGCCGCTATCAGAGCAGCACAGTTGGGCATGAAAACAGCGATTGTGGAAAAATACCCTACACTTGGAGGTACTTGCCTCAACGTAGGTTGTATTCCTTCCAAAGCGCTACTTGATTCATCTGAGCATTATCACAATGCAGCCCATACTTTCAAAACACACGGGATCAACCTTAGCAGCCTAAAGGTAGACTTGAAGCAGATGATTTCCAGAAAGGACGATGTGGTCAAGCAAAATGTCGAAGGTATCCAATACCTTATGAAGAAGAACAAAATCGATGTGTATCAAGGATTAGGATCTTTCGTAGACAAGTCTACTGTGAAAGTGACTAAGGATGATGGTTCTTCAGAACAAATTCAGGGCAAAAACATCATCATCGCCACAGGTTCAAAGCCTTCTACCTTACCTTTCATCAAATTGGATAAAAAGAGAGTCATTACTTCTACAGAAGCATTGAATCTTAATGAAATCCCTAAAAAACTCATCGTAATCGGCGGAGGTGTTATAGGTATGGAGCTTGGGTCAGTCTATGGAAGAATGGGTGCCAAAGTTTCTGTGGTAGAGTACATGGATTCTTTGATCCCGACTATGGACAAGACTATGGGCAAGGAATTGCAGAAGTCATTGAAGAAGCTTGGTTTTGACTTTTACCTGAAGCATAAAGTAGTAGAAGTAGAAAACAAAGGCAAAGAAGTCATCGTCAAAGCCGAAAATGCAAAGGGTGAAACGGTTGAGCTTAAGGCAGATTATGTTTTGGTATCTATCGGAAGAAGGCCTTATACAGATGGTTTGAATGCTGAAGCAGCTGGCATCAAGGTAAATGATAAAGGGCAAGTAGAAGTGGATGATCACTTGAGAACCAATGTGCCTAATATCTACGCTATAGGTGATGTGGTGAAAGGAGCAATGCTTGCACATAAAGCTGAGGAAGAAGGGACATTTGTAGCAGAAGTGATAGCAGGCCAAAAGCCACACATCAATTACAACCTGATCCCTGGAGTAGTGTATACTTGGCCAGAAGTGGCAGCCGTAGGCTACACAGAGGAGCAGCTGAAGGAGAAAGGTATCAAGTTCAAGACTGGCAAATTCCCATTTATGGCTTCAGGAAGGGCTAGGGCTTCTATGGACACAGATGGCTTGGTCAAAGTACTCGCTGACGCAGAGACGGATGAAATCCTGGGAGTACACATGATAGGACCTAGAGTAGCTGACATGATTGCAGAAGCCGTGGTGGCGATGGAGTTCAGGGCATCGGCAGAAGACATCTCCAGAATGTCCCATGCCCACCCGACCTACACCGAAGCATTCAAAGAAGCATGTTTGGCAGCTACGGACAACAGGGCGCTACATATTTAAGAAAATAGAAGAATCTCGCAAAGGGAGGAAAGGTGCAGAGATCGCTAGAGAGAGATTAGCATTGCCTAATTTGTCAGCTATTTTGGCATTTTTAGGTTCCGAAATCAGGTAGAGTAAAAGATCTTTCCCAATCCCTAAAAAAAGGGTTCGAATATATAAATAAAAGGCTGTCTCGTAAATTGGGACAGCTTTTTTTATGGCACCCACCCCTTGGTCTGTGTTCTCTCAAACCATTAAATGGTCAGACCTAAATCCCTAGCTCAATATTCTTTGAATGTAGATCATGCCTTAGGATCAGACCAGCTATAAGGTAATTTAGGATCAAAAATCATCGAAATTGAAAACCCCAAACATTCATTTCAATTTAGTTTTTCGGATAAATCAGGAGAAATTACGTTTATAAAAGTTGTTCACAAACATGATTTAATTCAAGATGGAGAGGTTTTTCCCTCAAATGTTTCTTCAATTTTTTTCACGTATGTACAATTTTATCAGAGACCTAAAAATCTTAGAAGAGAAGATATAAATGTCGAGAATGTTAAAAGCTTTGAAATAGCCAAATACAAACCTAAATTCTGGAAAGATAATCCAGTTGTAAGGCTTTCAGCTGAAGAAGAAGCTATAATTGCTTCATTTGAAAGAGATAATGCGTTTGGTAGAGAAATTATGAACATTGAAAAATCAGTTTGTCTTATTGCGATCTTATGGTTATGTATCTCTCAAAACTATGGACAAACTATCAACAAACTTGATAGTCTTAGTACAAATGCTTTAGTGGAGAAGGACAATTTTTCGGCTAATCTGAGTTTTCTCAATAAGTTAAGTTTATCAAATGTGATGATTCAAAAATATGAACCATCCGAGAAAGTTAATTTTAATTATTTAAGAGCGTATGAGTCCTAAAGTTATGACATGAAAAAGTACTATCTCTATCATGGGATGAACATGACTCCTGGATTTTTGATGAATATTTATCGGTTGCCTGCCTATATTGACCATTAAAAAGTAGGAGTGATAAAGAAAAGGAGGTAAGCTCTCATTAAAGGTTTTGGTACTGAAGAAAAGAGAAAAATTTCAGTTGGATAAACTTCATCTTCTTTGCAAAGTCTTTAATGTCTCATAAAATCTGTTACTACCCTTGGTCTTTGACTTTATATACCAAGAAAAGTTAAAATAATAGATAAGAATGCAAAAAAGGGAAGTAATACTTAGATGGCTTGCTAAGGGTAGTTGGAAATGGACACGTATTGGAGGAGGAGGGGAAAAAGGATTTTGATAAGTTGTATCAAGTTTTTTTTGCTATTGATAGAGATTCATTTTTGGAAACAGGCAAAAGGGGTTTTACTGAAGTGCTCAATAATCTTGTTGAAGATTTTCAGGCTAGAAGAGAGAAATTAGTAGCACTTTGTGAATTGATTGTGGCAGAAATGAAGTTGTAGAATAATGATGCAATTAGAAAAAAAATCAATATCATTAATGATGTCTTAAAACATGATTATGGGTTTGAGTATTTGAATTTCAGAGGGATATAATTGAGGGGGTGAACTAACTATTTTTCATAGCCAGTTACTCTCCTCATTTCATTGAAGAAACACCAAGATAATACATAATTTTAAATGTGGGCTCAAAGGTGAGTTTTCCCTTTTTAATACAATTCGTAAAAACTTAAATTTCAGGTTCTTGATCACTTCGATCAAGGTTGAAATGAGAAAAATTAAATAATACTATTGTCATATTAAATACTCTAGACGATGATACAAACTTTTACCAAACTAATTGCCTTTCTTAAAACCCCGTACCAATCAGAGACTTATACAGATATCAAGGGTAAGGAATTTATAAGTTTGCTATTGATAACATTTGCTGTGGTAATTCCTTATGCGATTATTTTGGATTTGGCAGGAATGGATCAATTTGATCATATGACAGATACTATAATGAAGGACCATAAGTGGTTAGTAGCTATCTTAGCTACTGTATTAGCACCTATATTGGAGGAATTGATTTACAGACTTCATCTTGACTTCAGAAGGTCTTCAATCTGGTGGGGCTTGGGTCTATCTGTTTTTGTAATTAGCGAAGCTTGGATCACTGTTGTATTTCTATGGATTTGGTTGTTTTACTTGTTGTTTAAGGTTAGCAAAGGCAGCAAGCCTAATTTGAAATATAGTATCAATGTCGTTTAGTTAAGCAAATGTAACTACTCAGGTACATTATTTACTGACCAATATTCAAGTATTTGGAGTCTTGTGCTCCTTTGTAGCGTATTGACGCGTATTTGTATGTTAATGTACGAAAATCAGCTTTAAAGTTGGTTTATCCA
>NZ_JAKZGP010000102.1 GCF_022549775.1 Belliella filtrata | reverse complement strand
CAAAAACACAAAAACTGGTTTAATTAAAAAAAAGAATTCCCTGGAAACAGGGTCATGGGAATCCTATGTCTATTTTCTAAAGCAAATTGATCAAACTACTTCAATTATTTAAAATCGGAATTGCTGTATTTTTTATCAAATCTTTTCATTCTAAAAAAGAAATGGTATATTTGCACCTCAATTTGATAAAATAGTTTCAAACAAATTTTATGTACGCAATCGTTAACATCGCAGGTAAGCAGTTCAAAGTAACTAAAGATCAGTATGTCTATGCACCTAAGTTGCAAGGCGAAGCTGGCGCTTCCGTGGAATTTGACCAAGTATTGTTGGCAGAAGACAACGGTACAGTGTCAATCGGCGCTCCACTTCTTTCAGGAGCAAAGGTATCAGGTAAAATACTTGATCATGTAAGAGGTAACAAAGTTATTGTCTTCAAAAAGAAGAGAAGAAAGGGTTACAAAAAGAAGAACGGTCACAGACAAGACTTCACTAAAGTATTGATCGAAAATATTGCACTATAAGATTTCCTTTAGGAATCGATAAACATTAAAGATTATGGCTCACAAAAAAGGTGTCGGTAGTTCCAAGAACGGAAGAGAATCACATAGCAAGAGACTAGGTGTGAAAAAATTTGGTGGTGAAGCAGTTATCGCTGGAAACATCATCGTAAGACAAAGAGGTACTAAGCATCATCCAGGAGAAAATGTTGGTTTGGGTAAAGACCACACTATCTTCGCTACAGTTGATGGCAAAGTTGAATTCAGAAAGAGATTTGATGGAAAATCTTACGTGAACGTAGTTCCTGCAGAAGCATAAGAATCAACCATTATTCATAAAAGAGAGCTACCCTTGATGGGTAGCTCTCTTTTTTTTTGCCTAATTCAGGTTATCATACTTTTAATATCAAATTATTGCATATCCAATCTACCCAAATTATTTCCAATTCACCACAAGTGTAATATTCATTTGATCACAGACACTTTCATGCCATATTGGGATAGAAAAAAATGAATATAACCTATGAGCTTGAAACATTACTTTATCATTTTCCTGACTTTACTAAGTACTGGCCACAGCTATGCGCAGCAAAAGCCACTTCAACTTGAAGACTACAGCCAATGGTCTTCGATCATTTCCCCTACCCCTTCTCCTGACGGAGCTTGGTTTGCCTATGCATTGAGACCGAATGGCGGAGACGATACACTCCACATCAAATCAATCTCTACAGACAAAATTGAGAAAGTTCCTTATGGGTTTTCTCCAAAATTCACCTCTGACAATAAATTCTTGGCATACCTGACCAAACCAAACAAGTCAGAAACCGAAAAACTAAAAAAAGCAAAAAAACCAGTTACCAATACAGCTCATGTAAAAGCGATAGGGACTGATAAGACTTTTTCTGTAGAAAGAGCCAAAAGCATGGAATTCTCTAACGATGGAAGGTTTTGGGTAGTCCACAAAGAAAAACCCGAAAACGCAAAATCAGATATCAAAGGAGCTGATTTAGTGTTGTACAATCTATCAGACAAAACCACTATCAACATCGGTAATGTAGCAGAGTTTGCATTCAACAAGAAAAGTAGCCTATTGGCCTACCTCGTTGATGCGGAAGATAAAGTCGGTAATGGGGTATTTGTCCTAAACCTACAGAATCTTGCCACCAAGCCTCTAAATACAGACAAGGCTACTTTTCAAAGCTTAACTTGGGATGATTCCTCAGCCAAAAAAGCAGAATGGTCGACTAAAGGCAATCAATTGGCTGTGCTCAAAGGAACAAGTGTTGACTCGCTAATGCATCAGGACAATGAGCTGTTGGTATTCACTAGCTTAGAAACAAAACCAGTTCAAAAATTACTTTCCACAAACGCATCTGGTTTTCCTGAAAACTTTGTGATAAGCGAAAAAGGCAGGTTGAGCTTCAGTGCTGATGGCAAGACTATAAGTTTTGGGGTCAAAGCCCAAGAAATCAAAGAGAAACTCAGCAAAGACACCGTTGCAAATGTAGATGTTTGGCACTGGAAAGATGATTATATTCAATCTGTTCAAATCGTAAGAGCTAACAGAGATAAAAACTTCACATACAATAGTTTGTTCCATATCAACGAAGGAAAGTTTGTACGTCTTGCAGATGATAATCTTAAATTTGTAATTGACAGCAAGCATCCAAATTACAGAATTGGAAGAGACGACACACCATACTTGAGTGATGTCAACTGGGGAATCTCTCCTGCAGACCTTTACCGTGTAGACATCAGAACAGGTGAGCGCAAAAAAATAGAAGACCTCGTAATAAGGTCTTTGGAAAGCTCGCCTGATGGCAAGTATTATCTGTATCAAAAAGACACGGCCATCATTGCATATGATTTGCAAACTGATAAAAAAACTAATATCTCGGAAAAAGCAGCTGTCATTTTCATGGACATGGAGCATCCTTACCCCCACGAAAATCCAACTTTTGGAGTTGCTGGCTGGAGCAAAGATGGCAAACACGTCATCCTCAATCATAAATATGATCTTTGGATGCTTGCCTTAGACGGATCAAAAGCTGAAAACATCACTAAGATAGGAGATACTGAAAAAATTAGATTTAGACAGATCACTTTGGATCCGGAAGAAGAATGGATAGACACCAAGCAACCATTGATACTCACTGCATATGGAGATAAAACAAAAAAAGAAGGATTCTATGAATTGAAAATCGGAAGCCAACCTGCTCCTTTAGTATATGAAGATATGAGCTATGGAAGGCCAACAAAAGCTGAAAAATCAGACAAAGTATTCTTCACCAAACAGACATTCGTAAACTTCCCTGATTACTATCTCGCAGATATGAAGTTCTCAAATGCTCATAAACTAACAGATGCCAACCCGCAACAAAAAGATTATGCATGGGGAAGTAGAAAATTAGTCTCTTTCAAAGACGGTAGAGGAAATGAGCTTCAAGGAACTTTAACTTTCCCTGCAGATTATCAGGAAGGCAAAGCTTATCCAACGATCTTCTATTTCTACGAAACCATGTCTGAAAGGCATCACCAATACTCCATGCCAGTATATGATGACAGACCTCACTTCTCAACTTATGCAAGTAATGGCTACTTGATATTCATGCCTGACATCAAATTTGAAGAAGGAAAACCAGGAACAAGCTCGCTTGATGCTATTACTTCTGCGGCCAATGAATTGATAAAGCTTGGGTATGCCGACAAAGACAACATCGGTCTTCAAGGCCATAGCTGGGGTGGATATCAGACTTCATTCATCCTGACACAAACCGATATGTTCAAGTGTATCGTGACTGGAGCACCCCCTACTAACTTGGAAAGTTTCTACAACAACATCTATGCAAGTACTGGGACAGTGCACCATGGTATCATGGAAATAGGACAAGTGAGAATGGGAAATGGGGTTACACCATGGACTCATCGCGAAATCTATCAAAGAGAAAACCCAATGTACCATATTCCAAATATAAAAACACCATTCTTGATCTTGCATGGTACAAAAGATGGTGCAGTAGATTGGTCTCAAGGACTTGAGCTTTATAATGCAGCCCGTAGAATGGGGAAAGAAGTAATCTTCCTTTCATACCCAAATGAAGGACACCACCTGACCAATGAAGCCAATCAAAAAGACTTCCAGAAACGAATGAAAGAATATTTTGACTTCCATTTGATGGGTAAGCCTGCACCTGCATGGATGGAAACAGGTGTACCTCACCTTGAAAAACTCTATGAGAAAGCGAACTAGTTTCTAAATATACAAATCTGAACTACGCTTGAATTAATCAAGCTTTAAGAAATACAAAGAGCTAATCAAACAGTTTGATTGGCTCTTTGCATTAAGGACTTGCTAAAAAAACAGACAATACTCACTAAATGGGTATTTCATCAAAATTTTAAGAATTTATTCTACAGTTAGTGCTTTTTAGCACGTCCTATTTATTACCAATTGTATCAAGAAAGAGACACAATAGAAGATTTCTATAGGAATCACTTTTTCATCATCTTGATTAAGGCTTGGCTAGTTTGCGTATGGCTTTTCACTTGCTCAAAATCTACTACTATGACTTCATATTGAAATTTCAAACTTATTGATAATGAAACACTTTGTTAAAAAATGCCTAAAATCATGAAATTGAATCAGTTTTAGCCAATCTTTATTCCCGAGGAAACGTATATATATTCAATATTTTACCACAAAAAATAAACATAGACCTATGAACTACACGGAAAACTATAAGGGAGTAAAAATCGATGTTCAATCACCTAGTCTTGATGTAAGCCAAGAAGTACAAGCTGAAATCAGAGCTAGTATCGATAAGCTATCTAGATTTACACAAAATATTAATGCCCTAGACGTATATTTCAATGCTGAAGGCAATGGCTCAAAAGCCACCACCACGATTGGAATGCGAGTTGGTGTACCAGGACCAGATGTTTTCGCAGAAGAAAAAGGTGAACAATGGATCGGAATGCTCAAATCTGTCACTGACAAAAACATCAGACAGCTACAAAAAGGAAAATAAACAATAAGCATAAATAAAAAACTTCAGGCTAGAACAACCTGAAGTTTTTTATTTCTTGAATAAAATTGGATGCTGATGCTGGGCTAATGATCAAAATAAATAAGATTCCAAACAGTGCTCCATACAAATGAGCGTCATGATTGATGCCATCATTACCTTTTTTACCTTGTACGATAGAATAGATCAAAAACAAGCCACCCAAGGCAAATCCTGGCAAACAAAGGATACCAAAAAGGCAAATATCAGATAAAGGCATCAGTATAATACTAGCAAAAACTGTCGCTGCAACGCCACCACTAGCCCCCAAAGCTTGATAATAGCTATCATTCCTATGCTTCAAAAAAGTGGGAATATCCGAAATCACAATTGCACATAAATAGAACAAAATAAAGACTGTTGTGCCTAGCCCTACTCCCAGCCTATACATCAAAAACTGCTCTACTGCACCTCCAAAGAAGAAGAATGTAAACATATTGAAAAGCAAGTGCATGCTATCCTTATGGATAAATCCAGAAAGAATAAATCGATCATATTGGTTCCTTTTATCTATCAAAAAGGGCGTAAACATCCATCTTTGAATTACTGTAGGACTTCGCATAGCCCAATAGGATGTGATTACCGTGATCACAATGATGATCACGGTGGTAGATAATTCGATCATAAATGCTGTGTATTTTCAGTGTGCTACTTTTCTCTATTCACTAGGTTTTTCACTAATTCCAAAAGTTGCTTATAATGCTCACTATTTGGCACATTCAATGCGTCATATACGGCAAAGCCTCGATCAAAATACTCCTGCATTTTGGAAGCAGTAAGCTTATCGATACCTAGCTCATTGTATATGGCAGTGACTGCTTTCACTTTTTCAGATTTATCAAACGTCGTCTTAGCAATCCAATTGTCTAGACTTTGCTTTTGATCACCAATAGCAAGCTCTCTGGCCTTTATCAGCAAGAAGGTCTTTTTGTTTGATATGATATCACCACCTACCTGCTTACCAAACTTTGCTTGGTCTGCATATACATCAAGCAAATCATCCATCAATTGGAAGCCTATACCTACATTCACCCCAAACTCATAGAGTTTTTGACCATCTTCTTCCGATGCATCTGCTAGCACAGCACCCAATTGAAGTGCAAAACCTAAAAGCACAGCCGTCTTTTGTCTGATCATATCAATGTAAGCATCTTCAGAGACATGATCCAATTTCTCGAAATCCATATCATGCTGCTGCCCTTCACAAACTTCCGTAGCTGCTTGATTGAACAAACTGAAAATAGTGGGTAACTTCTCAGCGGGCGCAGTGAGAAGCATTTCATATGCTTTGACTAGCATCACATCGCCTGAAAGTATAGCAGTATTGGCATTCCACTTCTCATGTACAGTGGCTTGACCTCTTCTCAGTGGCGCATCATCCATGATGTCATCATGCATCAATGTGAAATTATGAAATACTTCTACTGCCAATGCTGGGGTCAGCGCAGCTGAAACATCACTTTTGTAGAGGCTATAAGCCATCAAAGTCAGTAAAGGGCGGATCCTTTTGCCTCCCAAACTCATGATATAGCTGATCGGCTCGTAAAGAGCTAAAGGATTTTCACCAAAAGCATACTCTCTGATATGATTCTCTAGGTATTGAAGCAACTTATCGCTGCTTACGGGGCTTGTTGTTTGACTCATTATCTGCAAATTCCAAATCTATTGTTCTTCTATCTATATCTGTTGCTACCACTCTCACAGCAACATTATCACCCAAGGTGATCATCTTCTTATTTTTTGAGCCAATCAGGCGCATGTTTTTTTCATCAAACTCGTAGTAGTCATCATCCATATCCTGAACCCTAACCATTCCTTCGCATTTGGTCTCACTAATCTCTACAAACACGCCCCACTCTGTCACTCCAGTGACTATTCCTTGGTAATCTTTATCTTCAGCCAGTGACATAAACTCCACTTGCTTGTATTTAATAGAAGCACGCTCTGCATCAGAAGCACGCTTTTCTCTATCCGAAGAATGTCTACTTTTCTCTTCCCAGGTCTCAGATTCTGGAGATTTCCCTCCATCAAGATAATGCTGAAGTAACCTATGCACCATCATATCAGGATACCTTCTGATCGGTGAAGTGAAGTGAGTATAATGCTTGAATGCTAATCCAAAGTGGCCTTTGGGCTCAATGGTATATATGGCTTTGGCCATACTTCTTATCGCCAATTGTTCTAGTACGTTCTGTTCGGGTTTGCCTTGGATCTCTTCCATAAGTTTATTCAAGGCCATAGAAATCCTACTGCCCTCTCCTACTTTGATCTCATGGCCAAACTTCTTGGCAAAATTCGAGAAAGTCTCCAATCTCTCCAAATCAGGATGATCGTGTACCCTGTAGACAAAAGTGTCTGCTCCTTTGTTTCGATCAAAGATAAACTCGGCTACTGTTCTATTAGCTAAGAGCATGAACTCCTCTATCATTTTATGGATATCCTTCCGCTCTTTGACCATCAGACCAAGTGGAGTTCCTTTTTCATCTAACTTGAATTTCACCTCCACTGTTTCGAAATTCACAGCTCCTTTGTCAAACCGCCTTTTACGCAACTTTTTCGCTAAATCATTTAGCAAGGTAAGTTCTTCGAAGAAATCTCCAGACTGACTGTCAATATTCTCTTGAGCCTCTTCATAAGCAAATCGTCTATCTGAATGGATGATCGTACGACCAATCCAATGCTTGAGAACATCGCCTGATTCATCCATCTCAAAGACACATGAGAAAGTCAATTTATCTTCGTTGGGCCTCAATGAACATAAGCCATTACTCAATCTCTCTGGAAGCATCGGTATGGTTCTATCTACCAAGTACACGGAAGTAGCCCTGTCGTAGGCTTCTTTTTCCAGCTTGGTCTTAGGTCTGACATAATGTGTCACATCTGCTATGTGAACGCCGATTTCGTAGTTACCATTTGATAGCTTTTGATAAGAAATGGCATCATCAAAATCCTTTGCATCAGCTGGATCTATCGTAAAAGTGGTAATATCCCTGAAGTCTTTTCGGTTTTTGATCTCTGATTTTGGTATTTGATCTGAAATCTCCTCCGCCTCTGCTACTACTTCTTCTGGGTACTCAAATGGCAACCCAAACTCCGCCATGATCGAGTGGATTTCAACTTCGTGCTCGCCAGCTTTTCCAAGTACACGAGTCACTTTACCAGTAGGGTTTTTATCTCCATCCCTCCACTCAGTCATTTTGACCACTACTTTCTGGTTGTGCTCAGCACCTCCAAGATCTCCTTTGTGCACAAAGATGTCATGGTGCATTTTTCTAAAATCTGGTACTACAAAAGCAAAACGTGGTGAAATCTCCACTCTTCCTACAAATTCATCTTTGCTTCTTTCTAGGACTTCAAGTACCTTCCCTTCTACCCGACCGCTATTCCCTTTCAGTGGATACACCATGATCCGTACACGGTCTCCATCTAAAGCATTCTTCAGATCCGCTTCCTTTACCAAGATATCCTCTTCCACTTCAAACTTTGAGTCCGCTACAATGTATGCGAATCTTGGATTGACATAATCTACAATTCCTTCTATAAATTCTGGGTCCTTGGTCGAGGAAAAATAGTTCCTAGGTGACTTGGACACAGAACCCGCCGCAGCTAATTTGTGTAATATAGGTTCTACACCACCTTTGGTCACACCATCCCTAATCTCTAATTTTTTAATGATTTGTTTAGAGTTGAATTCTTCTCCAAAGTGATTATCCAAAAAATTAAGGATTTTTCTAGCTAATTGGGCTGCATCCATTACTTTGCCGCCTTTCTTCTTGCCTTTACCTGTCTTGTTATTTGATTTTCTTCCCATAAAAATGAGTCTTTTTTAAATTCTTTAGTTTGTTAATAATTTTTGCTGGGGGCACTTCACACCAGCTTTGCTTGAATAGATATGAAAATATTGGTGATTAAAGTATTCTAAGCAATAGGTGATATCGCTTTCCGAAAAATGGTAATTCCAGTTATTAATTTCCAGCTTTATTCTCAAAACATCTCTTGGTCTATCGATGCTATCAAAGTTATAAAAAAATATATGCAAAAATGGTTCAATTTGGGAAATCTTTCCAAGATACTAATTTACCTACAGTACGAACTTGACTCTCATTTCCAGCATAGACCAGCTTTTTTCCCAAACCTTCGATTTTCAATAATGCCATGTTCAAGTCATAAATGCAACGCCTAATTTTTTCTTTAGACATTCAATAGGACTAAGATAATCAAACTTTCTTACTGGTCTATTATTGATTTTGGATTCAATACACTGAATATGTTGCCATGA
>NZ_JAKZGP010000101.1 GCF_022549775.1 Belliella filtrata | reverse complement strand
CTATCTCTAGCAGGTGGGAAAACCTTGAGAGTACCATGGATTATTGTCTCAAACACCTTTATGCTTATCGACGCCAGATTCAAAGAAATTTAAACAGATCCCCAGAAACATGACAAAGTAGGGTTAAGATCGATTGCTAAATTTGATTTCAAATTTGATCCTTTCAATGTAATTGGATCAGATGGTTTTGAATGGCATTTTGGTGTAAAACTTAAAAGCTGTTTTAAACTCACCAAATCTATTTTTGTCAAATTTGGTATCCGTGAGCTTATCTTCCCTTCTCATTTTTTTTGGTAATAGTGACATCAATCTGAAATCATTCTCAAAGTGAATTCTAAGTAGCATAGAGGGTGGTGTTCATTTGCATGGTAAATCACAAGTTAAATGTTGGATGGTATTGAAGGTGAAGTGACTAAGTTTTCACTTGATTATTCGATATTCTCATATTGGCATAGGTGATTGACTGTGCGTATTATTTTCAAACACATTATTACCTGGTTGTGTTTTTTGCAACCTTAATCAAGAAAAAAATCATGTTCGATTTCGATATATTAACACTTTCGATAGCGATACTTGCTATCATTGGGTTTGCTATACCCTTTATTTATCAATACAATAAATCAAAAAGGAAAAAGTCATCTGCTATGGATGAAATTAATGACTTCGTCAAAAGTCACGGACTAAATTTGTCATCGATGGATTTTTGGAGGGGGAAATATTTCATAGGCCTTGATACGGCAACGAAAAAGCTTGTTTATGCCAATTGGAATTCAGGTTTTCAAGCTAAATTAATTGATCTTGAAAAATATGTTCAGACTAATATCCACGAAGATGTAAGGTTGGTTGGAAGCGGTTCTGACAAGCGAAAGGTTGTAGACAGCATTACTTTAGGGATAACAATTCCCAAATCAAAACTGCAATACCAATTGGAATTTTATGATGCAGAGTTGTTTTCTGATTTGGTAGGTGAGGGTGTTTTGGTTAGGAAATGGGACAAGCTGATCAAAGCGTCTGCATAGAATAATTAGGGTCTGCTGATAAAGTATAAAATCTTTCAATAGTTGGGAATTGCAGGGATTTTTTCTGATTTTCAGGGAGTACAAGTGCAAGGTATTATGGCAAAGAGAACCAAAAGGCGTGCACCACGCAGTGAATACAGCAGTCCCAGTCAGCTAACATTAGTAGGTTTTGAGACTCCATTTTATAACCAGCTTGATCCCGACAACCGCTGGGTTGTTCTCAGCAAGCAGATTCCCTGGGATGAACTCGTTGGTCTGTTTCTCAAACATAATCCTGTAAGGCAGACTGGTCGTCCATCACTGAACCCACGCATATTGATCGGGGCAGTGATCATCAAGCATATTCTCAATCTTGATGACAGAGAGACAGTTACCCAGATTACAGAGAATATGTATTTACAGTATTTTCTTGGCTACAGTTCCTATACCAAAGAAGCCCCTTTTGACCCTTCCCTGTTTGTGGATATCAGAAAGCGGCTGAGTGAGGAGCTTATCGCAGAGATGAATGAAAAGATACACGGCTTTTCGATGGAAAGGTCAGCTTCAAATCTGGACAAAGAAAAAAAGGACAACGGCCCGTCAGGAGGAGAAGGAGTAAGCCACAAGGGTGAGGTCATGTTCGATGCCACTGTCTGCCCGCAGGATATTGCCTACCCTACTGATATAGGACTGCTCAACAAGGCCAGGGAAATCTCAGAGGAAATCATAGATGAACTCCATTACAAAAACCGTGTAGGCAAAAAGCCCAGGACTTACCGGGAGAAAGCGAGGAAAACCTACCTGAAAGTAGCCCAGAACAGGAATCCCTCATGAAAAACAATCAGGAAAGGGATAAAGGCACAGCTCCAATACCTCAGAAGAAACTTCAACACGCTAGAAAAGCAGCTTGATGTCTTTGAAACCTTCCCCCTTGAGCATAAGCTGCAGCGCCAATACTGGATCATCCAGACGCTTTATATACAACAGCTCGAAATGTATGAAAACAAAACCCATCAGGTAGAGGACAGGATAGTGAGTATCCACGAACCACATGTACGCCCCATTGTGAGAGGAAAAGCAAGGGCAAAGACGGAGTTTGGTGCCAAGATTCACCTGAGCATGGTTGACGGCTACTCCTTTCTGGACAAGGTATCATGGGATGCTTACAACGAGGGTTCCCAGCTTACAGAATACTTGGAAAATTACCGGGAAAGGTTTGGGTTCTACCCTGCAAAGGTTCTTGCTGACAAGCTGTACTGCAGCAGGGAAAACAGGAAGTGGCTGAAGGAAAAAGGGATAAAACTGGCGGCCAAACCATTGGGAAGACCATCGGCCAAGGCCGTGGAAAACCACGTAAGTCCAGGAGAGAGGAACCCGATAGAAGGGAAATTCGGACAGGCAAAGAACGGGTACGGCATGAACCGTATCAGGGCAAGGTTCAAAGATACCAGTCAATCGTGGATAGCCTCCATCATCTTAGTGCTCAACCTGGTCAAATTGGCCGGGGAGGCACTCCTATGGCTGGGTTTTTCAGCATGGGAGATGCTCAAAATGACAATAGTGAATAGTATTATAGCTGACTTAGGAAAGTTAAAAGTAAAAAACCAGCCCAGACTTGAATCTGGGCTGGTTTTCAGTAAGCTGGCTGTGTAAGTTTTTCAGCAGACCCTAATTACCAAATATATATCTGCAACATGTTGATTTGATTAAAGATTCAAGTTAGCGTGTTGCGGATAAAGCTTTAAAAAGGATTATTTAAATGAATCTATATTGATTTGTTCAGTTTTGAGTGTGATCTCTCTTATAATTTTGTCTAATTCTTCCGTAGATTCCATGATATGAACAAGCATTTCTTTAAGATCTTCTTTTTGGATTTCTTCCTCTGTAGCATTTAGAAGATTGATTAGTCCCATCAACCTTGCGAGAGGAGCTCTTACTACATGAGACTGTATCCAAGCGATCTCTTTAAGTTTCGCATTTTGCTTTTCTATGGCGTCAATATATTGATACTTCAAAGTTACATCATTGGCCAAAACTAAAATTGCATTTTGGCTTTGGTATTCAAGGTCGTTATAGCTTATTTCTACGTCAATTACCTCCCCATTTTTTTTGATATGTTTAAATAGCCCAGACATATTTGAAGCTTTGTATCCAGGGTATGAAGGGTTGATTTTTGTAATAAGATTATACACTTTTTCCTTTTCATCTTCTGGCCTAATGTCAAAAACAGACATTTCAAGAAATTCCTCCTTGGTATATCCATAATGCGAAATGGCAGCTTTATTTACATCCAGAAATTTGAAATTTTCCTTGTTGAATACATACATTGGTAATGGACTTAGATGAAAAAGTTCTCTATACCTCTTTTCAGAGAGTTCTAACTGACTAAATACTTTCTTACGCTCTATCGCATAGATGATACTCATCTGCAAAATCTCTGGCTTCAATTCATCTTTAAGGAGGTAATCTGCGGTACCCATTCCTATAGTTTTGATTGCAAAAGTCTTGTCAGTATATCCAGTTAATACAACTACAGGAGTGTTTTTGGCTGCTCCCAATACAGTTGTGACAAGCTCAACACCACTTCTATCAGGTAAGCTGAGATCCAGAAGTACAACATCATAATCGTCAATTTTTTTTAAAATAGCCTCTTTACAGGTTTTTGTTTGTTCGATCTCACAAGTTGAAAAGCTCTCTTCTAAATATTCAGAGATCAAAACAAAATCACCTGGATTATCTTCTATTACTAATACTTTAATGTTTTCGTATTTGTCTTTCATAAAAGTTTAGCCATTGTTTGGTAAGGTAACTAAAGAGAACCAAAAAGTTTCAATGGTTTTTACGGCATTGATAAAATCTTCAGCTTCCATAGGTTTAGTAATAAAACAATTGACATGATTTTTGTAAGAAGCCATAATGTCTCTATGGGATGATGAAGTAGTAAGCATGATCACAGGGATATGCTTATGTTTGTCATTAGATTTAAGAAACTCTAAAACCTCATGACCATTCAATTTGGGAAGATTTACATCCAAAATTATCAGATCAGGGCTCATAGATTTTTCATAGTCTCCTATTTTTTCTACAAACTTAATGGCTTGTTCGCCGTCTTTTACTACACTTGTGGTATTCTTAATCTTGGCTTCTTCCAATGCCTCTAGTGTCAAAAGAATATCTCCTTCGTTGTCTTCAACCAATAAAATGTGCACATTTTTCATATACTTGGAAATCTTCTTTTTTTAAGCTTATCACTTAAAACAATGAGTAATTGATTTCTGTGAATATACAAAAAAGATTGAGCAGTTTTTCTTTAAACTTAAGATTTACCACCAAAAAATGGTGTCTTTAACTAAAATCCCAATAAATTATATTGATTCTAAATTGGAGTTGAAATCACAATTCAAAATGATTTTTTGAAACAATTGATAGTTTATAGTAGCTTCGAAATATTTTAAGTCAAATTTTTAGGAATAGAAAATATAAATTTACTTCCTTCATTGGGTATTGACTCAACCCAAATTTCGCCTCCAAATTTTTCAATAATTTTTTTGCATACTGCCAACCCAATGCCTGTTCCTTCATATTCGGATTTTGGATGTAGCTTTTGGAAGATGATAAATATTTTTTCTAAATAAATTTTTTCGATACCTATTCCATTGTCTGAAACTTCAAAACTCCACTCATTTGTTTTTTCGTAGCATGTAATATGAATCTCTGGAATTGTTTTGGGACGGTGGTACTTTATGCCGTTGCCTATCAGGTTTTGAAGTAGTTGGACAAATGGCGTTTCTTGAATTAAAATATTCGGTAATTTTCCCCATGAGATTTGAGCTGATTTTTCTTCTATCAATCTTTTATTCAGTTTGATAGCTTCTTTCAAGGCTTCTTCAACAGAGACCATTTTGAATTCCTCAGTGAAAGTACCTACTCTTGAGTAAGATAATAAGTCAAGAATAACCTGCCTCATTCTTTTGGCACCATCTGTTGCATAATAAATATATTCTTTTGCTTTTGAATCAAGTTTATCCGTATACTTGGTTTCTAATCTATTTAAAAACCCTGTGATCATTCTCAATGGTTCTTGTAAATCATGTGATGCGATATATGCAAATTGTTCCAACTCCTCATTGGAAGCTTCAAGTTTTTTTGCCCTGAGTGCCAGTTCCTCACTAAGGTGGATCAATTCCATCTCTGTGATTTTGCTTTCCGTGACATCTACTATGGCACCAATGAATCTAACAGGTTTTTCTTCTTCATTTTTAATGACAATTCCTTTTTCTAAAACATAAGCAAAATCACCATCCGCAGTCCGTATACGATAACTTGCGTCCCAATTTTTTCTGTTACTATTCAAAAAATCGCTAAGGTCTTTTTGCAGTTGCCTCAATTCATCTATTTCAATAAGGCTGTGCCAAAATTTCATGTTTTCTTGATACAATGCTAACTTATAGCCAAAAAGTTTTTCAAAATTTGGAGTCCTGTAGACTACTCCTGTTTCTAAATTCCAATCCCAAATAGCGTCAGACGTAGCTTGAGTTACATACTCGAATCTTTCATTACTTTGTTTGATTTCTTTAGATTGTTCTTCTAGTAACTTTGTTAAAATAGAAGGAGTCCGAGCGATATAGTAAGTCATATAGCCTAATAGGAACGACAAAAAAATCCGTATTAGCATAAATGGAAGTACTTCATGGAATGCAGTAGACTCTTTGAGCTGTATTGTTAAAATCCAATCTCGGTCTCGCATAAAAACTGTTTTTTTAAAACCATTGTATTTTTCCTGACTTTTTGGGAGAAAAAATTCTTCTTCACCTGTTACCCTATTGATCATAGAAAGCTGAATATAAAAATTAGACAATTCACTATTTTCTAACTCTCTTGTACGAATAAAAGAGTTTAGTTTAATTATTACTGCTGCAAATCCCCAAAACTCTCCAGATTTGAATATTGGCCTTCTTCCTACGATCCCCAGTCCTCCTTGTTTTAAAACAATAGGGCCTGCGAAATAGAGATTTCTTCTCTCAATGGTAGTCATTGCATCCACTTTAGCAATTGAATCATTAAGAATATCAAAACCAATAGCTGCTTCATTTCCAATCAAAGGATAAGTGAATTTTATTTTACCGCCTTCTACAAGTTGAATTGCGTCTATGAAAGTATTTGTCTCCAAAAAGTCTTTTGAAACTATTTCGAATTCCTCAAAAGAGATACTATCTCTTATTTCTAGAAATTCTAAAACCCTTGTAATTGCTATGCTATTTGAAAGTGCTGAATTAATTTGCTTTTCAATAAGCAAAGCGTATTCATTAGTGTATTGCTTTTCATTTCTTTTTTTTAATTCATAATCTTTTACAGTAAAATACTGAAGTCCACTAATCACCATAAAGACGAAAATACCAAGAGCAATTGGGTGCTTATGTAGAATGCTAAACTTATATATTCCTTTCAATGTAAAGTTAAATCAAATTGATAAATGTGTTTATTGGCAATTTTGAGAACTTGTTTTTTCACTATAGCCCTTTTACTCGCTTAGGTATGGTGAAATAAAACCTACTTCCTATATTTTCTCTGGAATCTAATCCTATTTGTCCTCCAATATGATCCACAATTCTTTTACATATAGCCAATCCTATTCCAGTACCTGAATAGGTGTTTTTATCATGTAATCTTTGGAACACGTTAAAGATTTTGCCGTGATATTCTTTGGGTATGCCTATACCATTATCTTCTATTGAAAATTCCCATGAATCCCCAACGTCTTTGGATGTTATCGAAATAACTGGATAGACGCCTTTTTTCGAATATTTTAATGAATTAGAGAGGATGTTTTGTACAAGTTGAATGAAGGCACTTTTATTGGTTTGGATGATTGGGAATGTTCCCATGTTAATCTTGGCGTTGGTTTCTATGATTTTTTTTGCCAATAAATCGCAAGCTTCAAGGATGGCATGGACTGATTCAAATCTAGTGATTTCAATATTGGACTTTCCGCCAACTCTGGAAAATTCCAATAAGTCTAGAATAATCTGTCGCATTCTAAATGCACCATCTACAGCATAATTGATGTAGGATTTTGCTTTTTCATCAAGTTGATCTGAATATTTCTTTTCTAATAATGACAAAAAACTGGTAATCATTCGAAGGGGTTCTTGAAGATCATGCGAGGCTACAAAGGCAAATTGCTCTAATTCTCCATTTGAAATCTCAAGTTCATGATTGCTTTCTTTCAGCTCAAGATTTAGCTTTTGAAGTGACAATTCAAAGTCTTCCTTTTCTATAGCATTTCCAAAGTTATTTGCAATCGTCTGAAGAAAGGAAATGTCTTCTTCTGTCCAGTCTCTTTCATACTGGCATTCATCAAAACCTAAAAACCCAAATAATGTATTTTTAGAATGAATAGGAATCAAGAGTAACGATTGTATCCTATTTTCAACCATAAATGATTTAAGATGTGGATTTTCTACACTGGATAATTTGATACTATACGCTTCCTTTTTGAGTGCTTGCCTATAGATATTTGGGAAGTCTTCTAAACTAAATGAAGACTCTGAATCTGTTGTCTTGCTCGTCTCTTCGTCTAGCTTAGACCAAATATATTGTTTTTTCGAACAGAGTTTGTTGGTGTTTTTTATTGTCTGATTTGCCAGTAAATAAACCCTGTCCACATCAGAAGCTTCGCCAATTTTGCCCAAATTTCTTACCAGTACACTTTCCCAACTTTCAAAGGATAGGAGCGACTCCACAAGGCTTGCAATTACTTGAAGGTACTTGGTCTTTTGAATGATTGATTTTTCAGACTCTTTTTGAGAAGTGATATCCTGAAGCGCACCTATCATTCTTACAGCTTTTCCATTTTTGTCTCTCAATATCAAAGAATGCTCTGATACATAGGCATAATTCCCGTCATTTTTTCTGAACCTGTAGGTAGCAGACCATTTCAGCTGATTAGGGTTTGACTTGGCCGCATCCAAACTTGACTTTATAAAAGGATAGTCGTTAGGGTGAATATTGTTTTCCCAAACATCTTCTTTTTCTTTTCTGATCCCGGGTTTATGACCAAAAAGTGAATAAAATCCCGAACTCCAAAATACCTCTCCAGTTTCTACATTCCAGTCCCAAATAGCATCAGATATCGCTTGAGATGCATAAATAAATCGCTCATTACTAGAGTGAAAATCATTACGTTGCAAACTTTCAAGTTGAATGACTTGATTAGTAATATCCTCCGTCGTCACGATTACTTTAGATAGACTATCTTCATAGCCTATCATTACCTTACTTTTGATAAGAATACTTACTATTTCATTGGTGAAGGTTTTGACAGTAGTTTTTCCTTCGAAGTAGTACTTTTTGGTACAAATGCAGACTAATTGCTCTATAAAAGTGTTCAATGAGTCTAATGAGAATATCTTGTGCATATTCTTAAGCAAATCCTCTTTCGATTTTGCTTTATGAAGTTCGACGCAAGCTTGATTTAAGGAGACTACTTTGAAGTTTGCTATACAGCTATTGACGATTTCTAAGTTTTCTTGAAGAAAAAATCTCACCTCGTTTTCGTCCAAATCGAATAGGCCGATTGATATCAGGTGATTTTTCACCTCAGAAAAATCTTCTACCCATATAGGTGTGGGTATCATATCAAAAATTGACTGAAACTGCTGTGGTTCTTGGGGCATGATTAGGCAAGGATAGAATTAATCTTGAAAGCTAAATCTAGTGTTTCAAAACATTAACAAGATCGAAAAAATTGAATTAAATCAAAACTATAAAATTTTCTTCTACAGCATTTTTTCAAAATAGTTGAAAATGAAGGTTGACAATTGATTTCTATGCATGAATTCGAGTCATATAAAAAAAACATCTAAAAAATTAGTTTATAAATCATGAAATTTCATTTCTTTTTAGTTTATTCCTTAAATCCGCAAGTGAATAATTAAAAAAGCCAAAAAAGTGGCTGAATTAATTGTATTCAGGCTTTTTTGGCTCGTTTTTTTTCACTTATTTAGGTGTTACCACACATCCTTAATAAGATTTAT
>NZ_JAKZGP010000100.1 GCF_022549775.1 Belliella filtrata | reverse complement strand
AGTGAAGGTTGAGTTGTTGGAAGGTGAAGTAATGTTAATAGTTGGAGCAATGTTAGTTTTTTCGTTGACCTGAATATTGATTGGTGATGAGATTGCGACAGCACCTTTGTCGTCTGTAGCTCTGGCTGTGATGGAATGGTTTCCAAGTGGTGCATTGCCCCATACAAAGGTAAACGGCTCACTGCTTAGGGTACCGATGTGTGAGGTTCCGTTGAAAAACTCAACCTGTGTGATAGTTCTATCAGCATCTAGCGCCTCAGCATTGATGCTGATGACGTCTCCAAAAGTGAAGGTTGAGTTGTTGGAAGGTGAAGTAATGTTAATAGTTGGAGCAATATTAGTTTTTTCGTTGACCTGAATATTGATTGGAGACGAGATTGCGACAGCACCTTTGTCGTCTGTAGCTCTGGCTGTGATGGAATGATTTCCAAGTGGTGCATTGTCCCATACAAAGGTAAAGGGCTCACTGCTTAGGATACCGATGTGTGAGGTTCCGTTGAAAAACTCAACCTGGGTGATAGTTCCATCAGTATCTTGCGCCTCAGTATTGATGCTGATGACGTCTCCAAAAGTAAAAGTTGAGTTATTGGAAGGTGAAGATATTATAATTGATGGAGGGATGTTTGCAGCTGCTACGACATTTATGGTAATGATTTCAGTTTCTCCAAATAACCCGTTTGAACTTTTTGCGATTGCTTTCAAGTTATGGCTTCCTAAGGGTAGATTTGGTAACGAAATTTGATAAGGTAAAGTGTTTGAGAAACCAACTACGTTATTATTTATTGAGAATTCAACGTTTTCAATATTTTGTTCGTCAGAATCTACTGAGACTTCTAGTTTGATTGGGTCTGATTCAAAAAAAAAGTCATTATCTGAGGGTGATAACCAGCTGATAGTTGGTGCAATTTCTGAGTGAGAAACTGATATGTTCAATGATTCAGAAAAAGCTTCCATTCCATTGATATCAATTGCTTTGGCCTTGAGAATAAAATCGCCTTCCTCTTCAAAAACTTGTTCAAAAATCTCAGGTGTATTTTTGAAGGATTTGATTAAAATTTCGTCAACGTAAACTTCTATTATATTAATTTCTGAGTACTTGCTTTCTGCTTCAATTTCAATTTTCAATTTTTCACCAACAAACAATTGTCTATCGGTTGATGGTGAAATGAATTGGATTATAGGTGGCTCATGTTCTTGAGTTTTTTCAGTACTTAATCGAATCAAAGCCGCAGATGAGAAAGGTGGAATTTCTATTGCCGAAGTAAAGGAGTTGTTTTTTGCATCCAAATAACTTCCACTAAGTGGAAATCTTTGGGGACTTGGGGTATTATTATACTCAAAAAACAAAAAGTCCTCGGCGTTAAACTGATCTACTTCTATTTCCAAAAGTTCAACTTCATCAAGTCCATATGAAAAATCATTCAGTTCGGACTTCAAAGTAATAAATGAGGATCTAGTTTCTATATTATTGTAGAATATGAATTCATACTCTTGAATATCTTTGCTGATATTAAAACCCCTTGTTTCAGTTAAGAATCTCCAAGGATCAACATTCTCATTGAACTCGAGTGAAATGTAACCTTCTTTATTAGACTTTGCTGTAAATTTCAGCAAATAGTATTTATTTTCTTTGAGGCTTCCAGTCTCTAAAGTGAATTTAGATTTTACCTTAGTGTTGACTACTACATGCCCACCTTGAAAGAATTCGTTATTGCTCCAAGTCCTATCGCAATTGCCGTTACAAAATGTATGTTGCACATTTTCAGTAAAATCCTTATTTCTAAAAAGATTGTTTTCAGATCTTTCAAGCACCTCAAGGTAGGGATGTTCTTTTGGAGTAAGATGGCCAGAGCTGTCTCTACCCCACCAAGACAAATTCATAAGCTTGCTGTCGATATTTAGGTTTGGGTGAAGAAATTCATTTATGAAACCGAAATCATTCCCAAATGGATTTATGTAATAGTTGTTATGAAAATTCCCCATATACTCAAAGTCATCTTTAATAGAAAAAACTTTGAGAAATTTTTCATTTGGATTTGGTGTGAAAAAAATGTTGTTCTCAATTTTTATGTTTCTGATAGGGTCACCATACTCGTCATGACTTAAAAGCACATGTTGTTGACAACTATAACTTAAATTGTTTTCGTACAATATGTTTCTAGCATTATGAAAATATACTCCATTATTTGAGACGTTTGAAACTGTGTTGTTTTTTATTTCAATTCCCGAAGAGTTGTCATCCAAGTATATTCCTTCGATTGGAGTAGGTGAAATAGTGCCATTATATAGCGTTCCTTCCTTATAGCCAACACCATTGACGATGATATTGCCTTCAACAACCCTTCCACTCATATTCTTATTGTCAGGCCCTTCCCAGGTATATATTCCTCCTCCATCAGATTTATGCATACAAAAGTTATCAATGAAATTGTTTTTTACTACTGTATTATTCCCTCCAAAATTTATAGCGATATAACCTGTGTTATAGATTCTATTGTTTTCAATTAAGCCATTATGAGAATCATTAGTTGTATAGATTGCCTGTCCATTTAGATCAGCGCTCATGCCCATTCCATTAAAAACATGAGTGTTTTTAATTTCATTGTTTAGGATTTTTACATTTCTAGTTGAGTTTTGTATTTGAATTCCATTGTTAAGTGAATGATTTATAGAACAGTTTGATATTTCTAAATCGTGAGATAAAATTCCGAGGATGGCATTTTCGCCTGTTAGTGAAATGTTTGTATTTAAAATTTTCACATTGGTTCCTTGTTGAATCCTGATTCCTGTTGTGTTTGCTCCTCTGAGGTCTAAATCATTTATGGTAATGTTTCCTATATCCCAACCAAATGAAATTAAATAAGGTAGATTACTGATTTTCACTGTATGGTTTGCCGGAGACCGATCTCCAAAATAGACATACAGTTTTTGGTTGTTTTTATCATAGTACCACTCACCAAATTGATCTAAGGTGTTCAGATGATTTTGAATAAAAAAGCCATAACCTTTATTCGCATTATAGTGTGAAGAATTAGTTGAATAATTTATTCGTGTGCTTGAGTGACTACTTATGTTATGTCTATCTATGATCCAAGGATTTTTTCTAATTACTATCTCTCCCCCAGACCAATTTGAACTACCGCTTAAGTTTGATGAGATGATTGAATTGTTATTTGGTGTTGATTCTATATTTAGATAACCTTTGTTTGGACCATCAAAATTTGGAAATCTCCCCAATTCATAAGGAGTTTCGTCTATCGTAAATACGTTTATTTTTTCAATTTCTGTAATCCTTAACTCAGCTTCATAAACCCCATTGCCAACGGATGACCATCCATTTACTTCAACAAAAGAAGTGATAATAGGTTTGTCTCCCGTTCCGTATGCCCCGAACTCTATTGCGTTGTTAGAATTATTATGTCTATTGATTTTTATTGTTCCATAGAATACATCCCCTCTTTTGAAAAGAACCTTATCACCAGGAGAAAGACTGTTCATGATACTGTTTAGCTTATCAATACTTTTCCATGGGCTATTTTCGTTTTGTGCACGTGCAGCTGTTTCATTATCATTTCCTGAACTTGAAGAAATATAAAATGTGGCTGCTTTTATGGGGGTATTCCCATTTAAAAAAATAAATAGAAACAATAAAACTTTTACTCTTTGCATGTGGATACAATTTTCAATAAATACTTTAACTTAATCTTAAATACTTGTTTCTAGATAGGCTGTATAACCTATTTATATTTTCCGCAACTTTAATTTGTTTTTTGACAATGGGATTTTGTCTTTTGGGTTTTCAAGCTTATGTTAATGTATTTAGAATATAATTTTGGTTGATTTATTTTCGATCAACATTTCTGATAATTAAATGGAAATAAAATTCATTTTCAAAATAATTTTCAACTTTTTTTGAAACGCATTTTTTTGAATAATCTTGTTTTCGAGTTACATTAAGTACAGATTAATTTTTTACAATATTAAATCTATTCTCGATAGATACACCTATTTGAGTGATTAATGACATGTTTCTAAAAAGTTAATTTCTTTTTTTATTTAATTTTTTTAAAAAAATTAAAATTATTAAGACAAAACAGATGATTTTGTGTTTTTTCGATCAGTCACTGTTTTAGTTTTTTGTCTCCTTATTTCTTTCAAGTGTCTTTTAATCAGTTATATGTGTAGTCTTCTTAGGGTTGCGTGATAGTATAAAAATCTGTTTTATTTTTTAGGGATTAAAATTCAAATATATACTTTATTAAAATCACCCAATAATGCATAAAAATGTTTTTTGTATTAAGTATTTTGTTTTTCAAATATTTGATTTACATTTATGATAAATAACATCAAGAGTTGTAATTTCAATTAAATTGGTCATGAATCCTACACTATTAAAACAATATAAAACGGTAAACCTCTTTGGGTATTCTGTGTTTAGTGATAAGTTAGAGAATATCGATTTTAATAATAGGCTTGTAATTAATACGATCAATCCACATTCTTATCATGTTGCTTTAAAAGACGATTTTTTTCATGATTCTTTAATGCAAGCTGAAATCTTATTACCTGATGGAGTTGGGATTGTGCTTGCTAATAAGTTGATCAATAGGTCGAAGATTCAAAAAATTGCAGGGTATGATGTATTTCTTCATATCCTAGAGAGTAACAAAAACAAACCAATAAAATGCTTTTTTCTAGGATCAAAAGATTCAACCTTAAAGCTCATAGAAGATAGGTTGCGTAAAGAATATCCTAATATAGAATTTGGGTGCTATTCACCTCCATTCAAAAGTGAATTTTCTTCTTTTGATAATGCTGAAATGATAGGCAGAATTAATGATTTTACCCCAGATTTTTTATTCGTAGGAATGACTGCTCCAAAGCAAGAAAAATGGACAAAGACAAATCGTGAATTTTTAGATGTAAATGTAATTTGTAACATTGGGGCTGTTTTTGATTTTTATGCTGGTACAACAAAGCGTGCTCCTGATTTTATGGTAAAAAGTGGTTTTGAATGGCTTCATAGGTCTTTAAAAAGTACGAGATTGTTGAAAAGAACACTTACTACAAGCCCTCTATTTGTTCACTATACACTAGTTGAATTTGTTAGAAATCTTTTAAGGCCTGAAGAAAAAGAAAGTCATCAAACAAGTTCAAAAAGTTATCAATATTAGAATTAGTCTTCCATGCTTTTATTCAGAAGATAAAAGAGAGCTTTAACTTGGACTATATGAATTTGAGTGGGTAAATGAATACTAGAGAAATGGAAGTGCAAATTTTGTTTAACAAATAGTGATCGGATTTTCTGTATTGATTTGCGCTTTACAAAACCATGTTCAATAAAAGAAACAATTATTTTGGCTTTCAATGATGAATATTGATTTGTTTGAACCCATCAAGAAATAGCTTCTCTTTTTTGTCTTTGGAATTTCAGATGTAGCGCTTTAAATATGTTTTATATAGTTGTAATAAAATCCCATTTAATTACTTCAAATACATTTAAATGAATTTTAAAATATAAAAATTGTAATTAATGTTTTTTCTATTTACTTTTATGTGTTCCAACTATTCAACGTTATGACACTAGCTATTGGGTTTGCAGTAACAGTAATTCTTACTTGGTTCTTAATGCCTTATCTCATTCGATTTTTGCTTGAAAGGGGTATTGGCGACATTATTGATGATCGAAGAATGCACATCTCTTTTACCCCAACTGCTGGAGGTATTGGAGTTATGGTGCCAATTTTTGTTAGTGCCTTTATTGGTTTGATGTTTTTTCAATTTGATCAACTTCTCCTTCCTGTGCTAGCCGTTTTTTTTATAACTATCACTGGGGCTATTGATGATATATATGATTTAAAAGCAAGTAGGAAGCTAGCAATGATGATTCTTCCGGCTGTTGTCTTGACAGTCTTGGGCTTTAGAGTAGATTCTCTTTATGGTTTGGCAGGGATTTATGAAATACCAGGCTACCTTTCTTATCCTTTGACAATTTTAATTTACGTGTTCTTAACCAATGCCTTTAATTTGATAGATGGAGTAGATGGTTTGCTTAATGTAGTTGCTTCATTTATGTTCATTGTTTTAGGTAGTTGGTTTTTTCTAGTAGGTGAGTATGCCTATTCCTTTTTGGCTTTCTCATTCCTAGGAGGATCTTTAGGGTTCTTGATTTACAACTGGAGTCCTGCCAAGATATTTATGGGGGATACTGGCTCTTTGAGTATAGGTTTTGTAATGGCTGTATTTGGGATCACATTTCTGAAAGTGAATGATGGGTTGCCTGTTGCGTTTGAATTCCACATTGATACTCCAGTATCTTTCATTATCACCTTGTTGATCTTTCCTATTTTTGACACTTTCCGCGTTTTCCTGTTGAGAATTTGGAATAAAACATCCCCTTTCAAAGCTGATAAAAGACATATTCATCATTGCTTGTCTTATTTTGGATTCAATCATCGCATGATAGCTTTGACAGCATTAGTGTTCAATGTGATGTTGTTCATTGGAGTTTCTGCTATTGATCAGTTGAGTGATTCTATGCTGATCCTTGTTGTTACGGGAATTCTATTTCTGTGTAGCTTTACAATTTATATCTTCAGAACTCATCGAGTTACAATTGCAAAAAGGAGAACTGTTACTGATAGGGAGTTGGAAATTCACTAAGTCTTGCTTTGTGATATTCTTCTCATTTAAATTTTCAATGATATCACCTTTCATTTCAAAAAGATCTACAAAACATTCCCGAAATATATTGTAGGTTTTTTTGGGAATCAATAAAATGTTTAAGTGCTTTAATTTGTATATTTGATTCATTAATTGATATACAAAAATTATTTTTTGTAAAGTTAGGGTAAATAAATTCAGGCATGATCAAAATGAAGTTTATGACTTCTTGTATGGGGTTTAGACTCCTCATATTTCTTTTGTTTTTTATGACACATATCATGTCAGGTTTGATATTTCCATGCCAATTTTTGAGTGCTAAGGGTGACGATTCGAAAAATCAATCAATCAATCAGTCAGCTGTCGAAGCTGTTTTCTCCCCTTTATTTTTGGAGGGAAGTGTAATTGAAGTATGTGCTGAGTCAAATGAAAAGAAGGGGATACCAAATGTACCTATTATCCTTGTTCCTAAAGGTGGCAGTCTTGAAAGTGGACTAATTACAATGACCGATGATAATGGAGACTACTTTTTTGATGATTTAAAAGTTGGAGAATATGTGATAAAAGTACATGATGTCGGTTTGATGGCAAATACGAAGCTTTATCCTCTTCAAAATTCACAAGAAATATTCATTCTACCTGCAGCCTCCAAAGCTTGCCATGAGTTTCATTATACAAAGAACGAGCAGAAGATGATCGGAGGCTTGTTGTGGTATGACTTGAATGGAGATGGTCGTCCTAATGAGTGGTACGATGCTAATGGTGATGGGGTGGTGACTAAAAATGTGCTAGATGGTCAGCCAATCTCTTTGAAGGAATGGGAATGGATAGACTTTAATGGTGACGGTAGTTATGAAGGAGCTGAGAACATAGGGGAGCTTAGAATGGCTGGGATAGCTAATGCAGAAAACCAAAGCAACATCCGTATTCAAAGTCCCAGTGGGGTTGAGCATTTGATTTCTACAGACATGTTGGGGTATTACGCTATGATGGTAGAGGAAGAAGGGAGTTACCAAGTTTCGATTGATATAGATGACTATATGGAATTGGAAGCAGAGCACATTGGTAATTCAGGTAAAGTCGCTGTATTAAATGACTTTGTTTTAGAAAGAATGATTAGCGATCCCACTATCGCCTGTGGTTTGACAACTACAGATCAATACGATTTCAATATTTCACCAGAGAAGTTGCAGATGTTGAGAGCTGATTTTGGATTAAGGTGTTTTGAGATGCAAGCCCCCCTTGAGCTGTTAGCTATTGATGATGAGCTTGGAGAGTTTGTAGTAAGCTTTGGGGGCATGATTGGGAATATATTAGACAATGATTTGCTAGACGGTCAGTCAGTCACTATGGACAATGTGGACTTTGTTTTCACAGATTTGGATGGTATCGTAGGTCTTTTAATTAATCCAAATGGTGAGTTGAGCTTGATACCGGGTGTAAATGAAGCTAGGGATTATAGATTAAGGTATGAGTTGTCAGAGGTGATGAATCCAAGTAACATGGATGAAGCATTTGTGACTTTCCGAATCTTGAATGATGAGGTTGACATGTCAGTAAGCAAGACTTCTTTTGGAGTGACAATCTACGAAGGGGACGAATTTGAATATGAGATTCAAGTGTTGAATCAAGGAGTGACAGATGCAGAGAATGTAGTGATCACGGATGATTTACCAAATGGAGTTAGCTATTTGAGTTCTAGTTTCCAAGCGAGTGATGTTAGTATCCAACCTTCGACGACAACAAATGGTCAGCGAGTAACCTGGACAGTTCCAAACTTCCCTGCAGGGGCAAGCTTGACGATTCGAGTACAAGTAAGAGCGAATGAACTACCAAGTTCGAATCCAATTACCATTACCAATGTGGTGACGGTGGTGTCAGATGGTGAAGAGGTTAGTCCAGAGAATAATACTGATACAGATGTGAATACGGTGAATCCGTTCTTTATCCCGAACGTGATTACTCCAGATGGAGACAATAGAAACGATAGTTTCGAGATCAAAGGTCTTGGCAAGTTTGCGACAAACGAGATCGTGATCTTCAACAGGTACGGAGACCATGTCTTTGAGCGAAGCGACTACCAGAATGACTGGCGCGCAGATGGATTACCAGCGGGTACATACTTCTATGTACTCAGAGGTACAGACAATGCGGGAAGACTTCACGAGTTCAAAGGATGGATTCAAGTAATAAAGTAATATTTTTATACTGAATGCTGCCAGTCGAATAATTAATTGGTACTTTTTGATTCATTTCGATATTAACCCTACTTTGTCATGTTTCTGGGGATCTGTTTAAATTTCTTTGAATCTGGCGTCGATAAGCATAAAGGTGTTTGAGACAATAATCCATGGTACTCTCAAGGTTTTCCCACCTGCTAGAGATAG